>CAJTDX010000016.1 GCA_910575155.1 Lachnospiraceae bacterium
GGTGGATATGGATAATTGTTACTGGAGATTTCAATTATACCACAGACCAGTGAGGAGTTGTTTTATTTTGTAACAAAAAGAATCCCGTATTTATGTGGGTTCTGGCGTTTCGCAAACGCCTATCATCATCTGTAAATGAAAGGAGAAGCAATCATGCACTTTACAGGCAGAACTTGGCGACCGCCATATGAAGCACATTCAGTCATCATACAAGCTACCTCCGGCTGCACATATAATAAATGCAAGTTTTGCAGCCTGTATAAAAACGAGTGCTTCAGAATGTCGCCTATGGAAGAATTTGAGGAAGATTTAGCAGAGATAAAGAGCTATCAACCATATGCAAGAAGAATATTCTGGACAGGGGCAAATCCTTTTGCGATGAGTTATGAAAATCTTAAACTCAGGGCTTTAACGGTAAGGGATTATCTTATTAAATGCCAGACAATGGCTATGTTTGCAAGCATCCGTGACATAAAGAACAAAGAAGTATGGCAGCTTAGAAAACTAAAAGCAATGGGTATTAACGGTTTGAGCATCGGTGTGGAAAGTGGTGATAATGAAACACTTGCCCTTGCAAATAAGGGATATACTTCGGCTGATATTCTGGAGCAATGCAGGAAATTGGATGAAGCGGGTATGGAATATTACTTTGTTTATATGACGGGACTTGCGGGAAAAGGCGGCGGATATCGAAATGCAAGGAATACTGCAGATCTTTTCAGTCAGCTTAATCCGTATTTTGTTTCCGTGGATTCTCTCACGCTTTTCCCAGATACGGAATTGTATAAAATGGCACGGCAAGGCTTGTTTGAACCTGCCGGGGAAAAGGAGCGTATTCGTGAATTGCAACTGCTAATCAATAACTTAAATATAAGGACACACTTTTTTGCAAACACGGTTTCAAACTTTATTCCAGTAACGGCATATTTGCCATATGACCGTGAAAAGGTCACAAATGAGCTGCAATATGTTCTGGACAATGTTGATGAATTAGAAATGCAGGAATATAGAAAAAATTTGAAGTCATTGGGATAAGGCTTGCAGTTAAAATGATAGTTTGCTAAATAAAAAAACAGTGTTTGGCAGACTGTATAATTATGCCCCTCCGAAAATAGTTTTCCCTTCTGAATCTGTTTAAAGTTTGGAGAGTTTTTCATGCCCGTAGATATTGATAACGCTGATGTCCCACTTTTTTGTACCTTCAACAGCCTTTAATTCTAACACATCAGCTTACAAGGAGATATATGATATGAACAAAGTAAGAGGTTTTTTATTGTTGAGATTTGCAGCAGGTTGGCTTACTATTTACTTCATCTAAGTAAACAGTTCCCCAATCGCACATAGCGTCTAAGATGGGGACGAGCGTATTGCCGAACTCTGTTAAAGAATATTCCGTTTTAGGAGGGACAACGGGATAGACTTTTCTGTTGATCAGTCCGTCTTTTTCAAGTTCTCTTAGCTGTGATGACAGCATTTTATCGGTTGCTCTGGGGACTAATCTGTGCAGTTCACTATATCGTAAGGTTTTGTCCATGAGATGCCAGAGAATGACGGATTTATATTTTCCGCCGATCAGGTCAATCGTAGCTTCTACAGGGCAGTTATAGCTGCTTTTGCAATTTACACTCATAGTAATTCTCCTTACTTACTTTTTGAATTGTATATATTTGAAAAGTCCGTTCTTTTCTTTCGGTTTGTTTGCCATATAATTATAGTACAGGGAAACTTGAAATACAAGTTTAATACCAGGAGGAATCGTTACGGATTTTTAAGAAATTAGATTAGAACGAATCCACATTGGAAATGCCCTTAGCTGTGGATAGCAACTCATGGCTAAGGGCATTTTTTTGCTTATTTTGATGAGGGAATAGTAAGTGATAATTAAAATTGTTTTTCCATAATGTAGTTTGTCAGGGAAATATTTGACCTGATTACCTGCCAGTATACAGAATATTTAAGAGTACTATAAAAAAGTACAGTACTTGTAAAATCATTGTACAAATGTATAATCAGGGTAAGCAACAAGAAACGTCCTGCGGGTATACCTGTATTTGCGGGAAACTGCCAGGGAATAAGGAAAGGAGATATGTTTATGCATTACACAGGAACAATTTGGCGGCCGCCGTACGAAGCTTCATCACTTCTGATTGAGGTAACGGCAGGCTGTACGCATCACAAATGTAAGTTTTGTACCCTGTATCATGATTTGCCGTTTAAATTCAGAATGTCACCGATGAAGGATATTGAGTGTGATTTGCAGGAGGTGAAAAGAGCAGTCAGGGGTTCAGGCGGCGGGCGTATTGACCGGGTGTTTCTGACGGGAGCAAATCCATTTGTCTTGTCTTATGACAAATTGGCTGCGATTGCAGAGTTAATCCACAAATACCTGCCGTCAGTGAAGTCTGTCGGCTCGTTTGCAAGGATTACAGATATTACCTCTAAAACAGATGAAGAACTTGCCAGACTGAGGTCTTTTGGATATGATGGTTTGACAATCGGGATAGAAACGGGCGATGACGAGGCTCTGCGGTTTATGAATAAGGGATATACCTCTGCTGACATCTTAGAGCAGTGCCAAAGATTAGATGCAGCAGGTATTTGTTACAATTTCTTTTATTTGGTAAGTATTTCCGGCGCAGGGCGGGGAGAAATTGGAGCAAAATTGACGGCGGAACTATGTAATCAAATCCATCCTGCGCTCATTGGAGCAAATATGCTTACGATTTATCCAGATTCTGAACTTTATGCAGAAATACAGCGCGGGAACTGGCAGGAGGAAAGCGAACTTGAAAAATACAAAGAGATGCGCACGCTTATTGAAAATTTGCAGATCCCAACAATCTTTGCGGCAATGGGAGCTTCCAATGCGTATCAGTTTCATGGAAAACTGCCCGGGGACAAGAAAAAGCTGCTGTCATTTCTTGATGAAATCATAGAAAAAGTCAGCGAAGAAGAATTACGCCGGTATAGAAAAAGTGTTCACCATCTGTAAGTAACGCAGATTGAAGCGCCAAACCTTTGGAATTTAATGCTGCAGAAGCAGAAAAATGGATGGGAGTTTAAATTTTAAAAAGGACAGGAAGAATTGTACAACAAATGTTGTATCATTCCTCCTGTCCTGTGTCATTGAAATACAAAATAACAATCATTTTTAATCTTTCTATTTTATCATATCTGGATTTCTTGAAAAGCTTATCATCTGGGAGTATAATAACATCTGTGTAGTCTGATTGTCAGGAGATGTCTGTGATATTATGAAAAATAATTTTATGTTTTGGTTAATAGTTTCTATGGTAATGATGCTGTTCTTACCATTTCTGACAAATTCTTTTGTAAATGGCGATGCAGGAATGGCAGTATGCATTATATTATTCTATGCCGTAAATCCAATATATTCTCTTATTATGGGTGTTTTTGCCGGAACTAATATAAAAAAGTTATGGCCAATGCCAATCGTTTCAGCCGTATTATTCCTGTTTGGTTCATGGATATTTTTTGGTACAGGTGAAGGTGCGTTTATCCTATACGCCGTTATTTATTTGATTTTAGGGGCGGGTGCTATGGTGATTTCTGTGATTCTTAGCAGGAACTTACAAAAATAATAATAAGAATTTTATATGGCAGAACCATCAGAGATTGACGGAAATTACAATGTCTTCTGATTCTGTTGGTTCATAAATAATAAAAAAAATTGTTTTTATAGATAAATTGTTCATGTAAAACAGTTTATAAACAGGAGGAAGTCGTATGTCTATTGATAAAGTAAGAGAATACTTCAAAACAAAAGGTATGGAAGAACGAATACAGGAATTTGAGAGCTCAAGCGCAACGGTAGCTCTTGCTGCTAAAGCCCTGCATTGTGAGGAAAGCCGCATTGCGAAAACGCTGTCATTCCATATAGGGGAAAAAGTGATATTGATTGTTGCAGCAGGCGACGCTAAGATTGATAATGCAAAGTATAAAGCACAGTTTGGAACGAAGGCAAAAATGTTATCTTTTGAGGAAGCAGAGCCTCTGATTGGACATGCCGTTGGAGGGGTGTGTCCCTTTGCCGTAAATGAAGGAATAGAAACGTATCTGGATCTGTCGCTGAAACGTTTTGATACTGTGTTCCCGGCGTGCGGCAGCGCCAACAGCGCCATTGAACTTTCCATTCAGGAATTAGAACAGTATTCCGGGTTTGTAACATGGATTGATGTCTGTAAAATAGTATTGTGAAAAAACAGGTACAGAGTTTTTGGTTTTGGCAGAAGCGGGCGGAAATACGTTTCTGTTTATCAATGCATTTTGTCCAGATTTTCTTAGCTGACCTGTTTTTGATGCATGGAGGAACGCAAAATGATTGTTATCATATGTATAGATGAAAAAAAGGGAATGATGTTTCATAATCGCCGCCAGAGTCAGGACAGAATCTTACGGGAACATATAATAAAAGAATGTAAGGGCAGAAAATTATATATGAATCCATATTCGTATCATATGTTCAAACAAAACCAGGATGCGTCGATCGTTGTTTCTGAACATTTTTTAGAACAGGCAGGGACAGAAGCGTATTGTTTTGTGGAGAATCAGAATATTTGTCATTATTTGGACAAAATTCAGGAAATTGTCCTCTATCAATGGAACCGCCATTATCCTGCAGATACTTATTTTACGGTTGATTTATCAGATGGAAATTGGGATTTAGTGAGAACGGAAGAATTTAAAGGTTCTTCCCATGAGAAAATTACCAGGGAGGTTTATAAAAAAATAAGATGAATTATAAAAAAATAAGAGGAACATGGATTATTTTTATTATTTGCTGTATGTTTTTAACCTCATGTTCATTTGTGTTGCCTGAGAAAACGGCACAGACAGGACAGGAGATTACGAATCTTAAAGATCTTCCTGCTTATTCCGAAGGTGCGTATGTGGAACTGAATGGAAATATACCGCAATTTTCGGAAGATGAACTGACAGAAAAATCTTTTGAAACTTATAGTGATCTGGATGACCTGCAAAGATGCGGGACTGCTTACGCCAATATTGGAACCGACCTGATGCCTGTGGAGGAGAGAGGAAGTATCGGGAAGGTAAAACCCACCGGATGGCATACAGTAAAATATGATCAGGTTGATGGAAAATATTTGTATAACCGCTGTCATTTAATTGGCTATCAGTTATCCGGAGAGAATGCCAATGAAAAAAATTTGATTACCGGCACCAGATATATGAATGTAGAAGGTATGCTGCCTTTTGAAAATATGGTGGCGGATTATGTGAAAGAAACCGGAAATCATGTGCTGTACAGAGTTACGCCCGTGTTTGAGGAACAGAACTTGCTGGCGAAAGGCGTTCAAATGGAAGCCATGTCGGTAGAGGATCAGGGTGAAGGTATTTCATATAATGTTTTTGTATATAATGTACAGCCGGGAATTTATATAGATTATAAGACGGGTGAAAGCAGTCTTGATCAAACAGATTTAGAACAGACCGACACTCAGGCTGAAGGTGAAATACGCGGAAATTCCAGATCTAAGATTTATCATTGTCCTGGCCAGGCAGCTTATGAACAAATGGCGGATTCGAAATATCTGGTAATTTTTAAGTCGGAGCAGGAAGCAGAAAACGAGGGATATCGAAAGGCAAAACGCTGATAAATGCATGTTGCTGTACGCAGTTTACGGTCAAATTCATTGCAAACTTTAAGGAGTTATGCTATCATTATAAAAGAGAATTGTCAATATTTTATACCCTGGAGGAATATTTATGGAAAATGAGAGAACACCTAAAAAACGATTGCAGACAACTTTAGTACTTACATTATTAATATGTTTGATTGATATTTACATAATTATTAATATTCCTGAGGATTATATCATTCTGGCGGCATCAGCAATCATTACCATGATATTTGCGCTGCTGTCTGTCAACAGTTGGTTTAAATGGAAAGAAACAGAGGGTAAGATCAGAAATGAACAATATTCTGACATTATGAGCGTCCAGAAGAGTTCTTATGTAGTTATTCAGAAGAAGGTTCAGGATATAGATGACAAAATTAACTTTATCGGACAAAAGATTATGAATCTGGAAAAAGCCGGAGATGTGGATCAGCGTAAAATATCTTCAATACTCGATAATATAGTAGACGACCAGAAGAAGATCGCAAAGATCACTGTCAGCCGGAGTAAAGAAAACGCAGAAGCATTGATGAATTCTAATGATAAATTACTGCTTCAGATGGAGGAATTTCGTAATTCGATTGCAAGTATGCAGGAGCAGCTTCTTACCCGTCAGGGGGAAATACATAATCAGGAATCACAGGAACTCATTGAGAATAAAAAAGAGATTCTCAGCAGAGTTATGGAGTTAAAAGAATTATTGGTAAAAGAAGCAGACGAGATTTCAGAAAATATTTTAAATTCTAAGCAGTCTCTGGAAGAATCATATAATAATGTAATGGAAGCTGCGGCGGAAGCAAAGGAAGTTCACCCTGCGGAAACAAATATTACAGAAACTGCAGAACAGGAAATGGCAAAGGAAGCGGTTATCTCAGAGGAAAGTACGGGATCTGTTGAAGAACATCCGGAATTGTCTGAAAATGCGCCTCAGAAATCTATCGATGAATCTATAGAAGCTTCAGCAGAAGATCTGACAACACCAGTGACACCAAAAGAGCAGGAAGCTGTCACGGAATCCGTAGCGGAATCTATGGAAGCAGCACAGGACGTCACGCCGGAAGATTTACCAGTAAACGCGAATGAACAGACGTCTCTGCCAGAGTCAGCAGAACAAAGCCTTATGCCAGAAGATCTGACAGTACCGCAGTCCATGGAAACAGAGCAAAACGCCATGCCCAAAGATCTGACAGTACCAGAGCCGGAAGAAGCAGAACCAAGCGCTGTAGCGGAAGATTTGACAGTACCAGAACCGGAAGAAGCAGAACCAAGCGCTGTGCCGGAAGACGTCGCCATACCGCAGTCTGTGGAAGCAGAATATAACTCCACAGCAGAAGATATCACCGCACCGCGGTCTGTGCAAACAGGAGAGCAGAATTCTGTTCCAGAAGATACCGCTTTGCCGCAATCTGTAGAAGAAGCAAAGCATACATCCGTTGACAGCATATCTGCGCCAGAGCCAAATCTGGCAGGAGAACAGGAATCTGCTGCGGGAGCGGCGTACATACAGGAATTATTAAAAGAAAGCCAACAGAAGTCCGCTGTGGATGAGCAGCCGGCGCCGATGGAAAATCGCTCTGAAAAACAGGCGGCAGCAGGTTCTTCTGTGCAAAATCATAATGATTCAATGAGTCCGGAAGATATTGCGGCATTGATTGCTAATACTGAGTCAGAGGAGCTGCCGGAGATGACAGAAAAATTCCAGGAAGAAGAGAAGCCTCCCGTACCGGATATGTCGGATCCTAACCGTCCAATGAGTCCGGAGGATATTGCGGCGTTGATTGCTAATATGTAAAAAGAATAATTTAAATAAAAGGAACCTGTTGCGATATCAGGTTCCTTTTTTTGTTTTATAGAAAATTCCTTCGGATTCCCAATAAAATAAAAAACAATGATCGCACATCAGTAAATTTTATCATTTCAAAATGATTTATTACTCTGGCGGTTAAATATAGAAAGAACTTTTAAACGCCGGAGTAATAGAAAAGAATAATTGTATCAAATAAAATTTCCTTCATATAATAAAAAGAAAAGGAAAGATTGATGAAGAACAGAAAAACTATGAAATATAAACTGGCGGAGTTAAGCTATAAGAATCCGAAATTGGAGAGAAAAATAAATCTTATAGAAAAATCTTTTCAGGAAGTGAAAAAAATTATTAATGAAAAATAGACAAAAAAAGAACCCGTCATGAGAGCACGATCTTCACAACAAGTCCTTCAGTGCGCCTCCAGGGGCTCGAACCCTGGACACCCTGATTAAGAGTCAGGTGCTCTTCCAGCTGAGCTAGAGGCGCATGTCTTATTCCTTAAGACAAAAAATATTATATAATAAAGTTAAAGAAAATGCAAGCACTTTTTTTATTTTTTTTTAAGAAAAATGAAAAAAAATTTATGTTGTCTGCAAAGATTGACAGAATTATAAGAAAAGAGTAAGATTGTACTAAACAGATAATACAGATAAACGATACTTATAAAGGAGAAGCAGATGATAAAAAAAGGAAAAAAGTTTTTCATTGCTGTCATTTTATTAGCGGCAGCTTTTATTTACTATTATGTAACCATTCCCGCGTTTAATATTCATTCCGTCGGGACCTGGTGGTTTGTAATCGGAGCGGTTGCAGCCGTGAGTGTTTTGGCGCAGGCACGGAAAATGTTCCGCGAAAACCAGAAAATTGAAATCAAAAAAGGCAGCCTGGACATTCAGGCGGGGATCGTAACAAAAGCGGGGCTGTGCATTGCGGCAGTTTTGTTAGTCATATTGGCTATTGGAGCGCTGTTGTCGTCTCCGATTATCAATGCAAAAAAATATCAGAAACTTTTGAACGTACAGGAGCGCGATTTTTCAAGTGATATATCGCAGGTAGATTATAATACGATTCCAATTTTGGATAAGGACTCTGCAGCGCTTCTGGGAAACCGCAAAATGGGAAGCATGGTGGATATGGTTTCTCAGTTTGAGGTATCTGGAGATTACAGTCAGATTAACGTCAATAATAAACCGGTACGGGTAACGCCTCTCGTCTATGCAAGCCCTATTAAATGGCTGACCAATCAAAGCAGAGGGATTCCGGCATATATCAAAATTGATATGGCAACCCAGGATACAGAGTGTGTGAAGCTCGAACAGGGAATTAAATATTCCAAAGGGGAATATTTCAACCGCAATATATACAGGCATTTGCGCTTCCGTTATCCAACGTATATTTTTACAGAACAGATTTTCTTCGAAATTGATGAAGAGGGAACTCCTTTTTGGATTTGTCCGGTAAAGAAGTTTAATGTAGGACTTTTTGGCGGGGAGACAATTGGAAGAGTGGTAATTTGTAATGCTGTTACCGGGGAATGTAAAGACTATGACATAAATGATGTGCCGCAGTGGGTGGATAAAGTATATCAGGCAGAATTGTTAATGGATCTTTATGATTACAGCGGAACTTTAAAACATGGATTTTTTAACAGCGTGCTGGGGCAGAAAGATTGTTTAAAGACTACCAACGGTTATAATTATATTGCCCTAGAGGACGACGTATGGGTTTATTCAGGAGTTACCAGCGTCAGCGGCGACCAGTCCAATGTGGGATTTGTACTGATGAACCAGCGGACGATGGAAACGCGCTTCTATAAAATTGAAGGAGCTACGGAGGAATCAGCGATGTCTTCCGCAGAAGGGCAGGTACAGAATTTAGGTTATCATGCCACGTTCCCGCTATTGCTGAATATTTCCGGAGAACCGACGTATTTTATGGCGTTAAAGGATGACGCGGGACTGGTGAAAATGTATGGTATGGTAAATATTCAGAAATATCAATGGGTGGCAACTGGAAATACCATTAAAGAATGTGAGAAGGCTTACAGCAGGCTCTTGAAAAATAATGGGATTGCGGGGGCGGCAGGAAGCGATCATAAAAATGCTTCCGGAAAAATAAAAAATCTTATGCCTGTGAATATTGAGGGAAATACCCATATTTATTTTGCGCTGGAAGGAAAAGAAGAAATCTTTGATGTGGATATGACAAACAGTGATCTTTTGGATATTGTAAAATATGAGCCGGGAGATCTCATACAGTTTTCTTATACGGAAGACGAGGAACCTGCAAAGGTTACGGAGATAAAATAATCAGCAGAATTTTGAAATCTGGAATAAAAAGGCTGCCTCAATGCTTGAGGCAGCCTTTTTTATCGCGTTTCTATTTCATCCAAATTTGTTTCCGTTAACTCTTCAACGCCGCGCAAGGTCCGGTTAATTGCTCTTGTACGCCGGCCCACAATTTCACCGAGTGTTTTATCAGCAGTTTGAATCTGTTTTTGCGCTTTATCAAGCAGTTCTTCGAATTTCATAAATTCAGACTTCACGGCACGAAGCGTATCCCACACCTCTTGTGTCCGCTGCTCAATTGCAAGTGTTTTGAAACCCATTTGCAAAGATGCAAGAAACGCAGAAAGCGTAGTCGCTCCAACCGCTGTAATCTTATATTTATCACGGAGTTCCTCAAATAAAGCCACATTTTGTACTACTTCTGCATATAAACCTTCCGTAGGCAGGAACATCAGCGCAAAATCTGTAGTTTTCGGAGGAGCTATATATTTGTCATGAATATCTTTTGCAAAACTGCGTATTTTTATGGAAAGTGAACGCCTTGCTTCGTCAATTGCCTGCTTATCCTGCGCATCAATCAATCGGTTATAATCTTCAATGGGAAATTTACTGTCAATTGGCAAAAGCAGCGCTGTATTACCATTGCCGGGGAGTTTTACAGCAAATTCGACGCGTTTGCCATTTGTAATCTCCACATTCATCTCATACTGACTTGGTGCAAGAATATCGGAAAGCAGCTTCTCAAGACGGACCTCGCCATATGTACCGCGTTCTTTTACGTTCGTAAGCGCATTTTTGAGCGATTTGGCATCGGCGGCGAGAGCTTTCATCTCACCCAGCCCCTGACCTACGCTCTCAAGCTGCTTGCTGACCAGCTCAAAGGACTGGGCAAGCCGGGTTTCAAGTGTTTTTTGTAACTTTTCATCCACTACGCCCTGGATCTGTTCAAGCCGTTTTTCATTACTTTCCTGTAATGATTTCATTTTATTTTCAAGCGTAGTATTAATTTTTTCAATATTCTCAGTATTAGCGTTTTGAATAGAAACAAGACGATTGTCTACCTGTTCTCCAAATGTGTGAAGATGCTTGTTCTGTTCCTCGCGGTTTGTTTGCAGGGCGGCAGATACAGTTCTTCCAATTTGCTCGTTGCTGTCAATGCCGGCTTTTTGAATAGCCGTTAACTGTGTTCCCATATGCTGTTGAAATTCAGCAAGCTGCTGATTGACCTCTTTGCGGTTGTCTGATAGTGTCTCCTGAATGCTCCTTTGTATGAAGCCGAAACGCTCAAACTGTTCCGTAGCGCCGCTTGCAATCTGTTTTTGCACATCATTGCGCTGTTCTTCGGCAGTACGCTTCAGAAGCCTTATTATTTCGTCAATGTCAGATTTTTTACGTCCGGTAATTTGTAGTATAATAACTGCCAAAAGCAAAACAACAATTAAAACACTTAAAAATTCCTGCAATCCCATTTTCTGTGTTCTCCTTATCAAAGATCTGTTAAAAACGTTTAAATCATCTGGATGCAATCAATTTATAAATAGGATGTCCCATGGCCGAAAATTTTTCTTCGTATTCTGTCATGATATTTCCCTGATTCATATGCTGGTCCTGATGAAGATTTCTGGTAAATTCATTCAGATGCCATCCGGCTTTACTGACTTCTTCCAGAGAAAAATCAAAAAGATTTACGTTGTCTGTCTTAAACTCTACGACGCCGCTCTTTTTCAGGATCTGGTCATAACGATGAAAAAACTGCCGCGAAGTCAGACGCCGTTTGGCGTGGCGGTCTTTGGGCCAGGGATCGGAAAAGTTCAGATAAATTCTGTCGGTTTCTTCTCTGCCAAACATTTCACAGATATTTTCTGCGTCCATACGGATAAAACGGATATTTTCCAAAGGTTCTTCTTCCATTTTCTGAAGCCCCCTCAGCAGAACGCTGGAATATTTTTCAATACCTACATAGTTGACCTGTGGATTTTGTCTGGCCAGCTCCATAATGAATTTTCCTTTTCCCATGCCGATTTCAATGCGGACAGGGTGATCGTTTCCGAAAATAGTATGCCATGTTCCTTTCGTTTCCTGTGTTTCCTGTATACACCAGCGGTTTTCAGTGATAACTTCACGCGAACCTGGAATATTCCTTAATCTCATAGATACCTCCAAAATAGATGAAAATATGATATAATTGGTTCTCTCTATCTTACTATAAATTTTGTGGAAAAAAAAGTGTCTTTTGTGAAAAGAACCTTCTTGTGAAAGTTGCGTTCCCTCTTTGGATATGCTATACTATAGAAAATGTAATAGTTTTGTAAAGAAATTATAACAATTTATAACAATTATTACAAAAGCCTTTTTAATTGGTATATCTAACATAAGGAGAAAATTTCATGAAGAACAGAAAGAGATGGTGGAGTCTGCTGCTGGGAATTACGTGTCTGCTTCATATTCTTCCGGTTCAGGCTGAAGAGTACTGGCCCGAAGGTCCTCAGATTGCAGGAGAGTCGGCAATTGTTATGGAAGCGTCTACCGGAACGGTACTTTTTGAGAAAAATTCTCATGAACAGTGTTACCCGGCAAGTATCACCAAGATTATGACAAGTATGCTTGCAGTGAAAAATTCCAATCTGGATGAAGAAGTTACCTTTTCTGAAGATGCCGTATATAAGACGGAAGGTTCTGGGATTTCCCGTGATGTGGGAGAAGTAATGACTATGCGGGAATGTCTTTACGGCCTGATGCTGGAATCAGCGAATGAATGTGGATATGCCATTGCAGAGCATACAGGGGGAACTTATGACAATTTCGTCAAGATGATGAATGATGAAGCGAAAAGGCTGGGGTGTAAAGATACCCATTTTAATAATCCGCATGGTTTGCCGGATGAGCAGCACAAGACAAGTGTTTACGATATGGCATTAATTTCCAGAGAAGCCTTAAAAAATGATGTTTTTCGCATGATTGTAAATACCAGAAGACATACCATTCCGCCCACGAATAAGCATCAGGAAGAGACGTATCTTTCTAATCATCACAAAATGAGGAATAACTATCAGGGTGACGAGCGGTATTTATATGAATACTGTATCGGCGGAAAAACCGGCTATACCAGCGTGGCGGGAAGCACTCTTGCCACCTTTGCAGAGAAGGACGGCATGACCCTGATTTGCGTGGTTATGCGTGAGACGGCGCCCAACCATTATTTAGATACCCGTACCTTGTTTGATTATTGTTTTGAAAATTTTCAGATTTGGAATGTGGCGGAACATGAGAAAAGTTTTGAAGAAAATGTATCAGAGAGTAAGATTTTTGAAGATGAAAGCTCTTTTGCCGGATTAAATAAAGAAGGATTTGTGGTGCTTCCAAAGGCGGTTGCATTTGAAGACGCCAAACCTAAGATAAAAAAGTCCAAGGGCGACAGCAGTATCATTGGACGTATTCAATATACTTATGCGGACCGGGCGGTAGGAGGAACGGACATTGTGATATCCAATGTGAAGGTTCCTGAATTTAAGTTCCAGAAAAAGCAGGAGGAAGTAAAACTTCCGGAGAAAAAAGTAATTCAGATCAATGTAAAGTATATTGTTTTGGGTGTTCTTGCGGTCATGCTGCTGATAGGCGTTGTATTTGGAATATATCATCTTGCTGATAATTTTTATCTGATTAAGTATAAGATTGAGAGCAGAAGGATCATGAAGAGGAGTTTTAAAGAAATTAAGATTAAGAAGCATCGTCACAGAAAATAAAATTATATTTGATGCAAAATGAAAAGAGCTGCGGCATTAAAGAAGGAATATATAAGAAATATTTTTATTGTTGGATATATCACAATATCTTGTTTCTGTTTCATTCTTTAATGCCGCAGTTTTTTCATAGACAGGAAGTTTTTGTAATTTCCTGTCTATGAAAAAGTGCATATCACAGAGAAAATTTTACATAGCATTTATTTACCGATATGGCAGATCACCTTTTGATTGATACGCCACAGAAAATAGCCGCTCATTGCCACGGACATAAGCTCTGCAATAGGAAAGGCAAACCAGATATTTCTTACGTTCCCGGTCAGGGAAAGCAGGTATGCGACAGGGAGAAGGACTACCAGCTGTCTGGCGATGGAAACAATCATACTGTATATTCCGTTTCCTAACGCCTGGAAGGAACTTCCCACCACAATACAGAAACCTGCGAACAGGAAGCTCAGACAGATGATGCGCAGGGCAGGAACTCCCACCGTAATCAGATCTGGGGTGGCGTTAAACATACTCAGTAATTGCGCCGGGAACAATTCCATAATCACCAGTCCCACAAACATGATTCCCACTGCATAATAAATACTGGTCTTAATGGTTTTTACAACGCGTTCGCGTTTGCCGGCGCCGTAATTGTATGCAATGATAGGCACCATGCCGTTGTTTAAACCGAAAATTGGCATAAATACAAAGCTCTGCAGTTTAAAGTAAAGCCCGAATACTGTCTGGGCGATTCCATAAGCAGAGAGAATCAGATTCATTCCATAGGTCATAACAGATCCGATCGCCTGTACGACAATAGAGGGAGCGCCTACCGCGTAAATCTGACCAATCAGTTTAAAATCCGGGCGAAATCCTTTTAAATGAAGACGGACTTCCTCATTGTATCTGAGGTTAAAAAAGATGGCCAGGAGCGCGGCAATAACCTGCCCGATAACGGTTGCAATTGCGGCTCCGGCAGCTTCCAGCCTCGGCGCGCCGAATAAGCCGAAGATCAGGATGGGATCCAGGATAATATTGATGATTGCCCCGATTCCCTGCGTTGCCATGGTATAAATCGTTTTTCCGGTGGACTGCAGTAAACGTTCAAAGCAGATTTGCAGAAAAATTCCCAATGAACAGACGGTGCAGATTGTGAGATAGGAAACGCCGTAATTGCGCACCTGCTCTACGTCTGTCTGGCTGTAAATAAAGACTTTTGTGGCAAAAGCTCCCGCGAGAGCGGATAAAATGTAACACAGAACGGAAACAAATACGCCGTTTGCAGCTACTTTGTCTGCCTTCTCAAATTCTTTTTCTCCCAAAGTACGGGAAAGCAGCGCGTTGATACCCACTGCGGTTCCCACTGCTACGGCAATCATTAAGCTTTGCGCTGGGAACGCAAGGGAAACGGCGCGGACTGCATATTCTCCTACCTGTGCCACAAAAATACTGTCTACGATGTTGTACAATGCCTGTACAAGCATGGAAATCATCATAGGCAGAGACATACTGATCAGTAATTTTCCTATGGGCATAACGCCCATTTTGTTCTCTTGAGTTTCCATATTAATTTCTCCATTGCTTCTATATTAATGTGTTTTCAGGTTACAAATTAATAGTTTACATGAAAAAAAAATATTTGTAAAGATTTTCTTATTCCTGAATACACTAAATTATATAAGACAAGTAATGTAAACTAAAAATTGACATGATTTTACAATAGGAATATAATAAAAGAGCCACCTGAAAGGAAAAAGAGCGGAAAAAGATTGCCGACCGGATGGAACGCTGAAATAATTCTGAATATAATTCGGCCGCAAACCAGGGGAGGTAGAGATGGGAAAGATTCAGGAAAAAAGAGAAGCGCTGATAGAAAAACTTTCTCAGGAAATGGAAGCCAATGGAGGATTGATGAGGACTTCCCAGCTTTATGAGCTGTCTATGGATTACCGTAAGATCAGACAGTTTGTGGAGGAAGGCATATTGGAGAGAATCAAGAGCGGTTATTATGGGATGGGGTTTTTGAGAAAATCACAGGAAAGCATGATAAGCGAGTTATTTCCGGATGGCGTGTTGTATCTTGAGACAGCGTTATTTTACCGGGGATATTTGAAGACAAAACCCGTATGCTGGCAGATTGCAGTGGATAAGAATACTTCCAAATCGAGATTTAAGATGAATTATCCACCGGTAAAGCCTTATTATCTGGAGCCGGATGTTTTAATGCTGGGGGCGGAGAAAATTTCTATGGAAGAAGGGAATATGTTCGTGTACAATATAGAACGTTTAATTTGCGACTGCCTGAAATTTGAAGAAAAACTGGACCGCACAATGCTGCAGCAATTGCTTCGCCAATATATTGAGGAACCGCAGAAAGATATTCAAAAACTGTTGGAATATGCCAGAATCAGAAGAGTTACTCAGAAGATACAAAACCGAATTGGAGTGTGGCTGTAGATGCAGAGAGAGAAACATTCAGAACAAATTCCATCTGTTTACACGATATCATTATTTGGAGCGGAAAAAATACTCAGACAGGTGCAATTATTTCCGCAAAGAGAAAAGCTTTTACTGAAAGATGACAGATTTTTGGAAGAAAGGAAGAATGCGCTGATAGAGCGAATGGAGTTTTTTACTCCGGAAGAAGAATTAGAGAAGACAGCAAAGGAACTGGAACATTTATTTTTACAGGGGCAGAGAGATTTTTTGCCGGAACTGGGAAAAGAACTGCGGATTTCAGTTTGTAAACGGAAAGAAGCAGATTTGGAGATAAAAGGAAATTCGGTCAGTCTGTCTTTGAATATTCATAAACATCCATATTGCATTCCTTTTGAAATTCGTCTGCTTCCATATAAGAGAGGTAAAATTTATCCCGGAAAAAAGACAGGAATCAGCAGAGAAGATCAGGAGGTTTTTACTTATTATATATTTCCGCCAGAGGAATATCTGGTGTTTGCGTTTTATGAAATTTTAAGTGGTCTGGAGCTTATAAATGACTTATCATGGTATAAAGAAATCCTTGAGATTCTGCTCAGAGAACCGCTGGAGGGAAGGAAAGTTTGGGAAGGACTGAGTCATATGCTTACGGAGCATCCCATCCCCTCCATAGACAAACGTTTAGATACAATAGTTGGGTATAAGAATTATGGGTATATGAAGAAGCGGTGGAAGAGTCAGAGCAGAAGAAACAGAGAACATTACCCGCAGTGGGAGCAGGTAATAACTGTGCTGTCAGCTTTTTTTACTCCGATCTTTCAGGGAGTGATAAAAGATGAAATATTCTTGGGAGACTGGATGCCGCAGCTTGGAAGGTATTTGGATTAGAAAAGGAGGAAATTATGATACTAAAGACGGTGAACAGCTTTTTAACTCAGATTGATGATTTGGTATGGGGAATACCTCTGATTATTCTGATTTTAACGGTAGGAATTTTCCTTACGGTACGATTGCGGGGGCTGCAGATCAGACGCTTTTCGCTCGCAGTACGCAATCTCTTTGCAAATGAAAAAAAGGGTGAAAGCGGAGAAATGTCCAGTTTTGCAGCGCTTTGTACGGCATTGTCTGCCACAATCGGAACCGGAAATATCGTAGGCGTTGCCACCGCAATTGTGGCGGGAGGTCCCGGAGCTTTGTTTTGGATGGTAGTCGCGGCAATTGTGGGAACAGTAACAAAATACGCAGAATGTCTGCTGGCAATTAAATACCGTATCGTGGCGGAGGACGGCCATATTGTAGGAGGTCCCTTTTATTACATTGAGCGCGGTATGGGAAAAAGCTGGAGATGGCTGGGAAAAATGTTTGCGATTTTCGGCATTGGCGCAGGTCTTATGGGAATTGGAACATTTACTCAGATCAACGGAATTACAAGCGCGGTAAATAATTTCTTTGATCCTGACAATCAGTGGTGTATCGAACTGTTTGGAAGAGATTATTCCTGGAGCGTTATCATTGCAGGAGTTTTGCTTACCTTATGCGTGGCGCTGGTACTGATTGGAGGAATCAAGCGTATTTCTAATGTGGCGCAGGTAATTGTTCCTTTTATGGCGGGTACGTATATCCTGGCGGCATTATTAATTCTGATTACCCATGCATCTCAGATTCCTGCGGCGTTTATGATTATTATAGAAAGCGCTTTTGGTATAAAAGCAGCCGCAGGCGGCGCTCTGGGCGCAATGATGATCGCTATGCAAAAAGGTGTGGCAAGAGGAATTTTTTCCAATGAAGCAGGATTGGGAAGCGCCCCGATTGCAGCGGCTGCAGTGCAGACGGATGAACCGGCGGCGCAGGGACTGGTTTCCATGTTGGGAACGATTATTGACACCGTGATTATCTGTACGATGACAGGACTTACAATTGTGATCACCGGAAGCTGGAATGTTGGACTGGACGGTGTGGATGTAACAACCAGGGCATTCCAATCCGGGCTTCCGTTCCAGCCTCAGGTATCTTCTTTTATTCTGATGGTATGTCTGGTGTTTTTTGCATTTACCACGATTCTGGGCTGGAATTATTACAGTGGAAGATGTCTGGAATATCTCACCGGGGGACGACAGGGAGTGCTCAAAGTATATCAGTGGCTCTATATATTATGTGTATTTATCGGGCCGTTCATGACGGTTTCGGCAGTGTGGACGCTTGCAGATATTTTCAACGGCCTTATGGCGATACCGAACCTGATTGCAATTGTCGCCTTAAGCGGCGTTGTGGCGGCAGAGACGAAGAAGTATCTGCATAAAGTGGACAATGGACTTTTATAGTATAGCAGAGGCGGTATGGCCAATAGAAAAGTTTACATAAATTGTGCTAGAATGACGCTCGCTATCGTGCCTGCCAGCGTTGTAATCAAGGCTCCGGGCAGTGTATAGCGCGTTTTCTGCACTTTTGCCGTCATAAAATAAATGCTCATGGTGTAAAAAATGGTTTCGGTACAGCTCATCATCACAGAGGTGATGATACCGTAATAGGAATCGGGTCCAAATTCCTTAAAAATGTCCAGAACCAGTCCAGTGGCAGCAGAGGAGGAGAACATTCTTACAATGGATACAGGAACCAGTTCCGCAGGGAAATGCAAGGGTTCTGTAATGACTCCAAGTACGGAAGCCAGAAGATCTAAAAATCCGGATGCGCGTAAAATTCCAACTCCCACCATCAGTCCAATCAGAGTTGGCATAATGCCGATTACCGTATGGAAGCCGTCTTTGGCTCCTTTGATAAAGTCATCATATACCGGATGATGGTTGATTAGTCCATAACCAATAATTGAAAAAATAAGAATGGGAATTACAGCATCTGAGAGAAAAAGGAGGATATTCATAAGTTACCTCCTTTTTTCTTATATGTACGGCCGGAATTGTCCGGTAAGCAGGACATGATTTTTGCAAAGATGATTCCTGCAAGCGTTGAAATAAAGGTGGCAATCATGGCAGGGCCTAAAATGGCGGCGGGATTTGCCGAGCCGTACTGACTGCGGTAGGCGATCATGTTTACTGGAATCAACTGGAAGGAAGATACATTCAGTATCAGGAAGGTACACATTTCCCGGCTTGCAACCTTGCTGTGGTGGTTCAGTTCTCCCATGGCTTCCATGGCTTTTAAACCGGCAGGCGTCGCCGCCCATCCAAGCCCAAATACATTGGCAATAATATTTGTGGAAATATACTCATTTGCCTTATGGTTTTTGGGAATTCTGGGAAACATAAAACGGAGCAGAGGATTTAAAAACTGTGCGGCTCCGCGGATAATCCCGCAGTTTTCAGCGACACGCATCAGCCCTACCCACAGAGACATAACACCCAGCATGGTAATGCAGAGGGTGACAGCTTCTTTGGAAGAATCCAGGGCGGCGTTGGTGACTGCAGGAAGATTACCGGTAAAGGCGGCGTAAAGGATACCGATTACGATCATAAAACCCCATAAGTAATTCAGCATAGTATCACTACTCCAAAAGTTACAGTTGTTTTATCTTATGCCTGAATAGAAAAAATGTGACGTTTTTTTTAATTTATGCTATACTTGTATGTGGAAAACATTCAGACAGGAGGTATTCTTGTGGAAAATTACAGTACCATCAATGAAGTATTGGTAAAATTGTTTCGCGATATTATGGATATAGAAGAAAAAGCTGTCATTACAGATGAATTCAGGGATATTTCCAATAATGATATGCATGTAATTGAGGCTATTGGCAAGAAACAGTCTAAAAATATGTCTATGGTGGCAAAAACATTGTCCGTTACGGTAGGAACTCTGACAATCGCCATTAATAATCTGGTAAAAAAAGGATATGTAAACAGAGCGCGCAGCGAGGAAGACCGCAGAGTGGTACTGATTTCTCTGTCGCCCAAAGGAGAGCGCGCCTTTGATCATCATGAAAAATTTCATGATGAAATGATAAAGGCAACTCTGGCAGGCCTGGACCGGGAGCAGACGAAAGTTTTAGTAAGAGCGCTGAAAAATTTAAATCAGTTTTTCCGGGAATATCAAAAATAAATTGTTTACACAGAAATATGCAGGACGATCGTAGCTATTTTAAAATACAAAAGCGTGGAACAGATATCTACAATGGTAGAAATCAACGGAGCGGCCATAAGCGCGGGATCCAGATGGATATGTTCTGCAACCAGAGGAAGGGTGCAGCCGATGAATTTGGAAAGAATGATAACGGCCACCAGTGAAAGTCCGATGATTCCAGCCATCTGTATGTCTCCATATTGTATATAGATCCGCAGTCCGTTTACAACGGCAAGTACAATGCTTACCAGGATCGCTACCCGGAATTCTTTAAAAATTACCCGGAAAATATCCTTAAATTTAATTTCATCCAGAGATAACCCGCGGATCATCAGGGTAGAACTCTGAGAGCCGCAGTTGCCTCCCGTTCCGGTGAGCATGGGGATAAAGGAGACCAGAAGCGGATAAAGTTTAAACGATTCCTGATAATGCGTAATAATGGAGCCGCTGACTGTGGCGGAGAGCATCAGAAACAGCAGCCATCCGATACGGCTTTTGGCATGGGAAAAAACAGAGGTATTAAAGTAGTTGTCCTCCGTAGGAGTCATAGCTGCCATTTTGGTAATGTCCTCTGTATTTTCTTCCTGCATAACATCCATGGCGTCGTCAAAAGTGACGATTCCTACCAGGCGTTCTTCCTTATCTACCACAGGGATTGCCAGAAAGTCATATTTATTAAAAATCTTTACAACTTCTTCTTTGTCTTCGTGTGTGTCCACATAAATAACATTTGTTTCCATAATATTTTCAATCTGCATGGCGTCTTCTGCCATCAGCAGATCTTTTACAGATACCATACCGATCAGTTTGCGGTTTTCTGTTACATAGCAGGTATAGATAGTCTCTTTATCTACCGCGGTATGGCGAATACGGCTGATGGCGGTTCCCACGGTCATCTCTTTTTTGATATTGACATATTCAATGGTCATAAGGCTGCCGGCGCTGTCTTTTGGATAATTCAATACCTGATTAATCATTTTTCGTGTTTCCTCATCGGTATTGCGCAGAATACGGGCAACTACGTTGGCAGGCATTTCTTCAATCATATCCACAGTATCATCCAGATAAATATCGTCCATAACCTGGCGAAGTTCCCGGTCAGTGAGAGTATTTATCAGTGTTTTCTGCATATCTCTGCTCATGTAGCTAAAGGTTTCTGCCGCTTCCTCTTTGGGAAGAAGGCGGTATAAGAGAGGAATTTCCTTTTCATCAATCTCGTCAAATAATAAGGCGATATCTGCCGCGTTCAGATTGTTCAGGATCTGCCTTAACAGAGAATATTTACGTTCAGAAAGCAGTCCTTCTGCCAATTCCTGAATTTCTTCTAAATTTATATCTACGAAATCCAGTTCTTCCACCTTGATGTCATCAAATTTTCCCATGAGAATCCCTCCTTTATCATACATTTTGCAGAATAAAATGCAGCTTTATTCAATCAGCTTGCCTTTCATGTCATATTTTATCATACATAAGGAAAAATTCCAATGAAATAAAGAGAAACACGGTCTGAGGAAACAGTTGCCAATACAATCAAGATCTGTTATAGACAGGGATGTTCTGAAAAATTATCCGGTGAGCAGAAAAGAGAAGGTTGCGGACATGAGGATGTTGAATCATAAAGAACGGTAATGCTTGTTTATGTGGAACGTGAAAAAAGGAAGCGGCAAAAAGGGCCGCAAAAAAGCAGCCGTGGTTTCTGCGATTGAGAACGTATATATGAAATTATTGAGTAGTAATACTTGTAAATAACAGCGTTTATGTACCTCATGTAAGTTCTTCTTCTTGTGCTGTCCACTTTATAAGGTACTTTATACAATACAAAAAAATCTATTAAAAATATTCCAAGACATCTTCTTCTGTAAGTTCATATTTATTCATAATGATTGCCTTTATATCTTCATCACTGTGACCAAGTCCCCGGAGCATTTCCACCGCTCCACAAATGCCGGCCCGCATTCCTTCTTTTCTTCCTTCTTTTCTTCCTTCTTCTCTTCCTTTTTCTCTCCAGTTTTCTTCTCTCTGTCGTAACTGCGGTTCCATAATCTCCATCAATGCTTCCAGCATGGTTTCATCTCCCTTCCAGTCTTCTATCAGAGTTTCATTAGCCGCCATCATTACTTCCAGGACAGCTTCAGCCAGTTCCTGGTCGCCTTTTTCATTTAACCCCTTCATCTTCTCAAGAAGCAGTCTGGCATCCTTCGTTTCAACATCTCCGGATAACGCTCTGAGCCATACATGATTTTTTTCATCCAGTTCTTTTGTAACAATGATCTGTGTTGGAAAAAGTACGTTACCCTCTACATAATAAATCCCTTTGTATGGATTGAACAGGCGGTATCCATGTTCCCGGAAATATTCAAACAGCCCCTCCGGTTTTGCTTCCCTGACTAATGATACCGTTAAATCTTCTGCTTTTCTTTCATCCACGGTACTGCCATATGACTTGTAAAGCCCTGCATAAGCTCCCGTCTTATAAAATACGTCAATGTCAAGGCGGTCTCCCGGAGACTTATATTCCATGATATTATGGCCGCGGAACAGCCGTCCAATCTCATTATCAATATCAATCCCTGCATCCTTTTTTATAATCAGCAGATCAATTTCTAAAGGCTTTGTATTCAGATTGTATTCTTTTTCAAATTCCAGAGATTCTCTGTATTTCATCAGCTCCAGGTTCATTGCAGATACAAAACCGGGATGCCATTGTATCTTCGTATCTTTCATTCAATATTCCCTTTCTTAACTGGATTATAACATATATCTCAGTTTTTACAAGCAGCATAAAATTCCTGTTTCCCTGCAAAATAGTTCCTTTGAATTGTGTTTAACATCGTATTACTTTATATAAATTGCCTTGTGAATCATAATTAAATAAACTGAGCTACTGATCGCAGAAAACAGAACACTGAGCACAAAGTATGATGGTCTAAGTTTGTAAAATAATACATACATATAGAGAGAATATGGCATAAAGTGAGATCTGTACATGAAGAAGCATTTTTTTAAACGGTCGGCTGTTTTACTGTCAATCATTCTGAGTATCGAAACAGGCTGTGCGGGAAATTCAGGCAATCGTCAGACTCAGCAGGCATTTACAGATTATACGGATCAGGTTTTTCGTTCAGAGATTGCTGCAAGTACGCTGAATATGCATTACACTCTGGCACATCCGGAAAATTATGGAATCAATGAATACACAGTTACATATGGAAAAATTTCTCAAAATTCAGAGGAAGAGACTTCTATCATTCTGGAAAACTGGAAGAAAAAACTTGGGGAGTTTAAGAAGAAGGAACTTACTGTTTCTCAGCAGATGACGTATGATATCATGATTGATTATATTGAAAATGAGCTGACAGCGTCCGGTACAGATGACTGTGAAGAAATACTGCGGCCCAGTACAGGGTTTCAGTCGCAGCTTCCGGTTCTGCTTGCTGAGTATACTTTTTACGATGAACGGGATATTCAGGACTATCTCAAATTAATTTCCTATACGCCGGATTTTTTCCGTCAGATTATAGAAGTGGAAAAAAAGAAATCTCAGCAGGGCTTATTTATGGCGGATTTTGCAGCAGAAGATATTGTCAAGCAGTGTAATAATTTTACACAGGATCCTGAACATAATTATCTCTTATCCACATTTGACAGCCGGATTGGGGAAATGTCAGGTAAATTATCCAGCGAGCAGGCAGAAGCTTATAAGGTACAGAATCGTCAGCTGGTATTGGAGCAGCTTATTCCGGCTTATGAGTATATGGCGCAGGAGATAACCGCTTTGAAAGGAAGCGGAACAAACAGCGGAGGATTATGCGGTCTGCCGGGTGGTAAAGAATATTACCGTTCTCTGGTCAGAGATGTGACAGGATCTGATCTTTCCGTGGAAGAAATGCAGAGACAGACAGAATTAAAACGTGATCAGGATATGAAAGATTTAACGAAACTGGCGGCAGAAAATGCCGATCTCAGTGAAAAATGCAGTAATTATCAGCTTTCCACAGAGGATCCGGAATTAATATTAGAAGATTTGCAGCAAAAAATGAAAAAGGACTTTCCCGCTGCGCCCGATGTTGGTTATACGGTAAAATCTGTACATCCGTCTTTGGAAGAATATACGGCGCCCGCATTTTATCTAACGCCTCCGATTGATGATATTTCCCAGAACTGTATTTATATTAATCAGTCTAAAGGAGATCAAAAGCTGAAGCTTTATACGACGATTGCCCATGAAGGATTTCCCGGGCATCTGTACCAGAATGTCATGGAGCGCAGCAGCGGGCTTTCTGCAATCCGCAGTCTTTTTGGAAGCAGCGGATATGCTGAAGGATGGGCGACATATGTAGAAATGCAGTCTTTTTATTATGCAGACGTAGATCCAAAGATCGCCGCATATCTGCAAAAAAATCAGTCCGCATTGTTAAGTCTTTACGCCACGGCGGATATGGGTATTCATTACGATGGCTGGACGCTCAGAGATGCGGTAGATTTCTTTGGAGGCTATCAAATTACAAATAAACGGGTAATTAAAGAAATTTATCAACTTATTATAGAGGAACCTGCGCATTATCTGAAATACTATATTGGATATCTGGAGTTTTTAAACCTCAAAAAGTACGCCATGAAAAAGTATGGGGATGAATTCAGCAATTATAAATTTCACGAAAGTTTGATGAAGATGGGGGCTGCGCCATTTTCAATATTGAAAAAGTATCTGCCTGAATATTGGGAAGAATAAAAGTCTGGAGAATTTACTGTAAGAATAAAGGATATAAAAAAGAGATATGGGATTTCGTAAAATAAAATCCCATATCTCTTTTTACAGTCGCTTTCATGAATCATGCATATGCTCGTTAACCGCCAAAAAACATAATCATTCGTTCAACAGAAGCAGGATCAGCTCCAAAGAACTTTAAAATCATACCTGCAACATACAAACAAAAATGATGGAAATAAGCAAACGCAAAAATAAATGAAATTCCAAACAGGATGCCTGTAATCAGCCTTCGTATGTTGCCGCTCTCATAAGAGGTTAACCGCTGCAAGAACCCGTCGAAAACCAGCGGAGCCATCATAACCGGAATAATTGTAAATCTGGGACGGCCATAGTAAATGGTAATGGGTATCCCCAGTATCATACCTATTAATTCTCCTGTGCATCGCGCACAGATGGGAAACTGTTTTCCTCTGAAATAGAAAGAACGGTCTGGTCTGGCATGACAGCCAAAGAAAATCCGCAGGAATTTTCCGATTTTAGAATGCACCGAACGCCAATCCTGCTGCGCCGATGAAAACAAATGAAATTATGTAAGATATAACTCCAAGAATTACACCTATGAGCGCGCCGATTCCTGCTGCTTTAGCTGTTCTGGGTTTCTGATCTTTCCATACCAGGAAAAGAATCAAACCAACGATTGGAATACAGCATCCTAATAATCCCCATAAAAATCCGCCATTATCGTTGTTATCCATGTATCAACACTCCTAACTATGTGAAAATATTTTTAAGTTTATAAAATTTTTATAAACTCTTGTCTTATTATGCCAGAAGATGTCGAATTTGTCAATATAGCAGACTTGTTTTCAATCTATTTCCAGCAGCATTTTGTATACGTCACGTTTGGAAATTCCCCGGTCTTTTGCCACCAGTTTCATGGCTTCTTTCCGAGAAATTCCCTTACGTTCATATAATATCATATGCTCTGTAAGAGAGATTGTTTCCCAATTCTGCCGATTTTCTTTTTTTATTTCCTGTATATTTTTTCCCTGGATTACAAGCACAAATTCTCCCTTTGGCTCCTGTTCCTGATAGTGGGAAAGGGCATGGGAGATGGTGGTGGCGAAGGCTGTCTCAAATTTTTTGGTAAGTTCCCTGCAGACGGTAAGTTTGCGGTCGCCCAGTACCTGAAACAGTTCCTCCAGTGTTTTTACCAGGTGATGGGGCGCCTCATAGATAATAATGGTGCGGGTTTCTGATTCCAGAGAGGATAATATGTCAGAGCGTTCCTTCTTGTTTTTGGGAAGAAACGCCTCAAAAGCAAAACGCCTGGTGGGAAGTCCGGATAAAGTGAGAGCGGTAATGCAGGCGGCGGCTCCTGGCAGAGATGTGACCTCAATTCCCGCCTCGTAGCAGATGCGTACCAAATCTTCCCCCGGATCAGAGATTCCGGGAGTTCCGGCATCGGTGATCAACGCCACATTTTGTCCGGCGCGCATTTTTTCCACAAGCTGGTAAGCTTTGTCAATTTTATTGTATTCATGATAACTTGTCATAGGAGTTTTGATTTCAAAATGATTTAAAAGTTTGATGGAGTTGCGGGTATCTTCAGCCGCAATCAAATCAACCTCTTTTAAGGTGCGCAGTACTCTCAGCGTGATATCTTCCAGATTTCCAATGGGAGTGGCGCACAGGTATAATGTACCTTGCATAAGCGGTCCTTTCCTGAATGTAATGAGAGTATGATAAAATGATACGATAAAACTTAATAGCCGTAAGTTTGACGGATTTCATCGGTATATACGCCTGGTTCTTTGTAAACAATCAACGGCTTTTCCACGGTAATCCGGGGATTGCCGCCCCGGAGTCCTTCCAGCAGCACCATGTTGGGTTCTTTGTCCACAAAAGGATATACCAGCCGCATCCGTTTGGGTTCCAGGCCGTATTTTTGCATGAGCGTCATGATTTCAGCCAGCCGGAAGGGGCGATGCACCATGTAAAAGCGTCCCTGGGGTTTTAAGAGGCGTGCGCTCTCACGGATAACGTCTTCCAGGCTGCAGAGAATTTCATGGCGGGCAATTGCCTTCGCCCTATTGGAATTGGTGAGTCCATGCTGTCCGGTCATATAAGGTGGATTGGTTGTAACCACATGAAAAGAAGATGCCCCAAATTGTCTGGAGGCATCCTTAATATCACCAATTTCAATGTTAATTTTATCTTCAAGATGATTGTACAAGACGCTGCGCCTTGCCATATCCGCACTTTCCGGCTGGATTTCCAGACCGGTAAAATGCAGTCCGGATGTTTTTGCTTCTAAAAGGATTGGAATAATTCCGGTTCCGGTGCCGAGATCCAGCGCTGTTTCCTGAGATTTTACCTGGACAAAGCCGGATAAGAGCACGGCGTCCATGCCGAAACAGAATTTCTCAGGATTCTGGATAATAAAATATCCATTGCGGTGCAGCTCGTCCAGCCGTTCGTGATCTAATAATTCTACAGACATACAAATCTCCTCTGTATTTCTATTCACAGTGAGCCAATGATGCCGGGAATTTGATTCTAAATCAGTGGGTATCGTCAATTTTGGATTTTCCCTTGTCTTCCAGAGCAGATAATTCTTTCAGTTCTTCTGCAGAAAGCTTT
Organism: Lachnospiraceae bacterium; assembly: GCA_910575155.1. Classification (GTDB taxonomy): domain Bacteria; phylum Bacillota; class Clostridia; order Lachnospirales; family Lachnospiraceae; genus Petralouisia. The sequence goes on from CAJTDX010000016.1 coordinate 27,348, forward strand.
GCATGATCCTTTCTGCGCTTAGGTTTGAATCGTAACTGATCAATCTTATATTCCCGTATTTCTTTTTCGTCGTCAATTTGTACAATAACCTTAACGGACTGCCGTAAAACGTTAACGCTGTGTACTTCACCCCTTAGACGGTCGTCTGTGGTAACAAAATCTCCCACACTGGGAAGGCGGCTGTTTAAGTATTCGTAGGTTTCCTCTTCGTTCTTAAGGCAGCACATCAGTCTGCCGCAGACGCCGGAGATTTTGGAGGGGTTTAAAGATAAGTTCTGCTCTTTTGCCATTTTAATAGATACCGGGGCAAATTCTGATAAAAAAGTGTTGCAGCAGAGCGGTCTTCCGCAGATGCCGATCCCGCCTAAAATCTTGGTCTCATCCCTGACGCCAATCTGCCGGAGTTCAATACGGGTGCGGAATACGGCGGCGAGATCTTTTACCAGTTCACGAAAGTCAATACGTCCGTCAGCGGTAAAATAAAACAGCAGTTTATTATTATCAAATGTGTATTCTGCATCCACAAGTTTCATTTCCATGTTACGCTTCTGGATTTTTTCTAAACAGATTTGGAAAGCTTCTTTCTCTTTCTGTAAGTTTTTCGCTTCAATTTGTTCATCTTCCTGTGAGGCAATGCGGATGACTGGTTTTAAAGGCTGAATTACCTTTTCTTCCGGCATTTCTTTGGGCGCGATCATTACCGTGCCAAATTCAATGCCTCTGGCGGTTTCCACAATCACATGGCTGCCCAGATCTATATTTAATTTTCCGGGGTCAAAATAATAGATTTTTCCGGCGGTGCGGAATCTGACTCCAACTACTTTTATCATCTTAATTCTCCTTTATGGTCTGCAGGAGTAATTCTATTACCAAATCAAAATTCACATTGGCGTTCAGCCGGTTTTTTGCCTTGTCTAATGATTTGATAATGGTTTCAATCCCTTCGTAGGAACTTTTACTTGCCTGCTTTTTTATATCAGAAATCTCATCTTTGAAAATGAGACTGTTAATATCGGAGGTGGCTTTGTATAACAGGACGTCACGATACCAGATAAACATAATGTCGAAATAGTCGTTGATTTCTAATTTGTAATCACTGATTCGTTTGACGGTCTCAATCATTTCATGCAGTTCAATGTCTTTGACGCGTTTTACCAATTGCAGCGCAGAAGCCTTAATCTCGTTAAACTCCTCCGAGCTTGCAAGCTGAACGGCTTTTCCCACATTTCCCTGGGCAAATGCGGTGCAGATGTCGGCTTTATAGTCCGGGATCTGATAACGCTCCATCAGAAAATTGTGAATGGCAGTGTCCGGGACTGGTTTTAAATTCAGGGTAATGCATCTGGACAAAATAGTAGGCAGGAAAGAATCTGCGTTGGAAGTCAGAAGCAAAATTACTGCATAAGCAGGAGGTTCCTCAATGGTTTTTAACAAAGCGTTCTGTGCCTGCTGGCTCATTTTTTCCGCTTCGCTGACGATGTAAATTTTGTAGGGAGAAGCGTAGGGCTTAATGCCGATATCATTGTTAATCTGCCTGCGAATATCGTCAACAGAAATGGTATTGGGCTTTTCATGCTGCAAATAGATGATGTCAGGCTGGTTGCCGGAGAGCGCCTGCTGGCAGGAATGGCATTCCATACAGCCTTCTGTGGAATGCTGTTCGCACTGCAGCGCCATGGCGAAACTGTTTGCAAGCGCCATTTTTCCGGAACGGTCTGGTCCGTTAAAAATATATGCGTGACTAACCTTATTCATAGAAATTGCATTCTGCAAATGTTCTTTGATCTGTTCGTGTCCAATAATATTTGAAAAGCCTGCCATAATTTTTCCTCATTTCTGTATATTAGTGATGATTTAGGTGCAAACGTCCAGCAACAGTCCCCGTATTTCTCCAACTTTGCTTAAAATGGTAAGATGGTCTTTTTCATCTTTTACCAGTTCGCTGGCAAGGTCGTCAAGGTTTTTATCCACCAGTTTTACAATGCCGTAGACTCTGTGGCGTCCTCTCCGGTCCAGAAAATTTTCTCTGGAAAATTTATGTGAACGGTTTACTACCTCATTCAGGAAATCTTTTACCAGAGTACGGTATTTTTTCATATCCCGAATGTCCATGTGCTCGGTAAGTTTTTCGCCCTGTTCTGTGATATCATTCATGAGGCTGTTCAGCTTTTCCTGAAGCTCTGCTTCTTCAATATGGCTTGCCAGTGTAAATTTAAAGCTTCCGTCGGAACGTTCCGTCGTGTGAGGAGCTTCTACTGGTTTGGTCTGAGTCAGCTGTTCTACTTTGATTGCCATGAAATCACCTGCCCTCCTTCAAAAAAATCTTGTATTTATATATTATCGGTTTTTTTGCAGCAGTTGTAAAGTAAAAAATAGGAGTTTCTGCCTTTGGTATAAATCAGAGGTTGTCTTTGATATAGGCGGTCAGCTCCTTTTGGCAGCGGTCCAGGCTGTTATTGATAAAGGATTTCGTAATACCTGCCTGTTCCAGGTTTTGAATGGAAAAATCTTCTTCGTCAGCGAGAAAACGACGGCAGAGCTCTGCATATTTCGGTTCTGACTGCAGCCGTTCGCGGTTCAGGGCGCGCTGCAGCCGCTCTCCGGCTTCGAGGTCTATATACAGGGGTACCAGAATGTGCCTGCCGAAATAGTTTTGTAATTTTGCATATGAATCCAGTGTACCGATAATCAGATAGTGGTTTTCTTCCAGATTAATCTGATGGTCGTTTACCGTGAAGTATTTCCAGACGCCATGGATGGTATGATAGGATCGGAGTTCGATAATCTTCTTTTGCGCTTCTAATTCCTGCAGTTCTTTTTCTGTCAGAAAATAGTATTCCACCCCGTTTGTCTCTCCGTCCCGGACAGGGCGGGTGGTATAAGGAACCAGCGTTTTCAGAGACAGGGAAGCGTCTGCCAGAAGCTGTTTATAGAGGGTGTCTTTCCCACATGCACTTTTTCCAATTAAGCAGAATATTTTTCCCATCCCTGAATACCTCGCTGCGCTCCTTATTTCTTTTATTAATTAGTATAGTATAGGCTGTGGGAAAATGCAAAAGAAAATTTTAGTAATTTATTGTATTGGAACTTGTATGGGTGACAGTAAAAGAAATGAGGCTTAATGAATAAAAATATCTTGAAAAACGGACAAATGATACAGAACAATATACGGCGCGATTTGTCCGTTTTCATTGATATTTTAATTTTTAGTTATGTTTAAGAATATTTTTCTGCCAGAGGTAAACAAATCTCCTCCATTTTATTGTATGAGTTTACAATTTGTTCTTCTGTAAAACGGCAGCTTTTTGCACGTCTCACTTTATCAAGAACATTATCTTTGTCAACGTCTCCAAACAGAGATTTTTGCTGTCGGTAAATAAAAAAAGTTGTCGCCAGGATTTCCAGATGATTAATGTCGAGATCTTTAAACGTATTCAATATGTCATGGATGCGTTGTGGATTGGTTAAGCAATCTTCCTTGTTTAAATTATGAAAATATTTATCAAATTCAGTCCCTTTTGAAATAAGACCTTTTGTTTCAGAGAAAATATCATCCATAACACCTTCATGGAGGGAATCTGCTACCTGCTGGCTGTAAGGGCCGTAAATATAAAGCTTATAATTGGCGTTTACTGTCGTTCCAAATGCTTTACAAAAGTAAATTAATTTCTGCAGCTGGACGCGCCCCCGGATTGTTCCATTCATGTGATTCAAAATATATGCGATAAGTGTCTGTGTTTCCATTTTTTTACCTCCTGGCCGTACTATTATATACTAACATATTCCTCAAATCAAGAAAAAAATATTTAAGATTTATTTGTGTATATCTGAGGGATTGATCGATGTCTCAGGTTTCCGGTTCTAAAGTTTCCTTGAGTTCTGAAAGACGTTTTTGGGATTCTTCCAGTTCCCGTGTTTTTTGTTCAATCTGCGATGTTATTTTTTCTAATTCTTCTTTTTGTGCATCATATTCGACTGTAAACCAGTTTGTGCATTTTTCCCTTATAATATCAATCATATCTTCTTCCGCATATATTCTTAGTATACTGATTTTTTTATCCGAAATACTTCTGAGCGCAAATGAATATTTCTGTATTGCTTCGGGTTTGCCATTGTGTTTGGGAAGGACTGGGATGGCTGGGATTTGCATTTCTTTTATAACAGAAGAAAAATCAGGATCGTGTTCTTCATTGTAAACCTTTATATCAAAAAAATGTTTGGTGGAAGACGCAGTGGCTAAATCTGTGTATATTTTACTGCTTTCAGAGTCAGCTATTGTTTTTAAATAGTGATCCAGCTGCCTTTTTACATAATTTAATCTTTTATAATCTTCGTTTCCTTCGTCGTTGCGGTTGCGGTTGTCATAGTGTACGTATGGAGGATCAAAGGCAATTTTATGATGCGAGCGTGTAAACAGGCGTTTGGCAAAATTATGTATTGTTTGTTTATTGGGGGCGGGGTGTTTCATACAGGCATAATATTTTATTTTTTCGTATAAATAAAAATCATCCATTTTTAAGTATTCATCTAATGATTTTGGATACTGACCATTTTTTTCGCATTCCAACGTAAGAAATTCTTTTATAAACGAACTCAGATAATAGTCAAATAAACGACGGTGTTTATGAAAATAAACTTGAATAAACATCCAGTAGCGCGCTAATATAAAAGCTTCTACGGCTTGAATACCGTTTTGCCTGATTGCCAGTACATTATTACCCTGAATGGAAACAACCTGGAGAGATTCTATTAATTTGTCAAGATCGTACGTTCCATATTCTACGCCGCAGTAATGACTGTCTCTCAGCAGATAATCCATTTTATCACAATCCAGTTGTCCACTGATGATATCGTCAAAAAATCTGTATTTTGGATCATCAGAACTTTGGTTTAGTATCATTAAGAGGTTTGGTATCATTTGGCATTCTTCGTCCGCCCAATATTGATTGATAGTATCTGCCAGTCGTTCTTTAATAATGCAGCGCGTGTAGGCTTCATGTCCGCTGGAATATTCATTGTTCAGAGGATCTGTCAGATCAGGATAAATGTTATCTCCTTCTCCAATATGTGAAAAACATCCATGGCCTAAATCATGGAGAAGTCCGGCCATACGAACCAGAGCTTTTTTTTGAAAAAACTCATCTTCACTCAGTGTGCATAAAGGCTCATAATGACGAAGATGATCCATAATTCTTCCCGCGATATGCATGACGCCAATACTGTGCCCGAAACGGGTGTGCTCAGCTCCATGATAAACAAGATAAGTCATACTGAGCTGATGGATCCTTTTCAGACGCTGAAATTCAGATGAATCGATCAGCTTTTTTTCCCATGGATAAACTTTTATAAGTCCGTGGATCGGGTCACGGAAATTTGTATGTTTACGAGAGGGGACATTCATTGTAAAAACCTCCTTATTAATTATTTAGACAATTTTTTGAAAGTGCAGCTGCACAGTCAATAACAGATTGATTTTTTTAAACGTCAATCTTTATAAGAAATCTCCCCCTGTGTTTTCTTTGCACTGCCTTTTACAGTTTTACCACTTTAATGCTTTGATTGCTTTGATCGCTCAGCCCTTCCACCGATAATCCCTGCTTCTGGCACAGGTCTACGATACGGATAATCTTGCCGGTAAGGATCTCGCCGGGAGCGATTAAAGGGATACCTGGTGGATAGAGATACACAAATTCCTGGCTGATATGCCCGGTGGAAGCTTTCAGGGACAGGCGCTCGGAGGGCTGTTCCATGGCAAGGGCAATGGGCATTTGGGGCTTGGGATTCTGATAAATATCATTGCTTGTTAAAAGCCGGGAACGGCCGGGTCTTTTTGAGCCGTAGATAACTTTGGAACCGGTCCCGGAGTTTCCGGAAGACACGGAAATCCGTTCGTCCGTTTCCTTTAAGGCGCGGAATAGCCGCTGAAACCCTTCCGGTGTATCCATGATGCTGGTGAGCGCAGTCGTATAATGTCCGGCGCACATTTCCATCTGTAAATGATAAGTATTCAGCAGCTTGTGATAAAGTTTCTGACCCGTCATATCCGAATTTCCCACAGAAATTAATATTTTTGAAATGTCCTGGTCAAAACAAATATCTTCAGAAACGGAAGTTTTGTCAAAAATCTTTACATGTTTTAAAGATTTTGCCTGCTGATAAAAAAGCTTTAGCTGCAGCACATATTCTTCCATAAGGGAAGGACCTTTTTCTTCCATAAAACGAACGCACTGATCCATGGACATCATCAGCAGATAGGAAGGGGAACTGGTCTGATAAACAGATAAAAAATGTTTCAGGGCATCCCTGTCGATCCGCTCAGAATTGACATGCAGCAGCGCTGTCTGAGTAAAGCTGGGCAGGGTTTTATGGAGGCTGTGTATCACCAGGTCTGCGCCGCAGGAAAGGGCCGGCTCAGGAAATTCTTCAGAAAAGGCGAAATGTGCGCCATGCGCTTCGTCCACAATTAAGGGGAGATTATAAGCGTGTACAATTTCTGCAATGGTGCGGATATCTGAGGTGACGCCGTCATAGGTGGGCGAGGTGATAAATACGGCGGCAATTTGAGGAAGATCCTCCAAAGCCTGCGCCACATGTGCAGGCGAGACAGATCCGGAGATTCCAAATTCAGAGGCAGCAGGCAGAAGATATACGGTTTCCAGTCCCCTTAAACAGGCGGCATGATATGCGGACTTATGGCTGTTGCGGGACATCAGAAGGGTGCCAAGCCGTGGCAGAGCGGCGCTGACAGCGCTTAAAATGCCTGCGGTGCTCCCATTTACCAGATAAAAGGTTTCATCTGCGCCATAGAGATTTGCGGCACGCTGCTGCGCTTCTTTTAAAATACCCTGAGAGTGATGGAGATTGTCGAATCCTTCAATTTCCGTAATATCCAGAGAATACAAATCAGAAAAATCTATAGTTCTGCGCTTATGTCCCGGCATATGAAAAGGATAGCAATCGCTATGGGAATGTTCCTGCAGTTTTTGATCCAGGCGGGAAGTGTCACCCTGCCAGCTGTATTTGATTTCAGACATGATAGTCTCCTTTTGTTATTTTTGTTCTGTTTACTTTAAAATGATTGTTGTGAAGTTTGTTTATAGAAATGGAAGTAACGGAAAACAACCACTTTCCTGGAAGGCTGAAGGTGGTTGTTTTGAGCTGTTTGTTTCTGGTTTTATTATAACAGGAAATTTGTATATTGTACAATATTTATTTCTCCATAATTCAATAATTTTTTGGTGTTTTTTGACAAAAGCCGGCTGTTGCCTGAATTTATAAATCATCAGGATGAGGCAGATAATGAGCGTATTACGGATACGAATTTCAGGATTTTGGGAAAAGTGCAGAAGTTTTTTCACTTGCCGATCAATTTGTCCTGACAAAAATAGTATTTATTGACAAGCGTTTGATTTAGGAATACCATGAAAGTGCAACTGTTCATCGGTAAGAAGGAGAAACGTTATGAAAAAATGGAAAAAGGCTCTGTTTCTGCTTATGCTGCTCTGTCTGACGGCAGGACCATGCATTGCCGCACAGGCAGCTTCAAAATCAACGGTTTCCGATAAGCTGACCTTAAATAAAACTTATTACACTATGAAAAAGGGAACATCCGTGAAATTAAGAGCGGCGAAAACCAGGAATGCGAAAAAGAAAAAACTGGTATGGTCAAGCAGCAATACCAGAGTTGCAGAAGTTTCAGAAAAAGGTAAAGTAAACGCGAAGAAGAATGGAACAACCATTATTACGGTAAGATTGAAGGGCACAAAAACGAAGGCATCCTGCAAAATTGTGGTAGGAACTCCTGTACGGCATATTAAATTGAATAAGAAATCCATAGACCTGAAAGTTGGCGAGAAGTTCCGGCTGACCTCTGAAATAACCCCCGGGAAGCCTTCGAATAAGAAAATAATCTATAAGTCTTCCAGGAGATCTGTGGCCGCCGTATCCCGTGAGGGAGTGATTAAAGCAGTCAGAAAAGGAACGGCAAAGATTACAGCAACGGCCGCAGATGGAACAGGTACGTCGGCGTCCTGCACAGTGAAAGTTAAAAATGTCAAAGTCAGCGCAGTTTCTTTAAATAAATCAAACCTTAATCTTTTGCCGGGGAAGAGAAGAAGACTGTCCGCGGCCATCAGTCCTGCAAACGCCACAAATAAAACGCTCAGCTGGAGTACGTCGGACAAAAATGTTGTGACAGTAAACAAGGGAATGGTACAGGCAGTGGGAGAGGGAACCGCAACCGTAACGGTAAAGACCAATAATCACAGGCGTGCCTTTTGCAGAATCAGGGTGTCTTATAAGAACAGGGTCAGCAGCCAGGAAGAATTAAATCTGGCGCTTGAAAGCCGCATGGTTACAGATATTATTTTTAGCTCAAATGCCTCTGACTGGCTCGTGATTCCCCCGGGAGATTATTCCTCTAAAACTTTGGAAATCAATGCTCCCAATATGGGAGTGGTGAATAATGGCAGATTTCAGAAAGTGACCATTAATGCCATTGCAGAAAATAATTACGAGGAACATTCCAGTAACGTAATCTATTTTAATGCAGCCAAAGGACATTTGACGGTTGGAAACAGCGGAATAGCGGCAATTAATCTCAGTGACAGCGGAAATCAAAATCTGTATATAGAAAACCATGGACAGATCGGGGACGTCAATATTCCGGGGAAAACCATTCTCCATGTGGAAGGAAGCAATTATGTTCCGGTAACACTGGGTCCAGGAGCCGCCGGATCGTCAGTCGCCGCTTCCACAAAGCTGCAGATTACATCTATGGCAAAATGGGATATGGTAATTCTTCCCGGAGCAGAAAATACGAAAGCAACGGTAGCAAATGATTTCTGTATTCCCTCCGTTGCGGGCGTGGGACGTATTCCGGTAGAGGTAGAACAGAATAACGATGTGATAAACGTCACTGCTGAAATGCACGGTGATTTGAATATTGAGCAAAAAGTAACTGTAGCCGGAAATGTTCAGGAATATTATCTGGCGGAAAAACAGGAACCGTTTGCAGGTCAGCAATCTCAAAAACAGGCAGTGCGCGTCGGTTCAGATCAGGCAAATGTTTATTTACTGCCATTTACCAGTGACAGCAGCGGCCTCAACGCTCAAAATTATAAGGAAAAGATTGCAGACTGCGAAAAAGCTGCAGAGACGGATGCTTCCGGTAATTTCGAGGTAAAAGATATTTTAATAGGAAATTACTGGATGATCATTGAAAAAGAAGGTTATGGCGCGGCAGTAAAGAATATAATGATTACCAGCAGTAATTCTCAGGTATACACCTGCAGCGGCACAATTTTACTGAGCGCGGAGATGGCAAACTGTGAAAATGCGCCGGAAATTTCCGGCACAGTGATAGATTCCCTGACGGGACAATCTGTGAATGTGTCAGGAATACGGGTGAAGCTGAGGGAAGGCTGCGGCAACGTCATTGGAGACACTTTACAGACAGTGGAGACAAATCACGAAGGAAGATATACTTTTGACAAAGTACCGGCCGGGGTTTATACGGTGGAAGTACTGGATTTGCGTCAGAATTTAGAGGACGGCGCCATTCGTTATAATTCAGCCAATACAGATCTTGTCGTGGCATATGGCTATCTTGAAGCGAATAATTATAACTGCCAGGCAGATCAGAAAATGTATGATGCTATGGGAGAGGGAAGGGTGCAGTTCACATTAACCTGGGGCACAGAAGAATCCGGAGCCAGCGCAGATTTTGACGCTCACCTTCTTGGACCAAAAGCGGACGGAGAGGGAGAATTTCACATTTACTATAGTAATAACGGTTATTATGATAATGATAATAAAATGGCGGATCTGGATGTGGACGATACAGATTGGGAAGGACCGGAACATGCAACCATTTATCAGGAGACAGATGGAATTTACCGGTTCTACGTCCATAATTTTTCAGAGGGAGTCGTGAACAATTCTGAGATGATGGCCAGATCATCCGTTCAGGTAAGAGTAACCATTGGGGAAAGTTCCTATACCTTTCACTGCCCGAATCAAAAAGGCAATCTCTGGTATGTATGCGATTTTAATTCTGTCACACGTACGGTTATTCCCAGAAATGAAGTGAGTTCTTTTCTGAAGGATGAGGGAAGTATCGGAATTTAAGACGAAATAGAAAAGCGTGCAATACCCTCAGGATTAATGGGTCAGAGAGATAAAGCAGCTTGCCCGTTTTGTTCGGTTTTTCATATAAAAGAGGATTGAATTTAAAAAAATACTGTTGTAAAATAGTACTGAAGGCATAAATAAAGAAAACAACAGGAGGATGAAAATTGAAAGCAAAAAGAAGCATCAGCGGTAAAATATTAGTCACTACTATTTTTATTGTAATGCTTTTGTCAGCAGTATTGGTTTCTTTAATGTCACGTTCTATGATGTCTCTGACAGAGACTATTTTATCCAATGTACTGCCGTCTATGACAAAAACAGCATCTCAGAGCGTAGAAGGCAATATTCATGTACTGGCGGACCGCATGATTACCATTAGTGACAATGAAATTATGACCAATAAGGACAGCGGGGAAAGTGAGAAGCTGGAAGTGCTGAAAAAAGCTGCTTCCGGAATTGAATTTATGTGGCTGGGTCTGTACAGTACCGAGGGAGAACTGTATGTGGGAGAAGATTCCTGTCCGGAATCACTGCAGGACCGGCAGATATATTCTCTTATGGAAGAAACACAGAATCTGGTAGTCGACGACGTTGATTCCAGCAAAGGGGAATTAGAGCTTGCGGTAGGAAAACCTGTTTTAGACGCAGAAGGGGAAATACTGTATTACCTGGTGGGAAGTTATAAATATGAAGTATTAAATGATGTGCTTAACAGTATCAATATCAGCGCCAATGGAGAGGCGTTTATTGTCAATGCAGACGGCCAGGTTATGGGCAACCGCAATACAGACCTGATTTTTGACAGGACGGACCTGGCTGAATATACTGGCTCTGAGGAGCTTGAAAGCAAAGTGGTTTCCGGACAGACGGGAATTATGACGATAAAGCAGGGCAAAGATGTGAAACTGGCGAGCTATGTGCCTGTCAACGGCACAAACTGGTATCTGGCAATTTTAGTGCCAAGCAGCGATTTTATGGGGCCTGCCCGGGACAGTATCATAATGGGAATGATTCTTACAGCCGTGATGATTATTTTTGCAATCCTGATTATTGTAGGATTTTCCTCAAAGATACGAAAATCGTTAAAAATTGTAACCAGCCGCATTGAGCTTCTGGAAAAAGGAGATTTAAAGACGCCTGCGGATATTATTCAGACCAGGGATGAGACGCAGGTATTGTCCGTGGCGCTGAATAGTACCATTTCAGGAATCAATGGTTATATTTCGCAGCTTTCCAAAGTTTTGTCCAGTATTTCAGAAGGAAATTTTGATGTTTCCATTGAAGAAGAATTTCAGGGAGATTTTATTCAGATTAAAGATGCGCTGGAAAAAATTATTGTTTCTTTAAATACAATGTTAAGATCTGTACAGGAATCTTCGGGCGAAGTGCTGCACACCGCAAAAACGGTATCGGAAGGCGCAGCCATGGTACATAACGGTTCTACAGAACAGTCAAATTCTCTGATGGTGCTCACAGAAGAGACAAAAGCCATTGAAGAGAATATACGTGAGGTCAACGACAATACAAAACGTGCAGGAGAGCTGATGGAGAAAGCCAAGGAGAGTCTTGGTATTGGCGACGAGAATATGAAGAATCTTCTCGAAGCCATGGAAGATATACATGAAAACGCAGTTGAGATTAATAAAATTAATAAGCTGCTGGAAGATATTGCACAGCAGACGAATATTCTGGCTCTGAATGCTTCTGTAGAGGCGAGCCGCGCCGGAGAGATGGGCAAAGGTTTTGCGGTAGTGGCGTCCGAGGTGCGCAGCCTTGCAGCGCAGAGTACGGAATCCGCGCATCATGTCACGGAGGTAATCACCAGCTCCCAATATGCAATTCAGCACGGTTTGCGGTATGCAAAACAGGCGGCGGACTCTTTTGCAGATATTGAATCCGTTTCCAATGAGATTTCGGATATTACCGATCGTCTGGGCAGGTCAGTGGCAGTACAAAAGGATTCTCTGGAAAATATGTCAGAGCAGATAGAACAGATTAATAATTTTGCACAGAAGAATCTCGACGCGAGCTTTGAGAGCGCTACGGCAAGCCAGAAGCTGAACCGGCAGGCAGAACAACTGCAGGAATTATCAGAACGTTTCCGGTTAAGGAGGATCAAATAAGATGAAAAGACATGCAATTGCCGCTATTTTGCTGGGACTGCTTTTTTGTACGGTTATTTGCGGATGTGGAAGCAGTAAGGGAGAGAATGAACTGGTAGACGGATATTATACTGCCGTTATGTCTGATTACAGTTTTGGATGGAAAGAGTATGTGACGATCTGCGTGATGGAACATAAAATTGTCAGTGCGGAATATAATGCAAGGAACAAAGCCGGGTTTATAAAGTCCTGGGACAGCGCATATATGCGCAGTATGAATTCTGTCACGGGTATATATCCCAATCGTTATACCCGTGATTATGCAGCGCAGCTTCTCGAAAAACAGGGCGCGGAAGAAATTGATCTTCTGACCGGGGCGTCTTCATCCGGTGGAAATTTCCGCAGAATGACAGCGGCCCTGCTGGAAAGCGCAAAAACCGGGAATACCGATATTCAGGTAATAGAATCAGAACATGAGGAGGAATAAAAATAATTTCAGACTGGTATCATTCGTATCCGTAACGCATATAATAAAATTACGAAGAAAGAATTTGACATTTTCCTTGTTTTGGAATATAATAGACTTCGTTAACGCGGGGTGGAGCAGTCTGGAAGCTCGTCGGGCTCATAACCCGAAGGCCGCAGGTTCAAATCCTGCCCCCGCAATTTAGCAGTAACCATATGGTTGCTGCTATTTTTAAATATGCGCAGGCAGCGTAATAAAAAAGAAGGCAGAACGATTATGATTTATAAAAATATTTTAGAAGCAATGGGTAATACGCCGCTGATTCGGCTGAATCATATGGCGGAACCGGGGAGCGCGCAGATTCTTGTCAAATTTGAAGGATTGAATGTGGGCGGCTCTATCAAGACCAGAACGGCTTATAATATGATTCAGGAAGCAGAAAAGCAGGGATTGATCCAAAAAGACACGATTATTGTAGAACCTACCAGCGGAAATCAGGGGATTGGCCTGGCTTTAGTGGGCGCTGTGCGCGGATATCAGACGAAGATTATTATGCCGGATTCCGTCAGCGAAGAACGGCGTAAACTGGTGGAGCACTACGGCGCGGAAGTGATTCTGATCCATGACGCGGGAAATATCGGCGCCTGCATAGAGGAATGTCTGCAGACTGCCCTGAATATGGCAAAGGAGGATTCCAGAGTATTTGTTCCCCAGCAGTTTGAGAACCCGGCGAATCCTGCGGTACATAAGATCCAGACCGGACTGGAGATTTTAGAGCAGACAGAGGGTCCCATTCATGGATTTTGTTCCGGAATTGGCACAGGCGGCACAATTACAGGCGTGGGAGAGACGTTAAAAGCCAAAAACCCTGAGATGAAAATCTGGGCCGTTGAGCCGGAACATGCGGCGATCTTATCAGGAGGCTCCATTGGCACGCATCTGCAGATGGGAATTGGCGATGGTCTGATACCGGAAATTTTAAATCAGGAAATTTACGACGAGGTTTGTATTATTACAGATGAGGAAGCGCTTGCCATGTCGAAGCAGCTTGCATCCCGGGAGGGAATTATGTGCGGCATTTCCAGCGGTACGAATGTGGCTGCAGCCATAAAGCTTGCCCGGGAGCTGGGAAGCGGCAAGACGGTAGTTACCATATTGCCGGATACGGCGGAGCGGTATTTTTCGACGCCCTTGTTCGGGGAATAGAAAAACCTGATTTACAGATTAAGGAAAGATACTCCCCGCGGCATAGAGGCTGTCAGCAAGATCTGCCCGGTAGTCAGGGGCTTTTGGATCCAGACTGTTGACGACGCAGCCGAAGCTTTTCATATTTCCGGTGGCATGGATGTATTGCCCTTCTCCCAGGTACAAAGCCACATGTCCGGGAAAATACAGGAGATCTGCAGGCTTTATCCGGGATAAGGGGATTTCCTTTACCGGATAACCATCTTGTATGGCGGCGTCTCGGAAAATCTGTATGCCGCACATATAATAGCTCATAAAGGTAAGTCCGGAGCAGTCAATGCCTTCATGAGTCTTTCCGCCCCAGCGGTACTGGACGCCAAGATAAGATAAGGCGTAATCTAAAATGGCAGAACGCAGATCTGAGCGGGCGTTAGGATTGTCTGGCAGAACGCAGCCTGTTTCTTTATTATTCAGGACTAATGGAGGGGAACCTGCGTTGATGGCAGGGATATATCCCAAAGAGCCGTTGGCAAGCATGATTTTTTGCCATCCATTCTCAGAAGGGCCGCATTGTATGGCATGGCTTCCCATAAAAAGTGTGGTGCGGACGGGAGCCTGTACTTTTGGCGCGGCAAGAACATCTGTCAGACGCTGAATAAGTATTCTGGGAGATTGAGATTTTCTCCAGATACAGTCTTTCTGATGTGATAATTTCTGCACATCCGGGATGGCGAGCCATCCGCTGTAGCCGTACTCGGTGGTAACTCTAAAAAAATTTCTCTGGCAGTCTTCAATATTGACAATCCAGCCAGACAACAATTCATCGGAAACCTGCTGACCGCAAAGGCAGTGGCTTTGTAAGTGAATGGACTCATAAAGAGTCGCTTTGGGGACAGTAACAATAGCTTGCTGCATAATGACTCCTTTTCTTTTCACAGGAACCTTCATTCTGCACTGTCTGCCGTCTGACGGTCTGCGCGGCCATTTATACTGTAAAGTACCAGATTTTTACAGTAATTCCCGGTAGAAATTCAGTGCATTCCGGTAGAAAATCTGTTCCACTTCGCGTTCGTGAAATCCACATTTTTTTAATTCATGTTCCAATAGTTCCATATGGCTGCAATCGCTTAATTCCAGATTGCTGTCGATTCCGTCAAAATCAGAACCAAGGCCAATACAGGATATGCCGCCCAGCCCGGCAATATGCCTGATATGTGAGGCGATATCTTTGACACGGCTGAAATAAATCTGCCGTTTATCCGGCGTATCTGAGAGAAAGGGACCATAATAATTGATTCCGATTATACCGCCCAGTCCGGCAATGCGGCGGATCAGTTCATCGGGCAGGTTACGCCCTCTGCGACATAAGCTGCGGGCATTGGAATGGCTGGCGCAGAAAGGTTTTGCAGCAATCTCGCAGACTTCCCGGATTCCCTGGTCTGATAAATGAGATACGTCCGCGATGATGCCGAGACGTTCCATTTCACGGAGAAATTCCCTTCCCTGAAACGTCAGGCCCTTTTTTTGAGGACAAACGTACAGGGATTCTGCGCTGCGCTTACTTGCGCCGGAATGGTATTTCAATTGCAGAAAAGGAGCCGGCTCGGCCGGAACGCCCAGGCTGTTGGGAAAATTCCAGGTAAAGGTCATCATCCGCACGCCAAGATCATAGATTTCCCGCAGTTTTTCCAGACTTCCGCAGCAGGCTTCCCCCTCTTCCAAAGTGAGCAGCGCCGACATTTTTCCCTGCCGTTCATTGGCGGTAATTTCAGAATAGGAAGTAACTGGTGAAATCAGATCGGTATTTTTTTGCAGTTCTTCCTGAAATATGGCAAACTGTTCCTGAAACGCCTGATAAGGAGCGTCTGTTTCTCCAAGATCAATAAATATGGCGAAGTTTTGCAAAAGGTAATTTGCATGTCTCATTTTTTCTAAATCCACCTGAAAAGAATTGTTCCGGAGATTTGCGTCGTTCTGTAGTTTTCGCTGCTGATAAATGCGGGAAATGGTGTCGCAGTGCAGATCAATAATTTTCATTTCCAGACTCCTTTCGATATGATTGTATTTATAATTATGAAAATGACAGAAAAAATAGTATGTATTTTTACGGCGGCAGAGTTTTTTCTATAGAATAAAAACAGCGGGCAAATGCCCGCTGTTTTTAATACAAACGACAGTTTATTTCACTTTCACGCTCTTTGCTTTCCCAAATTTTGTAGAGACTTTCTGTCCATTGATGGTTGTATAAGCCTGTACTTTGAAATAATACTTTTTGCCGCTCTTTAATTTTTTAATAATTTTTGATGTACCCTTAATGTTAACTTTTTTCGCTTTTTTAAATTTAGCGTTGTCTGCGTATTGAATGACATAGCCTTTTGCATTTTTTACTTTGTTAAGCGTAACTTTAACCTGTTTCTTTTTCGAACTTTTTACAGTTTTGATACTTGCATCAGCAGACTTAAATGCATCTTTCTGCGCAGTGATTAACGCCTGTTTTGCTTCGGCAGCGGATTTCTGTGCAGCGAGCAGATCCTGCTGAGCCTGCTTAAGCTGTGCTTCAAGAGCTGTCGTATTGGTTTTTAATCCGGCAGCGGCGGCGAGCAGTTTGTTTGCCGCAGTCTTAATCTGCGATTCCGTTGCATTTGTATCCTTCATTACGCGGTCTGCTTCAGCCAGAGCTGTCTGGAAAGCTGCCCTGGTTTCCGGCGTATAGGCGGACGTATCAAGGTTTTTATAGGAATTGTAAACAGTCTCAAGCAGCGTGGATTTTATGAGGTCTGTACCGGTAGAGCCGCTCACTTTAGCTAAGGTATCCTGGTACAGCATATAAAAGGCTGCGGCAGACCAGCTAAAGTTCTTTGTATGTAATCCTTCTCCGGTAAGCGGGTTGTAATTTTCACGTATGGGACCGTCTCCCAGTAAGCCCTCTGTGTTTTCAAATAAAGCATAAGTCATATCCAGCGCGTCTGCTGTGTAGCCGTAGTTTTCCAGAGCCTCTATGCCGTAAAGCGCCTGATCCATCCACACAGGTCCTCTCCAATAACGGGAAGCTTCAAATTTTTCGTTGTCTTTAGAAGCTGTCGGGAAGGGAACTTTTAAGTTAAATTTATTAACGTCAACCATGTTCTCTCTTACTTTGGCAGCCTGTGCAGGAGTTGCCAGATTTGCCCACAAGGGGATCCAGCCTTCTGTTCCTTTGCCGCGGTTGACTAAGAGTTTTTTCTCCTTGCCATCCTGGCTTGTCTGCAGGTCATAGTAAAATCCGGTAGCTTCATCATACATGTTTTCATTGATATACTTCTGTACTTTATCGGCTTCTGCCTGGTATTTTGCAGCGTCGTCTGCTTTGCCCAAAGTTTCTGCCATAGATTTTAAGTACAGTTTTTCTGCATACAGATAAGCGTTTAAGTCTACAGATTCCTGGTTGATGGTATAACTGATGGTTTTGCCGTTTTTATCAGTGTTTTCGAATACTTTTACTCCAATATCGTCTTTTCCACTGCCCTCCACATCAAAACGGGTTGCATTGTCCATACCGCTTTCCCATGCCGCCGCTTCAATTACGGCTTCAGGATTTACAACTTTTTTGCCGTTTGCATCTGTTTCAATCACCCATTCGCCGTCTTCTGTTTGTACCCAGTTATAGTGATCGTCGCATACCATACCGCCATATTCGGCAATGCCGTTCTGGTCAGTGTCGCGGTTGCGGTACCACCAGTCATGGTATTTGACTAATTTTGGATACATTTCCTCTAAAAATGCTTTGTCTTCTGTCTGTTCGTAAACATTCCAGATGGACCATCCAGACAGAGCAGGTTTGGAATTACGCTCATTCCAGTTCCCGCCGTCTTCGCCTCGTTCTCCATTTTTATTATAGAAAATACAGTCGATAATAGCTCCGGCGTCTTCCGGACGTACGTCGTCGTTTTCCGTAATCTGATGATCAAAGAGCGCGCGTACGTTGTCTTTAGCCAGATCTCCGTTAAAGCGTGCGATTGCTACCACTTCTTTCCAGGAATCCCATGCCCACATACCAATAAACCATTTATAGGACATGGAAGGCACTACGCCGTCATGCAGCAGTGCGCCGGCTGCGCTTCTCCAGTTTGTAGTCAGAGTCTCGATTGATTTTACAGCGGCATTCCGGTAAACCTTGCTGACAGAATTTCCCACATTTTCAAAGGTCTTATCCAGATATCCCTGCCAGCGCGCGGTATTCTCATCGAAATATTTTTGCGGATCTGCAAAAACAGCGCTGTTTTTTGCCAGTTCTGCTGATTCTTCCTTAGCAGTAAAGGTAAAGCTCTGTGTCTGGCAGGTGGTAAAGGACTGGCCTTTTTTTAGAGGAACGCTGGTTTTATATGCTGATTCATAAGACGTTCCATCTATGGTTGTAGTAACCGGTTTGTCAAATGTAAGATTAAATCTGTTTTCATCCCTGGTCAGGTAATTCCATGTATTGCGGACTTCCTGGAATGCAACTTCCACACCGTCGTCGGCGGTGACAAGATTTGCTTTCATGTCGATGCCGTTTGTGTGTTGAAAGAGTCTTCCCGTCCATTTAATGTTTAAATCCAGATCAGGATAGGTGTAACTGGCAGTATCGTCGCCGCCGAGATTTTCGATGGTGGTGCGTATCATTGCCGTACGGTTGGAAACATAGATAAGCTCCAGTGTCAGCCGGATCGAAGCTGCCTTCGTACGGTCGTCTGTTATATAGACAGCATCTTCATAAGTCTGTACCAATTTGCCGGGATAGTAAGTTTGTTTAGCATCGAAGTTAGCCAGATCAAATACGTAGCCTGTCTTTTTGTCAGAGATTTCGATTTTGCTGAATGCATCTGACAGATTCACAGGGTATTCTTCTGCAATGATTACTGGTCCTGCAAAACCTCCATATAACTGTGTTGCTTCTGAGTCGTGAAGATAATAACCATGCCATGCGCCTAAATCGGCAAAGTTGTTGAATTTGTTAGTGCTGTAGTCGCCGTAGATGTATTCTGTCGGCGTGGCTGTAATATCCAGCACATTAGCGTAGTCTTCGATGGTATTCGTGACTGGAGCCGCGTTTACCTGCATCGGTTCTGTACCCGATGGTTGAATTACTCCGATTGTCAGCGCAGCTGCACATACACCGCTTATAAAACGTTTCCATAACTTTTGTCTCATTGAAATTTCCTCCTAAAAAATCATAGTAAGTAGTTTGTTCAGTTTTGCTATTTTGCGTTTTATTTTTGGATTTGTATATACCCAGCAGCGTTTGAAAGAGGTACAGGGTAAATAAATAGTATGTTTGCTTGTATGCCTCCTTTCTGAATTTTTTCTTTCAAACGCAAAGAGAGCCATTTTAGGACTCTCAAATTAAGGATTTAAGTATATCATATTTGTATATGTTTTACAAGAGAAAGAAATATCAATACAATAAAACCGGAAAAATTTATAAAACCGTAAATGATATAATATATATATTCGTTAATCTGATGGAAATAAGGGAATGTTATATTATAAAATTCTCGCCAAAATTTTTACTTCTTTACAGCGCGAAAACATGATATAATCTCTTACAAAACGGCGAGCAAAGAAGTCAGGAGGGAATACGTTTGAGCGAAACAGCGTTGGAACTAAAAAAAATATCCGATTCTCAAATGGAACATATTTATCAGGTACGTCCGGAGCATCTCAATCCCGCCGGAAGACTGTTTGGCGGCAAATTGATGGAATGGATTGATGAAATTGCCGCTTTTGTGGCAATGAGGCATTCCGGAGGAAGCGTTACCACAGCGTCTGTGGATAACCTCCGCTTTATCCGCGGAGCCTATCAGAATGATTTGATTGTGCTGACAGCAAGGCTTACCCATGTGGGAAAAAGTTCCATGGAAGTCCGGGTTGATACGTATACAGAGGATTTTCAGGGGGTACGCAAACCAATAAACCGGGCTTATCTGACCCTGGTGGCGGTCGATTCCCAGGGAGTCCCCAGGCAGGTTCCTTCGATTGCACTGGAGACAGAGAGCGAGCGCGCAGAATGGGAAGCGGCGGAAAAGAGAAAAGAATTAAGGATTCAGCGTAAAAAGGAAGGATTTTAGAAAGAAGAAAAGTGCGCTATAACAAAGTTTGAAAAGTGATGCATCTAATCTGAGATGCATCATTTTTTTGTTAGACGAAGCGCACTTATCCGCTTTGATTTTTCAGCGGCAGCATGGTATGGATTACAAAAAACAGGGATAAAAAGTTTCCAAATTAAAATCAGGTATGATAAAATAATATAGAGTTTTCAGTTTCAAAAAAGATGACTTTCAAAAAAAATATAATTGAGAATACATTAATAATCACAGGGAATATTATACAGGAGAAGATAGAATTGAAACACACACCCGACTGGAAATTTATCCTGCCATTTTTTGCCGCGCTTGCGGTATTTGTGTTTTCAGCAGCGAGACTCGGAATGATATTCCGGGAATATGACCGGGGAAAGCAGCAATACCAGAAGCTTAAATCTGCCGTGGTGGTTCCCAAACCGGAACTTCCAGGAAAAGAAGAACCGCAATTTGCCATAGATTTCGAGAAACTTAAGGAAATCAATCCCGATCTTGCAGCATGGATTTACATAGATCAATTAGGAATCAGTTATCCGGTTGTCCAGGGAAGCGATAACGATTATTATCTGGATCATACCTTTTACAGAGAAGAAAATAAATGCGGAAGTATTTTTATAGAAGCGGGCAATCACAAAGATTTCAGCGATTTGAATACGTTTGTGTACGGCCATAATATGAAAGACAAATCCATGTTCGCCAGGTTAAATGAATATCAGGAAGAAAAGATATTTCAGGAAAATCCGGAATTTTATATTTATACGCCGGAAGGGATAAAGCGTTATCAGATTTTTTCCTGTTACATTGCCGCATTGGACTGGGATTCTTTTGAGATAGACTTTGAAACGGAAGAAGCATATGCCGCCTGGCAGGATGCAGTGAAGAAGCGCAGCCTTTATGATACCGGAGTAACGCCTGTATGCGGACAGAGTACAGTGACATTGATGACCTGTACGCCTGCCGGAGAGAACTACCGTTTTCTGGTGCATGGGGTTTTGAGAGATTATATACAGTGAAAAGGAGATACAGTGATGGAGAAGTTAAACAGAGAAGAGAAAATTGACAAATTTTTGGAAATGGTGGAGAAATCCGATAATATTGTGTTTTTCGGAGGCGCCGGGGTATCTACGGAAAGCGGGATTCCTGATTTTCGGAGTGTGGACGGCCTGTATAACCAGGAATATGATTATCCGCCGGAGACGATTTTAAGTCATACCTTTTACCGCAGGAATACAGAGGAATTTTACCGTTTTTACCGCAACAAGATGCTCTGCCTGACGGCGCAGCCCAATCCGGCGCACCGAAAGCTGGCGGATCTGGAGGCGGCAGGCAAGGTGAAGGCTGTGGTAACGCAGAATATTGACGGGCTTCACCAGCTTGCGGGAAGTAAAAAAGTGCTGGAACTGCATGGAAGCGTACACCGCAATTACTGTGAATCCTGCCATGCGCAGTATGATGCGCAATATATTCTCAACAGCTCCGGAGTACCAAAATGTGAAAAGTGCGGCGGAGCGCTCAAACCGGATGTGGTGCTCTATGAGGAAGGACTTGATAACCGTATCATCCAGGAGGCCATTTACTGCATCACCAATGCAGACATGCTGATTATCGGCGGAACGTCCCTTGCAGTATATCCGGCGGCAGGACTGATCGATTATTATCAGGGAGACAAACTGATATTGGTAAATAAAACGGCGACGGCGCGGGACGGCATTGCAAATCTGACGCTTCAGGAGAGTATAGGAGAATTATTTGACCGCATTAAAATTTCATAAAAAATGATAAAAATAGTGTATAGAAACGTCACAAAAAGCAGAAAAAAATAGTATGATTAACCAAAAAAAGACGGGAGAAGTTCGTTTGTAAATAAAAAATAGGTATGATAGAATACCTGCACGGAACAATCAAAAAGAAAGTGAGAGTCGTTTAAAAGGAGAAAAAGTATGCCGATACATTATGATGTTGGAGACATTGTACGCCTGAAAAAGCAGCATCCCTGCGGAAACAGCGAATGGGAAGTGCTGCGTGTGGGGGCGGATTTCCGTCTGAAATGTCTGGGATGCGGGCATCAGATTATGGTTGCCCGAAAGCTGGTGGAAAAAAACACCAGAGGAATCAGAAAACCTGAGACAGATGAAGAACAGAAAGGGAAGAGATAAGTTGTGGACAGAATATTAGTAGTTGACGATGATATCATGAATCTGAAAATGGCGGAACATATCCTGAAAAAGAATTACGAAGTGATTTTGGTATCATCCGGTCAGGAAGCGCTGGATTTTCTGGCGCAGGAGACCACGGATATGATTTTGCTGGATTTACATATGCCGGAACTGAACGGCTTAGAAACCATGGAACGCATCCAGGCCATGGATGAGGCGTCAGAGATTCCCGTTATTTTTCTGACGGCAGATAATGAAAGAGAGACAGAGATTAAGATTTTTAATGCAGGCGCCATGGATTATATCCAGAAGCCCTTTCTGGCGGAGGTGGTGCTTCGAAGAATTGGCCGTCTGCTGGAATTATTTCATTTACAGCAGTCTTTGCAGCAGGAAGTGGAAAAAAAGACGGGAGAACTCAGAGAAAGCAGCCAGAGAATCCAGCGCCTGTCAGAACAGATTATGATGTCTCTGGCGAGCGTTATAGACGCCAAGGACACTTATACCAGAGGACATTCGATGCGCGTGGCGGAGTATGCCCGCGAACTGGCAAGGCGTATGGGCAAGACGCCCCGTGAACTTGATAATATTTATTATAGCGGTTTGCTGCATGATATCGGCAAAATAGGCGTTTCAAATAAAATTATCAATAAGCCGGGCAGACTGACGGAGGAAGAATATAATGTAATGCGCGCGCATCCGGAAATCGGGGCGGAAATTCTCGGTAACATCTCAGAGCTTCCCGATATTTCCATAGGCGCGCACTGGCATCATGAGCATTATGACGGCTCAGGTTATCCGGACCGCTTGGCGGGGGAGGAAATTCCTGAGGTTGCGAGAATCATCGGAGTGGCCGATGCCTATGATGCGATGGCTTCCCGGCGCAGTTACCGCGATGTGCTTCCGCAGGAAGTCGTCCGCAAAGAGATTGAAAAAGCCAAAGGAATACAGTTTGATCCTGTAATTGCAGAATATATGATAAAAATGATAGAAGAAGATAAAGAGTATAAGATGAGAGAACAATAAGTTCCGCAATTGTCTGAAAACAGAAGAAAGGAAGAAACGTGAATGGATAAGCAGGATTTGAGTGAAGATATCAGACATATTGAGGAACAAATGGGGAATCATCTGCTGATGGTGTGTATGGCGAGTGTTCTCAGCCTTGTGCTGATCTGTTTTACGATCGTAATGTCATGGGAATTATGGACAATTCCTCTGATTGTTATTGGAATTTTGAGTATCTGGTGTTTTCATATCGGAAATTTCATTTCCGGAAAAGCATATGAATACGTATGCACCGGATTTATGATTGTGGAATGCTTTTATTTTGGCGTACACCGGCAAAGCTTTACAAGTATGCCCGTTTTGATCTGTCTTTTGTTTCTGATGCTGGCGCTGCTGGAAAAAAAGTTTTTGGTCTATCTGGTGGAACTCATGTATCTGGCGGCGTTTTTGTATTATTTCATATTGCTTCGCGCAGCAGGGGAAGGTATCATGCGAGGGGATATAGCCGGGATGGCAGTAGGATTTCTTGGCACCGCCGGCGCAATGGTATTTTCCCTTTTTATTTTGGAACGGAGGCGGGAAAGCCGCAGGGAAATCCGGGAAATGGAAGGTAAAGTATCCGCGGCCAGACAGCAAAATGCAGATTTTTTATCGAATGTGTCGCATGAGCTGCGCACGCCTATCAATATGGTGACGGGAATCAGCGAAGTAGAGCTTGGCAGGGATCTGCCGCAGGAGCTGAAAGAAAGTATGCACTCCATTCAGCTCGCGGGCAAACGGCTGGCAGGGCAGATTAATGATATTCTGGATTATACGGAAATTGCGGGAAATACGCTGGTAGTGACGAATGAAAACTATATGCCGGCGTCAATTATCAATGATATTGTCACGCTGGCAGGTATGATGGAAAGAAGCTCCCGGTTGGAAATGGTGTTTGATCTGGAAACCGCGCTGCCGGCCCTTTTGATTGGAGACGCTGAAAAAATTTCCAGGGTTCTCTGGATTCTGACAGAAAACGCGATTAAGTTTACAGAAGAGGGAGGAATTTATGTTTTTATGGGCTTTCGGCGGGAACGCTATGGAATAAATCTAAATATTGTTATTGAAGATACCGGAAAGGGAATGACGCCGGAACAGATTTCCAGCGTATATAACGATTTTTTTCAGGCGGAGAGCGGATGCACCCGCTGCAGCAGGGGACTGGGGCTGGGAATATCTATCGCTCAGGGGCTCTTAAACGCTATGGGCGGTTTTCTCCATTTTGAGAGTCCGGCAGGACAGGGGACAAAGGTAACGATATCCATTCCCCAGAAAGTAGCGGATGAAACGCCCTGTATGACAGTTGCGGACGCCCAGAACATGTGCATTGCATGTTATTTGACACAAAATAAATATAACCGCAGCGAGGTCAGAGAATATTACAGCCGCATGATACGGCATCTGGCGGAAGGATTGGGAACTTCGGCATATCTCGCTCATCATATGGAAGAACTGGACCGTCTGCTTCGTACGCATGAAATTACGCATTTATTTCTTGCCAGGGAAGAATATGAGGCAGACCGTACATATTTTGAGGAGCTGGGGAGAACGGTTTGTATTGCCTTGATTACCGACAGAGAATTTGAACCGCCAAAGGGCAGCAGCCTTTATCTGCTGAAAAAACCGTTTTTTGCACTCCCGATTGTCAATCTGCTGAATGGAATGGCTCACAGCGTCAATTTGGGCGTCAGTATGCAGGAAGACCGGGTTTTTACCTGCGCAGGCCTTAAAACCCTGGTTGTGGATGATGAAGAGATGAACCTGGTAGTTGCAAGGGGCATTTTAAAGCGTTACGGAATGCAGATTGATACCTGTCTGAGCGGCGCCGCGGCAGTGGAACAATGTATGAATACGGAGTATGGGCTGATTTTTCTGGACCATATGATGCCGGGCATGGACGGCGTGGAAACTTTAAAGCGTATTCGTGAGCTGCGGGGCGGCTTATATAAACGTCTGCCAATTGTGGCTCTGACGGCAAATGCGATCAGCGGGGCAAGGGAAATGTTCAAAAGCGAAGGTTTTACGGAATTTGTTCCAAAACCTGTGGAACGGCCGGTGCTGGAACGGGTTTTGCGCAAGATCTTGCCGGAAGAATGCATTCAGTACGAGACGCCGGGCGTGAACGCGGCGTCAGAGACGGAAACAGGGAAATCGGCACAGAAGCCGGAAGCAGAAACGTATGCGGCGGAGCCAGAAAAAGATCTGTCTGCACAGGAGCCGCGTTCGGCGCTGGAACGTTTGCAGCAGTCGGGCATTGATGTGGAGCTGGGGCTTGACTACTGCGCAGGCGCGGAGGATTTTTATCTGGAAATGCTGCAGATGTACTGCGATCAGGAAAAAGAGAAAAAGCAGGAGCTGGCCGCTCTTTTTGAAAACGGCGACTGGGAAGCTTATACGGTCAAGGTACATGCGCTCAAAAGTACGTCGCTCACCATTGGCGCAAAGGAATTGTCTGAACAGGCAAAGGAGCTGGAATTGGCGGGGAAGGATAAAAATGAGACGTTTATCCGGGAGAACCACGACCGCCTGATGGAGAATTATGAAACGCTCTGTGAAAAGATTGCCAAAAGTATTCAGGAAGGGGACGGAATGCAGTGATTAAAAAATTTGTAAAGCCAATTTTGGATCATAAAGTGGATCTGCAGGAGCGGATTTTTCGCCTGGTGACGGGAATGGAGGTGACAGCCCTTACGCTTATGCTGCTGGGAGGGATGTTTACCGGGGAAAATGTGGAGAGCCTGGCTGTTTTGTTCGTCTGTATCATCCTGGTTGCGGCAGTCGCCTCATTTGGTATTTCCAGAAAAAGGATCAACATGGGAGCGACTCTGTCAGGGATAGTTCTGCTCATTTTTTTCCCGCTGAATTTTTTTGCGTCAGGAGGAATGTACGGAGGAGCGTCTCTGTGGCAGATCTTCCTGTTTGTGTATGTCAGTATAACGCTGTGCGGGATGCGCAGAATTATATTTTTTCTGTGCGGCATAGCGGAGACGGTTCTGTGCTATTATCTTGATTTTAAACATCCGGAATATGTGATTGTACATACCGTAAATTCGGCGCATATCGATCTGGCAATGTCGGCTGTTTTGGTGGGAATTTTGATCAGTATCATGATCTTGTTTCAAAACTATATTTATCAGGAAGAAAACCGCATTACCAATCAGCAAAAACAGGAGATTGAGGAACTGAGCAAGGCGGAAAACCATTTCTTTTCCAGTATGAGCCATGAAATCCGCACGCCGATCAATACGATTATCGGTTTAAATGAGATGATACTGCGCAGCGACGTCTCAGAAGATGTGGCGGAAAACGCCAGGAATATCCAGGGAGCCAGCAAAATGCTGCTGACAATCATCAATGATATTCTGGATATGTCAAAGATTGAATCCGGAAACATGGATATAGTCAAAGTCTCCTATGAGACGGGAGTGTTTTTTTCGGACATCATCAATATGATCTGGATTAAGGCGCAGGAAAAAAACCTGGAGTTTCATTTAGACATTGATTCTTCTATTCCCAGCCAGCTCTACGGCGACGAGGTGCGTATCAAGCAGATTCTCATTAATCTGTTAAACAATGCTGTCAAGTATACCAGTGAAGGAGCAGTTACGCTGTCTGTGCGATGTGAGCGCAGAGGGGTGAACGCTGTGCGCGTCTGCTATTCCGTGCAGGATACTGGTTTAGGGGTGAAACAGGAGGATATTCCTGATCTATTCAGCGCCTTTAAGCGCATAGATGAAAAGAAGAACCGTTACATTGAGGGAACCGGATTGGGTCTGAGTATTGTAAAGCAGCTTGTGGATCTAATGGATGGTGAAATTACTGTCAACAGCGTCTATACCAAAGGAACGACGTTTCTTGTCACGCTTGACCAGGACATTATAGAAGAACAGGAGCTGGGAGTATTTTCGCTGGATTCCAGAACGGGAACCGGGAACCGGGCGCAGTACAGGCAGAGCTTTGAGGCGCCGGAAGCCCGGCTTCTGATCGTGGACGATAATGAGATGAATCTTGTGGTGGAAAAGAAACTGCTGTCAGATACGAAAATACAGATTGACACGGCGTCCAGCGGCGCGGAATGTTTAAAATACACTTTGAAGAAGCGTTATGACGGGATCCTGATGGATCATATGATGCCTGAAATGGACGGGATTGAGTGTTTTCATGCGATTCGTAATCAGCCTGCGGGACTGTGCCGGGATGTGCCTGTGATAGCCCTTACGGCAAACGCGGGCAGCGTGAACCAGCTTCTGTATAAAAAGGAAGGGTTTAACGGATATCTGGCAAAACCTGTGAGCGGCGTGCTGCTGGAGGCGGCGGTAATGAATATTCTGCCCAGAGAGCTGGTAATTTCCAACGAGGACGCCATGCAGGCAGAAGTGGGAAAAGAAGTGCTGATGTTTGACCAGAGGAAACGTGTATCCCTTATGATTACCACAGACAGCGTAGCGGATCTTCCGGAACCATTTTTGAAACGAATGGGGATTTCTGTGCTGCCTTATTATATCTGTACGGATTATGGACGCTTTCTGGACGGCACGGAGCTGAAAGCGGATGATCTGCTGCTCTACCTGTCCGAAGGAAAGCGGGCGTTTTCCAGGGCGCCGGATGTGGAAGATTATGTTAATTTCTTTGCGCAGAAACTGACGGAAGCGCAGAATGTAGTACACATTTCTATGGCGAAACATGCCAGCGAAGGATATCAACATGCGCTGGAAGCTGCAAGATCTTTTGAAAATGTTACAGTGCTTGATTCAGGGCATCTTTCCAGCGGACTGGGACTTTCTGTGCTGCATGCGGCGCATTATGCGGGCCTCAACGCTTCCAGAGAGGAAATTATTGAGCAGGTGGAAGCTGTGAAGAAATGTATTTCCAGCAGTTTTATTATGGGCAATACGAGGATGCTTCACCAGGGAGGAAGGATTTCCAGGAGCGTGTATGTTTTTTGTGAGAAATTGCTTCTGCACCCTGTGATTAAGCTCCATAAAAGTAAGATGACGGTGGGTGGAATCATGATGGGAAGTTCTGCCCATGTGGCGGAACAGTATATCCGCAGGACGCTGAAAAATGTATCTGAGATTGACAAAAGCATTTTATTCCTGACTTATTCCGGAATGAGTTCCCGGCAGTTGACGGAGATTAAGAAGATGGTACAGAAACAATGTCCTTTTGAACGGATTTATCTGCAGAAATCTTCCGCGTCCATTTCATGTAACTGCGGTCCAGGTTCTTTTGGGCTGCTGTTTTTAAAAATGTAGGCCGGGCGCAGGAAGATATGAAAATTTTTCCGGGTGAAATTTTTCCAGAGAAATGTTATGATATCAAGGTAAATGAAACTTGAGGTCGAGGCGGTTATGAGAGAAAACAGGAACAGGAAAAACCGGAAAAAAATCACAGTGATCCTTGGACTGGCGGCAGCGGCTCTGCTGGCCGGATATATCATACTGGTAAATATACTGGTCAGCGCGGCGCTGGTGCCCTCCTTTATGGAAAAACTGGATGCTTTTGAACGGATCACAAAAGAAAGTTATGCGGCGCAGGTTCAGACGTCTGATATTAAAATCAACAGGAACGCGGCGTTAAAGGAAACCAGAGAATGGCTTAAGACGGCTGAGAGCCGCAAGATTTCCAGAGAGACGGAGGAAGGATACCGGCTGATTGCAGAAGAGTTTCCGGCGGAGGAAAAGGGAAGCGGCCGGCAGAAGAATCATAAATGGGTATTATTGCTGCACGGATATACTGGCTGGAAAGAAGAAATGTATCCCTTTGCCCTCTGGTATCATCAGCAGGGTTATCATGTACTTGCGCCGGATTTGCGCTGCCAGGGGGAAAGCCAGGGTGATTTTATCGGCATGGGATGGACGGATCACTTTGACAATATGCTCTGGATTGAATATATTTTATCACAGGATCCTGAGGCGCAGATTATACTTCACGGCCAGTCCATGGGGGCTGCCGCGGCGCTGATGATGACAGGGGAAGAGGATCTGCCGGAGAATATCTGCGCGGTTATTTCTGACTGTGCTTATACGGACGCCTATTCCATGTTTGGAGAAAAAATTAAGGAATGGTTTGGGCTGCCGGCGTTTCCTCTGGTGGATTCCGCATGTGTGGCGCTTCGCATCCGGGGCGGCTATAATCTCAGGGATGCGTCCGCCCTGGACGCCGTGAAAAAAAGCAGGGTGCCGACGCTGTTTATACATGGGGATGAAGACGCCATGATTTCTGTGCGGATGGCAAAGGAGCTGTATGAAGCCGCGGTCTGTGAGAAAGAGCTGCTGATTGTAGAGGGAGCGGGACACGCGCAGTCCCAGGACAAAGATCCATCTACATATTATGGGAAAATTAAGTATTTTTTAGGAAAAAACCTTGCAAAATGCCAGTAGTTATGGTAAACTGACAAACCGTGATATATTATTAGTCCTTGCTCCCTGCAGTGACAGGGGGCCAAAAGACCAAAAGGAGGTACGAGGCATGAACAAATATGAATTAGCGCTTGTCGTTAATGCAAAGATCGAGGATGAACCCAGAGCCGCAGTCGTAGAAAAGGCGAAAGAGTACATTGCGCGTTTCGGCGGTACGGTGACAGAGGTTGAAGAATGGGGCAAGAAGAGACTTGCTTATGAGATTCAGAAAATGAGAGAAGGCTTCTATTATTTCATCAAATTCGATGCAGAGCCTGATTGTCCGGCAGAATTGGAAAAACGTGTGCGTATTATGGACAATGTGCTCCGTTTCTTATGCGTTAGACAGGACGAAGCATAGATAGAAAGAGGAGATCAGATGAATAAAGTCATACTTATGGGCAGATTAACCAGAGATCCCGACGTCCGTTATTCACAGGGCGAGCAGGCAACGGCAGTGGCCAGATATACTTTGGCGGTAGACAGAAGATTCAAACGGGATGGAGATCAGCAGACTGCAGATTTTATTAACTGCGTGGCATTTGGAAGAAGCGGTGAATTTGCAGAGAAGTATTTTCATAAGGGAATCAAGGTAGCGGTCACAGGAAGGATTCAGACCGGCAGCTATACCAACCAGGAAGGCCAGAAAGTTTATACCACGGACGTTGTGGTGGAAGAACAGGAATTTGCAGAGAGTAAGGCTGCCAGCGAGCAGTCGGGCGGATTCCAGCCGATGGGAAGACCTGAGCCAAGCGCGGCGGCAGGAGATGGTTTTATGAATATTCCTGATGGTATTGACGAAGAATTACCCTTTAATTAGAACAGGAGGCAAAGAACATGGCTTATAATAAATCCGAAAAGAGCGATTCTCCGATGAAGAGAAGAGGCGGTATCCGCAGAAGAAAAAAGGTATGCGTATTCTGCGGCAAAGACAATGTAATTGATTATAAAGATACCAATAAATTAAAAAGATATATTTCTGAGAGAGGCAAGATTCTTCCCAGAAGAATCACCGGCAACTGTGCAAAGCATCAGAGAGCGTTGACAGTTGCAATAAAGAGAGCGAGACATATCGCGTTAATGCCGTATGTAACAGACTAGAACTCAGATAAACCGGGGTCAGCTATCTTTGGATGGCTGACCTTTCCTGTTATGGCAGAATCGTCCAAAACAGAGAAAATTTACGTTCGTTTTGTGTAAAGTTGGAGGAGTCAGGGGATTGAAAACGGTTTTTGCGCTGTGTTATAATGAAGATCGCATAAAGAGACAGGATGCGTGAGAACAGACAGGCAGGTAAAAGTGGATGAAGTACCATCGTTTGAAATACCGTTTATGTATGCAGCATAGTTTTGATGGACGAATCGAGAATAAACATCATCATTTGATCGAGATTGAAATTGTGGCGAGACAGACGGCGGAAGATTTTATGGAATTTGCCAGTATGGATTCTATTTTGGAGAAGGTGTTCGCGCCTTACCAGCATCAGTATTTGAATGAGTGTTCTGAATTTGAGGGAGATACAAGTATTGAGCGTCTGGGCGAGGTGTTTTACCGGAAAGTGAAGGAAGCGTTAGAGCGGCACCGCTGGAAGTTTGCCCGTTTTGAGATTAGTGAGACGCCTCTGCGTGTTTATGCTATTGTGGAAGAAACATTTTAAAATGATGTATAAAAAGGGAGAGTGGTTTATGAAGTTCAAAACGATTTTTAAAGGAGCTGCGGCGGTTGTGATGTCAATGTCGCTCATTCTTTCGGGTATGCCTGTTATGGCGACAGAAACAGACAGTCAGCAGCAGGCGGAAGCTGGGGAACAGACGTCCGCACCGGTACAGGAGCCACAGCAGGACCAGCGGCCGAAAACGCAGGATCAGCAGCCTTCGGAAGAACAGCAGCAGCCCCGGGAGGAGCCAAAAGAAGAAGCGCCAGGAGAAGAGGCGCAGGCGGAGGAATCTCAGCCCCGGGAGGAGCCAAAAGAAGAAGCGCCGGAAGAAGAAGCGCAGGCGGAGCAGTCTCAGCCTTCAGAGGAAGAGCAGCAGCCAGACGAGGAGCCGAAAACAGAAGCGTCAGAGGAGGATGCGCAGCCGAACAAGGAAGACGTAAAAGATAAAGCGGAGGAGAACGCGGACGAAGGGCAGCCGGATGTATCTGACATGGAAGAAGAATCTGCTGAGGATGCGCAGCCGGACGAAGAAACCGTACCGCAGGTATTTTCTCTGGAACAATTGCCATCTGTAAAGGGAAGCATTGTCGTAGATGGAGATCTGTCTGACTGGGAGGAAGTAACGGAGCGTGCCTGCGGCGCGTCCAATGTAAATTCCTGGAAAACAGCTTTTTCTGCGGATGGAACGATATTGTATTTTTGTTATACAGGAAGCGCGGGAAGCGAGTGGGATTACGGCTTTGCCGGAAACGGCAACAGTTTCCGTTTTACGTATGCGGACGGAGCCGGGGCAGAGGACGCTTCGCTTTCTATTAATGCATGGCAGGGCGGAGCGAAAGTCAAAAATGCGTGGTACGGCGATGTGCAGGGTTCGTCTGCGGCCGTGAAGAATGAAGCGCACGGGAATAATGCCGGCCCTTATGCGCTTGAGTTTGCCGTTCCGGTAAGTTTTTTCCACAGCATGGATTTTACGCTTGAGTTTGGAGGAGTGTCCATAGCTTCCAAAGATATTGAAAAAATAAACGGCCAGGCAGTGGAAGTAAAGCCGCAGCCGGTATATACGGGGATTTCCATCGACGGCAATTATTCTGACTGGGCGGCGGTAGCAAAGACTGACCAGGACTGTCCCAATGAACAGCATCGGGGCTGTCTTTCCCAGGCAGCGGCAGTCTATGACGGCGACTGGTTTTATCTTTATCTCAGAGACGGAGAGGGAAGCAATGCTTCTGGCGCCGGAACCCATTCCAATGGCAAATTCGCCATTATTTCGGATTTGGGATATGAGACGGATATCCAGCTGAGCACAGCTCCGGCAGTCAATGGCGTGGACGGCGCGCAGGTTGCCTATGTGGGAAGGGAATGGGAGATTGCTATTCCTAAGAGCCAGCTTCCAAAATACAGAGAGAGCCTTTCTTTCGGTTTTTATGAAGGCAGCGTTATCCTTTCCGGTCTTGTAAATTTACAGCCGGATCATGAAAATAATCTGGAGAATCTTTTCAGCGGCATTATCTATGACGGTTCCTATGAAGACTGGGAGGATTACGGCCATGCTACCATTGAATATGCCACGGCAGGTTCTCAGGAATCACAGATTGACGCAAAAGGCGCTTTATATTTTGAAGGAGAGAAGCTGTATGCCCATGTAGTGACCAACATGCCTCAGCATCTGCAGGAAGCCGGAGGGGAATTTACAGCGGCGGTTACGATTGCCTTTAACCAGAAACAGAGCGATTTGCAGAATGGCACATATGACCGCAGTATGACCTTCAGTCCCAGATTTGTGACGGTGGACGCCAATGGAACCATTAACTGGAATCCGCAGCTTCTGGGACTTGCGGAGGGTACTTATGAATACTATATTGCCTCTGCGGATGCATGGCATACATCAACCAATATCAATAATCTTCATGAGATGGATCAGATGTATGGAAGGATGATGATGACAGTCGGCAGGGATGGAAAGGATGAGATGGAATTTTATCTGGAGCTGCCGATGATTGCCAGAAAACTTGGTGTAAATGAGACAGACCTCAAAGAAATTGCAGCGCAGTTTGGACGTATTGGACAGCAATGGATTTATACGGCGGGCACCTCTACCGGGCCTGTGGCTGGAGTTGGTCTCTGCATCGCCGCAGCCGGGTTCATAATCTGGTATAAGAAGAAAAGTTTGTTTGAACTGTTATTTGCATCGGCAAAATAAGAATGAAAGATTCTATATTGTTTAGAATATAGGTATCGGGAAAGAAACAGGAGGAGTGGGCGTTGAAAGATAAAAAAAGGTCGTATTATCTTGTTTTTATAATGCCCGTCCTTTATGCCCTGGCGGCATATGGAGTGGCAAAGCTTGTACAGAACAATGGGATTGTTCCCAGTGGAATGGACACGCTTTGCCATCTTTATAAAGGAGATGTTTTATACCGCAGTATTTCAGAGGGAAATTGGTTCCCGCTGTTTGATCCGCTCTGGTACAACGGCGTGGAGATGATGCGCTGTCAGGAGCCTCTTCCCATGTATCTTCTGGCGTTTTTTCAGTTTCTTGGCGGCAGTTCGATGAACGCATATCTGATCTTTACAGCGGTCATTTTTTTTACAGGCGCAGTTTTGTGGTTTTTTCTTGGCTATAAACTGGAACGGCCGTGGCTTGGCGCATTTTCAGGACTCTTATGGTTTTTCATGCCCAATAATCTGGCGGTCTTTTTTCAGGAAGGAAATCTGCCCGGCTCGCTCTGTATCGTAATGCTTCCGCTTCTTATGTATTGGATCTATGAATATCTTCAGCACCGCCGGCAGCGCGCGCTGCCGAACGTATCTGTCTGCTTTTCTCTGATCTGTCTGTGCAGTATTTCCTATGCGGGAATGATTGTGACGGCATTTCTGATCTGTTTTATCATAGACGGTGTTATACGGCATGAAGTAAAAAGAGAAATACGTGCATTTCTGGCGTTTTTACCAGGTTATATGCTTGCAGGGTTCTGGCTTTTGCCCTGTCTGATGAGAAAAACGGCGGTGAATACAGGATTTTGGGATCAATATTTTCAGAGCTTGTTTTTGTCTGTGAACCCCTTTGCCCGCTTTCAGAGGGGCTGCGAGGATTTTTACTTTGGGCTGGCGGTATGTCTGCTGGCAGTGTTCGGTATTTTTCTGAGTAAAAGGAAGTCCATGGCGGGATTTTGGACGGGAATCATAATATTATGCTGTACGTCAAATACCCTGTATCGTTTTCTGTCAAAAGTACCCTTTGCGCATATGCTGTACATGTTGAATTATTTGTCCATTGCATTGTGTATGGTGCTGTTTAGTTTTTTAAGCTGGAATACGCTTAAAAAGGGGTGGGTTGTGCTTTTTGCAGGTTTACTGGCGTTGGATGCGCTGCCTTCCCTTCCGCTGGTTTTGGGCAGCCAGTCGGGGAGTGTGCCGGAGCAGAGGATGGCGTATTATTCAGACGTCACCCTGATTGAGAAAGCCAAGAAGATTACAGGGCAGAGACTGGCATTGATTGATGAAAACAGTCTGGGCGCCATGAGTAATTATCTGATTAGCGGATATGGGACGCCGACGGCCTCCATGTATGGCTCTGCGGAGGAACATGCGGCGGCGCTTTCCAATATCAGACAGATCAACCGCGCGCTGGAGGAAGGGAATTACCTGTATCTGTTTGACCGCTGTCTGGAGATGGGCAGCGATACGGTGATTGTCCATACAGAGCTGGTAAGTTCGCTGGATAAAACGCCTGTGATCAGTATGGACCATACGGCGGCGAAGATCGGTTATAAGCTGACAGATACCAGCGAAGGCTACCGTCTGTATAAGCTGGATGCCGACGGCGCCTGGGGGACGGTCACAACATACCGCGCGATCGGCATTGGCGCGTCCGCGCCGGAAATTTCCAGGCAGTTTCCGGTTGTGGAGGAAGCGGATACGACAAAGCTGGATGATTTTACGTTTGATGATTTGAAAGATTATGAGCTGATTTATCTGGCAGGTTTTACTTATGATGACAGAGCTGCCGCAGAACAGCTGATCATGCGGCTGAGTGAATCCGGAGTGCGGATTGTGATAGCGGCGGATGGCATTCCGGAAGACCGGGGCAGCAGAAATCAGAGTTTTCTGGGAGTTGTCTGTAATCCGGTTTCTTTTTCACAGGGTTATCCGAATCTGGACACCATAGACGGCGTACTGGATCCTGATTTATTCCCCAGCGGATATCGGGAATGGAATACGGTATATGTGGACGGTCTGGATGAAGTTTGGGGTACTGTGGAAGATTTGAACTGGGAGCTTCCGTTCTATGGAACGGTTAAAAATGATAATATTGTGGTGATCGGTCTGAATCTCTCCTATTATCTCAGCCTTACCCGGGACAAAGGAGTGGAGGCATTACTGAGCCATGCCATGAATTTAAGGCCGGATGAATTTCCGGTTCGTGAGATCGTTCCTTATGATATACAGTATTTGCAGGATCAGATTGTGATTGATATTGACAGAGACGATGTGAATACCAGCCTTGCCTGGCATGACAGTTTTAGTTCGAAACAGCAGATTTATGCAAAAAATCATCTTACGTACGTGAAGGCGGGGCGTACAGAAATCGTTCTGACATATCCATGGCTGGGAGCGGGAATTGCGGTAAGTCTGGCAGGTATAATTCTTATTGCAGGCTATTGTCTGCGCATACGGCGGCAAAAATCTGAGAAGGAAGCGGGGTAATCAAATGGCATTGTATATTATGGGACTGGCAGGAGCCGTGGTCTGGCTGTTTATTTTACATGTGCTGCATAAAAGTAAGCTGAATTTCTGGCGTTTTATAGTGGGAAGCGCGGGAGCGTTTATCTTAATGATGATATTTATAGAACCTGTTTTAACAAAACCTCTGGCGCGGATCGTAGCTCTGTTGGCAAGTCTTCCGGGCAGGATCGGCGATATTTACAGCGCTCATTTTAAATACGGCGTGATTTTTGTGGAGTCTTCTGTTGGGGCGGTTTCTCTGAAAATTGATTTTGAGTGTTCCGGCGTTATTGAAATACTCGCGTATCTATCACTGCTGATCTTCTATCGGATTTATACGGTATACGAGAGATTCTGCGTGGGCGTACTGGGGGTTCTGGCAATGGTTCTTGCCAATGCATTCCGTATTACGGTGATTTGTTTGATGATTCATTTTGGGGGCGTCGGTACTTATTATGTCGCGCATACGTTTGTGGGAAGGCTGGTCTTTTATGCTTTTTCGATTATGATCTATTTTTATGTGTTTACAAAACCGCAGATTATAAAGCAAAAGGTGGGGAATTTCCATTATGACAATCATTAGTCACTTTTTTAATTCCATATTATTCTGGGCGGCGTGGATCATTATTCCGCTGGTCATGGAGATTATTCCTTCTCTGGGCAGTCTGCTGATCCTGCTGAAAAAGAGGCTGTTCCCTCAAAAATATGAAGATCCTGTGTTCTGGCCTGAGATTACGATTATTATTCCGGTTTATAATTCACAGGACTCTTTGGAGGAATGTATCCGCTCAATCAACGACAGTGATTATCCCAATGAGAAAATGCGCATTTTTCTGGTGAATAATCAGGGGCGGGACGATTCGTTTCAGGTTTATGCCAGATGCCAGGAACTATATCCGGATCTTTTGATGCAGTGGCTCAATGCCAGGCAGGGCAAATCCCGCGCCCTGAATCTGGCGTTGTTTAATGCGGATGGAAAATATATTATCCATGTGGACAGCGACGGGCAGTTTGAGCCGAACGCCATCAGAAATATGGTGCGTAAGTTCGAGAGCCGCCAGGATGTGGACTGTATGACGGGAGCCATACTGACTATGCCGGAAATGATTAAGGAATACAAAGGGATTTTAGCGCGGATGCTGCGCAATATGGAATTTATGGAGTATGCCCAGGCGTTTCTGGCAGGACGTAATTTTGCTTCTGAAATAAATTCTATTTATACGCTTTCGGGAGCCTTTTCCGCATTTCGCAAATCAGCGGTACTGAAATCCCAGCTTTATAATACAGATACAATATGTGAGGACACCAATATCACGTTTCAGATGCGTTATCTGCAGCGTATTAAAGTTCATATATGTGAAAATGCGATTTTTATGGTAGATCCGATCGAGGGGATAAACAAGCTCTATACGCAGCGCCAGCGCTGGCAGCGCGGAAGCCTTGAGGTATCCCATCAGTTTCTGGAGAAGGATTTAAAAGTGCGCAAAATGTTCGGTAATGTTATGGTCCGCACCCTGATGTACGATCATACCTTTGCATTTCCCAGGCTGATCTGGTATCTTGCCCTGATTTGTCTGATGTGTATGAATTACTCGGCGAAGATTATTATGCTTTCCACAGGGCTGATTTTTTCTCTCTATATCATCAGCGGCTTTCTGTATTATTTTGCCACGGTTGGTTTTTTAAGAGAATTTGAGGATTTAAAGAGATATTACCGAAAGCACTGGTACGTGGTGCCGCTGCTTCCATTTTTTAATTTTATGGTATTTTTTATCCGCTTTGCAGGCGTGATTAACAGTATTAATACAGACAGCGCGTGGAAAACCCGCACTCTGACGGATGAGAGGAAGGATTTTGAAAAGGAATTAAAACGCCAGGCAAGAAAACCTATCGATCTTTTGCGAAAAATACGCAGGGCGGTAAATTACGAGTAGGTGGATGAAACTTATGAAACGCAGATTAAATTTTTTTCTTATTACAGTATTTGTAATGTTTTTTTCCATTGCGGCGGATGTGTTCGTTGTCTGTCAACTGGAGAATTATGAGACAAGATTTCTGGAATTATATGGAGCGGAGCAGGACGGGTATGTGAACATTATTCTGGCGCAGATCAATGCTCTGGGCGATCAGGCGACGGAACAGGATATTACGGATATTATCAGTTCTCTGGACGGTTCGGCAAGCAGGTATTGGACCCTGAGCAAAGGAGATTCTATTTTATTTGTAAAGAGCGTTACGGAGACAAACCGCTATAAGGGCTTTGCGGAAGGGACGTATTATGCTTCAGAGACGGCTTCGGAATTTATGAACAGCCTGGGGAGCAACCAGGCGGGACATAAAATTATCTATTTGGACAGGGATCGTTTTATTGCTTCGGGCATGGTGTTTGACTGGCAGGACGAACAGTACCGGGTCTGCCTTTTGACCTATGATAAGGTTATTCTGGAGGATAATATTTTACTGGAGTGCAAGAATGCCATTATTATTGTGTTATCCATGGTTTTGGCGCTGCTGGTAATCTTAAGCATGGTGATGTCGCGCAGGCTGGGCAGACAGGAAAGACAGCTTGCAGAGCAGGAGAAGCATGTAGTCTGGCAGAATAAACAGCTTGCGCTTCTGGATGAGCAGTTGAAAAGGGAATATGCGTTTAGCGCCAGTAAAAATGTATTCAAGCCTGTGGTATTGGAGGAATTTTTAGCTAAACTGGACGAAAAAAACGTGTCACCGCTGCATTTTGCGCTTTTTAAGGCGTCTTCTGTAAAAGCCAGAGATCAGTTTTTTGAGCATATGCAGCTTGTTCTGGATAATCGCGTGCTTCGTTTTTCTATGGACGACCAGTATGCGCTGCTTATTTTTGCTGGTTATGAGAAAAAAGACAGCAGTAAAATTATTGAAACGCTGTGGGATTGGGAAGTATATGAGGCAGGAAACCTGTATTGTGAAGATAATATGAATGGTTATAAAACGCAGTTTGACAAGTTTTGGCAGGAGGTATCTGGCCGGTGAGAAAAGAAAAGTTATATCGTGAATACCGTTTAAAATCTTATCTTAATATGAATCATTACATTATTATCAACGGAAAGCAGGGGCAGACGCATCCGCATACCTGGGAATTTGTCTCTACGATTATTGTAGCCGGGGATAACTTTGTGGAGTTTCGTATTTTTGAAAATCTGATCGAAGAATTTCTCGAAAAATATCAAAATCAGATTTTAAATACCATAGAGCCTTTTGATGTGATTGTGCCCACCATCGAAAATGTAACAGATCATTTTAATGATGAACTGGAGCATCTTCTGCGGGAACATGGGGGAGAGCTGGTTTCTCTGGAGGGAAGCGAGACGCCTACCAGAAGTTATATTGTCAGTCACCGGAATGAACCCGAATTTCTGGAACAGATTGGAAGGATAAAAACGGAGCAGATTTCCAGCATGATTGATTATGTAGTGGAGCAGTTGCTCAGTGACGAACAGAAAGAGAGTTAGACAGATAACCGTGCGAGGGAAAGGATACTGGAAATGAAGAAGTGGAAAAACGCTTTAACCAGCGTAATGATATTGGCGGCGATGGTCTGCTTTGTGTCAGGATGCTGGCGGCAGCAGGACCGGAATAATACAAAAACGGGGAATGAGAAGGAATTTTCAGATAGCCCTTCATCTGCGCAGTCCGGGAAGCATAAGGAACATACAGCGTATTCTTTCCGAACCTGGAAAAAGAAATTTCAAGTTTGTGAAAAGGACGGTAAATGGAAGGATTTGACACCCATTGGCGTTAACATTGGAGCGGGCAAGCCGGGAGCGTTTCCAGGAGATTTCGCCATTACCAAAAATGATTATATGCGCTGGTTTCAGCAAATCAGCGAAATGCACGCCAATGTGATCCGCGTCTATACGATCCTGATGCCCGAATTTTATGAAGCTCTGGCAGAATTTAATGCGGCGGCTTTGGAGCCGCTTTATTTTATGCAGGGGGTGTACAACAATGAGGAGGATATCAGTAATTTATGCGACGCCTATGCTGAAGATGGAAAAATTGCCAAAGACTGGGTAAGCCTCTGCCGGACCATTGTGGATGTTGTTCATGGGAATGCGGAGCTGGAAGCGGAAGCCGGCCAGGCAGGCGGTCTTTATACTGCGGATGTGTCGGAATATTTATGCGGCTGGATTCTGGGAATTGAATGGGAGACGGCATTTGTCGTCAATACGAATAAAAACAATTCACAGAAGAAATATTTTGAGGGAAAATATCTGTACACAGAGCAGGCGTCCCCTTTTGAGGTATTTCTTGCAGAGGGGCTGGATGCATGTATCAGCTATGAAGCGGAACAGTATAACATGCAGCATCCGGCGGCGTTTGCCAACTGGGTGACGACGGACCCGCTGGATCATCCCGGAGAGCCGAACCGGGAGATGGAGGACGCGGTTTCTGTGGATGCAGAGCATATAAAAGCAAAACCAGAAATGAAAGCGGGGCTTTTTGCTTCTTATCACGTATATCCTTATTATCCGGAAATGATGCGCTATGCGCCGGAGTTAATGACAGAAAAACCGCCGAATCCATATAAACATTATCTTACGGATCTCAATGATTATCATACCGTGCCGGTGCTGATTTCAGAGTTTGGCGTACCTGAGTCAAGGGGGATTACTCATTTTGCAAAGGATAAAGGATTTAATCAGGGCGGCTTGAATGAGCAGCAGCAGGGAGAAGCGATTGTATCTATGCTTGAGGATATTTTGCAATCCGGATGTGCCGGGGGATATGTGTTTATCTGGCAGGATGAATGGTTTAAGAGAGCCTGGAATACCATGGACTTTACCGATCCGGAGATTCGTCCCTATTGGTGCGACGTGCAGACCAGCGAGGAATTTTTCGGGCTGCTGTCTTTTGATCCCGGTGAGAAGCCCGTATGTATTGTGGATGGAGACGCGTCAGACTGGGAAGGGGAACGGCCTTTGCTTGCCAGCAAAGACACAGAGCTGTATGTGAAAAGTGATGAAGCATATATTTACCTGATGCTGCGGGGAAAAAATGATGATATACGCATCACTGCAGATACCGTAAAGGGGCAGGGAAATGCGGAATATAACGGGGCGGATTTTGCCATTGATATAAAAGGTGAAAATGAGAGCCGCGTGATGGTTCATCCTTATTATGATGTGAATTACTGGCTGTATACCACTGGCTTATATGCCTCAGGCAGCGTTCTCAAAGAGCAGGAAGGCTATGCAGATCCGCAGAACGATACCTTTGCGCCCATTTATCTGATGCTGAACAGGCCCGTGCTGCTTTCAGACGGAACATTGGTGGAGACCGAGCAGATTGAAACGGGAAGGCTGCACCATGGAAATGCAGATCCGGATGCGGAAGAATATGATTCCAGAGCTGATTTTTATATCAAAGACAATGTAACAGAGGTACGTCTGCCATGGCTGCTGCTTAATATTTCCAAACCTAATGTCAAAATGTGTATTGCTGACTTGTATGCTCATAATGAGATTACTTACCAGGCAATCAGCGGGATCACGTTTATGATTGACGGCGCGGCGGCTTCTTATTCCTGGGAGGAATGGAATAAGCCCGCATACCGGGAACGATTGAAGAAATCTTATTATATTTTGCAGGATTACCTGTCAAAACGATAAAAGCATTGTAATACTTCTGTAATATATGGTATACTATGCCATGAGGCTAGCACATCGTTACGCAAATAACTACATCAACCACTTGCCGGCTTTCCCGATTGCACAGGTGAAAAATCCTCAGCGTAGCCCGCTACGCCTACGTTTTTTGACCTGCACACTCAGAAAAGCATTCTGCGTGATTGATCCAGTTATTTGTCGAACGATGTACTAGGCAAAAGGAGCGTCCCGGCAAAGCCGGAGAGAAACCGGATGCCGTTCAGTATACTATTTTGTTAGAAAACCAGAGGTAGAAAATAAATGAAAAATGAAAAAAAATCCAAAGGGCAGTTAAAGAACTATATGTACTGGCCGTTATTAATGACGGCAGTCATTGTCCTGATGAATGTGCCTTTGTACTGTTTTAATCAAACGGCAGGAATTTACGTGTCTGTATTTGCAGCCGTTTATTTCGCTGTTGTTTTGGTTATGTATTTGGTGAACCGTTCCGGAATACGCAGCGAGGTAATTAATTTTGCCACGCAGTACGGAACCGTGCAGAAAAAGCTGTTGGATGAATTTCAGATTCCCTATGTCCTTTTGGATTACAAGAGCAAGATTTTATGGATGAACAAAGAATTTTCTGAAATTACGGAAAAGGATAAAAAATATTATAAGTCGATTGCCACAATTTTTCCCACGATTACCAGAGAAAAACTGGATAAAGAGGAAATAGGCGATGATTTTCATGTTGAGTGGAACGAGCGGGTATACCGGGTAAAAGCGGACCGACTCTATTTCGATGAAAAAAATGTTGACGCCGCTCTGATTGATCTGGATGCGAACAATCAGTATCTGATAGCGCTTTATCTCTTTGACGAGACAGATCTTCACTATTATATTCAGGAAAACCGGGAACTGCAGTTGGTGTCGGCCCTGATTTACATTGACAATTATGAAGAGGCGCTGGACAGTATTGAGGAAGTAAAACGTTCGCTGCTGGTGGCTTTGATCGACCGCAAGGTCAGCAAATATTTTTCAGAAAAGGACAGTATCATCAAAAAGCTGGAGAAGGACAAATATTTTGTGGTGTTCCGTCATAAATATCTGGACGAGCTGATCAGGGATAAGTTCAGCATTCTCGAAGAGGTCAAGACCATCAAGGTCGGAAACGAGATGGCGGTGACTTTGAGTATGGGAGTAGGCATCAGTACGGCAAGCTACAGCCAGAAATATGAGTATTCACGGATGGCAATCGACCTTGCCCTGGGCAGGGGCGGAGACCAGGTAGTGATAAAAGAAGGAGAGAAGATTACCTATTTCGGAGGAAAAAGCAGACAGGTCGAGAAAATGACGCGTGTCAAGGCCCGGGTGAAAGCGCACGCCCTCAGAGAGATCTTTGAGAGCCGGGAACAGATTTTCATTATGGGACACAGTATCAGCGATATGGACGCCTTTGGCGCGGCAATCGGTATGTACTGCGCGGCGCAGGTTATGGGAAAAAAAGCATATATTGTCCTGAATGACGTTACGTCCTCCCTGCGGCCGATGAAAGAATGTTTTACAGAGGATAAAGGTTATCCGGAGGATATGTTTATAGAGAGCGAAGAGGCAATGGAGCTGGTGAATTACCGCAGCGTTGTGGTGGTGGTGGATACCAACCGCCCCAACTACACGGAGTGTCCGGAGCTTTTGGGACGCACCAGGAATATTGTAGTATTTGATCATCACAGGCAGAGCAGCGAAGTAATTGAAAATGCGGTTCTCTCCTATATAGAAAGTTATGCTTCCTCCACCTGTGAAATGGTGGCGGAGGTTCTGCAGTATTTTGATGAAAATATTCATCTGAAGCCCAATGAGGCAGACAGCATTTATGCAGGCATTTTAATTGATACCAATAATTTTATGACCAAAACGGGAGTAAGAACCTTTGAGGCGGCGGCTTACCTCCGCAGGTGCGGCGCCGAAGTCACCAGGGTGCGCAAGCTGCTTCGGGATGATATGGCGGCGTATAAAGCCAGGGCTGAGGCAGTCCGCCACGCGCAGGTATACAGAGGAGCTTTTGCCATTTCCATATGCCCGGCAGGCTCCAATGTGGAAAGCCCCACCATCGCCGGGGCGCAGGCAGCAAACGAGCTGCTGAATATTGTAGGA
The DNA here is from genome assembly GCA_910575155.1 of Lachnospiraceae bacterium. GTDB lineage: Bacteria > Bacillota > Clostridia > Lachnospirales > Lachnospiraceae > Petralouisia. Next base: position 71,085 of record CAJTDX010000016.1, read on the forward strand.
ATCAAGGCGTCTTTTGTACTGACGGAGTACAATGAGAAGATCTATATCAGCTCCAGATCCATAGATGAGATTAATGTACAGTTGATTATGGAGCGGCTGGGCGGCGGAGGCCATCTCAATGTGGCCGGCGCTCAGCTTAAAGATTGTACTGTAGATGAAGCAAAGAGGAAGATCCAGGAAACCCTGGATCAGATGTTGGAGGAAGGAGACATAGAAGTATGAAAGTAATTTTGTTGGAAGATGTAAAATCACTGGGGAAAAAAGGCGATATTGTGAACGTCAGCGACGGTTATGCCAGAAATATGATTCTGCCCAAAAAACTGGGAGTGGAAGCCAATGGAAAAAATATGAACGACCTGAAATTAAAGAATCAGCACGCTGAGAAAGTGGCGCAGGAAACGCTTGACGCGGCAAAAGAGCTTGCAGAAGAGATCGCTTCAAAAGAAGTAACGGTAACCTTAAAGACGGGAGAGGGCGGCAGGACATTCGGTTCTGTTTCTTCCAAAGAAATTGCCGCAGCGGCAAAAGAGCAGCATCAGCTGGAGCTGGATAAGAAGAAAATGCAGCTTCCTGACGGCGGCTTAAAAACATTAGGCGTCCATGAGATTACCCTGAAATTACATCCGAAAGTAACCGGAACTTTGAAAGTAAAGATTGAGGCGGAATAGGAGCAGGGGAGATTCATATGGAGGAAGCTCTGATTAAGCGGATTATGCCAAATAATCTGGAGGCGGAACAATCTGTAATCGGCGCTATGATTATGGACCGGGAAGCAGTAATTGTAGCCTCCGAGATCTTAATCCGTGAAGATTTTTATCATCAGCAGTATGGCGTTATTTTTGAGGCAATATTAGAAATTTTTAACGAGGAACAGCCCATAGACGTGATCACGCTGCAAAACCGTCTGCGGGAGAAGGATGTTCCCGCAGAGCTGAGCAGCCTTGAGTTTGTGGGAGAACTGGTGACGTCGGTGCCGACTTCGGCAAATATTAAATATTATGCCAATATTGTAAAAGAGAAGGCGATGCTGCGCAGGCTGATTAAGGTAAATGAAGATATTGCCAATCAGTGCTATCTGGGAAGAGACAGTTTGGAAGATATTATGGCGGATACGGAGAAGCAGATTTTTAATCTGCTTCAAAACAGAAGCGGCACGGATTTCGTTCCCATTAAACAGGTGGTCATCAATGCCTTAGAGAAGATTGAGATGGCGTCTAAGACCAAGGGGAATGTTACGGGAATCGCTACAGGTTTTACAGACCTTGATTACCGCATGTCGGGGATGCAGCCTTCGGATTTAATTCTGGTGGCGGCGCGTCCCTCCATGGGTAAGACGGCGTTTGTATTAAATATCGCTCAGTTTGCAGCCTTCCACAGTCATTTATGTACTGCGATTTTCAGTCTGGAAATGTCAAAGGAGCAATTAGTAAACCGTTTGTTCGCCCTGGAGTCCAGGGTTGACGCCCAGCTGCTGCGCTCCGGCAATCTGGCGGATTCTGACTGGGAAAAACTGATTGAAGGCGCGGGTACGATTGGACGTTCCAACCTGATTATTGACGATACGCCGGGTATTTCCATATCTGAGCTGCGTTCAAAATGCCGCAAATACAAGCTTGAGCATGATCTGAAACTGATTATTATTGACTATCTGCAATTGATGTCTTCTTCCGGAAGATCAGATTCCAGACAGCAGGAGATTTCAGAAATTTCCCGTTCTCTCAAAGGGCTTGCCAGGGAATTAAATGTACCGGTAGTCGCGTTGTCTCAGTTGAGCCGTCAGGTGGAACAGAGACCGGATCACCGGCCGATGCTTTCTGATTTGCGTGAGTCGGGAGCAATCGAGCAGGATGCGGATGTGGTGATGTTCATCTATCGTGACGATTATTATAACAAAGATACAGAAAATAAGAATATAGCAGAAATTATCATAGCCAAACAGAGAAACGGCCCCATCGGCACAGTAAATCTGGTGTGGCTGCCGCAGTTTACCAAATTTGTAAATATGGAAAAGAGGTAAAAGGGCAGGAAACCTCTGATATGATGACAAAGTTTGCAAGAATAAAGCAGATATTTTTCCCCAGAGGGAGATATCTGTTTTTTCTTGTCGTTATTTCACGATGAAAAAAGATTGTAAGTCCGGGAATAAATCGTTAAAATAGAGTTAGTAGAAGGGGACAGGCTGTCAGCGCCTGGCGAAGCGTTTTCAGAAAATGTAATACAAAGAGCAGAACGTGAATTCCCCAAAAGGAGGTAGAGAATGTGGAAAATGTACGCTATATGATTTCAGACGCGGCAAATATAGTAAATGTTGAGTCTCATGTCCTGCGTTATTGGGAAGAAGAATTAGAGCTTGCAATTCCCAGGAATGAGATGGGACACCGCTATTACACAGAAGAAAATATAGCGCAATTCCAAAAGATAAAAGAATGGAAAGAACAGGGTTATCAGTTGAAAGCCATTCGGATGATGATACATAATATTCCAGAACAGGAGGTATATGCAGTAAATTCTATGAATGCAGGCGGGACAGGAGGAATGATGAATACAGAAGGGACAGGCAGTATGATGAACGCAGGCGGGGCAGGAGGAATGATGAACGCAGGCGGGACAGGCAGTATGATGAACGCAGGCGGGACGCCTAACAGCCAGGTAATTCAGCTTAACCGGGAATATCCCGGAATGCAGCAGCAGGCTTATGTAAAGGAACACAGTAATTCCGCCTCCAATACGGTGAAGCTGGAACAGTTCCGCACAATGATGATGGGAATTGTAAAACAGGCAGTAGAGGAGAACAACCAGTCACTGGGAAAGGAGGTCAGTCTTCAGGTCGGAGATAAGGTTTTAAAAGAGATGAATTACCTGATGCGTGAACAGGACGAGGCGGAAGAGGAACGTTTCCGTAAGCTGGATGCAGCCATCCGTACGCAGCAGAAGGGACGCCGGTTCCGCCGGGAGAAAGCTGAAAAGAAGGAAAAAGATAAGAAGGAAGCAAAGATGCTGAAAAAAGAAGAAAAGCTTAATCCTAATTTAACCGTGTGAGGGGAGGGAAGCTTTGGCGAAATGAAAAAGAGCCATTACTCTTGTTAAGAGTAATGGCTCTCTTGTGCATATATTGTTCAGGAATTAGCCCTGCTCAATAGCGCCTGTAGGACAAGCGCCTGCACATGTTCCGCAATCAATGCAGGTATCTGCAGCGATTTCATATTTTCCATCACCAGCGGAGATCGCGCCTACCGGACATTCTCCTTCACAAGTTCCGCAGCTTACACAAGCGTCAGTAATTACGTATGCCATACTTAATTCCTCCTTATAAATGAATATTCATTTAAGTTACCTGAACGGTAGCTTTAGACTATATTTTAATACAAACAGTCTGTGATTACAAGTATAATTTCATAATTAGAGACAAGCATTTTGCATTAAAAATGAAAAAATGGTAGAATGAGGAATAACAGATATTTTTACGATACACATTAGAAATAAAGAGTATCAGAAAAAATACCTGCTGGGGCTGAAAAACGCAGAGAATGGAGGAGCATATGGAACAAATAAATCCCTATTACCATACTGTCCAATATTACGAGACGGATGCGATGGCAGTGGTTCACCACTCCAATTATATCCGGTGGTTTGAGGAGGCAAGGATTCATTACCTGGAACAGTCGGGGCATCCCTATGACGGAATTGAGAGGAGGGGCCTGATGATCCCGGTGCTGAGCGCGTCCTGCGAATACCGTCTGGCGGTCCGGTTCGGCGAAACAGTCAGGATTGAGACGGAAATTGTGGAGTTTAAGGGGCTGAAATTTAAAATAGTATATGAAGTTTATGATAAAGAGAGGAAGGCGCTTCATGCCAGAGGCAGCACGGAGCACTGCTTTTTAAATGAAGATTTCAAGCCGGTTTCCATCAAAAAGCTGGCTCCCGATTTGTATGAGTTTTTTTCCGGTAAAAAAGTGTCTGCTCAGATCTTTGATTAATACAAAAAGGCAGGATACTTTTGGTGGAATAAAAGATTGCATAATAGGAAAAATGGTATTATAATATAGGACATGTGCAATACTCATACAGGGTATCGTTAATTACATCAAAATGTAAGGAGGAATGTAAAATGGCACAGGTGACAAAGGAAACCATGATTGGCGAGCTTCTCCAGATTGATGAAAATGTAGCGCCAATTCTGCTGGAAATTGGAATGCATTGTCTCGGCTGTCCGTCATCCCAGATGGAAACGATTGCAGAAGCGGCAATGGTACATGGCATTGATCCGGATGCATTGGTAAATAAAATTAATGATTTTCTGGCAAAATAATGGAGATGAAACAGGACGAGGGTAAGCCCCGTCCTGTTCTTTTGTGAAAACATTGTTTGCCATGTGAATTCTCATTTGATTCGTGAATAAGAATTCTTATCCTGTTTTAATTATGAAATCAATCGGATAGAAACAATCCCTCCTTTCTTGCGCTTCAAAAAAGATGAAGCTTGTTCTTGTGATATATTTTCAGAAGTACGTTGTGTTTCAAAACTCCGATTTTTGAAACATACAGCTTCCACAGGAAAGATTCCGGTATCTTTTTTCTTTTCCCAGATACGAAGCATTCTGCTCCGTAATTGCCAGCACGATATATTTTTTGTAATTTATGGAATCGTTCCAAAGTTCTTCCTCTGGCAGGATATTGTTAGAACATTGCTGAGGAAGAAATGGAGGCTGTCAGCGTTTAATCCGCTGTATTAGGTGATCTTCTGACAGAGGTGCGTCTGTCCCGTGTGCAAAACAGGATGGAATGGAACCAGACTGTTAAAAATTCTATTGGGTAAAATAAATCAGATTTTCATATACTATTTGCTGTTAAGAAGTGTCTGTAAAACATGAAAATAGTGGAAAAGTTAATTAGAAGATCAATTGTGGAAACAACAGTTCTTCCAGACAAAGCCTTGAAGAACAGAAGGTGACGAATAATCAAAGATTCGGAGAAAATGTCACATTTCCTTATTCTGCAATGATGTAAAGGGTTACTTTTCTGAAATAAAAGTGATATAATATAGAGTAAGAAAACAATGCAGACTATATCTGGCGCTTATGGCTCCTTTCTGCCTGGCCCAGACCAGCATCTCTGTGATATTTATAGCATACAAATATTACCAATGCAATGCTTTTTCCGGATTGTTTAGAGATTTTACAGAATTTTTAGAAAATCCGGCAGACTTCGACTTGACGCGGCATGGAAATATGTAATATACTTTGAGTACCTTAATCAGGGCATATAGAAGGATGTGATGATATGAAGATTGAAAAGGTAAATGAGAATCAGATTCGCTGCACACTTACCCGGGAAGACCTGGCAGACCGTCAGCTTAAGTTAAGCGAGCTGGCATACGGCACTGAGAAGGCGAAAATGCTTTTTCGGGATATGATGCAGCAGGCGGCTTATGAATGCGGGTTTGAAGCAGAGGATATACCGCTGATGATTGAAGCGATTCCATTATCAGCAGATACAATTATATTAATAATTACCAAGGTAGAATATCCGGAGGAACTGGATACCAGGTTCGCTCAGTTCGCGCCTGGTGATCCGGAGGATGAGACCAGAGATGAGAGCAGCTCAGGTGAGAATGATAAAGTATTTGAAGCTGCCGGAGCAGATGATATTCTGGACTTCTTCCGTAAGATTCAGCAGGAAGGCAAACAGACTGCGGGCGAGGAGAAGAAAGGGAAAGATTTCATTCCTCTGGAGAAGGCGGTCAGGCGTGAGCTGGAGAAAAAGGAGCAGGTGCTGGTAGATATTACCAAACTGTTTGTTTTTGATGAGTTGGATGAAGTCAATCGTCTGGCGCGTGTGCTGAAGGGATTTTATAACGGATGCAACGTGCTGTATAAAAACCGGCTGAACCGCAAGTATTATCTGGTAGTCAGCAAGAGTGAGCATTCACCGGAAGAATTTAATAAGGTTTGTAACATTTTAGCAGAATATGCACATCAGGAAAAATATTCTTCTGCAATCAGGGCATATTTTGACGAACATTATGACGTCATTTTGAAAAAGGATGCTTTGCAGATATTGAGCAGAATTTAACAAAGAGGCTGCGGCAATGGGAGGATACTTTTGCCGCAGTCTTTTTCTTATTTTATGGGAAAATGCTTCGCAAGGATGCACACTCGCACGAAGGGTATTATGTCGTTAAAACGACTGTGCTCGGCGCAGCAAAGCGTTCAAGCCCCTCATGAGTGAGGGGTAGGGGAGTTGAAGTGGGCTTGCCCACTTTGTTCTACAGGACAACAGTGACAGTTGTGTCGGGAAGGAATGATACCGCAAACAGAAATCAGTGCGAAACGGCAGTGTTTCGTATGGGGCAGATCATTACGTGTGGTTTACATAGGAGGAAATTTATGTCGGAAACAGATAGAGAGAAGGTAAGGCGGAGAAAAAAACGACGCAGGGTCAATTTGATGCCGGTATTTGTTGCAGTTGCTTTCAGTGTGATTGTGCTTATGGCGGTATTGCTCAGTATCGTAATTAAGAAATACAGCCCAACGAAGGAGCGGGTTGACTTGCGGGAATATTATCATCTTCAGCAGGAAGATGACGTTGCGCTGGTTTTGGATTATCAGATTCTGGAAGAGACGGCCAAGTACTGGGACGGCCAGGTATATTTGCGGTTTGAGACGATTCAGCAGTATTTGAATCAGCGTTTTTACTGGGATGCCAATGAGAACATTCTGCGTTATACGACAGATTCAGATGTGATTTCCGTAAATGCCGGTGAGAGTTCTTATCTGACAGGCAAGAAAAGTACGACGGAGCCTTACGTGATTGTTAAGACAGAGGGAGAAGCCGTTTATCTGGCGCTGCCTTTCGTTCAGAAATTTACCAATCTTGAGTTTACCCAGTATGAGGAGCCGGGCCGGGTACAGATTATTTCTGCCTGGGGAGAGGTTTCAAAGGCAAAGGTAAAGAAAGATACCCAGATTCGCGTCAAAGGCGGAATTAAGAGTCCCATTGTCTCGGATGTGAAAAAGGACAGCGGAGTGACCGTTATAGAAAGCGGAGATAAATGGAGCAGAATATGTACGGAAGACGGCATGGTGGGCTATGTGCTCAATAAGAGGCTGAGCGAGGCAGTTCCGGAAGTGATTTCCAGAGAGTTTCAGGAACCGCAGTTTACGCATTTGCTGAAAGAGGGAAGGGTAAGCCTTGGCTGGCACCAGGTTACCAGCCAGGAGGCAAATGACAGGATTTCCAGCGTCCTGCAGTCGGTCAAAGGCGTAAACGTAATCTCTCCAACCTGGTTTTACTTAAATGATAACGAGGGAAATATTTATTCTCTGGCGAGCAAAGACTATGTGGAATACTGTCATCAGCAGAATGTGGAAGTGTGGGCATTGATCAGTAATCTGGAGAATCCGGACGCAGATTCCGCTTATGTATTAACCCACACCTCTGCCCGTGATTATCTCACCAACCAGATTATTGCGGCAGCCATTGAATATAATCTGGATGGCATTAACCTGGATTTTGAAGCGCTCAGCAGCGATGTGGGAGACGCCTATATACAATTTGTACGGGAGCTGTCTATTAAATGTAAGAATAATGATCTGGTATTGTCGGTGGATAATTATGTGCCCACTTCTTATACGGCGTTTTATAACCGCAAAGAACAGGCGTTGTTTGCAGATTATGTGATTATTATGGCTTATGATGAACATTACAGTGGTTCTGAGGATATTGGTTCGGTATCTTCCATCGGCTTTGTGAAAAAAGGCGTTACAGACACTTTACAGGAGGTGCCCGCAGAACAGACGATTTTGGGAGTTCCATTTTATTCCAGAGTGTGGGAGCTGACGCCGAAAGAAGGAGCCGGAGAGGATGTCGCGTCCGCCTCTGAGGATTATATCCCCTATACGTTTACCTGCACAGAAGAAGGAATGCAGACGGTAGAGGACCGCTATACGGAGAATGGCGCGCAGGCAGTCTGGTCTGAGGAAGACGGGCAGTACGTGGCGCAGTATGAGAGCGGAGGCAAAACGTATAAGATGTGGATTGAGAATGAGGTTTCTCTGGAAGAAAAACTGAAAGTTATGCAGGAACATGAGCTTGCAGGCGCAGCCTATTGGAAACTGGGGCTGGAACGGCAGCAAGCCTGGGATACGATTATCAAATATGTGAATTAAAGAAAGCTTCTCCTGTTGGATTTCAGCGGGAGAGGTTTTCTTTTTTCTGATGTTAAGCTTTTTAAGAAAATCTGTTCATAAATTAAAAAAATAGCAAGAATATTTATCAGAAAAATTAAACTTAAGGTTCCAGTGACAGAGTATAATTTTAGATAAATAATTCCTGGTATGAAACGTTCATTGTAATTCTCAGACTGTATTTGCCGGAAATATTTATCGCGTACCGGATCCTGTTGTAAGCCGAAAGAAAAGGAGACGGACAAATGGAAATCTGGAAAAGAAAAGGAGACGGACAAATGGAAATCTGGAAAGGAAAAGGAGGAATGAAAGGATGGCATTTTTAGATAAAGCAAAGAAAAGACATTTTGCGGCGTTTGGCTATTTGTTATCACTGCTTCCGGTTTTATTGCCCTGGTGTTATTTCGATCGAGAACTGGATGGGATTAAATATGGAATTGATATTGTCAATAATACAGCGCTGATGATTTTAGCGGCGGTGACTTTTTCTGCTATTTTGACCGCAAAGAAAGCAAAAACCAAAGTAATCGTAAAAATATTATTGGCAATGCATTTTTTTCTGTATCTGTTCTGTTCATTTTTTTGGTATGTGCCGCTGATCACAGATTTTGATTTGCGGCTGTCTTTGGAATCCGTACACTATGGATTCTATGTATCTGTGCTTTGTAATGGGATTGTGTATCTGTTTTATAAGGATTAGCACGCCCTGTTTTTATGATCTTTATGGTCAATTTCTATTTGAATGGAGTACTAGTTTCCCATTCATTGTCATACTTTATATGTAAAGACAGTCAGGGGAAACAGATGAAAAAAAGAATAGAAATCATTATGGCTGTGCTGCTGCTCTTGGGAGCCTGCTTTTTCGCAAGAGAAAGCGTTCACATGGTGGATAATTTAAAAGCCCAGACCGGAGAAGTATGTATTGTCATAGACGCGGGGCACGGCGGACGTCAGTTGCGCAGGTAAAAAAATAATAAAATATACGAAGAAAGTGAGCTGCTGTACTTGTATCAAATGAAACATGTGTGACTGAATGGAGTGAACAGTAACAAATAGGTAAGAGAGGACAAGCTTTCGATTTGATAAGCTGAAATAAGGTTGCTGAAAGCGGATGCAGAGGTTATAATAAAGATAAACCTGTTACAAGAAAGAGGGTGATTGTTTGAGTGATGCAGTAAAGATGAATGGTGAGGAAGAAAATTTAGAGCTGTTGGAAGGATTTACCCTTCTGGATGACGAGTTTATGACAATCGTGTTTGACAGGAACACAGAGGCAACGGAGCTTCTCTTAAATATTATTCTTGGCAGGAACGATATGGAAGTCACGGAAGTGGTGGCGCAGAGGGAATACAAAAATCCAGTCACAGGAGGCCGTTCCATTAAACTCGATATTTATGCCAAGGGTTCTGACGGAAAAGTGTATGATATTGAGGTACAAAATGAGAATGCTGGGGCAGACGTTCACAGAGCCAGGTTTCACAGCAGTATGTTAGATACGAAGATGCTGAAAGAAAAGCAGAAATTCAAAGAACTTCATGAATCCTATGTAATATTCATTACAAAGAATGACTATATGAAACTGGGATTGCCGCTATACCATGTGGAAAGGACGATACAAGAATCAGGGGCGTTATTTGGGGATGGCGCGCATATTATTTATGTGAATGGCAGCTATAAAAATGATAGTGACCCCGTAGGGAAACTGATGCATGATTTCCGCTGTACAAGTGCAGTCGATATGTTTTATCAGGAACTTGCAAAGTCAGTAAAGCATTTCAAAGAGACGGAAGGAGGCCGAAGTCAAATGAGTAAAGCAATGGAGGAAAGAATTAACAGAGAAAAAGACAAGGAAAGAATTGAAACATTGTTTGGTGTAGTTGAGGATCTAATGGAAGCTATGAAAATGACGGCAGAGCAGGCAATGTCCCTCATAAAAATTTCAGATGAGGATAAGGCTGTTTTATTCAAGAGATTTTAGTGGTGAAAAGGAAATTGAAGTCAAATGAGTAAAGCAATGGAGGAAAGAATTAATAGGGAAAAAGACAAGGAAAGAATTGATTGCTCGTATGAGTATATAAAAAATCTTATGGAGGCTATGAAGATAACGGCAGAGCAGGCAATGTCTATTTTAAAAATCCCAGATGCGGATAGGACTATTTTATCCAAAAGATTTTAGCAAATATTGAGAAAAAGAGCAATATGTGGAATAAAGTTGAGATATTTAGGCGGGTCAGTGATGGCTCGTCTTTTTTGTATACCAAAGACACCTTATCATATCCTATGGGGCATGTGTGCTATTTTGTGTGTTATAAGTTATCAATAGTTTTACAATACATAGCCATTTCTCATAAAGAGGAGTGGCTATTAAATTTTTCAAAGGAAGGAGGGAACCGAAATGGCGAAATGCAAGGTAATCGCCATCGCAAACCAGAAGGGTGGAACAGGTTATGAAAAGCTATACATTATGCAAAGTTAATGATAGAAATCCTTATAAATAAAGGATTCTTTAGTTGATTTACTTTCCATAATCCATCAAGATTTAAGTGTATTT
>CAJTDX010000017.1 GCA_910575155.1 Lachnospiraceae bacterium
TCAATTGTTATCAAATGCATTTCTATCTGTTGGTTTTCTCTTTTCGTCATCATAATGTATCACCTCAAGGATTAATCTACACATATATTTTCTTATATGCAAATCTTTTTGGCAAGAGGTTTGTCAACAGCTCGAAAATGTCCCAAAGTTGGGACGGTACTTTTCGCAGTGCCGCCCCCTTTTCATGCCCGGCGGCATCCTTGCCGATACCCCTAATCGGAGTTATAATATAACTGTAATGTGATAGGGAAGGAGGAACAATGGCACGAACAAAAAACAGAGGGTATCAGCAGATTTTGCCCCCTACCTATGCGGCCCGGCGCTGGAAAATGGGCGGCTATATCCGGCTCTCCAAAGAGGATTTGCAGAAAATCAATCGTGGCCTTGACGATAGCAACAGTGTGAAAAATCAGCGCGATATACTCAACGATTTTCATTTTAATCATGCGGAAGAATTTGAAAGCTACACCGAGTATGTGGATGACGGCCACACGGGAACCGACACGGAGCGCGAAAGTTTCCAGCGGCTTTTGGGGGATGTGATGAACGGGAAAATTACCTGCGTTGTGGTAAAAGACCTCTCCCGTTTTGCCCGGAATTACAGTGACGCTGGCAGTCTGATTGATAACCTTTTTGTGCAAATGGGCGTCCGCTTTATCAGCTTGGCCGAGGGTGTGGACAGCTACCTAAACCCGGATAGCGTGAACAGCATTATTGTGCCGATAACAAATGTGATGAACGACCAGTATTGTTATCAAACCTCAAAGAAAATCCGGCAGGTATTTGATTACAAACGGCGCAACGGCCAGTACATCGGCTCTTTCGCCCCCTACGGCTACATCAAAGACCCGGCAAACAAGCATCAACTTCTGGTCGATACCGAGGCCGCCGAAACCGTCAAGCGCGTGTATTCCATGCTCCTGCAAGGCTCGTCTAAAAGGGCCATCGCGCTGTACCTCAACGAACATGGCATACTCAGCCCCACGGCATACCGCCGGAAAAAGGGCCTGCCCGTTTCCTCAGCTGTGGCGGACGCCCCCATGTGGGGGGCCCGCATGATACATGAAATGCTCACCAACCCCATTTACACCGGGGATTTGGTACAAGGCCGCCGCCGGGTGAAAAGCTACAAGGTACACCAGATCGAGGCTGTGCCGGAGGATGAATGGGTGCGCGTCCCCGATACCCACGAGGCGATTATCCCCCATGAAACCTTTGATAAGGTGCAGGCTCTGCTGGTACGCGATACCCGGACTTCCCCCAAAGGGCGCGAGGTTCACCTGTTCAGCGGTTTTCTGAAATGTGCGGACTGCGGGAAGTCCATTACCCGCAGCCAGAGCGGGAAAAATATCTATTACGCCTGCTCCACTTACAAGAACCGCTCCCGGACGGCCTGCACCATGCACTCTATCAAGCACAACCGTTTGGAGGCCGCCGTCCTGTTCGCTATCCAGTATCAAGTGAACACCGCCGTTTCCTACTCGGAGCTGATTGCCCGTATCAACTCGGCCCCGTTGAAAAAAAGTCAATCCCACCGCCTTAACGACCAGATAGCCGCAAAGGAAAAGGAATTGACCCGGATAACCCGCTACAAGCAGTCACTGTATCAAGATTGGAAAGACGGGGAAATCACCCAGCAGGAATACCGGGATATGAAAGCCGATTATGAACGGCAGGCCGCCGAGCTTGCGGATGTGCTGGCCCGGCTGAACGCGGAACGGGCGGAGCTCTTGAATGGCGTTGACAAGGAACACCCTGCGCTGGTAGCCTTTGCAAAGTATCAAAGCATTGAAACGCTCACCCGTGAAATCCTCACGGACTTGGTAGACCATATCAAGATTTACGAAAACGGCAATATCAGCGTTCATTTTAAGTTTGTGGACGAGTTCCGCCGGATTGCCGAGTACATTGAAATCAATACCACCGAGGCGAGCTGACCCCCGCCAAAGCATGAAAACCCGCAATTTACAGATTTTCCTAATATGAAGCAATCATATGAAGTGTAATATCATATTTAAAAAAACGAAGGTGTAAAATATCAGGAAATTGAGCAATATTTTAGAAAAATAGGAAACAGGTGCATTGGAATCCCCCTTTTGCCGTATATGAAAATTGGATTGCCGGATCATGACTGGTGTGCTATAATCTGCGTAAGGGACAGTCGTGTTACAAGGTGGTGAACCTCCCAAACTTGGAAAAGATGGGAGGTGGTGTTTATGAGTACATACGAAGTTTTAAGCCTATTGTTTTTTGGCGGTTCGTTTCTCATTGCATTGCTTGCCTATTTGGACAATAGGAACAACAAGCGGAAATAAATAAACCTACCTTGTACTTGGCTAGCCGAGGCAGGTTTATTCCATAAATCAATCTTGGGAGGTCAACCACTTTGGGCGGCTGCTCCTTTTCTATAATATAACATTTCTGTATCTGAAAATCAACTGTATTTTTAGAACCCGGCGTAATTATTACCCTTTATTATTTGACACACAGCCTGGAAACGGACGCCATTTTTAACGCCGTTTTTCTGAGATTTTACGGTTTTTAGTGGAATAGGATAAAAAGAAGAAACGACGGAAATGCTAATAAACAGGCACTTACAGCGTTCCACATAGATTAGTAAAAGCCATACCATAAAAAGTATAAAAATAATGCGGAGATTTCCAAAATCTTTAAAAACTGTTTAAAGTGGAGGAATGAAAAAGAGATTTACTCCACAATCAAAAAATAGTTGACAGAGGCACGTTGATGTGCTAAACTGCATATAGTTTAAATATAGTGAATAAAATCAATGAGCAAAAGTAGTATCATAAGAAGGTTCCTCACAGAGAGTTATCGGCTGGTGGAAGATAACAGGAATGTTTTATGAGAATGGATTTGTAAGATGCTAAGCGAAATGGAAACATAGTAGCGGCTGCCGTGTCCTCACGTTACAGAGGTAAGATATCATGTGTATCGGATTGAGATTATAGAATTGGTGGCGGATATTTCTGATTTGAAATATCCGTTTTTTTGTTTCACAGAAAACATTTCAGGTATGAAAGTGTTTTCTGGAAAGATCGTTGTTTAACGCCAGTTCTCTAATGAAACAGGGTGGCACCACGACCAAAATCGTCCCTGGTAAGAGTTGTTGAAACTTTTACCAGGGACTTTTTCGTTGCTTATGATTCGGTTTGCTGTTGGGAAAGGAGTTTACAATGAAACGTATTTTGAGAGTATACAAACATACGGTAAGTATTATTGGAGAAAACGCTGTTGATATGTATGAAAATCTGGCGGAAAAGAAAAAAGGATTTCTTCTCGAAAGCTACGATAAGAATTATGACCGTTATACTTTGTTCGGGGCAGAACCAGAAGAAATCATAACCTCCCGTGGAAATGCCCTTGTGATCCACAGGGCAGAGGGAGAAGAGGTAAGAGAAGGAAATCCTCTGCAGAGACTAAAAGAATACTACAGTAAATTTGAGATTGTAAAAGATGCAGACGGACTGAAGTTCAGCGGAGGACTGGTCGGGAATCTGGGATATGATTTTGTGCGGTATACAGAAGAGCTGCCGGACGCCAATCCAGATGAGATCGGTATTGAAACGATTCAGATGATGCTGATGACAAAATTTATCCTGATGGATCATGTGGCGGAGACTATGACGGCAGTTGTTTTAGAGGAAGACAGTGAAGAGGGAAAGGTCAGAGGGCTGCGGGAAGCAGAGAGAATGCTTGATCAGGCGGGAAAAGCCGCAGGAGAAAAAGCTCGTACGAGGGCATTCCTTCATGACGGCAGAATCGTAAAGAAATCGGATACTCTGGAGGAATACACCCGGAAGGTTGAAAAAATAAAAGAATATATCAGAGAAGGGCATATTTTTCAGACGGTGCTGTCCCAAAGATGGACTATAGAGACTCGTCAGGAGGGATTTGAATTATATAGAGAATTAAGGGAACGAAATCCCTCTCCTTATCTGTATTATTTCAATTTCGGGGAATTTGAAGTCATTGGCAGCTCACCGGAAATGATTGTAAAGCAGCAGGGAGGCAGTGTGTTTACCTGCCCGATCGCAGGAACCAGAAAACGCGGCAGAGACGCCGCGGAGGATGAACTGCTCAGGCAGGAGCTTCTTGGAGATGAAAAAGAGCGCGCTGAGCATGTGATGCTGGTAGACCTGGCAAGAAATGATATGGGACGGATCGCAGAATTTGGCACAGTCAAAGTAACGCAGTTTATGGATGTTCAGAATTACTCTCACGTCATGCATATTACCTCTATAGTTGAGGGAAGGAAGAAAGGCAGTTTTCATCCTCTGGATTTGGCGGCTTCGTTCCTCCCGGCAGGAACGTTAAGCGGAGCGCCTAAAATCCGCGCTATGGAGATTATTGATGAACTGGAAGAAAGCCGCAGAGGCTTATACGGAGGCGCTGCCGGATATGTGGATTTTGGCGGGGATATGGACTTGTGCATTACTATAAGAACTATGGTCAAAAAAGGAAATCTGGTGTATCTCCAGGCAGGAGCCGGGATTGTGGCAGATTCCAGGCCGGAAATGGAATACCAGGAGTGCTGCAGTAAGGTGATGGCGCTGGCAAAGACTCTGGTGGAAGAAGAACATTTGTGACATAAGGAGGAAACGTATGATACTTTTGATTGATAACTATGATTCCTTTACGTATAACCTGTATCAGTATCTGGGAATTTTTACAGAGGATATCCGGGTGGAGAGAAATGACAAGATTACCATAGAAGAAATATACAGGATGAGGCCGGAGAGAATCGTGCTGTCTCCAGGACCCAAAAACCCTAAAGAGGCAGGAATATGCGTCGATGTGGTAAAAGAATTTCTTGCGAAAGTTCCAATTCTTGGAATCTGTCTGGGGCATCAGTGCATAGGAGAAGCATTAGGCGGCGCTGTCAGTTACGCGAAACAATTGTTTCATGGGAAGCAGTCGCTGATAAATCATACAGAGGAAAGCATTTTTACCGGGATTCATTCGCCGCTGAAGATTGCCCGTTACCATTCTCTTGCCGTTCAGGAACAAGATCTGCCAGAATGTCTCAGAGTGCTGGCAAGGACGGAGGATGGAGAGATCATGGCGATGCGCCACAGAGAATATCCGGTGGCAGGACTGCAGTTTCATCCGGAATCCATCTATACAGAACATGGCAAGCGAATGATTGATAACTTTGTAAACGGTAGGATTTGAAGGGAAAGAAAATGATATTAGATAAGATTGTAGAAGATAAAAAGCTGCGTCTGCCTCAGCATAAGGCAAAGGTGAGCGAAAAAGAAATGCGCAGACTTGCAGAAGAACATAGAAGGACAAATGCGCCTTCGTTCAGTCAGGCGCTGGCAAAGTCCGGTCTTTCCATAATAGGGGAAGTTAAGAAGGCGTCTCCCAGTCTGGGTTCTATTAAGAGTAAAATCGGTCTCATGGACAGAATTAAGGAATATAACGCGTCTGTGGACGCCATTTCCTGTCTCACAGAAGAAGATCATTTTGGCGGAACGGCAGATTATTTAAAAGAGATCAGAACAATGTCTCCATTACCCATTCTCCGAAAAGATTTTATGATTGATGAATATCAGTTTTATGAGGCGCGCGTACTCGGGGCGGATGCGGTGCTTCTCATCGCGGCCATTCTGGACGACGCTCAGATGAGAGAGTTCTGTCAGCTTACAGAAGAGCTGGGCATGGACGCCCTGGTAGAGACACATGATGAGCGGGAATTGGAACGCGCATTAAAAGCGGATGCTGAGATTATCGGTGTTAATAACCGGGATCTTCGGGATTTTACGATTCGGCTGGATACTGCCAGGCGGCTTTCTGCAATGGTTCCGCAGGGAAAGATTTTTGTGGCAGAGAGCGGGATTACAGGGGATGAAGATATAAAATTTCTGAAAAAATCCAGAGTGGATGCAGTTTTGATCGGAAGGGCATTTATGGAAGCGGAACGCCCCGGAAAACTGGCGGAGCATTGGAAGTCGCTGTAAACGTATGATTTCAGGAAGGATGGTATAGATGGGAAGAACGCCGGAGATTAAAATATGCGGGATCACCAGAAGTGAGGAAGCGGCGGCGCTCAATGAAATTAAAGCAGCGTATGCAGGTTTTGTGTTTTGGAAAAGGAGCAGGCGTAAAGTAAGTTTCTGCCAGGCAGAAGAAATCCGAAAGCATTTGGATGAAGGGGTGAAAAGAGTGGCAGTGACAGTCAGCCCGGAATTAGAGCTGCTAAGAAACATTGAGCAGGCGGAGTTTGACATAATACAGATTCACGGGTCTTTGCGGGAAGAAGTTTTAAATAAAAGCAGAATACCAGTCTGGCAGGCGTGCAATATAGAGAAACCAGAGGATTTAAAAAGCCTCAGGCGCCATGAGAAGATCACAGGTTATGTCCTTGACGCAGGGACTGCCGGAGGCGGCAGGCCATTTGACTGGACGGACAGCAAAGCGGCAGTGGATCAGGCCAGAGCCATGTGGTTTGAAGGTAAAATATTTGTGCTTGCCGGAGGCTTGAATCCTGGAAATGTAAGGGAAGCTGTGGGGCTGTTTTCACCCGATGTGGTGGATGTAAGTTCTGGGGTGGAGGGAAAGAAAGGCAAAGAGCGGGGAATGATATTGGAATTTGCAGAAAAGGTCAGAAGGTGTGAAAAAACTTGTGAATCGATTTACGAAATTGACGGTTAGTGCCAGAAAGGGCACAGAATGGAGGAAAGAATGAAAAAGAATGATAAGAGATATTTTGGAGAATTTGGCGGACAGTTTGTATCAGAATCTCTGATGAACACCCTGAAAGAGCTGGATCTGGCGTATGAGGCGGCAATTCATGATGAAGCGTTTCTCAAACAGTATGATTATTATATGAAACAGTACGTGGGCAGAGAAAATCCTCTCTACTTTGCGGAAAATTTGAGCAGAGAGTACGGTACGAAAATCTATCTGAAACGAGAAGATTTGAATCATACCGGAGCCCATAAAATCAATAATGTTCTCGGACAGATTTTGCTGGCAAAGCGGATGGGAAAGAAAAAGGTAATTGCAGAGACAGGAGCCGGACAGCACGGCGTGGCGACGGCCACAGGCGCGGCCCTTTTTGGAATGGAATGTACTGTTTTTATGGGAGAGGAAGATATGCGCCGCCAGGAGCTGAATGTATTTCGCATGAAAATGCTGGGGGCGAAAGTGGAGTGTGTTTTGTCCGGCAGCCGGACTTTAAAGGATGCCACCAATGAAGCGATCCGTACCTGGGCGAAAACGGCGGAAGATACGTTCTATGTGATTGGATCGGCAGTAGGCCCGTATCCTTATCCTAAAATAGTAAAAGAATTTCAGAGCGTCATCAGCCGGGAGAGTAAGCGGCAGATTCTGCAGGCAGAAGGCAGACTGCCGGATGTGGTGATGGCATGTGTGGGAGGAGGTTCTAATTCCATCGGCATGTTTGCAGATTTTATAGATGAACCATCCGTGAAACTGATCGGTGTGGAAGCGGCCGGCCTGGGAATAGAAACAGGAAAACATGCCAGCGCCATGGCATTGGGAAAGCCGGGAACGCTTCACGGGATGCGCTCTTATCTGCTGCAGGATGATGACGGAAATATTCAGGTTGCGTATTCTGTTTCGGCTGGCCTGGATTATCCGGGAGTGGGGCCAGAGCACGCCTGTCTAAAGGACAGCGGCCGGGCAGCATATGTGTCTGTGACAGATCGGGAAGCCATAGAAGCCCTGATGGAGCTGTGCAGGCTGGAAGGAATCATTCCCGCCATTGAGAGCGCTCATGCCATCGCTTTTGCAAGAAAGCAGGCGAAGCACATGAGAGAGGATGAAATTATGATTGTATGTCTGTCAGGAAGAGGAGATAAAGATGTGCATACAGTGGCTGATTATATGAATAGCGGGATGTGCCGGGAATCATCTTTAGATGCTTAAACACAGGAAACGGCATCTTTAAATAAAAAGTGAAAGACAAAGATATGGGAGGTAAGACAATGGAAAACAGAATAGAACAGAAAATGCAGAATTTGAAAACCAATAAAGAAAAAGCGCTTATCACATATATGACAGCCGGACTGCCCGACATGGCAGGCAGCAAAGCGCTGGTAAAAGCGCAGGAACAGGCCGGGACAGATGTGCTGGAGCTGGGCATTCCGTTTTCTGACCCGGTGGCGGACGGTCCGGTGATACAGAACGCTTCCTGCCGGTCCATTCAATTGGGCACCAATCTCAAAAAAGTATTTGCCATGATGAAAGAACTTCGGGAAGAAGGGGCGGAAATTCCAGTCGCATTTATGATGTATTACAATACGGCGCTGCATTTTGGCCTGGAGCAGTTTGTGGAGGAATGTATTTCCTGCGGCGTGGACGGACTGATTATACCAGATCTTCCCATAGAAGAGCAGGATGATATCAAGGAAGCTTTGAAAAAAGAAGGAGCGCCGCTTCTCATTGAGCTGGTATCCCCGGTCTCGGGGGAACGTATTCCGGAAATCCTTGAGGGGGCGAGAGGATTTGCGTACTGTGTGTCGGGTATGGGCGTGACCGGACAGAGCGGTAATTTTCATAGAAAATTATTAGATTACCTCTCAGAGGTGAAACGTGTGTCAAAGATTCCGGTGATGATGGGATTTGGCATTGAGCAGGCGAAAGATGTGGCGCCTGTGAAAGACGTGATAGACGGTGCGATTGTAGGATCTCATTTTATCAAATTACTGGAAGAAAATGATTATAAAGCGGAGGCTGCCAGGAACTATTGCAGCAGCTTCAAAAAAGAACTGAACGAATGACCGGGCAGAAAATAAAAGGATATGGAAAGGAAGAGGTGATCACAATGCAGGAAGCAATTCAAAAAGTAGTAGACGGACAAAATCTGACAGAAAAAGAGGCAAAGCGGGTGATGAACCTGATGCTTGGGGGCGAGGCAACGCAGGCGCAGCTTGGATCTTTTCTTACAGCGATGCGAATGAAAGGAGAAACTTTAGAGGAACTTACCGGATTTGCAGCGGTATTAAAGGAAAAAGCGGAGCATATTGCACCCAATATTCCAAATTATGTAGATCTGGTTGGCACAGGGGGCGACAGAACTTTTACATTTAATATATCAACCACTTCCGCCCTGGTAGCGGCAGGCGCAGGACTTCCCATTGCAAAACACGGCAACCGTTCCATTTCCAGCAAAAGCGGGGCCGGGGACGTGCTGGAAGCTCTGGGGGTCAATATTTCGGCAGAACCGGAGGTGGTGGCAAAATGCGTGGAAGAGGCGGGCATTGGTTTTATGTTCGCTCCCAGCTTTAACAAATCTATGAGGTTCGTAGGCCAGGCAAGGAACGATATGGGCATTCGTTCGGTATTTAATATTCTGGGACCTCTTGCCAATCCTTCCGATGCAAAGTGCATGGTGGTAGGCGTCTATGATCCGTCTCTGACAGAACTTCTGGCGAAGGCAATGATAAATCTGGGCGTGGAGCGCGGGTTTGTGGTAAGCGGCGAGGATTACATGGATGAATTTACGCTGACAGGAAAGACGACTGTTTCTGAAATCAGAGATGGCAGAGTCGACACATATCAGGTCGCTCCGGAGCAGTTTGGACTGCATCGCGCCTCTCTGGAGGAGCTGCAGGGAGGAGACGGTATACAGAACGCCAGAATTACCACTGACATTCTCAAAGGAAACATTCAGGGGCCGAAACGGGAGATTGTGCTGCTCAATGCCGGCGCCACACTTTATGCCGGAGGCATTGCTGGTAGCATAACAGAGGGGATTAAACTGGCGGCGGAATCCATTGATACCGGGAAAGCCTGCGGAGTGCTGGAGCGGCTGGTGGAGCTGTCGAATCCCGGTTGAGAATAAAATCACATTTGTGAGAATCCAATAATACTTGATAAATTCTTACCAAAGATCATAGACAGCGACAAAGAAAACATACAGGAAAGTTGATCTATACAACACATGATACAACGTTAATGGATAAGAAATTTTTTAGAAGGGATCAGATCTGGTTTGTACAGAAAGATGAATTTGGTTATTCAGAATTATCTGCTTTATCCGATTATAAAGTCAGGTCTGACGCTTCTTTTGAAAAGGATTATCTGTCGGGCGTGTATGGGGGGATTCCATTTCTTAAGGAGTTTAAACTAAGATCTGGCAGATGATACTGGCTGAACAGGCATACATTTTGGCAGTAAAGAGTGATTTGACACAGCAGATGTTTCGTGCTATGATGCTTTTTAGAATTTAAAATTACAGATTGAGTGGCTGGAAAATGGAGGAGGCGCTGAGGGGTCGGCATTTCTTCCATTTTTTCTTTGAATGTCAAAGAAAATGTTTTTGTTTTTCATATTTGACAGAGGAGCAGATATAGGAGATAAGAGATGAACATTTTAACGGCAGAGCATTTACATAAAGCTTACACAGCAGAACGGATTCTGCTTGACGACGCTTCGTTCAGCCTTCAGCAGGGGGAAAAAGTCGGCGTGATCGGAATTAACGGCATGGGAAAATCTACCTTGCTTAAGATCCTTGCCGGAGTGGAGGAGCCAGATGAAGGCACGGTAATTATGGGAAATCATGTAAAGACTGCCTGGCTGGAGCAGTCGCCCGGACTGGAAGACACAGACAGCATATTGAAAGCGGCGATGAGAGGGATGGAGCAGGACATGGTTCTTGAAAGCGAAGCAAAGTCCATGCTCTATGAATTGGGCTTTTCTGATTTACAGGAGTCGGTGAAACATCTGTCAGGAGGGCAGAAGAAACGGATCGCCCTGGTGAACACGCTGCTGCAGCCAGTGGAGCTTTTGATTCTGGACGAGCCTACGAACCATCTGGATCACGAAATGTCCCAGTGGCTGGAAGATTATCTGGCGCGGTTTAAAGGAGCCGTGGTGATGGTAACGCACGACCGTTATTTTCTGGACCGCATTGTGGATCGGATTGTGGAAGTAGAACATGGTAACATATACAGCTATCCGGGAAGTTATGCCGATTATGTGGCGTTGAAAATGCAGAGGCAGAGTATGGAGCAGGCGAGCGAGCGCAAGCGCAAAAGCATTTTGAAAAAGGAGCTTGCCTGGCTGGCGAGAGGCGCCAGAGCTCGTTCCACGAAGCAGAAAGCGCATATTCAGCGGATTGAAGATCTGCTTGCCCGGGAAGGCCCGGCAGAAGAAAAACATGTGATGCTGTCTTCTGTGGCCTCGCGGATGGGAAAGAAGACCGTGGAGGTTTCAAAACTGGGAAAATCTTACGGAGCGCAGGTATTGATCCGCGACTTTACCTATGTGTTCCTGAAAGGCGACAGGATTGGGATTGTGGGGCCGAATGGCTGCGGAAAATCCACTCTGATCAAAATGATACTGGGACAGGTTCTGCCTGACACAGGCAGCGTTGAAATGGGGGAAACCATCAAAATCGGTTATTTTTCCCAGGATAATTCGCATATGGACGAGTCAGTGAAGGCCATTGAATATGTCCGTGAAATAGCAGAATATATTGACACTGGAGACGGAAAAATCAGCGCTTCCATG
This sequence comes from Lachnospiraceae bacterium, assembly GCA_910575155.1. Taxonomy (GTDB): domain Bacteria; phylum Bacillota; class Clostridia; order Lachnospirales; family Lachnospiraceae; genus Petralouisia. The sequence continues at coordinate 11,503 of CAJTDX010000017.1, forward strand.
CTGATGGAGCGTTTTCTTTTTGACGGGACCATGCAGTGGACGCCGATTGGAAAATTATCCGGCGGCGAGCGCAGAAGGCTGTATCTTCTGCGGGTACTGATGGGAGCGCCCAATGTGCTTGTCTTAGACGAGCCGACAAACGATCTGGATATTAAGACGCTGACAATTTTAGAGGATTATCTGGACGCCTTTGACGGGATTGTAATGATCGTATCTCATGACCGTTATTTTCTGGAACGCCTGGTGAACAGAATTTTTGCTTTTGAAAACGGAGGACATTTGCAGCAGTATGAGGGAGGCTATCTGGATTATATCCGGTCGCGGAAGCTCAGACAGGGGAACGCAGACGAACGAACGCAAAAGCAGGAAACAAAGAAAAAAGCTGTAAATGCGCCGGAGCATACCGTTTCAAAAGGAAAGCCAAGATTTGGAGAAAAGAAATTAAAATTTACCTATAAAGAGCAGCGGGAATATGATACTATAGAGGAGGAAATACACCAATTGGAACAAAAGCTGGAAGACCTGGAACGGGATATGGCAGAAAACGCTACAAATTCAGTAAAACTTTCAGAGCTTGTCCGGGAAAAAGAGCAGACAGAAACCATGTTGGAAGATCAGATGGAGCGTTGGGTTTATCTGAACGATCTGGCTGAAAAAATAGCTGCTCAAAATCAGGGAAAACAGTAGAGGAGGAACCATGGCAAAGGAAAAAGAAATCAGGACGAACGCCATGCGGATTTTGGATAAAAAGAAAATAGATTATGAGGTGATTCAATATGAGTGCGGGGAATTTGTGGACGGAATTTATACGGCAGAATTAACCGGCGTACCCAGAGAACATTCTTTTAAAACCTTGGCGCTTGTGGGAAAAAGCAAACAATATTATATATTCGTGCTTCCGGTGGAGGCCAAAGTGCAGTTGAAAGAGGCGGCAAGACTTGCCGGAGAGAAATCTGTAGAAATGATTCCGGTAAGGGACATTACCGCTGTTACCGGGTATGTCCGGGGAGGCTGCAGCCCTCTGGGGATGAAGAAGCAGTATCCGGTATTCCTGCATGAAAAGGCGTTAGACTATGATAAAATTTATGTAAGCGGCGGACGGATTGGAACAACCTTATGTCTTTCGGTGCAGGATTTGATAAATTTGACAAACGCCAGGACAGGCGTATTTTAGAAAAAAAGACAGTGTTGTTGTTTCCAACAGAAAGGGGAAATGATATGGCATTTCAGATTATTTCAGACGGTTCCTGTGATTTGGGCCGGAAAATTGTACAGAAAACCGGAATAAAGGTGGTGCCTTTTTATGTGACGTTTGACGGTGTGAATTATAAGAAAGAGATGGAGGAGATCAGCGTCCGGGATTTTTATCAGGAGATGGTGGATCATCCGGACCGGTTCCCCAAATCTTCCCTGCCGTCGGTGCAGGATTATACAGATGCATTTACGCCTTATGCCAGAGAGGGGAAAGATATCATCTGTCTGTGTATTACCACAAAATTCAGCGGTTCTTATAATTCGGCAAGGACGGCGGCAGATCTTCTCTCAGAGGAGTACCCTTCCGTAAAGATTCAGGTAGTGGACACTACGGTGAATACGGTTCTTCAGGGGATTTTAGTGCTGGAAGCAGTGCGTATGCAGCAGGCAGGTTTCTCATTTCAGGAGACTCTGGAAGGAATTGAGCGCATAAAGGTTACGGGCCGCATTATTTTTACAGTCGGAAATTATGAATATCTGATTCATGGAGGCAGAATCGGCAAAGTGATGGGAACGGCGGCGTCTACGCTGGGAATCAAACCTCTGATTATGCTGCGTGAGGGTGAGATTTTTCCAACTGGCATTTCCAGGAGCCGCAAAAAAGCCATGAAGCGTCTCATTGAACAGACCAGGGATCATTTTGCAAAGATTGGGGAATCTGCGGAAGATTACCGGATTGTGGTGGGATATGGCTACGATTACCAGGAAGCGGAGGTATTTCGTGATGAACTTCTGGCGTCTGTAAATACGTATGCAAAATATAGAGAAATTGATATTTTTCAGATTGGAGCTACGATCGGGGTACATACGGGCCCTTACCCCATCGGGCTTGGATTGATTCGTAAATATGAAAAGGGACGAAAAGAGGAATAAGACATGCAGATAATTATTGTGGGCTGCGGCAATGTGGGTGCAACTCTGACGGAGCAGCTTAGTAAGGAAGGTCATAATATAACGGCCATTGATATTGACGGAGACAGAGTGGAATCAGTGGCAAATCAATATGATGTCATGGGGGTTGTGGGCAATGGAGCCAGTTTTTCGGTACAAAATGAAGCGGGTATCGCAGAGGCGGATCTGATGATTGCAGTGACAGCGTCAGATGAGCTGAATATGCTTTCCTGTCTGATTGCCAAAAAGGCCGGAGGATGCTGTACCATTGCCAGAGTGCGCAACCCCATTTACAATAAAGAGATTGCGTATATCAAGGAAGAACTGGGGTTATCTATGGTAATTAATCCTGAGTATGCGGCGGCATGTGAGATTGCGCGTCTGCTGAAATTTCCTTCTGCAATCAAGGTGGATACTTTTGCCAAAGGGAGGGTGGAGCTTTTAAAATGCAAAATCAACGAGGGATCCGTGCTGCATGGACGTCCGCTTACTTATTTGTCGGGCGGCCTTCGCTGCGAGGTGCTGATCTGCGCGGTGCAGCGGGGAGAAGACGTCTTTATTCCGGATGGAAATTTTGAGCTTCAGGAAAAAGATGTGATTACTGTGGTGGCTTCTTCCAGGAATGCCAATGAATTTTTTAAGAAAATAGGCATGACGACCAATCGTATAAAAACCTGTATGATTATAGGCGGAGGAGAGACTACGTATTATCTGGCAAAACAGCTTCTGCCTATGGGAATCAGAATTAAGATTATTGAGCAGAGTAAGGAGCGGTGCAACGAACTCAGCGATCTGCTTCCCCAGGCAATGATTATCCATGGGGACGGAACGGAACGCAATCTGCTTTTGGAAGAAGGACTTTCCAAGGTACATGCCTTTGTATCCTGGACCAGCATGGATGAGGAAAATATTATGCTGAGCCTTTATGCAAAGAGTACTTCTAAGGCAAAGACGATTACCAAGGTGCATCGTCTGGATTATGACAAGATTATAGACAGTCTGGATCTGGGAAGCGTACTTTATCCCAAAAATATTACAGCGGAATATATTCTGCAGTATGTGCGCGCCATGCAGAATACCATCGGCAGTAATATAGAAACCCTGTACCAGATTATTGAAAATAAGGTGGAAGCGCTGGAATTTCGGGTAAATGAGCATTCAAAGCTGGTAGGCGTTCCTTTGAGAGAGCTGCAGCTTAAAGATAACCTGCTGATTGCCTGCATCAACCGCAAAGGGATTGTGATTACTCCCGGCGGACAGGATTCCATACAGATGGGAGATACGGTAGTGGTTGTCACTACCAATCAGGGCTTCAATGATTTGAAGGATATTTTACGGTAAGAGAGGAAGAAAAAAAGAATCATGAATTATTGAATTATCAGATATATTCTTTGCCGGGTCCTGGAGTTTCAGGCGGTGTTTTTGGCGCTGCCCTGTCTGGTGGCAGTGATCTATGGGGAGAAGGAGGGGTTTGCGTACTTTGCAGTGCTTGCGGTCTGTCTGATTCTGGGAGTAGCGGGAAAGCTGAAAAAGCCTAAGAGTACGGTGTTTTATGCGAGGGAAGGTTTTGTGGCGGTTTCTTTAAGCTGGATTCTTTTAAGTGTTACAGGAGCTTTGCCGCTGTTTTTGTCGGGTGAGTTTGCTACATATACCGATGCGTTGTTTGAAACGATTTCCGGTCTGACCACGACCGGGGCAAGTATTCTGTCAGACGTTGAGGCGCTGTCCCAATGTAATCTGTTCTGGCGCAGTTTTACCCATTGGATTGGAGGAATGGGCGTGCTGGTGCTGATTCTTGCCGTTCTTCCTCTTGCGGGAGGGTATAATATGTATTTGATGCGCGCGGAAAGTCCCGGGCCTACGGTTGGAAAGCTGGTGCCGCGGGTCAAACATACAGCGCGCATGTTGTATAAAATGTATTTTCTCATGACAGTGGTACAAATCGTACTGCTGCTGATTACAGGAATGTCTCCTTTTGAGTCCATGACCCATTCTTTTGGTACGGCAGGTACGGGAGGATTCGGGGTATTGAACAGCAGTATTGGCGGCTATTCCGTTGCTTCCCAGGCGGTGATTACCATATTTATGATTCTGTTTGGGATTAATTTTAATGTTTATTATCTGCTATGGGTGCGAAAACCTCTGCAGGCGTTCCGGCATGAAGAAATGAGATATTACCTGGGAATTATTCTGGCGGCAGTCGTATTGATTACCATAAATATACAGGGCGGTTTCTCCTCGCTTCTGGAGGCATTTCATCATGCGGCCTTCCAGGTGGCGTCCATCATCACTACCACTGGATATTCCACGGTGGATTTTAATATGTGGCCGGAGTTTTCCAAATTTATTCTGGTGATGCTGATGTTTGTGGGCGCCTGTGCCGGAAGTACCGGAGGCGGGATTAAGGTGTCCAGAATTGTGATTATGTTAAAGCTTGTCAAGAGCGAGCTTTCGTATCTGATTCACCCCAAAAGGGTGCGTCAGGTTCATTTTGAACAGCGTGTGGTCAGTAAAGAAGTATTGCGTTCGATTTCAGTATTTTTTATCGCGTATGCTGTGATTTTTGGGCTTTCGGTTTTATTGATTACTCTGGATAACCTGGGATTTACCACGAATGTCACGGCGGTTGCCGCTACTTTGAACAACATAGGACCCGGACTCGATCAGGTTGGGCCTGCCAGTAATTTTTCCGTATTTTCCCAGCCGGCAAAATATGTGCTGATGTTTGATATGCTTGCCGGGCGGCTGGAGCTGTTCCCTTTACTGCTGTTGTTTACGCCTTCTACCTGGAAGCGGTCCTGATAAGTTTTACCTGTGTCAGGCGGGTGGAAAGGAAGTGTGAAAGATGCGCAGGATGGAATTTAAAATGGAGCGGACCGGACTGCTTAAGGAGGGGGATATCCTTCCGGTAACGGAAGGAAAGCTTCCCACCTCCTACTATTATACACTGGGCAAGGCATATGCCATGTCAGCAAATTATTCTTTTTCCGAGCGGCTTGAGGCTAAGGAGGGGAAAGTGGTGGAAATTAATGAGACGGCCAAAGGTTTTTTTGTGACGGTGGAGTTTGAGTAGTTTGTTTCAGACGATTGTGAGGAAGATCTGGATATGGACATGTATGTGAAAATTAGAGAACTTGCGGATAAATATGCATCAGAATTGAAAAATCAGGTAGATGCCCAAGTGGAAGAAATGAAAAATGACGATACCTCTCATTATTTAATCTATAGAGTATTAGGAATTACGAATGAAGAAGGAAATCTTATTGACTTATATCAGAACAAAGGGCGATTTTTATATAAGTATGCAGGGGCGTTTTTAGAAGAGGCTGCCTGTATGTGCATAAAGCATAAGTATTCTGAGGCTGCAAAAGTCAGAATTCCCAATACTTCAGGGAGCAAAGAGCAAGGTTATACTCCTGTAAGAGTTATGTTCTATTATCCACAACGTTCACAGGCTAAGAAAATCCAGGAAACTATAGAAACGTTGTATAAGGGAATAGGAGGGCAATATTATTATGGCGATGCTGCCTGGAAATATATAAAAGAGATGACAGACGTTGATTTGTTGGATATCCTTCATAAAATTTCAGATTCAAGGAAGTGACAGAGAAATGGTAATCCATGGAGATTGTTTGGAAGTTCTGAAACAGATGGAAAGTAAATTTGCTGATATGATTTATCTGGACCCGCCTTTTTTTCACAAAAAAAGCAATCTTTGAAAGATCAGCAGGGAAATGAGTATTCGTTCGAAGATACATGGAAGAGTCGAATAGAGTATTTAGATTATATGAAGGTACGTGTATATGAGTTAAAACGGGTTCTAAAAGATACGGGAAGTATATTTTTGCATTGTGATGAAAAGGCGTCGCATTATTTGAGAATCATATTAGATGAGGTTTTTGGAGAAGAAAACTTCAGGAGTGAGATTATATGGGCTTATAAGAGGTGGTCTAATTCAAAAAAAGGATTATTGCCCGGACATCAGACCATACTCTTTTATTCAAAAACAAACAGTTATAAATTTAATATTGTTTATACTGAATATTCGCCGACTACAAATATTGACCAGATTCTTCAGGAGAGAGTAAGAGATCATAGAGGAAAAGCAGTTTATAAACATGATGACGATGGAGAAGTCGTTTTATCAAAGGAAAAAAGGAGTACCGATGTCGGATGTTTGGGAGATTCCATTTTTAAATCCCAAAGCCAAAGAACGAGTTGGATATCCTGCGCAGAAACCTGTTGAATTATTGGAAAGAATTGTTCGGATCAGTACGGATGCGGGGGATACGGTACTCGGCCCTTTTTGCGGAAGTGGAACGACAATGGTTGCGGCTGAATTAATTAACAGAAAAGGAATTGGTATTGATATTAGTCAGGACGCAGTAGAAATAGCTGAAGAACGATTGAAAAAGCCATGTAAAACGGAGTCCAGACTATTGAAAACAGGAATTGAGGCATATAAGACAAAAAGTGATATTGAGCGTGCAATTTTAAATCAATTAGATTGCGATGTAGTGCAAAGAAATAAAGGAATTGACGGGTTTTTAAAAAAATACTATAAAAATGCTCCTGTGGCTGTAAAAATTCAAAAAGCTACAGAAAATTTTAATGACGCAGTAGAATTATTGAACAATGCAGGTAAGAAAAAGAAATGCAGCGCAACGATTTTGATACGTACTCAAGATGATTCTTTGGCTATAAATATTCCATCAAACATGATTATTATTGATGATTATAAGACGCAGCTTCAACATAAATTAGTACAATTTCTTCCAAATGTCTCGGATTTATATACAGAATGAATTTTCATTCTGCAAGGCAGATTTTTGACGAAGTAGCGGTGACTGCGGCTGTAAAATCTAATACAGCAGATGAACGCGTAGAAATTTGTCGAAATCAGGCGAATAGCGATAAGAATGAGAACCCTTGTAAGTGGTGTGGGAATGCCATTTACAGGGGTTTTTGCTATTTTATCTTGGAAATCTCACTTCTTGACGCTGTCACGATATACCGTTATAATCAATGGAAAAAGAATCTATGAAATGGAGAATAGAGAAATGGAATTGATGAGTTTGTTAAAGGAAAAGCAGCTTTCGATTTATCAGTGCGCTAAGAAAAGCCATGTACCATATTCTACATTGTCAGATATTGTGAAAGGAAAAACCAGGATTGAAAAATGTACAGCAGAAACAATATATAAATTAGCGAGGACGCTCCATGTGACAATGGAAGAACTTTTGATAGAATGTTTTAGAGAAGATGAAAATACCCCCAATTTAAAAGATTTTGAAATATATAAAAGTAATATCTGCCATTTAGTGAAAGATAAGGGGGATATGGACTTTATTATTGATATTTTAAAAGAAAATCAAATAAGGGCTTATTGGGAACGACAATGGTATCGGGAAAGTTTTTATCTTCTGGCTATGGTAGATTACTTAAGCAGGGAAAATGGACTTCCATTGTGCAATGATTATGAAGATATAAGGAATTGTACATTGCCGGAGCCGTTATATCCGTGGGATGTTGTTCTTGCTGCAAAATTGGATGATTCCCTTGATAGGAAAGAACAATGTTTAAAAGAAGCGATTCCCGAATTTTTGAGGTTTAATATTATAGAAAGCGAGATAAGGAATGTCTGTTGAGAAAGGTTTTACCAAAGAAAATTTGGATTATTATTTGAAGGAACTTGCAAAAGAGTTTCGGAAGAGAAATGGAAAAATATGCCTGCTGAGATTGTGTTAGTTGGAGGCGCGGCAATCCTTGCCAATTATGGGTTTCGTGAAATGACCTATGATATAGATGCGGTCATAACAGCATCATCGGCCATGAAGGAGGCGGTTAATGCAGTAGGAGACTGTTTCGGTTTGCCAAATGGTTGGCTGAATGCAGATTTTAAGAATACGAGTTCTTATAGTTCTAAATTATCGCAATACTCTAAGTATTACCGTACCTATTCTAATGTGTTGAATATCAGGACAATTAGCGCGGAATATCTTGTTGCCATGAAATTAATGTCCGGGAGACGTTATAAGAAAGATTTGTCTGATATTATTGGTATTTTGGGAGAACAGGAAAGAATGGGAGAGCCTTTAAGCTATCAGCAGATTGATTGTGCAGTAAAAAATCTGTATGGCGGATGGGATAATATTTCTGAATATGCAATACAGGTTTTGAAAGTGGCTTTAGATTCAGAAAACCTAAAAGAATTATTTATGGAACAGGAACGTGAAGAGGCATTATCAAAACAGGCAGTGCTTCAAGTTCAAAAATATGAAGGGGAAAAAGTAAAGGAAAGTAATGTGGATGAGATTATTCAAAAAGCTTTAAGGAAGAAAAGGGATGATAGGGATGCGAGATAGATTAAGGAAAACAGATTTTTACTAATTTTATCTGTTAGATAGCGATAAAAATTTTAGCTGTATAACTTGATATTGTGTGAGTTTTACAAATAATGAAAGTCAAGAGGTAGAAATGTGAGCAGGGGCAACGATGCAATTCCTACATGGAGTGGATTTAATTATCAAGGTAAAATAGACGGATGGGAAAATTCCCTGGCAATGGCTGAAAATTTTCCGATAAAAGAATTGCAGAATTGCCAGGGGAAGATGTAAGGCTGTTTCGAGAGGAAGAATATCCATTTGATGTTATAGTGATAGATGAAAATGTTTCATATGACTCTATCATCCTGCCGCTTCGGCAAATAGGCAAATTCGTAGAAAATTATGAGATAAAAAGAGATTCTATGTCAGAAGCGTTAAAAACTTTGATAAGTAAATATGAAGCAGCAAGCAAGGATTATCAAACGCAGCTTACCAATGCGATAAAGATTCCTTTGCTGGTATACAGTGGGAGAATCATACAAAACTATCCATTGGGATTGGGGATCCGGGCGGTTGTTCGGACAAATCAGTTGGTTTTTGAAGCAGCTTCAAAAAATGGAAATGATGTTTATAATATCTTAAGCACGGGACAGCTCAATGGTCTTTCCATAGCATTTTTGTTGTCTATAAAAAATGTATATGGGCAAACAGATGGATTGGATATTTTATTAATAGATGATCCATTGCAGACCATTGATGATATTAGCGCTATTTCATTGGCTGATTTATTGACACAGCAGGGAATTGGACAAATTGTTCTGTCTACGCATGAGGACGCGAAAGCAGCTTTGCGTAGGTATAAATTTAAAAAGGCGGGATTGAGCGTTTTAGAGAAAAATATGCAGGAATTGTATATGGCGACTGTTGCAGTTGAAGGATAGAGATTAAAAAGTTGATTCCATTATTTAAAAAGCAAAATGAATTTTCCCCCAAAATATAATTTGGGGGATGCAGTTGAGCATGAGAAAATAGTTTCCATGGTACTATCCGAAGAACCGTGGAAAAAAATTTTAATTGACAAAATGAAATGATATGGTATTCTATAATGATACAGTTTTAAAATTGTATGGGCGGCATGGGCAAAAAGGAGGAAAAAGTATGTACGAATATGTAAAGAAATCCGAATATGCGCCCGTCAGAGCAGAACTGGAAACGATAATTAAGAAGGTACAGATTGAGATGCGTAAAAAGCATAAGTTAACGTTTCAATTTCAGTTGATCGGAAGCGGGCAAGGGCATCTTGTTACCAGAATCCGGGGAGGAAACAGAGGGTATGATTTTGACTATAATCTGATTCTTCAGCATCCGGGAAATGAGCGTTATAAAGCCGCTCAGATTAAGCGGAATTTTATGGAGGCTTTGGACAAAGCTGTCAAAGGAACACGCTACTCGTTTTCAGAAGATTCAACATCTGCTATTACCATAAAGGTTGTGGACAAGAAGAATAAGAAAATATGCTATAGCTGTGATTTTGCCGTGGTCTATGATGGACGCTGCGGTGAGCGGGACGGTTTTTATTATTTAAGGCATAATAAGAAACAAAACAGATATGAATTTGTATTTCGGCCGTTAGAGCCTGGTATAAAAGAAAAGGTTAAGAAGATTCGCGCCAGAGATCAGGGGTGGAATCATATCAGAGAAGAATACTTGAAATTGAAAAATATTAATAAAGTAAAAGAGAAACATTCATATTTTCTTTATATGGAAGCGGTACATAATGTGTATCATCGGTTATTCTATCAAAATTTTGAGGAATAGTCAGAAGCTGGAGGAGTTGCAATGTCGTTGAGACGGGATGCAGACCAGATAATTGCAGAGGCCATAGAGGAAGTTCTGCCAGACCGGGCAGTAAAGCAGGCGTTGAAGGAAAAAGAATTTGCAAAGGGCAGAATCGTCGTGGCGGCGGTGGGAAAAGCATCATGGCAGATGGCGAAAGCAGCGTCAGAGATATTGGGCAACAGGATAGAACGGGGCGTGGTGTTAACCAAATATCATCATGTCCGGGCAGAACTTCCCAATATTGTCTGTTATGAGGCAGGGCATCCCGTTCCTGATCAAAATTCTTTTCGGGGTACGCAGGCCGTGCTGGAGCTGGTGAAGAATCTGACGGAAGAAGACACCGTATTATTTTTGCTCTCCGGCGGCGGATCAGCATTGTTCGAACAGCCGTTAATACCAGAAGAAGAGCTTGCAGAAATTACGCGGCAGCTTCTGGTCTGCGGCGCTGATATTGTAGAAATCAATACCATCCGCAAACGTCTTTCAGGCGTCAAAGGCGGAAAATTTGCTGAATACTGTGAGCCTGCGCAGGTATACAGTATTGTGCTCAGCGATATTCTTGGCGATCCTCTGGATATGATTGCCTCCGGTCCGGCTTATCCGGACAGTTCCACTTGTGAAACGGCGCTCGCTATTGTACGCAAATATAATTTAAAGCTCAGTAAAAAGGCGTTGAGCTGCCTGAAAATAGAAACGCCGAAACAATTATCCAATGTGGAAACCAGGGTTAGCGGAAGCGTAAAAGATTTATGCCGGGCAGCGGCCCGGGCCTGTGAAAAGTTGGGCTATAAGACAGTAATTTTGACAGACCAACTGACTTGCGAGGCAAGAGAAGCAGGTTCTTTCCTGGCTTCGATTGCCAAAAGTTATGCGGATTCCACAGAGAGTCTGGCTTTTATCGCAGGCGGAGAAACCGTAGTCCATGTGAAGGGCAGCGGAACAGGCGGACGGAATCAGGAGCTGGCTCTGGCGGCAGCCTCCGGCATTGCGGGTCTGAACAGTACGGCGGTATTCAGTTTTGGCAGCGACGGTACAGACGGGCCGACAGACGCGGCGGGAGGTTTTTGCGACGACAGCACCAAAGAGCGTCTGCATCAGCAGGAAATTGACATTGATGAAGTATTAAAGCAAAACGACGCTTATAACGCTTTGAAAAAATGCGGAGGACTGATTGTGACGGGCGCTACCGGGACAAATGTAAATGATGCGGCAGTCGTTTTGATTGACAGAACGAACGCAATTTTTAATAAAAGACAATGGCTGGGAACATAGTGTGCTGTCTGTATTATATTCAGCCAAACTTCCTTGCCGATCCGTCCATCTGCCGCGTTGGATTTTCTATCCGCAGCCACCGCTGCGCCGTCGAAAATCCGCCTTGCAGATGAGCGAATATTCTGCGGAGTTTCGCCAGATATAATACAGACAGCACAATAGAAGGCAGGTAATTATGACAGAAAAGATATTAGCAAATGGAAAAGTGGAAACGCGGGTGGCGATCATCGGCATTATTGTGGAGGAGGAGTCATCTGTGGAAGAATTAAATCAGATTCTTCATGAGTATGGTTCCTGTATTATTGGAAGAATGGGTATTCCCTACCCGCAAAAAGGTATTAATATTATCAGTATTGCGGTGGACGCCCCGCAGAATGTCATCAGCGCCCTTTCCGGCAAACTGGGAAAACTGCCGGGAATCAGCAGTAAAGCGGCCTATTCTAAAATTTGAATTTATAAAAGAGGAGTTTTGGTATGAGTTTAAATAACACGCCTTCCGCAAACCGCGTGCATATCGGTTTTTTCGGAAGAAGGAATGCAGGAAAATCCAGTGTGGTGAATGCAGTGACAGGGCAAAATCTGGCAGTCGTGTCTCAAGTGAAGGGAACGACTACGGATCCTGTACAAAAGGCAATGGAGCTGCTGCCTATGGGTCCGGTTGTGATTATAGATACTCCGGGAATAGATGATGAAGGAACATTGGGAGAGCTGCGGGTGCGCAAAACCAGGCAGATTTTAAATAAGACAGACGCGGCGGTGCTGGTAATAGACGGTACAACAGGGATTACCGCTGCGGACAAAGAGATTTTGAAAATTTTTAAAGAGAAGGAAATTCCCTATGTGCTGGCTTTTAATAAAGAAGATCTGAGAGAAGAAACAAATGACGGGAAAGATTTTCCGGAAGCGGAAAAAGAGCATATCGTCAGAATCAGCGCTCAGACAGGGTTTCAGATCGAAAAGCTCAAAGAAAAAATTGCCGGTCTGACCGCTGCAAAAGAGAATCCTCAGCGTATCGTGGGAGATTTGCTGAATCCCTCTGATTTCGTAGTACTGGTAACGCCCATTGATAAGGCCGCGCCGAAGGGAAGACTGATTCTGCCGCAGCAGCAGACAATCCGGGATATTTTAGAAGCCGGGGCGGTGGCTGTGGTGGTTCAGGATCATGAACTTCCGGGGACGCTGCAGCAGCTTGGCAGGCAGCCTGCGATGGTGATTACAGACAGCCAGGCGTTTGCCAGAGTAAGTAAAGATACGCCCCCTGAAATACCGCTGACGTCTTTTTCTATTTTGTTTGCCAGGCAGAAAGGAAACCTTGAGACGGCGGTTCAGGGTGCGGCAGCGATCGGGCGGCTGCAGGATCAGGATAAAGTACTGATTTCAGAAGGGTGTACGCATCACAGGCAGTGTGATGATATCGGTTCTGTGAAAATTCCCCGCTGGCTGAAGGAATATACGGGAAAACAGCTTGAGATTGAATTGTCTTCCGGAACGGAATTTCCACAGGATTTGTCTGCCTATAAACTGATTATACACTGCGGGGGATGTATGCTCAATGAAAGGGAGATGCGGTACCGGCAGAAATGCGCGAAAGAACAGGGAGTTCCGATAACTAATTACGGCATTGCCATAGCATGTATGCAGGGGATTTTACGCCGCAGTGTGGAATTGTTTCCCCAGGTACTCGCGCATCTTCCTGAACAGTAAGAAGGACGCAGGGACATGGTAAAAGTATGGAGGAACGCATGGCAGAAAGAATTTTAGTGGTGGATGACGAGAAAGAGGTAGCAGATCTTCTGGAATTGTATCTGGTCAACGAGGGTTATCAGGTACGCAAATTTTATCAGGGCTCAGAGGCGTTAACATGCGTGGAGCAGGAAGAGATTGATCTGGCGCTGTTAGATGTGATGCTGCCCGATACAGACGGGTTTGCGCTTTGCCAGAAAATACGTAAGAACCATTATTTTCCAATTATTATGCTGACGGCGAGGGTGGAGGATGTGGATAAAATTAACGGTCTTATGCTGGGGGCGGACGATTATATTACCAAGCCCTTTAACCCTTTGGAAGTAGTGGCGCGCATTAAGACGCAGCTGCGCCGTTACCGCCGTTATAATCAGGCGGGGCATAATGAGGCCGCGGAAAAAGAAAACGATGAGCTGGAAGTGCGGGGGCTTGTGATGAATCAATGTACGCATAAGAGCACCCTGTACGGCAGAGAGCTGGACCTGACGCCCCGCGAATTTTCTATTTTGTGGTATTTGTGCGAGCGTCAGGGGGAGGTGGTTTCTTCAGAAGAATTGTTTGAAGCCGTGTGGAAAGAAAAATATCTGGACAGCAATAATACCGTAATGGCGCATATCGCAAGAATCCGGGAAAAGATGCAGGATTCCTATCGAAACCACAAGTTCATTAAGACAGTCTGGGGAGTGGGATATACGATTGAAACATAATCCGGAGGAAGTTATGAAAGGTGAAAAGCATATAAAATCAGTTATTTTAAGGCGCTTTTTCCAGAAGATGCTCTATGCCGGCACGGTCTGTATGGCGCTGCTGGTGCTGTGCCTTCTTTTGGGAAAGGCTTTTTTTGGCTCTTTTGTCTGGTATGGAACGGAAGGGGCATATCCGCTGCTTCACTGGATTTCAGAAAACCAGGGTATGTTTGTATCCGGATTGTTTCTGACAGGACTTTTTTTCATCGGCATATTTTATTGGATCAGACTTTTGAATTATTTTCAGGACGTGATAGACGCCATGGAGAAGCTCGCCTGTGAAGGTCAGATCCGTCTGAGGCCGGAACTTCGCGAGGTGGAAGATCATATGAATGAGGTGCAGCGTCAGATTAAACGCAATGAACGGCTGGCAAGAGAAGCGGAGCAGCGGAAAAACGATCTGGTGGTGTATCTTGCGCATGATTTGAAAACGCCTTTGACTTCCGTAATTGGTTACTTATCTCTGATGCGGCAGGAGACGCAGATTTCGGAGGAACTTCGGCAAAAATATCTTGCCGTTTCCCTGGAAAAAGCAGAGCGTTTAGAGCAGCTGATCAATGAATTTTTTGAAATAACCAGATTTAATCTGACGCATCTGGAGCTGGAGACGGTGACAGTTTCCCTGAAACGGATGCTGGAACAGATTGTTTATGAATTTCAGCCTATGTTTGCGGAAAAGCGTATCACATGCAGGCTGGAGCTGGAACCAGAGGAGTTGAACATTACCTGTGATACCGATAAAATGCAGCGGGTTTTTGATAATTTACTGCGGAATGCCCTGCTCTATGGATATGAGGGAAGCGTTATATCGCTCAGGGCAGCGCTCAGTTCCTCAAATTTGTGTATTCAGGTGGAGAATCAGGGCGCGACAATTCCCAGAGAAAAGCTGGATCGTATTTTTGAACAGTTTTACCGTCTCGATTCGGCAAGACAGAGTAAAACCGGAGGCGCCGGACTGGGCCTTGCCATCGCCAGAGAAATCGTGGAGCGTCACGGCGGGCAGATCCGGGCGGAAAGCCAGGAGGAGAGGACGGTATTTACCGTAGAAATTCCCGCAAAACAGTGAAGCAAATCTTCATAAAATCTTAAATAGTTTGAGAGAAAAAACGTAAGAATCATGGATGCCTTTTGTCTATACTAAGATCAGGATTTAAAAAGCCAGATGCATCTGGAAATTTGAGATATAGAAAGGACGGAAGGGTTATGGAATATTACGCTGGTGCAAATTATGGAGGGATTTCAGGCGGGAGAAGAAAGGCTTCTTTGCGAAAGAGAAGGGCGGCCCGCAGAAGACGCAGAAGAATCTGTGCGGGGATGTTTCTGCTGCTGGCGGCAGGCGTTGTGTTCTTTGCCAAGACGCTGATTCCCGTTTTGCTTCAGGCAGGAGACGTTCAGGAATTTTTAAGTACCGCCATGCAGGAAGAGTATCCGCAGGAACTTTTGGAAATGTTGGAAAAGAATGAGGAGACTTATGATTTTGTGACCAATTATCCCAATCGCAGACAATATATGGAACAGGAGATCGATATTTCTGATCTCTGCAGTGAACAGAAGATTCCTTTACTGATGCAGTGGGACCTGCGATGGGGATACGACAGTTACAGCGACAGCATGATCGGACCAGCAGGCTGCGGCCCGACCTGTATGACGATGGCATACCTGGGATTGACGAAAGATACTCAGATGAATCCCCGCAAAATGGCGGAGTATGCAATGGAAAACAATTATAGTACAGAAGCGGGGACAAGCTGGAGCTTTTTCACTGAAGGAGCGGCGGGACTGGGACTTTCCGGAAAGGAACTGCCGCTTGGCGAGACGGCCATGAAGCAGGCGCTGGATCAGGGAAGCGTGCTGATCTGCAGTATGCGTCCGGGCGATTTTACCACTACAGGGCATTTTATCCTGATTCGGGGATATGATGAACGGGGATTTTTTGTAAACGATCCCAACAGCAGAAAAAACAGTGAGAAGCAATGGGATTTTGATACCTTAAGCGGCCAGATCAAAGGGTTATGGGAAATTGGAAAATAATAAAGAACAAAGAATCCTGCTCTGCAGGATTCTCCGCCTGCGGCGGGTCGCTTTAGCGGCATATTTCTTTTCCGCCGCAGTGCGATCATTGTTTTTTATTTATAGGGAATCCGAAGGAATTTCCTATAAAAATACAGCCTGACGGATCGTGAGATCTGTCAGGCTGTTGTGCTATAAACTATCGTCTGGTTTTGATTGCCGCTTCTACAAATCCTTTGAACAGCGGATGCGGGCGGTTGGGCCTTGATTTTAATTCCGGATGCGCCTGGGTGGCTATAAACCAGGGATGGTCGGTGATTTCCACCATTTCCACAATCCGGCTGTCCGGCGACAGGCCGCAGAGCTTCATCCCGTGTTCAGTCAGCACGGAACGGTAATCATTGTTGACTTCATAACGGTGACGGTGACGTTCGTGTATGGTTTCTTCTCCATATACCTGGAACGCCCTGGAAGTTTTATCCAAAATACAGGGATAAGAGCCGAGGCGCAGCGTTCCGCCAAGATCTTCCACGCCGTTTTGATCCGGCATAAGGGCAATCACCGGGTGGGTAGTGTTGGGGTTGAGTTCAATACTGTGAGCGTCATGGAAGCTGCAGATATGTCTTGCATATTCGATGATAGACACCTGCATACCAAGACAGAGACCCAGATAAGGAACCTTGTGCTCGCGGGCATACTGAGCGGCAACAATCATGCCTTCCACACCCCGGTCGCCAAAACCGCCGGGAACCAGAATGCCCTGTACTTGTCCGAGAATTTCTCCGGCGTTCTCTGCGTTCAGTAATTCAGAATCCACCCATTTGATATTTACGGTGGCGCGTTCTGCAATCCCTCCATGTTTTAAAGCTTCCACCACAGAGATATATGCGTCGTGCAGCGCCGTATATTTTCCAACAAGGGCAATTTCCACTTCCTTGTTGGGGTTTCTGAGAGCGTCCACCATGTCGATCCAGTCTGTAAGATCCGGCTGCGGGCAGTCTAAATGGAGACATTCACATGCTACCTGCGCGAGATTCTCCGCTTCCATGGCAAGAGGCGCCTCGTACAGATATTCCACATCGAGATTCTGCAGTACACGGCTGCAGGGAACGTTACAGAATAAGGAAATTTTGTCTTTGATTCCCTGGTCTAAGGGATGCTCGGAACGGCAAACAATAATATCAGGCTGAATCCCCATGCCCTGCAGTTCTTTCACACTGGCCTGTGTAGGTTTGGTTTTCATTTCTCCGGAGGCGCTGATATAGGGAATGAGGGTTACATGAATCAGGATGGCGTTCTCATGTCCAATCTCATGCTGGAACTGACGGATAGACTCCAGAAACGGCTGGCTCTCCATGTCGCCCACAGTTCCTCCAACCTCGATAATGGCAATATGGGTGTCTTCCGTGGTGAAATTCCGGTAAAAACGGCTTTTGATTTCATTGGTGATATGAGGAATCACCTGGACAGTGCCTCCGCCGTAATCTCCCCGGCGCTCTTTCTGCAGAACGGACCAGTACACCTTTCCGGTTGTGACATTGGAATTTTTTCCTAAATTTTCATCAATAAAACGTTCATAGTGCCCAAGGTCCAAATCTGTTTCTGCGCCGTCATCGGTGACGAAGACCTCTCCGTGCTGAATGGGGTTCATTGTTCCGGGATCGATGTTGATATACGGATCAAATTTCTGCATGGTAACTTTATAACCCCGCGCTTTCAGCAGACGTCCCAGGGAAGCTGCTGTAATTCCTTTTCCCAGGCCGGAAACCACACCACCAGTGACAAAGACGTATTTTACGGACATAGTAGCTCCTCCTTCAATATGTATCATTTTCAATAATTACTACATTATACAACCTATGATGAAAGAAATCTAGGATTTTTATAAAAAAGTTTATAAAAAGTTTAGAAAATATTGTAGAAAAGTTTCTAAAGAACATATTGCTTTTCAAAAAGAATGAACATATAATAAAATAGTGTCGCCGAATCACAGGGAGCGATATTCAGGAGGAAATCAATGGAGAACAAAGGAAATAATAATATGAATGGGAATAATAGCGGCGGGAACAATAACGGAGGGAATAATAACGGCGGAAATAACCGTAATGGAATGACGGTTATGATTTTTATTCTCGCGGCTTTGGTGGTGCTGTTTCTGACGAGCCTTCTGAACAGCTGCGCCAAGGACGCCGCCAATAAAGAGATCACTTATTCAGAGTTTATTAATATGGTGGAAAGCGATAAGGTGGAGGAAGTTATCTTTACTTCCAACAGAATTAAAATTAAACCCAGGAGTGAGAACAAATTATACCGGATTACTTATTATACCGCCGAATTAAATGATGAAACTCTGCTTCCCCTGCTGAAAGAACATGGCGTAAAATTCAGCGGCACGGTAGAGGATGTGTCTTCAGCAATTATGTGGAATATGGTAAGTTATATCCTTCCGCTGGTAATTGTGTGGGTGCTGCTGTATTTCTTTATCTTCCGTAAAATGGGAGGAGGCGGCGTCATGGGAGTGGGTAAGACCACGGCAAAAGTTTATGTGGAGAAGTCCACAGGGGTAAACTTTAAGGATGTTGCCGGACAGGATGAAGCAAAAGATTCCCTTCAGGAAGTGGTGGATTTTCTGCATAATCCCAAGAAATATACAGATATTGGAGCGAAACTTCCCAAGGGCGCGCTCCTGGTGGGCCCTCCGGGAACTGGTAAAACATTGCTTGCCAAAGCAGTTGCAGGAGAGGCGAAGGTACCCTTTTTCTCTCTGGCAGGTTCGGACTTTGTAGAGATGTTTGTGGGGGTGGGAGCTTCCCGTGTCAGGGATTTGTTCAAAGAAGCGCAGAAGCAGGCGCCCTGTATTATTTTTATTGACGAGATTGACGCCATAGGCAAGAGCCGCGATACCAGATACGGCGGAAACGATGAACGGGAGCAGACGCTGAACCAGCTTCTGGCAGAGATGGATGGTTTTGACACATCCAAGGGTCTGCTGATTCTTGCGGCTACCAATCGTCCGGAAGTGCTGGATAAGGCGTTGCTGCGTCCCGGAAGGTTTGACCGCAGAATCATTGTGGATAAGCCGGATCTTAAAGGACGTGTGGAAACCTTGAAAGTACATGCCAAGAATGTGCTGATGGATGAAACGGTGGATCTGGATGCGATTGCCCTGGCGACGTCCGGCGCAGTGGGATCTGATCTGGCCAATATGATTAATGAGGCGGCCATCAATGCTGTCAAAGACGGAAGGAAGTATGTAAATCAGGAGGATCTTTTTGAATCTGTTGAGGTAGTAATTGCCGGAAAAGAGAAGAAGGACCGTATTATGAGTCCCAAAGAGAAGAAAATGGTGGCGTATCATGAAGTGGGCCATGCTCTGGTAACTGCTTTGCAGAAAGATACGGAGCCAGTGCAGAAGATTACCATCGTGCCCAGGACTATGGGCGCCTTGGGTTATACGATGCAGGTGCCGGAAGAAGAAAAATTCCTGATGACGAAAAATGAGCTGGCAGCGCGTCTTGTCACTTATATGGGCGGCAGGGCGGCAGAGGAGATTGTATTTGACTCTGTTACTACCGGGGCTTCTAATGATATAGAGCAGGCGACCAAAATAGCGCGGGCTATGGTGACGCAGTACGGCATGTCTGAAAAATTTGGGCTGATGGGACTTGTTACCGTTGAGAATCAGTATCTGGATGGCCGGGCAAGTCTGAATTGCGGAGAAGATACGGCGGCGCAGATTGACCAGGAAGTAATGCGGATCTTAAAAGCGAGCTACGATGAAGCGATTCGTCTTCTTCAGGAGAACAGAAGCATTCTCGATGAGATTGCTCATTATCTGTATGAGCATGAGACGATCACGGGCAGGGAATTTATGAAGATTTTCCGCGAATTAAAAGGAATATCGGAGACAGAGGAGGCGCCGGGCACAGATAAAACAGAGGATACATTCAGGCAGGAAGATCGTGAAATACCTGAATTTCCAATAGAAGATGAGAATTATGAAGAGCATTATCAGGTGAAACTCAGAGGAAAGCGGCCCAACGAGGCGGCAGGAAATCTAAGAGAAGTCAGTATACCGGAGGAATCAGCGGAGTTTCCGGAGGAAGTGAATACTCTCGAACAGCCGGGAGAATTTCTGCGAAGAGTGAATATGCCGGAGGAATCGGGAGAGTTTCCGGAGGAAGTAAATACGCTGGACGAATTTCAGGAGTTTCCGGAGGAAGTGAACACACTGGACGATTCCGGGGAATTTCCGGAGGAAGTAAATACACGGAAAGAGCCGCAAAGGTTTTCGCAGGAAGCCGGTATTCTGGAAGAAGCGGAAGAGTTTCCACTGGAAGTAAATACACTGGACGATTCCGAAGAGCTTTTGATGCGGGGTACTTCTCTGCAAGAAGCGCACACGCCGAATGAGGCGGATCATCTGCCATTGGAAGTAAACACCCTGGACCAGCCCGAAGAAATTTTATTGCAAAGCAATACGCTTATGGGTCAGGAGGAGCTTCCGGAGGAAGTGAATACGCTGGACGAATCCGGAACGCATTTGCTCAGAGCCAGCGCCATGAAACAGGTCATTACGCCGGAAGAGCCGCAGGAACTTTTGGAAAAGGCGGATTCTTTGCAGGAAATCAATATCTCCATGCAGCCGGAAGAAAAAGAAGTAGTTTTTCTGGAGGCAGAGGAGGTTGTACAGGATGCGATCATTCGTGAAGTGATTCCGGAGGAATTAACCCGTAAAGTGTTTAACAGAGAGGAAAAAGAGATCGTTTTGGAAGAAGTCCCTGAGGAGCCTAAGATTTCCGCTTTGGAAATGTTCCGGAAACATAAGAAAAAGGTATCTGTGGAAGAACCGGAAGAAACAAAAGAGCAGGAAGCTGCTCAGGAACAGGCGTCCGAAGAGCCGCAGGAACTTTATCAGGAGGAACCGCAGGAGCCTGATGATCCGGAAGATGGAGAGGATTATTTAGATAAATTATTAAAAGGGATGAAATAATGTTTGACATTCAGGAGGAATTAAAAAAACTTCCCCAGAAACCTGGGGTTTATATCATGCATGATGCCAGGGATGCAATTATTTATATTGGCAAGGCGGTCAGTCTTCGGAATCGGGTGCGCCAGTATTTTCGTCCCAGTCACAACGAGGGACTGAAAAAGGCGCAGATGGTAAGACAGATTGAGCGATTTGAATATATCATCACCGATTCTGAGCTGGAAGCGCTTATTTTGGAGTGCAATCTGATCAAGGAACACAGGCCCAAATATAATACTATGCTGCGGGATGACAAGACATACCCCTATATCAGAGTGACGCTGGGAGAAGCTTTTCCCAGAGTCCTCTTTTCACGTCAGATGAAAAAAGACAAATCCCGCTATTTTGGTCCTTATACCAGCGCAGGCGCCGTCAAAGATACCATAGAGCTGATTGATAAGATTTATGCGCTCCGCACCTGCAGCCGCGTACTGCCCAAAGATATTGGGAAAGAGCGGCCCTGTCTGAATTATCACATTCATCAGTGTATGGCGCCCTGCCAGGGATATATCAGCCAGGAAGAATACCGCCAGAGGATCGGCCGGGCAATCGAGTTTTTAAATGGAAACTACCAGCCTGTACTCAGGGAACTGGAAGAGAAGATGCAGGATGCTTCCGAGAACATGAACTTTGAAAAAGCAATCGAATACCGGGAGCTGCTAAAAGCGGTGAAGCAGATCGCCCAGAAGCAGAAAATTACCAGCTCTGACGGTGAGGATAAGGATATCATTGCCATGGCGTCCGACGCAGAGGACGCAGTGGTACAGATCTTTTTTATCCGCGATGGAAAACTGATCGGGCGGGATCATTTTCATGTTAATATCGGAAGCGAGGACACCAGACCTCAGGTGCTCGCCACGTTTTTGAAACAATTTTATGCGGGGACGCCTTTTATCCCCAGAGAGCTTATGCTTCAGGAGGAAATTGAGGAAGCTCAGGTAATTGAAGAATGGCTGTCGCAGAAACGGGGGCAGAAAGTTTATGTGCGCGTGCCTAAAAAGGGAACCAAAGAAAAACTGGTGGAGCTTGCCGCCCAGAATGCCGGCATGGTGCTTTCTCAGGATAAAGAAAAGATCAAACGGGAAGAAGGCAGAACCATAGGGGCGTTAAAGGAGATTGGCAGACTGCTGGAGCTTGAGGATTTGAAACGGGTGGAAGCATATGATATTTCCAATATCAGCGGCTTCGAATCTGTGGGTTCTATGATTGTATATGAGAAAGGAAAGCCAAAACGCAGCGACTACCGGAAATTCAAATTGCGGACAGTGACCGGACCGGATGATTACGGTTCCATGTATGAGGTGCTGACGAGGCGTTTTTCTCATGGAATGAAAGAGCAGGAGGAATTAAAAGAGCGGAATATGGAACAGGAATACGGAAGCTTTACCCGTTTTCCGGATCTGATTATGATGGACGGAGGAAAAGGCCAGGTAAACGTGGCGCTGCGGGTTTTAGAAGAGCTGAAATTACAGATTCCGGTATGCGGGATGGTGAAAGATGACAATCACAGAACCAGGGGCTTATATTATCACAATCAGGAAATTCCCATTGACCGCCACAGTGAGGGATTCAGGCTGATCACCCGTATCCAGGATGAAGCGCACCGGTTTGCCATTGAATTTCACCGTTCCTTAAGAAGCAAGGAGCAGGTACATTCTGTTCTCGACGATATCCCGGGGATTGGCGCGGTGCGAAGAAAAGCGCTGATGAAAAGGTTTTTATCCCTGGACGCCATACGTGAAGCAGATGTAAAGACGCTGGCAGAGCTGCCCTCCATGAACGAGCAGTCCGCAAGGGCAGTCTATGAATTTTTCCACAGGCCGTCTGTTGAAGAGCAATAGGTTTTATGATAAAATGAAAATGAAACGGCAAAAATCAGTATGAATGGCAGATTTATACTGATCTATGGCTGAAATAAGGTTTTCCCGATGAAAGGAGAAGCAGAATGAGCGGCGTAAGTGTAAAAAAGATTGCAGACAAAATGAAATTAAAGGTACTGAATCCGGAAGTGGATATTAATTCCCGCAAGGTAACTACCGCAGAAGTAAACCGTCCCGCCCTGCAGCTGACAGGGTATTTTGACTATTTTGAAAAGACCAGAATAGAAATTATCGGTATGGTGGAATATACTTATATACAGAAACTGAGCCAGGAGGAGAAACTGGACGTTTATGAAAAGTTCTTCTCACATAATATTCCCTGTGTGATTTTCAGCCGTGATCTGAAACCGGACGAGGATTTGATACGGATTGCCACAGAGAACCAGACCCCGGTTTTATCCACAGATTATGGAACCTCTGCATTTATGGCGGAGCTGATTTATTATCTGGGAGAAGCGCTTGCACCCTGTATTTCCATTCACGGCGTTTTGGTGGATGTCTATGGAGAGGGACTTCTGATCATGGGCGAAAGCGGGATCGGCAAGAGCGAGGCCGCTCTGGAACTGATCCGCAGAGGACATCGTCTGGTCAGCGACGATGTCGTGGAAATCCGCAGAATCAACGAGCATACGCTGGTGGGAACCGCGCCGGATATTACCAGATATTTTATTGAAATGCGAGGCGTGGGCATCATAGATGTTAAGACTTTGTTTGGCGTAGAGTGTGTGAAAGAAAAACAGAATATTGATCTGGTAATCAAGCTGGAGGACTGGAAAAAAGAAAATGAGTATGACCGCCTGGGCATGGAAGAAGAATATACGGAATTTCTGGGCAACAAAGTCGTATGCCATTCTCTGCCGATCCGTCCGGGACGAAATCTGGCCGTGATTTGCGAGACAGCGGCTGTCAACCACAGACAGAAAAAGATGGGATACAACGCGGCTCAGGAACTGTATCGCCGGGTACAGGCGAATCTTCAGAAAAATTCCAGTGAGGAGGAAGAAGACTGATCTATGGAACGAAAAAATGCGTGGAATAAATATTCGAAAGAGCAGAAAGAAGCAGTATTTGCTTTTGGAGAAGAATACCGGAAATTCATTTCTGAATGTAAGACGGAACGGGAATGTGTTGCAGAACTGACGGCTCAGGCAAAAGCGGCCGGATTTGAAGATTTGAAGGAAGTAATCGCGTCGGGGCGCGGCATTCAGGCGGGAGATAAATTATACGCGGTAAATATGGAAAAGATGCTCTGCCTGTTTGTAATCGGCAGACAGCCCTTAGAACAGGGAATGAACATTCTCGGGGCGCACATTGATTCTCCCAGGCTGGATTTAAAGCAGGTCCCTCTTTACGAAGATACAGAGATGGCCATGCTGGATACCCACTATTACGGCGGTGTGAAGAAGTATCAATGGGTGGCGCTTCCGCTGGCCCTCCATGGAGTGATTGTGAAAAAAGACGGTACGAAGGTAAAGGTGAATATCGGCGACCGGGAAGGGGATCCGGTATTCGGCGTCAGTGATCTTTTAGTTCATCTTGCCTCCGAGCAGATGGAAAAGAAAGCTTCAAAGGTAATTGAAGGGGAAAACCTGGATCTTCTGGCAGGCAGCATTCCTTTTTCAGCGGAAGAGGACAAGGAGAAATCTAAGGAAGCTGTAAAAAGAAATGTACTGAATATTCTCAAAGAACAATATGATATAGAAGAAGAGGATTTTCTTTCTGCGGAGATTGAAGTGGTTCCTGCCGGACCGGCAAGGGATTACGGGCTGGACCGCAGTATGATTATGGGATATGGGCATGACGACCGGGTATGTGCCTATCCATCCTTTGCAGCGGTTCTGGAAGCCGGAATATGTGAAAAGACCAGCGTATGTCTGCTGGTAGACAAAGAGGAAGTGGGAAGCGTAGGGGCAACTGGTATGCACTCTAAATTTTTCTCCTATATGACGGCCGAGATCCTTGAGGCAATGGGAGGTTACAGCCAGGTCAGCTTTAACCGCTGTATGGCAAATTCCAGGGTGCTCTCCTCAGACGTAAGCGCGGCTTATGACCCGCTCTATGCTTCTGTGATGGAGAAGCGCAACTGCGCCTATTTTGGAAATGGACTGGTATTTAACAAGTACACAGGGTCCAGGGGAAAGAGCGGATCGAACGATGCCAATCCGGAATATATGGCAGATCTGCGCAGGATTATGGATGAGAACGGCGTCTCCTTCCAGACTTCTGAGCTGGGAAAAGTAGATCAGGGCGGCGGAGGCACAATCGCTTATATTCTTGCAAATTATAATATGTCGGTAATAGACAGCGGTATTGCCGTGCTGAATATGCATGCGCCATGGGAGATTATCAGCAAGGCGGATCTTTACGAAGCAAAAGCGGGATATACCGCATTTTTGAAAGAGGCTTAATGTGAATGAATCATTTTGGGAAGATTTACAAAAGATAACAAAAAATTGTTTTGTACAGGAAAAAATGAGCGGCCATACTACGTTTCGCGCCGGAGGGGCGGCAGAATATTATGTCCGTCCCCGACGGGCGCAGGTGGCGGGAATCCTCTCTCTGTGCCGGGAATATACAATTCCCTGGCTGGTGATTGGAAATGGAAGCAATCTTCTGGTGGGTGATAAGGGCATCAAAGGTCTGGTGATCGAGCTTGGCAAAGAGGCGGCCGGGATCCGGGCGGAGGGCAGTATTATAAAGGCGGAGGCAGGAGCTATGCTGTCGTCCGTGGCAAGAGTCGCAGCAGATCATGGGCTTACCGGCATGGAATTTGCATCAGGTATTCCAGGCACCATTGGCGGAGCCGTTGTCATGAACGCGGGAGCCTATGGCGGAGAGATGAAACGGATTGTGAAGAAAGCAACGGTTCTGACTCCGGAGGGGGAAGAAAAAGAGCTGGATCTGGAAGAACTGCAATTTGGTTACCGCCATAGCTGTATTCCTGAAAACGGCTATATTGTGCTGGACACGGAGCTTAAGCTGGAGCCGGGAGATGCTGAGCAGATCCAGGAACAAATGGCAAAACTGCGCAGCCAGCGCTGTAAGAAACAGCCGCTGGAATATCCGAGCGCGGGCAGTACTTTTAAACGGCCGGAAGGATATTTTGCAGGAAAGCTGATTCAGGACGCGGGACTGAAAGGATTCCGGGTGGGAGACGCCCAGATTTCCGAAAAGCACAGCGGGTTTGTAATTAATCGCGGCAATGCCACGGCGGCGGAAATCGCCGAGCTGATCCGTCAGGTACAGGATAAGGTAGAAAGAAATTCAGGCGTAAAGCTTGAGACAGAGGTACGGTTTCTGGGAGAGTTCTGAATGTGAATATTTGAGGGAGGATCGCAGTGAAATTTATAATTTTAACAGGGATGTCCGGAGCTGGAAAAAGTACGGCATTAAAGATTATGGAAGACATCGGCTATTTTTGCGTGGACAACCTGCCGATTGCGCTGATTGAAAAATTTGCCCAGCTTGCCGACCAGCAGGATTCGGAACTGCAAAAAGTGGCCGTGGGAGTGGATATCCGCAGCGGACAAAAGCTGGATGAGCTGCAGAGCGTGCTGGACAGATTAAGCCAAAACGGAAAAACGTTTGATATTCTCTATCTGGATTCTGCGGACGAAGTGCTGGTAAAACGCTATAAAGAAACCAGGCGCACGCATCCGCTTGCAGGAGGCGAGCGGGTGGATAAAGGGATTCAAAAGGAACGCAAACGGCTGGAATTTCTGAAAAACCAGGCAGATTATATTGTTGATACCAGCAATATGCTTACCAGAGAACTAAAAGCAGAGATGGAGAAGATTTTTGTTCAGAATCAGGACTATAAGAACCTGTTTATCACCATCGTCTCTTTTGGTTTTAAATATGGCATTCCCACAGATTCTGATCTGGTCTTTGATGTGCGCTTTCTGCCGAATCCCTATTATGTGGAAGGCCTGCGCGTCAAAACCGGAAATGACAGGGAAATCCAGGAGTATGTGATGCAGTTCAGGGAAGCGGGAATATTTTTGGATAAGCTGGAAGACATGGTGAAATTTCTGATACCCAACTATATTACGGAAGGTAAGACCCAGCTTGTGATAGGGATTGGCTGTACGGGAGGCAAGCACCGCTCTGTGACGCTTGCCAACGGCTTGTATGAACGGCTCCGGCATCAGAGAGAGTATGGGCTTAAGATTGAGCACCGGGATATTCAAAAGGATGCGCTCCGCAATAAATAGGAGCAGGAGGAGGATATGTCGTTTTCGGGTGAAGTGAAAGAGGAATTGTCAAGACAGTTCCAGAAGAGCAGACATTGTCAGATTGCAGAGATTGCGGCGATTTTAAGTTTTGCCGGTAAGCTGGAGGAAGTTCAGGGAGGCAGACAGCTCTGCGTTTATACGGAAAATATTTCTCTGGCGCGCAAATTTTTTACCCTGATGCGCAGGACCTTTCAGGCGGATGTAAGCATAGCCGTCCGCCAGAATGTATATCTTCACAAAAGCAGAATTTTTGTAATTCTGCTGAGAAATCCACAGGAGCTGCGCAAGGTTCTGCTGGCGGTGAAGTGGCAGAACGAACAGGGAGAAAATATTCGAACCAGGGCGCTTGCCAGCGGTCTTCTGGTGCAGAAATCCTGCTGCCGCAGGGCATTTATCCGGGGGGCCTTTCTGAGCGCAGGTTCTATGAGCGATCCGGAGAAGTCCTATCACCTGGAAATTGTCTGCACAGGAGAAGAAGCGGCCAGACAGCTCCAGGAAATTATCAATAGTTTTGAGGTGGACGCCAAAATTGTACAGCGCAAAAAAAGTTATGTGGTGTATTTAAAGGAAGGCGCACAGATCGTGGATATGCTCAATATTATGGAAGCGCATGTGGCATTGATGAATCTGGAAAATGTACGTATTCTGAAAGAAATGCGCAATTCTGTAAATCGTCAGGTAAATTGTGAAACAGCAAATATCAATAAGACAGTCAGCGCCGCCGTAAAACAGGCGGAAGATATAAATTACATAAAATCTATGAGAGGACTGGACAGTCTGCCGGATAATCTGAAAGAAATTGCGCTGCTGCGCCTTAGATATCCTCAGGCAGCGTTAAAAGAGCTGGGTACGCTTCTGGACCCTCCGGTGGGAAAATCAGGGGTCAATCACCGGCTGCGCAGATTATGCGAGATCGCAGAGGAGCTCAGGGAGCAAAAAAGAGGCGAAGTGTAAAAGAATGGAAATTTTTTTGCAAACTGCCTGTTTGTGCTGAAAAACGCACAGAATGGAGGTAAGCATGAATGAAGAAAAAGCTTTTATTTGTGTTCAATCCCTTTTCCGGAAAAGGGCAGATTAAAAACAGACTGCTGAGTATCGTGGACTACTTTGTAAAGTCCGGTTATGAAGTGACTGTTTACCCCACACAGCAGCCGCAGGACGCCGTGGAACTGATAGAGCTGGAGGCGGGCAGATATGAACTGATCGTCTGCAGCGGCGGGGACGGTACCTTAGATGAAGTGGTGAGCGGAATGATGAGGCGCAAAGAGAGAGTGCCCATCGGCTATATTCCCTCAGGAAGCACGAATGATTTTGCAGGTTCTCTTAAAATACCAAAGAATATGGATAAGGCGGCGCGGGTGGCGGTGGAAGGAACGCCGTTCGCCTGCGATGTCGGAAGTTTTAACGGAGAATATTTTGTATATATTGCAGCTTTTGGATTGTTTACCGATGTTTCCTATGCAACGAGCCAGGATTTAAAAAACAGGATTGGCCATCTTGCCTATCTGCTTGAAGGTGTAAAACGGATTACCTCCATTCAGTCTTTTCATCTGCAGATTTCAGTGAACGGCAGGGAGATTGAAGACGAGTTTATCTATGGCATGATTACAAACTCCACCTCAGCAGGCGGATTCAAAAATATTACGGGCAAAAATGTGAAACTGGACGACGGCATGTTTGAGGTGACTCTGATCAGGATGCCGAAAAATCCCATCGAGCTTAACGCGATTATTGCAAGTCTCACGAATCTGATTGATGACACGGATCTGATTTATACCTTTAAAACGGACGCCCTGAATATCAGGTCTCTGGAAAAGATTTCCTGGACGCTGGACGGAGAATATGGCGGGGACCATATAGAGGTTGAGATCTATAACGAGAAGCAGGCAGTTGAGATTATGGTGAAGCCGGGAATGAAATTTCTTCCAGAAAATACTTTTCTTTTTGGGAGAAATAAGTTATAATATCGTCAGGTAACGTACCGCGCAGCGGAGTTAAAAACAGGTTTTCTGTCAGAGAGCAGAAGACGGAAATGGAGGAAAAGAAATGTTAGTATCTGCAAAAGAAATGTTACAGAAAGCAAAGGCAGGCCATTATGCTGTAGGACAGTTCAACATCAACAATCTGGAGTGGACAAAGTCCATTTTATTGACTGCACAGGAATTAAAATCCCCGGTAATCCTGGGTGTTTCTGAAGGAGCAGGAAAATACATGACCGGATATAAAACGGTAGTAGGCATGGTAAACGGTATGTTGGAGGAGTTAAACATCACAGTTCCCGTTGCGCTGCATCTGGATCATGGCAGCTATGAAGGATGCCTCAAGTGTGTGGAAGCAGGATTTTCTTCTATTATGTTTGACGGCTCCCATTATCCGATCGATGAAAATGTGGCAAAGACCACAGAGCTTGTAAAGATTGCTCACGATAAGGGAATGTCTATTGAAGCGGAAGTAGGATCTATTGGCGGAGAAGAAGATGGAGTAGTCGGCGCAGGCGAGTGCGCAGATCCCGATGAATGCAAGGCAATTGCAGATCTGGGCGTAGATATGCTGGCAGCGGGAATCGGCAACATCCATGGCAAATATCCGGACAACTGGGCCGGCTTAAGTTTTGAGACGCTGGATGCGGTTCAGCAGAAGACGGGCGAGATGCCTCTGGTACTTCACGGCGGTACCGGAATCCCGGAAGATATGATTAAGAAAGCGATTTCTCTTGGCGTAGCTAAGATTAACGTAAATACAGAATGCCAGCTCTCCTTTGCAGAGGCTACCAGAAAATATATCGAAGCAGGTAAGGATCAGGAAGGAAAAGGCTTTGACCCGAGAAAGCTTCTGGCTCCGGGCGCTGATGCAATTAAAGCGACGGTAAAAGAGAAGATGGAATTATTCGGATCTGTTGGAAAGGCAGAATAGTCTTAGATTCTCTTTGTAGATTTTGAGGAAAAATAATCAGAAAATCAAAGAAATTTGTTAGAAATAGCAAAAAATAAGATTTTTCTGAAATTTCTATTGCATTTTTAAAAATTATAGAGTATCTTATTAGCAACAGAAAACAAACATGTAGAACAAGGGTGTTCCAAGAAGCTTGGAATGCCCTTTTTTATCTTAATCGTGAGTTCTGCGAATTTCCGGTAAGATAAAATTCGCAGGTTTGTCCTGAGAACAGAAAAGCTTTTTCTTGTCCATTTTAAGATAAAAGATACCTGCATGTTAGAAAGGATGTAGATAATATGAGTGAATATTTCAATGTATCAGAAATTTTTGGCGAAAACGTATTTAATGATGCTGTGATGCAGGAACGTTTACCGAAGAAGGTTTACAAGAAATTAAGAGAAGTCATCCAGGAAGACAGAGAATTGGATCTGGAGACCGCAGACGTGGTGGCGCATGAAATGAAAGAGTGGGCAATCGAGAAAGGCGCGACGCATTATACCCACTGGTTTCAGCCGCTGACAGGGTTCACAGCCGAAAAGCATGATTCTTTTATTACCGCGCCTATGCCAAACGGTAAGGTACTGATGAGCTTTTCCGGGAAAGAACTGATAAAGGGAGAGCCGGACGCCTCCTCTTTTCCCTCAGGAGGACTGAGAGCAACCTTTGAGGCGAGAGGCTATACGGCCTGGGACTGCACATCGCCGGCATTTGTAAGACAGGACGCAGCGGGAGCAACGCTTTGCATCCCTACGGCGTTTTGTTCTTATACCGGAGAAGCGTTAGATCAGAAGACGCCGCTTCTTCGTTCCATGGAAGCAATTAACAAACAGTCCCTGCGCCTGATACGGCTCTTTGGGAATACAACTTCGAAACGCGTAACGCCCTCGGTGGGAGCGGAACAGGAATATTTCCTGGTTGATCATGAAAAATTTTTAAAGAGGAAAGATCTGATTTTTACCGGCCGTACTTTGTTTGGCGCAATGCCGCCAAAGGGTCAGGAGCTGGATGACCATTATTTTGGAGCTATCCGGGAACGCATTGCGGCATATATGCGGGATGTGAATAAGGAACTCTGGAGACTTGGCGTCAGCGCCAAAACGCAGCACAACGAAGTTGCTCCGGCACAGCACGAGCTTGCTCCGATCTATGCGGA
Source organism: Lachnospiraceae bacterium (assembly GCA_910575155.1). Classification (GTDB taxonomy): domain Bacteria; phylum Bacillota; class Clostridia; order Lachnospirales; family Lachnospiraceae; genus Petralouisia. The sequence continues at coordinate 42,815 of CAJTDX010000017.1, forward strand.
AGTCAATATTGCGGTGGACCATAACCAGCTCGTGATGGAAACTTTAAAAAAGGTGGCGGGACGTCACGGACTGCGCTGCCTGCTTCATGAGAAGCCTTTTGCAGGAGTAAATGGATCCGGGAAACACAATAACTGGTCTATTATCACAGACGACGGCATTAACCTTTTGGATCCGGGAAAAACCCCTCATGAAAATATCCAGTTCCTTCTGGTATTGACCTGTATTCTCAAAGCGGTGGATAAACATGCAGACCTTTTGCGTGAATCTGCGGCAGATGCGGGAAATGACCACAGGCTGGGGGCAAATGAGGCTCCGCCCGCTATTATCTCTATCTTTTTGGGAGAGCAGCTTCAGGATGTGATGTCGCAGCTGATCAGTACAGGAGAAGCGACCAGAAGTTTAAAAGGCGAAGTGCTTCAGACTGGCGTGAAATCACTGCCTGACTTTATGAAAGATGCCACAGACCGCAACCGTACGTCGCCGTTCGCATTTACCGGAAATAAATTTGAGTTCCGTATGGTTGGTTCCAATGATTCTATCGCAGCTCCCAACGTGATATTGAACGTCATTGTTGCAGAAGCGTTCTCCGACGCCTGTGATATTCTGGAAAGTGCGGATGATTTTGAACAGGCGGTCCATGACCTGATTAAAAAACAGGCTTCCGATCATCAGCGTATCGTATTTAACGGAAACGGTTATTCTGACGAATGGATTGAGGAAGCAGAGCGGCGCGGACTTCCCAATATCAAAAATATGGTAGATGCAGTTCCGGCGCTGACCACTGAAAAAGCTGTGGCATTGTTTGAGAAATTTAATGTATTTACCAGAGCGGAGCTGGAATCCAGAGGGGAGATTTTGTATGAAAATTATGCAAAAGCCCTGAATATTGAGGCACGCGCCATGATAGATATGGCTGGAAAACAGATTATTCCGGCGATTATCAAATATACTACGGTACTGGCAAATTCTATCAATGCAGTAACTTCTGCCTGTGACGCGGACGTCACCACCCAGAAAGAACTGCTGAAAGAGGTTTCCTCTCTGCTGGCGGAAGCGAAGGCGGCGCTTGTGAATCTTACAGAAACTACAGAGAAAGCTTCCGCAATGAATGAAGGAAGAAAACAGGCGATTTGCTATCGTGACGAGGTGAAAACGGCTATGGAAGCGCTTCGGGCGCCAATTGACAAACTGGAAATGATAGTTGATAAGGATATATGGCCTATGCCGTCTTATGGAGATTTAATTTTCGAGGTATAAATTTGATGCGAAAATTATCATAGGAGATGTAAAATGAGATGGCCCATATTACCGAACAAGAAAAATCAAATGGAATAAAAAGATCCTGATGAAAGGGAGGATGCCAGGCGGCCTCCGCCACCTGGCATATATTATGAAAAAGTTTACTCAAATAATGATTTACTGAAACTGTCGTTTATTATATTTTTATTATACGCTTAAGAAATGAAGTTTTCGTGTTAGTATCATGAAGCTTTTTTGAATCTAAAATGAATAAATTATGAACAAAAAAGAAAACGATATTTTTTCTGAGCCACAAAGCTGTGGATAGTGGGGAAAGTATCGTTTTTTATATTTGCAAAATGGTACATATTTTATGTGGTTATTTAGTAAATGCCACGGGAATCCAATATCCTGCCGGCTTATTGTTGGGTGTTGGATCAGAAAGGGAGGAATTATTATGACACATGAATCAATGATTCGTTTAGTAAGCGAGCATACCTTTGGGATTTGGTTTCTCATCGGAGCGGCTCTGGTATTCTGGATGCAGGCGGGATTCGCTATGGTAGAGGCAGGTTTCACCAGAGCAAAGAACTCTGGAAATATCCTGATGAAAAATCTTATGGATTTTTGTATCGGGACGGTCGTATTTATCCTGATAGGCTTTTCTCTGCTGTTAGGAGAGGATATGATAGGGATGATTGGAAAACCGGGATTTGATATTTTTACCGCTTATGCAGACTTTGATTTTTCTAATTTTGTATTTAACCTGGTATTCTGTGCTACCACAGCAACGATTGTATCTGGAGCTATGGCGGAGCGAACAAAATTTTTATCTTATTGTATTTATTCCGGAGTGATTTCTGCATTGATTTATCCAATTGAAGCACATTGGATCTGGGGCGGCGGCTGGTTGGCGCAGCTGGGATTTCATGATTTTGCCGGTTCCTGCGCCATTCATATGGTAGGCGGTATCTCAGCTTTGATTGGGGCGGCGGTCTTAGGGCCGCGTATTGGAAAATTTACGAAAGATAAAACGGGAAAGATTACAAAAGTTAATGCTTTTCCAGGACATAATCTGCCTTTGGGCTGTCTGGGCTGCTTTATCCTCTGGTTTGGATGGTATGGATTTAACGGTGCGGCGGCAACCACAATCCCGCAGTTAGGCTCTATTTTTCTGACAACTACCATAGCGCCTGCGGTTGCAACGTTAGTGTGTATGATTTTTACCTGGGTAAAATATGGAAAACCTGATGTTTCTATGTGTTTGAACGCTTCTCTTGCCGGATTGGTGGCAATCACGGCGCCCTGCGATGTGACCGATGCGTTGGGAGCCATTGTAATTGGGGCTGTGGCAGGATTGTTGGTGGTATTTGGCGTATGGCTGCTGGATTATAAGCTTCACGTGGATGATCCAGTGGGGGCTGTGGCAGTTCATATGATGAACGGTATCTGGGGCACAGTTGCAGTTGGTCTTTTTGCTACTTCATCTGCTCCGGAGAGCGAGATAAACGGTTTGTTCTATGGAGGAGGTTTCCATCAGCTTTCCCTTCAGGTCCTGGGGGCGCTTAGCGTTGCAGCGTTCGCGGCAGTCTGCATTACCATTACTTTTGTTGTAATACGTGCAACTGTGGGATTGCGTGTGACGGAAGAAGAAGAGATTGCAGGACTGGACGCCACAGAGCATGGCCTTGCCTCTGCGTATTCCGGATTCAGTATTATGGATGTCTCAAATACAATGACTATGGAAGTGAATGAAAACACAAATGTGGGGACGGAGGAATATGAAAACGCATCCCAGGTACAGAAAGAGGCGGCGGTTAAGGTTATTTCGGTGCTCCCCAAAGAGACTGCGGGAATGTACAAGGTGGTTATTATTGCGAAGTTGTCGCGTTATGATAAATTAAGAAAGGCAATGAATGAACTGGGCGTTACAGGAATGACGGTAACACAGGTTATGGGCTGCGGCATTCAAAGAGGCGCCGGCGAGAAGTACCGGGGCGTAGAGATGGACGCAACCTTGCTGCCTAAGGTAAAGCTGGAAATTATCGTAGGAAATATTCCGGTGGAAAAAGTAATTGAAGCAGCCAGAAAGACTCTCTATACCGGGCATATTGGCGACGGAAAGATCTTTGTCTATGATGTAGCGAAAGTTGTCAAGATTCGGACAGGAGAGGAGGATTTGCCGGCCTTGCTGGATGTGGAATAGAATAGTCATAACGGAGATTGTTTTTAACAGATGATACTTCACGATGACAGCGCTGCGTTATATATCAAAACGATTGCATATCGCAGCGCAGGATATCTGCCGCCGGGATGGTAAAATGAAATCTTACAGAAAAGAGTAGATTTTTTCAGAACAGCCTATTATAATAGAAGAAAGAGTAGTTTTTATGCGCCGGGAGGTAAGGGATGAAAAATAATCTGCTGTTTGTAAACCATAACCGAGAGATAATCCGGAAATTTCTTAATGCCATGAAAGAATATGATCTGGATATTGATACTGCGGGCACAGGGGATGAGGTTGCCGCTGTTTTGAAGAAAAAGAAATATAAAGTGGTAATTACCGGTATGAATATGCACGGTTTTGACGGCTCTAAGATTATTGCCTATCTGAACCGTTACTGCCCTCAGACCGTGTGTATGGTATATACCCGGCGTCTGGAACTGGCGCATTTGAAGCTGCTGGTAAACGAGCGGAATGTATTTCAGATATTTCAGAAATCTGCAGATTTCAGAGAAGAGATTTGCAGTGCGGTTCTGGAAGCTTTTGAGTTTTATGACATGCAGGAGAAAGAGCATCAGGAAAAATTGATTTTGGAACAAAAGATCAAAAGCGCCAGAGAGAATTTAAGAGAATTGGAATATGCTGCAATGACAGAAGAAAAAGAAAAACAGGAGCTTGCCCTGTTTTTGGATACGATGCGAAAGACCTGTGCCGGAACGCTGAAGTCCTCTCTGAGCCAGAGGGAGAGGCAGTTCTTGTTTCTGTATGAGACAGAATTGCTTCATCAATTGCTGAACGGGACCTGCAGCCAGGAGAAGCTGGAAGCCATAAGCCGCAAGCTCTATGGTATATGTGACAGCGGCCAGCGCGAGACGCTGCAGCCTGTAATTGAAAACATGAGCCATTCTTTGATATGAAGAGGTACGTGACGACAGCCGTATGAAATGTTTCATACGGCTGCCGTTTTTTCACCATTTTTCATAAAATATCAGTCTTCCTCAGAAGAAGAATTGTTTTCTTCTGAGTCATCTTCCGGTTTCGTTCCATTATTGTGATCATTCTTATCACTGTCGTTTTTTTCATGCGTGTCTTTTTTCATTTCCGGTTCCTCAAGTTCCGGCGTCGGAATCTGTTCTGTTTCGACAGGAATTTCCGGAATTGGCGGAAGAATACTGGCGGCCGTATGCACGGTACAGTAATTTCCCTGGGCAAGCGCGGCAGGCAGCAGATATGCTCCGTCTCCGCTGTTTCCTGAACCGCCTACAATATAAACGCCGGTCTGTTTGGTTTCAGCAGGACAAAATTCATTTGCTAAAAGCCCGGATGCAGCGCAAATTGTGGCGCTTACATGGTGATCGCAATATTCAGAGGGCACCGTTCCGTCAGCAAAATACTCTGTCGCCACCATACTGCCCCGGGGGTCAGAGTCGCACAGACCGCTTACGGCAAGTTTGCCGGATTTTTTACATACGGCGGATGTGACAATTCCTTCCGGCTGGGCAAATTCCCGGTATTCCAGACCTTCGTGGATGCGCCCCATGATATGGTTCCATAATGTTTTGGGATTGGAAGTCAGCGCGCCGCTCTGAGGGCTGTTGTCATCGTAACCGCACCAGACAGAGCAGGTATAATAGGGAGTATAGCCGGAAAACAGTGTGTCGCGGTTGCTGGTAGTGGTTCCGGTTTTTCCGGCTATGGGCATTGTACCAAAATCTACCGCGCCGCCGGTGCCTGATTTGACTACGTCCTGCATGGCGTCAGTTAAAAGGAATGCAGTAGTTGCCTTTAGTACCGTGTGGGTTTCCAGGGTGTTATCAATCAGAACATTTCCGTTGTGATCTAAAATACGTGTATAAAACCGTGGTTTGATATAAGCGCCGGAATTTGCAATGGCTGCATAGGCAGCGGTCAGTTCCAGGTTTGTAACGCCCAGCGTAATGCCTCCCAGAGCAAGAGATTGTACGATATCGTCCTGTACCATTGTCGTAAAACCAAAATTCTGCAGATAATCGTAGCCCACCTGCGGAGAAATATCGGTGAGAGTTTTCACTGTTACCACATTGATCGATTTTGTAATGGCATAGCGGATCGTGGTGAAGCCGCGGTAGGAGTTGTCGTAGTTTTTCAGGGAGGTACCATTGGTATAGGTATAAGGAGCATCATCCTGAACGGTGGCAAGCGTCATACCGGCAGTATCCAGTGCCGGAGCGAAAGCGGCGAGTACCTTAAAAGTGGAACCAGGCTGTCTTACAGTATCTGTAGCGCGGTTCAGGGTACGGCTTCCGCTTTTTTCCCCTCTGCCTCCCACAATTGCTTTTACGTCTCCGGTGTACTGGTCGATGATGGTCACGGCCGCCTGAGGCTGCATGGTAAATACCACCGATTCACCGCCTTCTACAATGGAATCGCCGCTTTGTATGACTTCTGCTTTGTAGCTGTCAATGGCTGCCTGCGCCTCCTCAACGCTGCTGAAATTCAGAGAATAACCCGGGATGGAAGCGCTGTAATGGGAAATCATGGTTTGATCGCTGTAATTTTCTATGGATCCGTCCGCTTTTTCAACCGTAAGCCGGTAAGAAAAGGAGTATTGCGGCGCAGTGGAATAATTCTCCGGATTGTTTATCTCTTCATCGCAGATTTGCTGAATAGACAGATCCTGCGTGGATTCAATGGTCAGTCCGCTGTTGTAAATGGCTTTATATGCCTGGGTATCGGTGTAGCCTTTCTTCTCTACCAGATCCTGCACCACCTGGTCAATGACAGCGTCCACAAAATAAGAATTGGGATTTTCTTCAGCGAAGGTAATGTTGACCTGCTGGATGCGGGAATATACATCGTCTTCCAGCGCGTTTTTATAGTCGCTTTCAGAAATATAGCCTTGTTCTTTCATATTCTTTAACACCAGTTTCCGGCGGTCTTCGTTTTTGTCCGGATGGCTGACCGGGTTGTAGGCGGAAGGGTTCTTGGTGATTCCGGCAATCACTGCGCCTTCTGACAGGGTAAGTTGAGATACGTCCTTGCCAAAATAACGGCGGGAGGCGGCCTGCACGCCTAACGTATTCTGTCCCAGATTAATAGTATTCAGATAATTTTCCAGGACCCATTCTTTGGACTTTACTTTACTAAGCTCAATAGCAAGATACTGTTCCTGAATTTTACGCTGAACCTTTTCCATGCCGGACTGGTTTGTCCAGCCTTCAAACACATTATTTTTTAACAGCTGCTGCGTAATTGTGCTGGCTCCCTGGTTAAAATGAAAGCCGTTTGCGATACCAGCAAATCCGGCGCGTATGATCCCTTTGATATCAATGCCGTTGTGCTCATAAAAACGTTCGTCCTCTATGGCGACAAAAGCATGCTGAACCGCTTCGGGGATTTCGTCCAGAGTTACATATACGCGGTTAGAGCCGGACGCCACCAGCTTTGCCGTTTCCTTTCCCTGGTTGTCCAACACCACAGACAGATAACCGGTGGGAGAAGGGTCGATATCCGAAATATCAGGGGCAGAAGCTATAATACCCCGGAATATGCCGATTCCCGCACAGGTTCCAACGACTATGGCGCCCAGGAAGCAGATCAGCAGTGTTTTGAAAAATATGACTGTAAATTTCTTACGTACTAATGAGGCTGTGGAAGTGATCTGTTTTGCTTTCCGCGCTACGCCTCTTTTTCCATAATTCATAGATAGCCTCCTTATAAAGCAAACCTGATACGTTTCGTATCTTTCAGCAGAACGTTTGTCTGCTTATCAAAGTATTATAACAAATATGATATGTGAAATAAAGGAAAAAATCCTTAAGTTTCCGTAAATTTCGTCGACAATAAACCGCCGGATGGTACAGCGGGCGGCGCGGGAACGCAGAATTGGTCCGCCGTCCGGTGGAAGGGGGGCGGCCTGATCCGTCTTTTCAGGCACAGAAATATCTGGAAACGGTTAATAAATTCAATGGTATACAAAAAAATATTGTACAAAATTTTACTTGACGAATGGTATTAATATTGTTATAATTGAGACACAAAACTAAAGGGCGAATAACCCTAAAAAACGTAGGAGGATATACTATGAAAAAGAAAGTAATTTGCACTTTATTAGCCTCAGCTATGGTGGCTACTATGCTTACAGGCTGTGGAGACAAGGCAGCTGAAACAGACACTAACAAAACAGACACAACAGACGATACATCTGATGATACCACAGATGACACAACAGACGATACGTCTGATGATACCACAGATGACACAACAGACGATACGTCTGATGATACCACGGATGACACAACAGACGACACGTCTGATGATACCACAGGCGATACCGCAAACGTTGATTTGTCAGATAAGACAGTTGGCGTATGTATCTATCAGTTCTCTGACAACTTCATGACATTGTTCCGTGGCGAGCTTGAGAATTACCTGATTGAAAAAGGATTTGCAAAGGAGAATATCAAAATCGTTGATGGAGCAAATGACCAGGCAACACAGTCCGGACAGATTGACAACTTCATTACAGAAGGTGTCGACGTTATGATTGTTAACCCTGTAAACTCTTCTTCAGCAGAGACAATTACAGATAAAGTAGTAGGCGCAGGCATCCCATTGGTATACATCAACCGTGAGCCTGATGAAGCTGAAGAGAAGAGATGGGAAGAGAATAACTGGGATGTTACATATGTTGGATGTGACGCAAGCCAGTCCGGTACGTTCCAGGGCGAGTTGATTTCTGATCTTGGTCTTGACAAAGTAGACCTGAATGGAAACGGCAAGATTGATTATGTTATGATCGAAGGTGACCCGGAGAACGTTGACGCTAAGCTTCGTACAGAATTCTCTGTAAAGGCTCTTGAAGAAGCAGGTCTTGAAGTAAACTGTCTTGATGACCAGGTTGGTAACTGGGATCAGGCAACAGCTCAGCAGTTAGTAGCAAACTCTCTGAGTCAGCATGGAACTGATATTGAAGTAGTATTCTGTAACAATGACGCTATGGCTCTTGGTGCATTGCAGTCTATCGAAACAGAAGGCCGTAAGGTTGGAGAAGATATCTTCTTGGTTGGTGTAGACGCACTTTCAGAAGCTCTTGAGAACGTTATTGCAGGAAAAATGACAGGTACTGTATTTAACGATCATTTCTCACAGTCTCATACAGCAGCAGATGCAGCAATTAACTTCATCGCTGGTACTGGAAATGAAAAATACATTGGCTGCGACTATGTAAAGGTAACTCAGGAGAATGCACAGAGTATCCTTGATATGGTAAAATAATTTCGCTTTAATATTGGAAAGTGTAGTAAAACATTTTTAGCAGTTTATAGATTGTAATGAAGGGTGCGAGTGAGCATAGCAGCACTTGCACCCTTCTTGCATGTATAATCTGGATGGATTATTATGGGAAGAAGCGGAATTTACAAAATATAAGGATGTGAAGGAGGAGAAAAATGGCTGAGTATAAACTGGAGCTTAAGGGAATATGCAAATCGTTCCCTGGAGTTAAAGCGCTCGATGATGTACAGTTATCGCTCCGCCCAGGAACCGTTCATGCATTGATGGGTGAGAATGGTGCTGGAAAATCAACATTGATGAAATGTCTTTTTGGCATATATAAAATGGATGCAGGGGAAGTGATCCTGGATGGCAAAAAGATTGAAATCAACAATCCGGATGAAGCTATGGCGCACGGAATTGCCATGGTGCATCAGGAACTGCAGCCGGTATTGGCCAGAAGTGTTGGGGAAAACCTGTATCTGGGGAGGTTTCCGGTTAAGAAATATGGACCAATTCAAATAATTGACCATAAGACCATGTATGCTGAAGCTGAAAAGTGGCTGAAGGAAATAAAGATGGAATTTGACCCGAAAGCGCAGCTGGGTTCTCTGTCCATCGGGCAGATGCAGTCGGTAGAGATTGCAAAGGCTGTTTCACAGCAGGCAAGGGTAGTTATTTTTGACGAGCCGACCTCTTCTCTCTCAGAAAAAGAAGTTGAGGCGCTGTTCCGGATTATGAACGACTTGAGAGATAAGGGCGTTGCCATGGTTTACATTTCCCATAAAATGGATGAGATCAAACAGATCGCCGATGATATCACCGTTATGCGTGATGGTACATATGTAGGAACCTGGCCGGCAGCAGATCTGACGATAGATCAGATTGTGGCGAAAATGGTTGGACGTGAATTGACAAATGTATATCCGCCCAGGGAAAATGTTCCAGGGGATGTAATTATGGAAGTGAAAAATCTCACTTCTATTCATACAAAGTCGTTCAGAAATGTAAGTTTCACGCTCCGCAAAGGTGAAATACTTGGATTCGGAGGACTTGTAGGGGCTCAGAGAACGGAGCTGATGGAAGGAATTTTTGGAATCCGTGGCGTAGCCACCGGAGAAGTATACGTGCATGGAAAGAAAGTAAAGGTTAAACGTCCGATTGACGCCATGAATAATGGAATCGGGCTGATAACGGAAGACCGTCGTGGTAACGGTATTTTTGGGTGTCTTTCTATCAAAGATAATGTTGGAGTATCAGTATACAACAAATTTATGAAAGCAGGATTTATCCTTGACCATAAGAGTATCAACCAGGTTGTGGATGATAGTATCAAAAAGCTGAGTATTAAAACGCCCAGCATGAAAGAGCATATCGCCAATTTGTCAGGTGGTAACCAGCAGAAGGTTATTATATCCAGATGGCTGGCAAACGACCCGGATGTATTGATTATGGATGAGCCAACTCGTGGTATTGATGTGGGGGCGAAGCATGAGATTTATGAAATCATGAACGAACTGGCAAAACAAGGGAAAGCTATCATCATGATTTCATCTGAGATGGCAGAACTTTTGGGTATGGCAGACCGCATCTACGTTATGTGTAATGGTAAGCTGACAGGAGAGATCAGCGATCAGCAGGAAATGACGCAGGCGAATGTCATGAGTTATGCAACAAAATTCTGATTAGGAGGAAATCATGGAAAAAACAAAACAGCAGAAAGCAAAAGATTTTTTGATTAATAATGGTGTTATTATTGTTATGTTTGTTCTGGTTATTTATACCGGAATTACGGCAGATAACTTCCTCACAAGTAGTAACTTATTGAATATTTTGATGAATATGAGTGCCCGTCTGGTAATCGCTTTGGGTATTGCAGGCTGCGTTATTACTGCAGGGTGCGACCTCTCCGCAGGACGTATGATCGGTTTTGCAGGCTGCGTGGCAGGTACATTACTGCAGCGTATGGATTATTCCGGTAAATTCTTTCCGGATATGCAGCCAATGAACGTATTTTTAGCGCTGATTATCATTATGGCAATCTGTGCTGTATTCGGAAGTATTACAGGATTTTTCATTGCATACCTGAATGTACCTCCGTTCATCGCTACTCTGGCTATGATGGAAATCGTGTATGGTATTTCAATGATTTATACAGGAGCAACACCTTTGGGTGGATATGTTTCTTCCTATACAGGTCTTGCAACAGGTTCCTTCCTGGGAATCAGTTATCTGATCTGGATTGCTATCATTGTAGCAGCTATCACATGGTTTATATTTAACATGACCCGTCATGGAAAATACATGTATGCGATCGGTGGAAATCCTCAGGCAGCAGAAGTTGCAGGTGTTCCGGTTAAATTGACACTGGTATTGATCTACATGAAAGCAGCAGCTATGTATGGTCTGGCAGGATTCATGCTGGGTGCAAAAGCTGGTGGAGCATCCGTTCAGTTAGGTTATGGTTACGAAATGGAAGCGATTGCAGCATGTACCATCGGTGGTGTATCTGTAACAGGTGGACGTGGTAAAGTGTCCTCAGCCGTTATCGGTGTTGCTGTATTCGAGCTTTTGAAAGCATCCTTACAGTACTTGGGCGTGGATGCAAACGCACAGTACATAGCGATCGGTATCGTTATCTTTATAGCTATTTCTCTGGATATTAGAAAATATGTAGCAAAGAAATAATTAATTTCAGAATGCTCAATAGCGGCTGGATTTTTCAGCCGCTATTTTGGCATTATAAGAGTAAAAGAATCTGCTATTCGTTCACGAACGGTCTGTTTGTGTCTGGTAATGCACAGAATGGAGGAAACAATGGATAAATTTCTGGATTTGGCGGGGATCCCGCTGCTGCTGTTTGTAATACTTGTTTACTATGCAATTCGTCTCAGGATTACAGGAGACTCTACAATTATACGTGGAAAAGATAAAGGTCCGTTGAAGGATGAGAAGATGTACGTTAAGCAGGCAGCCGGACTGATGCTGTTTTTAGCGGCAGCTTCTTTACTGATGATGGTGCTTTTATTTTGGAATGTGAGAGTGGCTATTGCAGAAATCGTTGTCTGTATCCTTGCGCTTGGCTTTATGTGGAAACGTATGAACGATAAATACGGAGAACAGGGATAATAGAAAGGACAACAGGCTATGGATTTGTATTCAGTCATGTTAGTGGATGATGAAGAGGCGGTTCGTCAGGCGATTGCAAAGAAGTTAGATTGGAATGAGATCGGATTTCAGGTTATTGCCACAGCAGAAAATGGAGAAGAAGCTCTTGAACTGGCTGAGAAGTTAAGGCCGGATGTGGTGATGACCGATATCAAGATGCCGTTTATGGATGGTCTGACTTTTTGTAACCGGCTAAAAGAAAGTCAGAAGAATATTAAGATAATTATTTTTTCTGGTTTTGATGAGTTTGAGTATGCCCAGGAGGCGATCAAGCTGGAAGTGGAGGAGTATATCCTTAAGCCGGTGGATTCGGAAGAGTTAAGAAGCGTCTTTGTAAAATTGAAAGAAGAGCTGGATGCAGAGATCAATGCGAAACGAAATCAGGACAAGTTTTATCAATATTATCTGAAAAGTCTCCCTGTGATGAAAGAACAGTTCATGATCGGTTTACTGGAGGGAAGGATTGCTGATGAACGCATTCAGGAGATGAACAGTTCTTATGAAGTGAATCTGGAATCTGATTTTTATGCGGTGGTCGTCTTCCGCACAGATACGCAGTCGAAAAGTGAACGTGAAGGAAAAAAACAGGCCATATTGAATCTGTCTTTAAAGCAGATTATTGATGAAAATATAGAGAAAGATACTCAGATGCACAGCTTTGTCTATTTAGACGCAGTAGTCGTAATCCTGATGCTTGAGGGAAGCGCTCATTTTGGCGGTGCAGTGCGGGAAATAGATCAGATTTGCAGAATTGCAAGCCGTTTACTGGAAATCAATGTGACAGCGGGGATTGGACAGCTGGTAAAAAATCTGGAGGACATGTCGGTGTCTTATAAAGGAGCCATGGACGCAGCGGATTACCGTGTGCTACTGGAACCCAATCAGGCTATTTATATTAAGGACATTCAGCCTTCCATAAACCATGATTTCTTTCTGGACGACAATGATATTCAAAAGGTATTGAAAGCAGTGAAGCTGGGACAGAGTCATGAAGTGAGAGTTGCGGTGGCTGAATTGATCAACAAGTTCAAAAACTCCAATATTTCCCTGCGGAGGTTTCAGGTAGCCATGCTGGAAATGGTAACGGAGCTTTCAAAACTGGGACGTTCCTATCATTTAAATCTGGAGGAGGTTTTTGGAGGAAACGTAGACTTTTATCAGGAAATCGTCAGATTTGATTCGTTGGATGATTTGGAAGACTGGCTGATTAATATCTGTATGAAATTCCGGATGTTTATACGCCAGGAACAGATGGATTCCGCAAAACTGCTGGCAGAAAAAGCGAAACAGTATATTGAAGAACATTATGAGGAGAGCAAGCTGTCGGTAGAAGTATTATGCAGTCATTTGAATGTGAGCGCCGCCTATTTTTCTACCATTTTTAAGAGAGAAACCGGGGAAAGTTTTGTCACATATCTCACAAATGTGAGGATGGAGGCGGCGTTGGAGCTTTTAAATAATACCAGGGACAAGACGTATATCATTGCCAGAAAGGTAGGTTATACGGAGCCAAATTATTTTAGTTATGTGTTTAAGAAAAAATATGGAATTTCACCGACAAAATATAGGATGAGCAGTTTAGAGCAGAATGGAAACTAAGATTAAGAAGTATTGGGAATTTGTTAAATTTCGTTTTCGTACGGCAAGCATCCAGGCGTTGATTGCCGTATCTTTTACTATTATGGCAGTAATCTCCATGGGGTTTGCCGGCATTCTTTTGTATGGAAGGTTCAGCTCCAGTACGGAAGAACTTATACTGAAAAACAGCGAACAGCTTGTAAATCAGATCAGTCTGAATCTGGAGAACTATGTGAGAGGGATGATGCGGATCTCTGATTCTATGTATTATGGTGTTATCAAGAATGTGGATCTGGAATCGGACAACCTGAATCAGGAACTGAATCTGCTGTATGAGGCCAATAAAGATGATCTGGTAAATATAGCCTGTTTTGACGACAGCGGGAATCTGGTAGGCGCAGTGCCAGTGGCCACTATGAAGAAAAATCTGGACATCACCACCCAGGAATGGTATAAGAAAGCGAATAACAAAATTGAAAACCTTCATTTTTCTACGCCTCATGTGCAGAATCTCTTTGAAGAAAGTACGTACCGTTACTATTGGGTAGTGTCTATGAGCCGGATTGTGGAATTAACCAGAGGCGGCGACATTGGCAGAGGTATTTTGCTGGTGGACATGAATTACAGCAGTATTGAGCAGCTTTTCACCAAAGTAAATGCAAAAAATGCAGGCTATGTGTATTTAATAGACAGAAATGGTGAGATTATTTATCATCCCAGGCAGAAAGCCATTTATTCGAAACTGGATAAAGAAAATAATATTGCGGCGGCGCTGTATGAGGATGGAAATTATAAGGAGATTTTTGAGGGAGAAGAGAGATCGGTATCGGTAAAAACCTTAGGTTATACCGGATGGAAAATTGTCAGCGTGGTGACGACGGATGAATTTTATCTGGATTTGACGCAGATAAGGTTTTTTGTGATTGTGATTGTGGTATTTGCAATTCTTCTAATGTCTGCTATGAATATGATTATATCTTCAAGAATTTCCACGCCGATTCAGAAGCTGGAAAAATCGGTAAAGGTTTTGGAAAGCGGGAGTTTGAATTTAGAGATCTATGAGGGCGGCTCAAAAGAAATCAGGCATCTGGGCAGGACAATCAAAGGTATGGTAATCCAGATGCGGGAACTGATGGATGATATTGTACTTGAGCAGGAGGAAAAGAGAAAAAGTGAACTGGACGCCCTTCAGTCTCAGATTAATCCGCATTTTCTGTATAATACATTGGATTCCATCGTATGGATGATTGAAAGTGAACAATATAAAGAGGCTATTTCCATGGTAACAGCCCTGTCCAGACTGTTCCGAATCAGTCTCAACAAAGGAAAAACCATAATATCGATTGCCGACGAGCTGACTCATGCCAGAAATTATATGAATATTCAGAAGGTACGGTATAAGAACCGCTTTGAATTTAAGACGCATGCAGATCCTGAGATTTATAACTGCAGCACGATTAAGCTGATTATTCAGCCAATTCTCGAAAATGCAATTTATTATGGCATGGAATATATGGACGGAGACGGTATTATTGAGGTAAAAGGTTATGAAAAAGACGGTGATATTTATATAGATGTGACCGATAACGGTCTGGGAATGTCCAAGGAAGTGGTAGATTATCTTCTGACCGATAACGGAAGAGTTCACAAGAAAGGTTCGGGCGTGGGTCTGCTGAATGTTCATCAGAGAATACGCCTGTATTTTGGGGAGCCATATGGCCTGAGTATAGAAAGCGAACCTGACGAGGGAACGACAGTTACGATTCATTTGCCTAAGAAATCTATGCAGGAGGAACCTGTACATGACTAAGAAAAACTGGATTATTTTTGGTATTATGGTAAGTATGATGATACTGGTAATCGTGATGACTTATGTGTATATGGTGCCTTCTAAATCTGAAAAAAAAAGAATCCAGATTTCAGTGGTGGTGTACGGGAGCAGCAACGGACGCTGGACTGCGTTTAAAGAAGGAGTAGACCAGGCAGAGACAGATTTTGAGGCGGTAGTGAATTTTATAATCATGGATGAAAAAAATGATTTTTCGGAACAGGCGGAAGTTTTAAAGCGGGAACTGGAGGGAGGAGCTCAGGGCCTGGCGGTGGCGGCGGCAGACTGCCGGGAGATGAAGGATGATATCACAGAACTTGCAGAAAACGTGCCTGTCATACTGGTAGAGAGCGACATGGAGGTGGATTTGCCCTGTGTGGCGGCGGATGCCTACCAGATGGGAAGCGGACTGGCCCGGCAAATCGTAACAGAGATGGGAGAAGATCTCCAGGTATATATTCTGCCTGTGGACCAGAGACGTTCATGTACAGGGATTCGTCTGCAGGGATTTCTGGATGAAATGAAAGATTCTGTCAAAGATGTGACGCAGCTTACACGTTTTGACGAAAATGCGCAGCGGGAATTTTGGGACAAAGCAGAATCGGCGGTATTGGTGGCTCTGGATGACCGGGAACTGGAACATGCAGTGACAGCGGTGCAGGAGAGCGAGCAGAAGGTGAGTCTGTATGGAATAGGAAGCAGTGAGAAAATCGTATATGAGCTTGACCGGGGAGTGATAAAAGGCATTGTATTTCAAAATGAATTTAATATGGGATATGAGGCAGTGGAGGTGCTGATTCAGAAGATACGCGGGGAGAAAGTTTCAAAGATGCCGGAAGTTGACTATCATCATGCATCTAAGGAGACCATGCACCTCAAAGAAAATGAGCGTCTGCTCTTTCCAATCATTCAATGATAACTGGAGGCATATATGAAGAAGAAATATATACAGATAATATTTTACTTATGGATCGTGCTATGTTTGTCAGGATGCGGGATGGAAAATAATTTTCAAAATGAGCGTGGAGAACTTCCGAGAAGCTTAAAGATTGGGGTCAGCGTATATGATCAGTATGATACGTTTGTGGCAAGTTTGACAGAATGTCTGAAATCTATGGCGAAACAGAAAGAAAAGGATGAAAAGATCAGTATCAATGTTGAAGTGGTGAGCGCCGGAGGCAAGCAGAGCGTTCAAAATGACCAGGCCACAGATTTTATCAATGCCGGCTGTGATATTCTCTGTATCAATCTGGTGGACCGAACAGACGCCACCATGATTATTGAGAAAGCCAAAAATGCAGGCGTACCAATTATTTTCTTTAACAGGGAACTGGTAAGAGAGGATTTGGAGCGCTGGGACAAGCTGTATTACGTTGGTTCGTCTGCTGCGGAGTCCGGGGACATGGAGGGACAGATTGTAGTGGATTTGTGTACAGGAGAAGATAATTTTAAAAAATGGGATAAAAACGGCGATGGCAAATTACAGTATGTGATTCTGGAAGGGGAGGCAGGTCATCAGGATTCTCTGGTTCGTACAGAGCATTCTATTAATGTTATTACGGAAGGGGGCATTAACCTGGAGAAGCTGGGGGATGGCATTGCAAACTGGAACAGGGCGCAGGGTAAGACGAAAATGGACCAGTGGATGGACGAGATCGGAGATCGTATTGAGCTGGTACTTTCTAATAATGACGATATGGCGCTGGGGGCGATTGATTCCTGGAAGGAGTCAGGAAAATCAGAATGGCCGCTGATTGTGGGCATTGATGGAACGGCTCCGGCCCTTCAGGAAGTTTTGGAAGGAAATATGCAGGGGACAGTGCTGAACGACGCTCCCGGACAGGCGCACAGTATTCTGGAAATTGCGTATTCTCTGGGGCAGGGCACAGAGCTGCCGGAGGATATAGCGCTGGTGGATGACATCTATGTGAGTCTCCCCTATCGCATTGTTACGGCGGAAAATGTGGAACAGATTCTGGAACAGCAGTACCAGCCTTAAATTTATTAATATACTATTGTTCTCATGCAGGATTAAGGTATCAAAAAGCAGTGAAAAAACGGATGTGGAAAATTTGAAAAAGTACGTGCAAATTTTCTGTGAAAATTTTTTCACTGCTTTTTTTGTGTCCTGATTTCCTCTGGCGCTCAATCCGGCCAGTAAGCAGGCTGTCAGAGCGAATATTTTTCAGCCTGCAAGGGGGAAAGAGGCGATGCGGCGGCATCGTTGACTGACGGTAACCGGGAATATGGCAAAACAGGAGATTCTGAAAGTCTGATAGCTGACTGGATGGAGCATGAATGTAAATGTAAGATTATACAAATAAAAATATGATATATGAAAAATTATGATGTGTATTTTGCGAAAAAAATTATAGATATACAAAAGAAAATTGTATGGTATGTATGGGAGGGAATTTGTATAATTACTTTTACAGAAGCTGTTTCCACAGCAGCGGCAAGTTAACACAAGGAGGAGGACAATATGAAAAGAAAGAACACTTGGCTGAGGAAAAAAGTAAAAGCGGCATTAGCAGCAGTCATAGCTGTCTCATTGGCATTGGGAAATGTGTCCCCTGTATTGGCGGCAGGACAGGAGACAGAGCGGGCTGCGGCAGATCAGGCGGGACGGGAAGCTTTGCCAGGCAATGGCATGATGCTCGACGGCAGTTGGATTGTAGACAATCGCAATGATGAAAAATTAAAGGTAAATGAAGATGGAAGCGTAACCATCACCACAGAGAGGGGTGAATGGGGCAGTATGAAAAATGTACTTCGGCAGAAAGTTGCCAATAAGGCGGACTTTGTGCTGACAGTGAAGGTTTCAGGACTGGTGGAAAAGGATTATCAGGGAGCTTTTCTGATGGCAAGCAGCGGAGCGGGACAGGCGAATGCCGTAGCGGCAGTGAGAAGATACCACAGTTTTCTCGGAGGCGGTTATGGAGCTCATGGACTGATAGGCATGATGAGCAACAAGGGAAGCACAGGTGAGTTTTATACGGCTGAACAGGACCGCGGGGAAGAGGTATATCTGCGTCTTAAAAAGTCCGGTTCCAGTTTCAGCAGTTATTACAGCAAGAACTACAGCGCCTCTGACGAGGGCTGGACGCTTATCGCGGATGGCAAAGATAGCAGTATCAACTCCATCACACAGGGAAATCTTACCGGAACAGAAGAAATATACATAGGTCTTACAGCCAACAGCGGAGGTCAGGATAACGCAATGGATATCACATTTTCTGATTTCCGTTTCGATGGAGAAGAGATTCCTCTGGGCGTGAATCTGTCCAGTTTAAATTCCGTAGAATTAACATGTGCGGACACGGTTGCGGTAGGAGGCACAGCGAACCTGACCATGAAAGCGCTTGATGGAAACGGGGACGAACTTGCCGGAGAAACCCTGGACAGCGTTGTCTATGCAAGTGAGGACGAAGAAATTGCCACTGTAGATCAGAATGGCGTGGTAACGGGCGTCAAAGCCGGGAAGACGGTCATAAGCTGTGAAGTAACGGCCGGGAGCATTGTAAGGTCGGCGCGCCTGGAAATCCAGGTAGGTGAAATTGTGGCGGAGAAAACCTGGACTACCACATCTCCGGATGGCAGAACCACCCTGGAAGTAGAATTAATGACAGGCGGCACCCTGCAGTACCGGGCAAAACAGGATGGAAAAATAACCATGGAAACTTCACCGATCGGCATTGTTACAAGTATCGGAGATTTTTCAAAGAAACTGGCATTTAAATCAGAAACATCAGAAGAAGAAATCAATGAGACATATCCTATGCTCAGCGGAAAAAGGAAAACTTATACCAATCATTGCAAACAGAGAACCGTGACGTTCACTCTGGAGGGCAAAGAAGGCGTAGAGTTTGACTTAATCACGCGCGCTTACGACGATGGCACGGCATTTCGTTATGCAATCCGCGGAAGCGAAGAAAATGCGGCGCTGAATATCAGCAGCGAGACCACTGCTTTCCAGCTGCCGGCGGAGGCAGATGTGTACTATATGCCTCATGGCCCCGGACAGTGGACGTATGAGGGCTACTATGAAAAGGCAACGACCGAAACTCTTGCAGAGGGAGCGATCCCGTCTATTCCGCTTTTGTATAAAACAAAAGACGGCGTCTGGAATCTTCTGACAGAGGCGGCTTTAAACGGCTCTTATACAGGCTCCATGACGAGAGTGGAACAGGGCGGCCTTTTAAGACTTGCGTTTGATCCGATTCAGAGCAAAGACGTGCAGACGACGGCGCCGTTTATGTCTCCCTGGAGAACGATCATTACTGGTACGCCGGAGGATATTGTACAGAATACAATGACGGAAAACTTAAGCCCCGAGCGGCTGGACGGATATGATTTTGAGAACTGGGTAGATCCCGGTTTATCTTCCTGGTCCTGGGTAACTTACTACGGCGGACAGGAAAACAAAGATACCCATAAGAAATTTATTGACATGGCGGCAGATTTGGGCTGGAAATACTATATTTTAGACGAAGGCTGGCAGCCGAAAACCACAAACGGCGACGGTACCAGATACACAGGCTACAGAGAATGGTTTTATGAGGTAAGAGATTACGCAAATGAAAAAGGCGTGAAGCTGATTGCGTGGGTGGATTCAAAAGATATTTCCAAAAAGGAAGACCGCGAGAGCCGTCTGGACCAGTGGGCGAAAGATGGAATTGTTGGTATCAAAACAGACTTTTTCAACCACGAATCCCAGTCTGTGCTGCAGGTATATGATGAATTGTACAAATATTGTGCAGAAAAACACCTGATGGTAAATATTCACGGCGGAAATAAGGCTGCCGGAGAGATCCGGACTTATCCGAATGTACTGGCGCGCGAGGGGATCGCAGGCCAGGAGCAGGGGGGCATCACGGCAGAACAGTATACCCTGATTCCTTTTATCCGGGCGGCTGTGGGTCCGGCAGATGTGACCGAGCAGTTATTCTCACGGGACACAAGCAAGACGACTATGGGATTCCAGATTGCCCTGACAGCTCTGGTGGAGGACGGCATTCATTCCATGGGTGACAGCGTAGAGAATTATTACAAAGTGGCTCCGGCGATTTCGTATTACAAGAATTATCCATCCTCATGGGA
Organism: Lachnospiraceae bacterium; assembly: GCA_910575155.1. Lineage (GTDB taxonomy): Bacteria > Bacillota > Clostridia > Lachnospirales > Lachnospiraceae > Petralouisia. The sequence continues at coordinate 63,206 of CAJTDX010000017.1, forward strand.
TGACTTAAAATATCTGGATTCTGTGCCTGGAGATTATGTAAATCTGGCAAGAAAAGCGGGAGATAGCTGGTATGTTTCCGGAATCAGTACCAAAGAGAAGGACATGGAGGTTGTTCTGGACTTTTTGGAAAGCGGAACAGACTACACGGCAGTAATTTATAAAGAGAATGGGCGCAGTGACCTTGTAATGGAAGTGCAGGAAGTGACCAGTACAGATCGCTTAAGCATTCCCGTATTAAAGGGCGGCGGTTATGCGGTGAAGGTGATTCCCAGGGAGAAATTAGATGTCATTACCTCCATTACTACCGATAAAACAGAAATCGAACTGGAAAAAAACCGTACGTACCAGGCAAAGGCAACAACATCTCCTGCAGACGCGCAGTATCAGGAAGTTGTCTGGAGCAGCGCAAACGAGGAGATTGCAAAGGTAAACAGCAGCGGTCTGATCACAGGTATGGCAGACGGTGAAACTACCATTACGGTGTCTTCCACATTCGATGCAACTGTGAAAGCCCAGATCAAGGTCAAAGTTACTCCGGAACGATACGCATTAGATACAGAACGCTGGGAAATCATCAGTGAAAACGAAAAGCGTTTTCTGAACAGTGAAACATCTGTAAGCATTGTCACAGAAAACGGCGGCATTGGCGGAAAGAACCTGTTTGCAATGAAAGTTCCGGAAGACAAAACAGACTTTACGCTGACAGCAAAAGTATCCGGAGGACTTAGCGCTAATTATCAGGGAGCTTTTATCGCCGTATTTGATAAGGATAACATTGGAAATAATTATGTGTCGGCGGGAAGACGTTACCATGATTACCTGTTCCCCAATTCTCCGAAACGTTTTGGAATGATGAGCGGAGGCGGCTCCGTGGGCGAATTTTACGGAGAAGATGGAAATCCGGATTCAGAGGCTTATATCAAACTTGTAAAAGAGGGAAATAAATTTACCGGCTATTATAGTTTTGATAATCAGGAGTGGACGCAGATCGTACAAAACGAGAGCGGAAAGAATGCAGACAGCGTCACAAGCGACAAGCTGGCAAATTGTGAGAATCTCTACGTTGGCTTCTATGCCAGTTCCGGAGGCGCGAACAATGAGCTGTCAATTACCTTCGAGGACTTTACGTTTGACGGCCAGGTGATACCAATAGCGGTAGATACGCGGCCAGAAGAACCAGAAGAGCCGGAAGTTCCGGCAACGCCAGAATCTGTCACAGAACTGACAGCGGCAGTAACCGAGGTGGAAAACAAGTACCAGGAAAGCGATTACACAGAGGAAGACTGGAAGGTATTTGCAGACGCAGTGAAGGAAGCAAAAGAAGTAATCGGAAATAAAAACGCAACGCAAAAACAGGTGGACGACGCGAAGAAGAAACTGGAAGACGCGGTGAATCTGCTGGAGAGCAAGAAACCGGAAGAAAAGCCGGATGATACGGCCAGCGAGGAATCCGTGACAGAGCTTTCGACAGCAGTAACGGAAGCAGAAAACAAGTACCAGGAAAGCGATTACACAGAGGAAGACTGGAAGGTATTTGCAGACGCAGTGAAGGAAGCGAAAGAAGTAATCGGAAATAAAAACGCAACGCAAAAACAGGTGGACGACGCGAAGAAGAAACTGGAAGACGCGGTGAACCTGCTGGAGAGCAAGAAACCGGAAGAAAAGCCGGATGAGAAGCCAGATGATGCGGCAAGCGAGGAATCCGTGACAGAGCTGAAAAATATCACAACTGAAGTAGAGAGCAAATATAAACAGGGTGATTATTCTGCTGCCGCCTGGCAGGAATTTACAGAGGCGCTCAGGGAAGCGAAGCAGATCCTTGGAAATGAGAGCGCGACACAAAAGCAGATAGACGACGCAAAGAAGAAGCTGCAAAGCGCGATTGAGCGTTTAGAAGCAGAAAACAAAGACAAACCTGTGCAGGTAAATAAAACCCAGTTGGCAAACAGGATCAGCGCTGCTGAGAACACATACAAAAAGGCTGCTGATTACCTGGCATCAAGCTGGAATGTATATGCCAGCGCTCTGGCTGAGGCCAAAAATGTTCTTGGAAACAGCAATGCAACACAGGCGCAGGTGGATGCGGCAGACAAAAAACTGCAGGATGCGATTCAGAAACTTGTGAAACTGAAAGTTATTTCCAATAAGAAAGTAACTATGGGCGTAAAAGAGACCTATTCTGTCAAGGTGAAGAATTCTGTCTATACCACTTCCAATAAGAAAACGGCAACGGTATCAGGCAGCGGCAAGGTAACAGCAAAGAAAACCGGAAAAGTGACCATTCAGGTTATTCAATCAAATGGCAATGTGATCAAATATACAATTACCATTAAAAAAGCGCCGAAAAAGATTTCCAAGGTTACGCCAGCCAGAAAAACCTTGAAAAAGGGCAAGACCTGCAAGCTGAAAGTGACTTTGCCAAAGGGCACTGCAAGCGCAAAAATGACCTTTACTTCATCGAATAAAAAAGTCGCTACGGTAACGGCAAAAGGCGTTGTAAAGGCAAAGAAGAAAGGAAAAACGGTAATCACGGTAAAAACCTTTAATAAGAAAACAAAGAAAGTTCGAATTACAGTAAAGTAATGTTTTGCAAAAGCAAAAGAAAAAAGTTAGGGAAAAGTTTTCCTTAAAGATACCGTCCTGTCAGAGATTTTGTCTGGCAGGGCGGTATTTTCGGCAAAATATTGTTTTATATACGCGGTTATGGTAAAATGTTGGAAGACGTTTGCAAGACCGACTGCATAATGCTTTTATTCCAGCGGTTAAGTATCGACGCCAGTTCAGGAAGAGAGAGGATCTCAGATTATGAAGCAGATGCCTGTAAAAATTTTATATCAGGGAGGCAGCGGCGAGATTGTTGAGAAAAAATCACGGTTTATCGCTACGCTCAAACCAATCACAACAGAAGAAGAAGCGCTTGCGTTTATTGCCTGTATGAAGAAGCAGTACTGGGATGCAAGACATAATTGTTACGCATTTGTGGCAGGAAAAAATCAGGAGCTGCAAAGGTGCGGCGATGATGGGGAACCAAATGGGACAGCGGGACGTCCTATGCTGGATGTGCTGCTGAGGGAGGAGCTTCACAATCTTGCCGTGGTGGTAACGCGCTATTTCGGCGGGACGCTTCTGGGAACCGGAGGGCTGGTACGCGCTTACCAGCAGGCGGTACAGGAAGGATTAAAGAACAGCGTAATTATTGAAAAACGGCCGGGAAGAACTTTAACCATTGGTACGGATTATAATGGAATCGGTAAGATTCAGTATATTCTTGCACAGCAGGAAATTACCGTTATGGACACTGTCTACACAGATCAGGTGGAGCTTCAGGCAATGGTACCCTTAGAACAATTAGAATCACTTCAGGCGGCGATCACTGAAGGAACCAACGGTTCAGCCCTTTTTTCCCTGGGGGAAGCAGTGGATTTTGCATGTATTGATGGTAAAATAAAAAAATTTTAAAAAAGTACTTGCATTTTTCTGGAAGTTCATATATAATAGGCTTTGTTGAAAAGCAATGGCCCATCGCCAAACGGTAAGGCAACGGACTCTGACTCCGTCATTTCAAGGTTCGAATCCTTGTGGGCCAGGTCGTAACCCATCACAATCAGTGATGGGTTTTTCTTATTCTATGGGAAAAACCTTGTCACTCTAAAGCGTGAAAGTATCTTTCTATAAGATAAGAAAATACGCACGCGTGTGGAAGCAGCTTTCCGGCAGAATACCAAAAAGTGTTCAGGAGGAGAGATTTATGTATTGTTTTGACAGCAGGATACGTTATAGTGAAACAGACAGTCAGGGAAAAATTACTTTGACGTCTGTCATAGATTATTTTCAGGACTGCAGTACGTTTCACTCCGAGGAATTGGGGGTGGGCATAGACTATTTGAGGGAGCAGAATCTGGCATGGGTATTGACTTCCTGGCAAATCGAAGTCAGCCGCTATCCGGGGTTTGGAGAACAGATCTCAGTAAAGACCTGGCCTTATGGATTCCAGGGATTTTTTGGATATCGTAATTTTACGTTGGAAAGCGCGCATGGAGAACTTTTAGCATATGCTAATTCTGTCTGGGTATTGCTGGATTTAAAGAAAGCAAGGCCCGCCAAGCTGCCGCTGCTTATGCAAGAGGTATACCAGTTGTCTCCTCAGCTTCCCATGGAGTGTGATTCCAGGAAAATTCAGCTTCCGGACAAATTAGAAGAACAGGAAAGATTTCCGGTACACAAGTATCATATTGATACGAATCAGCATGTGAATAATGGAAAATATGTAAGTATGGCGCAGGAATATCTGCCTCTGGGCTTTAAAATCAGAAAAATAAGAACGGAATACCAGAAGGCCGCCGTATATGGAGATCTGATCTGCCCTTTTGTGGCGGCGCAGCGGGAGAAAGTGATTGTAAATCTGGCGGATGAGGCTGGGAAGCCATATGCCATTGTAGAGTTGGAGGGAAAAGATGATTCGATTGGGTGAAAAACAAACGCTTGAAATTGTGAAGAAGGTGGAATTTGGCGTCTATCTGGCAGAGAACAGCAAGGATGAGACCAGAGTGCTTCTTCCGGCAAAGCAGGTGCCTGAGGGTGCGGCGGTTGGAGACGAGATAGAGGTCTTTGTTTATAAGGATTCCAGGGACCGCATGATTTCCACGACACAAAAACCCAGGCTGAAGCTGGGGGAATTTGCCGTGCTTAAGGTAGTCTCCGTTCAGAAGATTGGCGCTTTTTTGGACTGGGGGCTTGAGAAAGACCTCTTTTTGCCCTATAAAGAGCAGGTTGGCAAGGTGAGGGAGCAGGATGAAGTCCTGGTAAGGCTTTACATTGATAAAAGCAGGCGTCTCTGCGCCAGTATGAAAGACATTTATGAGCTTTTGTCAACGGATTCCGGTTATCAGAAAGGGGATATGGTACAGGGGCGGATCTACGAATTCAGCGATAATTTTGGCACGTTTGCAGCAGTGGATGATAAATATTCGGCGATGATCCCACGCCATGAAGACTGCAGTTTTCTGCGGATTGGAGATGTCATTGAGGCGCGTGTTACCGGGGTGAAAGCGGATGGCAAGCTGGATTTGACGCTGCGTGATAAGGCGTATATGCAGATGGACCAGGATGCGCTGCGGGTGATGGAAGTAATAGAAGCATACGCCGGCGTTCTTCCCTTTAACGATAAGGCTTCTCCGGAAGTAATTATGCGTGAGATGAAAATGAGCAAAAACGCGTTTAAACGTGCGGTGGGGCGGTTATATAAAGAACGGAAGATTGAAATTACAGATCAGAGTATTCGTAAAGTACAGGAGGGCGGAAATTATGTCCCGGAATAAAAGCGTAAATCGTTTGTTTTTAGCTGTTGTTGTAATTTATATTGCAGTGAGTTTTGGTTTCAGCCTGCTGAGTCTGAAGATTCCTTTTTTGGCGGATCTGCCCGTATACTGCTCTCTGCTGCTGTCCCAGGCGCTGGTGTTTGTTCCCTGTTTTCTCTACTGTAAGGCAAAACATATAAAGATCAGGGAATTTATCCCTTACCGGAAAATCAGCTTTGTCACAATCATACTGGTGGTGATCTGCACCTATTTGATGTATCCGCTGATTGTGGTATTGAACGCGGTGTCCATGTTGTTTTCGAACGCGGGAACAGCCTCTGTGTCAGAATTGATGCAGGGGCAGAGTTTTATATTAAATACGCTGTTTATGGCTTTGCTGCCTGCCTGTGTGGAAGAATTTATGTTTCGGGGCGTGATCTTTCAGACTTACAAGAAGAGCAAAATGCTGCCGGCAATTCTGCTGAGCGGTTTTCTCTTTGGCTGTATGCACATGAACCTCAACCAGTTCATCTATGCGTTTGCCCTGGGAGTATATCTGGCGTTTCTGGTGGAGGCTACCGGAAGTATTTTCAGTTCTATGCTGGCGCATTTTACCCTGAATTTTACCAGTGTGCTGATGGCGTTTTTCCTGCCCCAAATCTATGAAATGCTGGGAATCTCCCAGTCAGAGGCCATGCAGCAGGTTCAGCCCGGCGGCTATGCCGCTACCATGGAAGGCGCCCAGCTTGCAGGATTTCTCATAGGCATTCTGTTCTGGGCTGTGATAGCTCTGGGAGCCACCTGTGCGGCGGTGGGAATGTATATTGCTATTTGTAAAATCAATGGGCGCTGGGGGTATGTAAAGAGGATGTTCAAAGGCGGAACCAGAGAGCGTCTCTGTTCCATTCCGCTGCTTCTGGGGATCATTATCATTTTTGCTTTTATGGGAATTTCGGTTTATCTGGAATGGATTGCCGTATAAAAATAAAACCGGCAGACTGGCCGTTTAAGGCTAATCTGCCGGAACAGGTTTAAATCAGACAGAAACGTCGATGTTTCCGCCTAAGTGCGGGGTTACGGACTGTTCCATGAGCTTAATCATGGAATCGCCCATAATCTCTGCCTGATCCAATTGTTTGCCCAGCATGAGAACGCCGATTTCGTTGTTCACCTTTGTCATGCTGAGGGCGGTAGATAAGGAAGCTATATCCATATACATTCCTCCTTTCTGCTATTATTATGGCACGCGGGAGAGAAAAATGCAATGAATTTTATCAGGAGGTTGTCGTAATGTTATATGATGTAATTATTTTGGGAAGCGGGCCGGCAGGCTTAAGCGCGGCAGTTTATGCGGAACGCGCCCGGCTGGATACGCTTGTAATAGAAGAAAAGCCTTTAAGCGGCGGGCAGATTCTGGATACGTATGAAGTGGATAACTATCCGGGGCTGCCGGGAATCAGTGGATTTGAGCTGGGACAGAAGTTCCGTGAACATGCAGACAAACTGGGAACAGAATTTGTCAATGAGCAGGTAATAGAGATTAAGGATCTGGGAGAGAAGAAACAGGTAATCACAGGGAAGAAAACCTATGAAGCCAGAACGTTGATTCTGGCTACCGGAGCCAGACACCGGAAGCTTATGGTTCCGGGGGAGGAAGCATTTACAGGCCGGGGCGTGTCTTACTGCGCTACATGCGACGGCGCGTTTTTCCGTGAGAAAACAGTGGCGGTAGTGGGAGGAGGCGACGTGGCGCTGGAAGACGCTTTGTTTCTTGCCAGGGCATGTTGCAAAGTTTATCTGATCCATCGGCGGGATGCATTCAGAGGCGCCCGTATTCTTCAGGAACGAGTGCGGCAGACAGAGAATATTGAGCTGAAGATGAATTGTAAGGTTACCGAAATCCATGGAGAGGAACAGGTTTCTTCTGTGACGCTTCATCATAATATAGAAGAAACGGAACATGAACTTCAGGTACAGGGGGTTTTTATTGCGGTTGGCATTTCCCCCAATACGGCGGCGCTGGATCAGTTCATGGATCAGGATGAACAGGGATATATCGTGGCGGGAGAAGATACCAAAACCAGCGTGCCAGGCATATTTGCGGCAGGCGACGTGCGTACCAAGCAGCTTCGCCAGGTGATTACGGCGGCGGCGGACGGCGCCAATGCGGTGACTTCTGTGGAGCGGTATCTCAGCGGTTTTACGGCTTCTTAATCAATACTGACAATAACCGACTAAATATTGTAACAATTTTGTAAAAGATTACAGTTGACATAAAGTTACCCCTTTGCTATAATTAGTCTCGTAATAAATTCGTAACAAATCATGGATTTCGAGAAAAATCCGTAACAATAAAACAGGACAAATTATGGAGGGTAAGAATGAATAGGAATTCTATCAGAAGAGCAACAACTTGTTGTCTGACTGCGGCAGTGGTATTGACCAGCAGTTCTTTTGTATCAAATGCAGCAGTGAGCGCAGGAGCAGGAAGCCTGATTTCAGCGGCAGAGACTCAGGTAAGTGTTGAAGCTGCGGGGAACGCTTCAACGGCAGGAGTTTCCGGAACAATTGCGAAGTCTCTGGGCAAGGATGATGCGAAGCAGGTAGTGCAGAACGAAGCTCCGAAGTCTGAATATGATGATATTGCAATCGCTCAGGTAGATGATTATGTAAATGTCCGTTCCACAGCAGGCGAGGACGGAGAAGTTCTTGGAAAGTTATATAACAATTCCGCATGTACAGTTCTGGGAACAGAAGGAGACTGGTACAAGATTCATTCCGGCGATGTGGAAGGTTACATTAAGGCAGAATTTTTGGTGCTGGGAAATGCAGAACTTGCAAAATCCGTAGGACGCCGTGTGGCAGACGTTAAGACAGATACATTAAATGTACGTGCAGAGGCAAGTACCGGAGCTGAGCTTTTAGGTCAGGTACCGGAAGGTGAAGAGCTTTCTGTAGTAGAAGAAAAAGACGGCTGGGTTAAGGTAGCCATTGAAGAAGGCGACGGCTGGGTTTCCAGTGAATTTGTAGAGACAAGTACTCATTATGTTGTTGCAGAGTCCAAAGAGGCAGAAGAAGCTCGTCTGAAGAAGGAAGAAGAAGAGAGAAGAGCAGCGGAAGAAGCAGCCAGAGCAGCTACTCAGAGATCTTCCCAGAGATCTTCAGGATCCTCCAGTTCTTCAGGATCTTCCGGAAGTTCTGCTCCGAGCAGAAGCTATGCTCCGCCAAGTGGTGGAAATGGACAGGCAGTTGCCAATTATGCATGTCAGTTTGTTGGTAATCCATATGTATACGGTGGGACAAGCCTGACAAACGGCGCTGATTGTTCCGGATTTGTAATGAGCGTATATGCAGCGTTCGGCGTAGGTCTTCCTCATTCCTCCAGCGCTCTGGCAGGCGTAGGATATGCAGTCAGCCAGGATGCTATGCAGCCAGGAGATATCGTATGCTACAGCGGTCATGTTGGAATCTATGTTGGCAACAACACGATTGTTCATGCAAGTACAGAAGCAACAGGTATCAAGTATACTTCTCCGGCAAACTACAGAACAATTGTGGCGGTAAGAAGAATTTTCTAATAGAATGTTAATGAAATATCACAACTCCCGGTTTGAGTTTTTCTCAGCCCGGGAGTTTTTCTTCTGATGGGAGAGACCTGGAATAAATAGTCGGTACACATACTTGTCTGATTGTGCAGCCGACAGTACTGACGGTCTGTAAACCCGACTGACTGATTGTTTGCCTGAATTGCGATCTTCTGCGTTAGATGTTCCGGCTGCCGCAGCCGCTTTGCCGACAAAAATCTGCCTTGCAGAATGAAAATTTATTCTGCATCTGAAGTCGGGAGATTTGGGAGACACTCACCAGTCTCCGTCTACATGAAAGGGAAATTGTTGCACAATTTTGAATTTTTCGCTAAGAAATCTTTGCAGAAAAATGTAGTCGAAATATGTCAAAATACCATTTTAGCAAACTGCACAAATTTTATGGAGGTTATTAAAGTTATTCAAACTTATAAAGAAATTATCCACATAAAAAAATGTGGAAAAACCTAAAAAAATGAGTTATACACAAAGTTATTCACATTATCCACATTAAATGAAGTGGAAAAACTGGTTTACATAGTAAAAAAAGGAAACATTTGTTTTGTGAAGTTGTAATAAAGTTGCTAAATCTGGAAAAAAATAAGAAATAACATTGACATTTCAGGAGACAAAAAATTGCGTCAATATAAAAAAGATTTCAGTTAATTTAGTTAAAAGTTTATCGTTCAGAAAATTTTAGAACGGTTAAACTGTAAAAAGTATAGTTGAAAAAAGTTGATTCATTTGGTATACTTCTAAGGTATTTTATCATATGTAAGAAAATGCCATATGGTAAAAATAATATATTTGAGTGTAGCCGTCCACAAAAGAGCGGCTGCCGGACAGGTGATGTATGGTTAAAAAAATAGAGATTCTGGGCATGAACCTGAATAGTTATACCGTTCAGGAAGCGATGCTTCAACTGGAAGAGTACTGGAATAAAACAATAATGAGTACAATTGAAAATATTTCGATGGAAACCCTGGTAAAAGCTCATGGAGATGATTTGGTCAAAAGCTGTATTGAGAATTTGGATTTGGCGGTCATCTGTGATAAGGAAATATTGAAGGCGGCAGGCGCAGCGTCGAGACAGCAGATGCAGGAAGCCGCGGAAAATGGATTTTTTAAAGAATTTATGAGGCGTACCATCGAAAGCGGCAGGGTTGTGTATCTGCTGGGCGAGACCTGCGAACAGGTGGAACTGCTGCAGAATTTTCTAAAAGAAGCTTATCCCGTACTCATTATAACAGGTACATATGCCTTATCTGAATGTACCGGAGATTATGACGCTGTGATTAATGAAATCAATATTGCATCGCCGGATGTTATTCTGTCGGTGATTCCAACTCCCGCACAGGAATATTTCCTGAAAGATCATAAAGAAAAATTAAGCGCTAAGATCTGGTACGGAATGGGAGAATACCATTCAGATAAGAAAGGAGTGGCTGAAATGGCGGATTTTGCCAGGAAGCTGCTGCAAAAAGGAATTATGCACGGTATGCTTTTGCGCTATCATAAAAATGAAGGTGATGACAATGATGAATAGTTTTCCTATAAAAAAACGCAGTCCGGTATTTTTATACTTTGTGATTACGTCAGGGACGGGGCTCCTTGCGTTTGCCATCAAATGTATTTTTGATCCTGTGAGCCTGGTTACGGGAGGATTTACAGGTATCGCCATTTTAATCAAGGCGCTGACCGATATGTTTTATCGGGGAGGGATTCCTCTGTGGTTTGCAAATCTTGCTTTGAATGTGCCGTTTTTTATACTGGCATACAAGATAAAAGGAAAGAAATTTATCGGGCGTACCGCTTATGCCACGGTGATGCTTTCCGTTTGGCTGTATGTGATCCCGGAAATTGATTTTGTGGAAGGCGATTATATACTTGCCTCCATTTTTGGAGGAGTTCTGGCAGGAATTGCTATGGGCAGCATCCTCTGGGCGAATGCTACCACCGGAGGGACGGAGATGGTTGCCGTGCTGCTGCAGTGCAGGCTTAAGCATTATTCTGTGGCGCAGATTATGCAGGTATTGGACGGTATGATCGTTCTTGTCGGCGTGTATGTATTCGGGCTGCGGCCTTCTATGTACGCCATTGTGGCGATCTTTATTACTTCTAAAGTGACGGATACGATACTGGAGGGTATGAAATTTTCCAAGGCGGCGTATATCGTTACAGATCATTTTCAGGAAATTGCCAGGCAGATTATGGAAGATCTGAACCGTGGCGTAACGGGCCTGGAAGCGCAGGGGATGTATTCCGGAGAGAAAAAGTGCGTGCTCTACTGCGTGGTTTCCAAGAAGGAAATTGTGTCGTTAAAAGAAATTGTGCATCAGATTGATCAAAGTGCGTTTGTAATTGTAGGGGATGTGAGGGAGGTTCACGGAGAGGGTTTTATTGAACACAAAAAGAAATAGGTGCATTTTGTATACTATGCCTATGGCGAAAAAATGGATATTTTGAAAAAAAGTTGAGGAAATGCATAAAAAATGTAGATTTCCTCTTTCTTTTTTTGTGCTTTTACATTAAAATACAAATTAGATTGTTTTTTCCTTGAAAATAGCAGAAATAAATTTTGTGAAAGTTGCATAGAGAATATATATATGCACCTGAAATTTTGCCGCGAAGGAACAGCAGAAAAAGAAAAGGAGTGCAGAGAATGATTTCAAATCAGATACTTCAAAATACCATTGACGGATTAAAAGGAATTACCAGAATTGATTTATGCATTATTGATACGGAGGGGAAGGTTCTTGCCGCCACTTTTCAGAATACGGAAAATTATGTGAAGGCGGCTCTGGCGTTTGTAGAATCGCCTGCAGACAGCCAGGTGTTTTTGGGGTGCCAGTTTTTTAAGGTGTTTGACGAGCACCAGCTGGAATATATTCTGCTTGCCAACGGCGACAGTGAGGATGTATACATGGTTGGAAAAATAGCAAGTTTTCAATTGCAGAATCTGCTGGTGGCTTACAAGGAACGGTTTGATAAGGATAATTTTGTCAAAAACCTGTTGTTGGACAATCTGCTGCTGGTGGATATTTATAATCGCGCCAAGAAGCTGCATATTGACACAGAGGCCAGAAGAGTTGTGTTTATTGTTGAAACGAACCGTGAAAAAGACGGAAATGAGCTGGAAAAGGTACGCGGGCTTTTGGGAAGCAAATCCAGAGATTTTATCACGGCAGTGGACGAGAAGAATATTATTATGGTAAAAGAGGTGCCTGATCATGAGGGTTATGAAGAGCTGAATAAGACGGCGGAAGTGCTTTTAAATCTTTTTCACGCCGATGTGGAGCAGGAAGTTCACATTGCCTATGGCACCATCGTCAACGAGATCAAGGAAGTTTCCAAATCATATAAGGAAGCGCGGATGGCCTTGGATGTGGGGAAGATCTTTTTTGAGGAGCGCAATATCGTCGCTTATTCCACCCTGGGTATTGGGCGGCTGATTTACCAGCTTCCGATTCCTCTGTGTAAGATGTTCATCAAGGAGATTTTTGACGGAAGATCGCCGGACGAATTTGACGATGAAACGCTTACCACCATCAATAAATTTTTTGAAAACAGCCTGAATGTTTCGGAGACGTCCAGACAGCTCTATATCCACCGCAATACGCTGGTATACCGCCTGGATAAGCTGCAGAAAAGCACCGGGCTGGATTTGCGTGTGTTTGAGGACGCCATCACCTTTAAGATTGCTTTGATGGTTGTCAAATATATGAATTATATGGAGTCCTTGGATTACTAGATTGTTAGGAGGCTTGCATGATTAAACTTGAGAATGTCAGTAAGGCGTATACGGCAGGGATCCCTGCACTGAACGATGTCAATCTGTATATTGAGCCGGGAGAGTTTGTCTTCGTGGTAGGCGACAGCGGTTCCGGCAAGTCTACACTGATCAAATTACTTTTAAAAGAATTAGAGCCTACCAGCGGCAGTATTGTGATTAATAATCAGAAACTGGGCAGTATCCGGCATCGCGACGTGCCCAGATTTCGCAGAAACGTGGGCGTGGTCTTTCAGGACTTCCGCCTGTTAAAAGACCGCAATGTTTATGAGAACGTGGCGTTTGCGCAGCGCGTGGTGGGGACTCCGGTAAAGAAGATACGCCGGAAGGTGCCTGCAGTTTTGTCAATGGTGGGACTTGCTGCAAAATATAAGTCTTATCCGCGGGAGATTTCCGGCGGGGAGCAGCAGCGCGTGGCCATTGCAAGGGCGCTGGTGAACGAGCCGAAGATTCTGCTTGCAGACGAGCCGACGGGAAATCTGGACGCCCACAATGCATGGGAGATTATGAAGCTTTTGGATGAAATTAACCAGAGGGGCACTACGGTTCTGGTGGTTACGCATAACCTGGATATCGTTAAGGCCATGAAGAAGCGTGTCATAACTATGAAAAAAGGTGTTGTGGTAGACGACGAACAGGCAGGTGACAGTTATGAGGATTAGTACGTTTTTATATACCTTACGCCAGGGAGCCAAAAATATCTGGAAGAATAAAATGTTTTCCCTGGCTTCCATCGCCACGATGTCGGCATGTATTTTCCTGTTCGGCGTGTTTTACGCGGTGGTTGTAAATTTCCAGAGCGTTGTCAAAGAAGTGGAGTCCGGCGTCGCGGTTACTGTTTTTTTCAATGACGGCGCGACGCAGGAGCAGATTGATGAAATTGGCGTGCAGATTAAAAAGCGGGTGGAAGTATCGGAGAGCGTCTTTGTGTCTGCGGAAGCGGCATGGCAGGAATTTCAGAAGGTTTATTTCGAGGGTTCCGAAGAGATGGCGCAAGGATTTGCAGACGACAATCCGCTGGTAAATTCCTCTCATTACGAGGTTTATATGAATGATATTTCGATGCAGGAGTCCCTGGTTTCCTACCTGCAGTCGCTGGACGGGGTGAAAGAAATCAAAAGCTCTGACTTGGCGGCCAATACCCTGACAGATTTTAACCGTCTGATTGGTTACGTGTCGGCGGGGATTATTCTGATTTTGCTGTGCGTGGCAGTATTTTTGATCAGTAATACAGTTACCATCGGTATCGCGGTGCGCCGGGAAGAGATTGCTATCATGAAACTGATCGGCGCAACGGATTATTTTGTGCGCGCGCCTTTTATCGTGGAGGGAATCCTGATTGGGATCATAGGTTCGGCGCTGCCGCTGACGGTGTTATATTTTATGTACCGGAGAATTATTTTCTCTGTGGCGGAAAAGTTCCGCTGGCTTAGCGGTATGCTGGAATTTCTTCCGGTAGAGAAAGTATTTTCCACGCTGGTTCCGGTGGGCCTGATTTTGGGAGTGGGTATTGGATTTCTGGGAAGCCGTCTGACGATACGCAAACATTTGAAGGTGTAATAAATACATAACGGGGAGCGAAATCTTGAAGTATTTATCTAAGAAAAGAGGAATCATATGGAGACACAATCAAATCAGTCACAGGAGTTAGATTCACAGGAACAGCTTGCACAGGAATATGCCGCGCAGCATCAGGATTACAGGGGAGGCAGAAGGCCGGGAAGAAGAAGGCCCGGCTTTGCAATGGGTATGCTCACAGGGATGCTTCTGATGTCTTTTCTGGTTTTGCTTACCGTAAGCGGAGGCCGGCTTTGGCTTGACAGAAGTAAGAAGGCAGCGGCAAAGCAGAGTGTTTTGAAAGAAGGAAGCAGCAAGAATGCCATTTCCCAGAAAGGAGTGGAGGAGAAAGCGGGAGAACTGGCGGATCTTATCGACCAGTATTATTATGAGGATTTTGATCATGATTCACTGGTGGAGGGCATGTACGCCGGACTGGTGGAAGGACTGGAAGACCCGTATTCTTCTTATTTTTCGGCGGAAGAATATTCTTCTTTTAATGAAAGCACCACAGGAATTTATTATGGAATCGGCACCGTGCTGACGCAGAGCATGGAGACAAAAACGGTGACAATCCTGCATGTTTATCCGGGAACTCCGGCGGAAGAAGCAGGGATCCGCGACGGAGACGTCATTGTGAAGGTGGGAGATATTGAGGCTGACAGTATGGAACTTTCAGAACTGACTTCTCATATTAAGGGAGAAGAGGGAACGAAGGTTCATATGGAAATCATACGTTCCGGGGAGAGCGAACATTTACAGTTTGACGTGGAACGGCGGCAGATTGAAGTGCCTACGGTGGAATATCAGATGCTTGAGGGAAATGTGGGCCTGATTCAGATTACAGAATTTTCCACAGCGACGCCCGAACAGTTTGACCATGCGCTAAAAGATCTGCAGGGTCAGGGAATGGCGTCTATGATTGTGGATCTGAGGAATAATCCCGGCGGAGTGCTGAAGTCTGTCTGCACCATGCTGGATGAGATCCTGCCGGAGGGTCTGCTGGTATATACAGAAGACAAATATGGAAGACGTTCTGATTATAAATCGGATAAGAGCTGCATGGATATTCCAATGACGGTACTGATCAATGAGAACAGCGCCAGCGCCTCAGAGATTTTTGCGGGAGCAATTAAGGATTACAAATATGGGACGCTGATTGGAACCACAACGTTTGGCAAAGGCATTGTTCAGAGCATCATTCCCTTAGAGGATGGAAGCGCCTTAAAGATTACCATGGCCAAGTATTTTACCCCGAATGGAAATTATATACACGACAAAGGGATCGAGCCGGATATTGAGCTGGAATATGAATACCAGAGCCAGGAGGACGAAGTTTACAATCCGATGCATGACAATCAGGTATTGAAAGCTTTGGAAGTGCTGAAAGAGGGAGAATAGGCATTGACCTTTTGCGTTATGTAAGTTATCATTTAGATATATTTATGAAGAATTTACGGTATGAAAGACAAAACTATGGAAGCGAGGGAACGTGAATTGAAACAGTTTTTTGGAATGAGCCATAGCGGAGATTTGAAAGAGGCAGTTCGCGGGCTGGGCAATCCCCAGTTAATTTTGCTGATGTCTAATGGGGATCAGTTTGAAGAACATGTGAAGGAATTAGAGAATCTTTTTCCGGGAGTGCCCAGTATCGGGTGTATTGGAATGAGTTATGATACCCGTGTCGTGGAGAAGGGCGTCGGCGTTGTCGCCTATACGGACGGAGTAGCTGCAGTTGCGAATGTGTTAGAAGAAGTATCGGTTATGCCGGTGAAGTATATTGAGCGTCTGGAACGCGATATCGAGCATGTGGGCGCCTCTCACAGCGATACAGTCTGCATTGATTTTTGTTCCGGGAATGACGCCTGCGTTCTGACTACCGTTTACAGCGCGTTAAAGCGCAGAAATATTTCTCTGGTAGGAGGAACCGGGGATGCGGGGAAGATATCGGCGAATGGAACGATTTATGAGGATGCGGTAGGATATGCTTTGATTAAGAACCTCAACGGCAAGGTGAAGGCTTATAAGGAAAATATTTACCACCAGATGGGTAATTACCGTTTTATTGCATCACGGACGGATAAGGAAAAATATATAATCGGAGAACTGAACGGCAAGCCTGCAAAGCAAGTTTACCAGAGCATTCTTCATGTGTCTGAACAGCAGATTACCACGCAGACTTTTAAAAATCCGTTTGGTAAGGTAAATGGTGACGACGTCTGCATTATCTCAATCAAAGAGGTGGATGGAAATTCCCTTGCATGTTTCCGTCAGGTAAATGATTCTGACGTACTTATGCTTTTGGAGCTTGGAGATTATAAGGCGGTTGTGAGAAATACGATTCAGACGATTCGCAGAGACTTTTCCAGGATTTCTGCTGTATTTTCGGTAAACTGCCTGTTTCGTTATCTTTTGTTTACCGATAACCATTACATGCAGGAGTATCTGCAGGAAATGGGAACCCTTGGCAGCCACGCAGGACTGGTGGGATATGGAGAACATTATAATAACCGGTTTGTAAATCAGTCTATGACCTGCGTGGTATTTGAGTAAAGGGAGGAACGGATCATGGCAGTAGGAAAAAATAACTGGAGAGGCTTTGGGAAGAAGCGTGAACGGAAAAGCCTGTATCCAATCAAGTATGTGATCGAGAATTTGAGAGAGTATAAGACGGACCTTGTGCAGAAAGAAGTATGTTCTTTGCAGGAGCTGGGAAAGATCAGCAGTTCTTTTCAGAATGTATTGAAGGATACGGAGAATTTTGAAGGGCAATTGCAGGATTTTGGAGATAATTTTTCCAATATCAATCAGGCTTCCGGCCAGTTTGAGTCAGTAAAAAGCCAGATTGCCCAGTCTGTGGAGCAGGCGCAGAGCGAGGTGGAGGAACTTAAGAGCAGTTCCCATAAGGTAGAAGAAGATTTCGTTGAAATGGAAGGCACGTTCAGTAATTTTCAGGAGTGTGTGAAAAAGATTAAAGGATGTACCAATAAGATTGCCTCCATTGCCGACCAGACCAATATTCTTGCGCTGAACGCTTCTATTGAAGCTGCAAGAGCCGGCGAAATGGGAAAAGGATTCGCGGTTGTTGCCGTGGAGGTCAAAGAGCTGGCAGACGAGATTAAGAAGCTGGTTGCCGAAGTGGATGCCAGTGTGGGAGACGTGGAGCAGGGGACAGAACAGCTTAACGACAGTATACATAATTCACAGACCGCATTGGGAGAAAGTATAGAGAAGGTGAATGAGACGTATCAGATGTTTGATAAGATCACGCAGGCATCAGAGGATGTTACGTCTGTTCAGGCAGAGATTTCAAGAGCGATTGAGGATTCCCAGTCGTCCCTGCAGTCTCTGTGCGGATTCTTTGACCGCACCAAGGGACAGTATCAGGAGGTTATGAAGCATATTAAATATGCCAGCAAGCTGGGAACAACCAAGAGCGCTATGTTTGAAGATATAGATAATATGCTGGCCCAGATTCCTCCCGTTGTGGATGATTATGATGAAAAATAGAGAAACAGAATGATGAAGAAGGCTGCTGCACGAAGATTTCTCAATCACCGTGCGGCAGCCTTTTTATATTATAGGAAAGAGTTTGCTGCTGTGTAGCAGGGGGGATTGGTAAAATCATTCCCGTTATCTGCATCCCCAAAGATTTTTCGTAAGCGTCAAATAAGAAAGTGTAGAGAAATCTTCAGTATTTTCCTGTAAACTTACATAGACAATCATAAAAGAAATAAGCATCCTCTACCGCTCAAAGTTTAGGATGCTTACTCTAAGTCATTTTATTACTGAGGGCAAATCAGATTTTACATCTGGTTCACTTCCTGATTAGATTATACACCAGGGCTGCTTGTTTTTCAAGCGGCTCTTTATTTGTTAGGCCAAGGGCCTGTTTACCAATATGGAGTTTTTCGTGTTCCGAAAAATGGAATATTGGTAAACAAATAAACCACCTGCTCTGCGGGTGGTTGGAGTTGCTTCAGCTTACAGTAAAA
>CAJTDX010000018.1 GCA_910575155.1 Lachnospiraceae bacterium
ATGGATAATTGTTACTGGAGATTTCAATTATACCACAGACCAGTGAGGAGTTGTTTTATTTTGTAACAAAAAGAATCCCGTATTTATGTGGGTTCTGGCGTTTCGCAAACGCCTATGGGCAAATAACCGTGAAAGGAACTGGGATAGCAAGCATAACCATCAAAGCCGGGAGGAAGGCCGTATCGGTGCTTGTTAAGGTAAGTCCCAAGGAGGCGTCTTTAAAATCTCTGAGAGCGTCAAACGGCAGGAGGCTAACCGTGAAGTGGGCAAAGGATAAGATGGCAACGGGGTATCAGTTGCAGGTGAGCACGGCTAAGAATTTTAAAAAGAATCTAAAAAAGAAAAATTTGTCAGGGACTTCTTACACTTTCACGAAGTTGAAAACAGGGAAAAAGTATTATGTAAGAATACGAAGTTATAAGAAATGTGGCATGGAAACATTGTACGGAACATGGAGCAAGGTAAAACAGAGCAACAAAATAAAGAATTAAACCTAGATGATGAAAGGGATATCTGTTGTGTGGGTATTTCTGGATGTTGGGATTTTAAAAACTGCCATTCAGTTTATATGCTGGATGACTGCTTTTCGTAAATGGTAGATTTGTTACTCATACAGTGAGGAAAAATAAATATTTGCGCAACGGAAATGGAAGAATTTTTAAGGTAATGTAAATTGAGGATGTAAAAAATCTTGGTTCTTTGTCAAGTTAGTTGAATTATCCATCTTTCTATGTCATAATTCTGTCTTTGACAGTTAGTAGATTAAACAATCGCTGTATTCCTTGTATTTTCTGGGCTACAGCGATTATTGTCGTTGTTATGAATTATAGTAATTTATTCTTTCCCTTTACTTTTTTTCTGAATGGTTCTCATGCTGCTTTTGGTTATGAATTGATAATCCGTTCGGAAACCACAGACTTCATGGAGCGCATCCGTGATAAGCTCCCGCCTGTATAGTGGGATAAATCCCTGTTCCTGTATTTCGGCGAAATTTATTGCTTTTAGCGTATCTAATACTTCTTTGCAGGTATACTTATAATCCAGTTTTTTCTCAAGAAAACGGTAGAGTGTTAATGCGAGAAAACAAATCAGAAAATGTGCTTTGATCCGGTTTTCATCCTGTAAATAAACCGGCCTTGCACAAAAATCTGTTTTCATGATCCGGAAACATTCCTCGATCTGCCATCTGCCCTCACTTACTTTTAGGATATCACTGACCTCATCATCCAAAAGGTCTGTGCATACTGCATAGAGTCCGTCGTACCCAGCTTCGTCAGAAATCTTCTTTTCATCCAGATAATGTTGGATATCAGCCGCTTCCCCTTCTTCTGTAACTGCTGTTTTTCCAATAAAACGGGCCGGGTCATTGGGATTTTTCCGGTTTTTTTTGGACTTCCCTGAATCCAGCATCTTCTGTGCCCTCTCTACCTGTTTGTCACGGATCGATTTCTGATAAAGGGCATATTTAGGGGAATACGTAATGATCAGGCGCTGATGCAGTTTCTTTGTGGTATAGGGTTCGTCTTTGTAATAAAGCCCTTTGTCATCCGCAGAAAGCTTTGTGATATCGACAGGGGTATCATCAGATATTCTTTTAAAGCCCTGCGGATTTAAAGCCCATTCTTTTTCTTCTTTCTTCAGCTTTTTGATGGACTGCGTTACGATATAAGCTCGTTCTCCCATGTGATTGTATTCCCTGATGGATTCAGAACCCAGTCCGGCATCACTGCAATAAATGAATTTCTGGCATCCGAAATCCCCAAGGACTTTCTTTTCTAATGGCTTTAGGGATGTCTGTTCATTTGCATTTCCCGGAAAGAGTGAGAAAGCAAGGGGGATTCCATCCCCGTCCATAAACAGCCCCATTTGAATGATAGGGTTTGGTCTGTGTTCTTTACTTTTTCCGTATTTTTTGGCGCCCTCTTCCTGTTCAATTTCGAAGTAATAATTCGAGCAGTCATAATAAAGGATCTTGTCATTTCTCTTTCCAAGATAATAGCTGTTTTTATAGACTTCTGCCTGGATGAGGTCACATTCAGCGCCAAGGACATCCAATGCCCGGTACACATCATGGAGTTCGTAAGAAGGTTTCTCTAAAAACGCAGATGCTGCCTTGTAAGAAGAACGCTTGCTGCAAGGCTCCAAAATCCTTGTGTAGATCAAGTCAGACAGGATTGCGTTGATATCATACTTGAAATGATATTTCTGTTTTAACTTCCGGCAGATCTTATTCATTTGCAGCTGATAATAAACGGATTGGAGAAAAAGATAGCCGCCGCGGAAGAAGGCCTGTTTCCCATAATCTAATTGCTTGTCAGCGTGGAATGGGATCAATACTGTTTTTGCTTGTTTTTCCTTTTTATATTTTTCAGTTTCTATTTTCGCTTCATTTCTTGCCCATGCAACAACATCATCTCTTGTAGGGCCATGCTCGGGAAGAAGTTGTTCTAAAGTTCCCAGCTTGCGGACAATTGTAGAAGTAGTGCTTCCATTTGCTTTTACATAAGATTTGCAGATATAAAAAGACTCTGTATTTTTAGATTTTGTTATGTGAAGATTCATGTATCATCCCTCCTTCTGTTATTATACCATACAATAACATAAAATAACATATATAAAAACAAATAAACTGACACAAAAAAAGCAGGTTTTGTGCTACCTGCGAGTACTTTTTGGATTATTCAATTGTCAAACTCCCGCGGAAACTCAAGTCTTTTTAAAAAACGTTTTACTTCTTTCATAACGACAACGATTTCATCATCATGATTCCCAGCGGCTTTTTCCATCTGCTTCTTCACTTTCATATCCGCAATCAGCTGTTACACTTTGATAACAGAAGCCTGAGTTCTCTTTCATTGTCTTTAAAAAGGAAGCAATATCCAGACATCATTCCGGTCCTAAAAAATATCTGTTGCGTATTATGGTAATTTTATTATACAAAAAAGACCTGATTGTACAAAGGCTGTATTGAAAGTCATAAGATTTGATGGTATAATATCGAAAGAATTACACAGCCCGAGGGGTATCAGAGGCTATACCATATTGCAAATCAATAATGGAATACTGAAAATATATGGATCCAGTGCAAAATATTATACTGTTAGATAACGAAAACAATAGAAGCGTGACAATAAAAGTGAGACAATGAACAGCAAGGAGAAGCAAAATACATGGAAAGTTATAAGAAAGAATTTATTGAATTTATGGTGGACTGCCAGGTACTGAAATTTGGCGAGTTTGTATTGAAAAGCGGAAGGAAATCTCCCTTTTTCATGAACGCAGGAGCGTATGTGACAGGCGCGCAGCTCACAAAACTGGGAGAATATTATGCCAGAGCGATTCATGAGCATTATGGAGACGATTTTGACGTACTCTTTGGCCCGGCGTACAAGGGTATTCCTCTGAGCGTCGCCGCCGTCATGGCGTACAGCAGACTGTATGGAAAAGAGATCCGTTACTGCTCCAACCGCAAGGAGATCAAAGACCACGGCGATGCGGGCATTCTTCTGGGAAGCAGGGTCAAAGACGGCGATAAAGTGGTAATCATTGAAGACGTGACCACTTCCGGAAAATCAATGGAAGAGACAGTGCCCATCATCCGCGCCCAGGCAGATATTGAGATTAAGGGACTGATGGTATCTTTAAACCGTATGGAGCGGGGCAAGGGAGAACAGAGCGCATTAGAAGAGATCAAAGAATTATACGGGTTCGACGCCAACGCCATTGTGACGATGGCGGACGTGACAGAATATTTGTATAATAAGCCATATAAAGGAAATATATATATTAATGATGAGATGAAAGCAGCAATTGACCGTTACTACGAAGCGTATGGGGCAAAATAGGAGATCGTTATGAATGAGAAAACATATAAGACTATGACGGCGGCGGGCGCCGGAAATATTGCCATTGGCATTGTTATGCTGGCGGCGGGCATTACATGCGGGATACTTGCAATTATTATTGGTGCAAAAATGTTGAAAAGAAAATCAGATATTATTTTTTAAGGGTTGGAAAATTGAAAAAAGATTACACAAAAATACTCCGGATATGCAGTAAGCTCATGTTCGGAGTCTATATTATTTGTCTGACGTATTTTCTGTTCTTTGCAGAAAGCACCGGACGTACCTTTGAGAGCAGATCTTACCACTATAATCTGGAATTGTTTAAGGAAATCGGGCGTTTTATCAAATACCGCCATGTTCTGGGAACCAAAGCGGTATTATTAAATCTAGTGGGAAATATTGTGGCCTTTTTCCCCTTTGGATTTTTTCTGCCCATCCTGCACAGGAAATGCAGATCTTTTTTTTACACGGTATTCTTTAGTTTTGAATTCAGTCTGATGGTAGAGACAATCCAGTTGGTATCTAAGGTAGGAAGCTTTGATGTGGACGACCTTCTTTTAAATACCCTTGGAGGAGCTTTGGGATGTCTGATTTTTTACTGGATGAACCGAATGAGGAGAACATATGAGAAGAAAGAAAAAGAACGTTTATAAGTTTGCGCATAAAAAACATTCCACAAAGGGCAAAGTTTCTCTGGGACTTGCGGTTTTATCCCTTTTGTCTGGAATTGCAATGATTGTGTATTCTATAGAGAGCAACGGACAGGCGAACGTCTATGTGGGCAGCGGCGGTCTGCTGGCGCTGATTCTTACGGCGGTGTCCTTTCTTTTGGGACTCTCCAGCCTGAAGGGAGAAGATTATAAACTGTTTTCCATACTGGGCAGCGTCAGTTCGGGACTGATGCTTGCAGGCTGGGTGTCAGTTTATGTATTAGGATTTTATATTTAAAAGAAAATGAGGTTACAGGATGTCTTATCAGGAATTTTGGAAGCCGTACCGCGAGGAGACGGAGGAACGTTTTTCGCTGGTCGTAAAGCGGCTTGAACAGATGGAAACGGAAGAAACCGCAGCATATCCTTATCGGACGTATTTCAGACATGCAGCGTCCTTTTTGAGAAAGCTTTGCAGTCTGGAGGAACAGAGTTATCAGGGAGATCTGCAGCATAAGAGCCTGGAGGAACTGCAGCGGCTAAACAGAGAACTGTATGAAGAAATTCTGCCGGAGCATTATGCAGACAGCTTTGCAAATCCGTCTTTTGCGGCGGCGCAGTTAGGAGAAGATTACGGCAGGCTTTTGGGAATGCTCTATGCGGATCTTCGTTCCCTGATTCCTTACGCTTTTGAGGGAAGAATTTATGAATTAACCATTTTTGGAGAGCTTTTGATAGAGATTTACAACTGCTTTGAACAGGAAAAAGAGCCGCAGACAGAAGAAATCCGCCGCATTATTTACTGGTTTTATCACGACTATGGAGAGATTTTTACAGAAATCAGCGTCTTGTCTCAGAGCAGTCCGGAGATGGATTTTTATGTGAGAATTATCATGGACAGCGATTTGTCCGACCTGCGCTATCTTTATCGCTATGGTTTTTATATTTCCGAAAATGAGCGAAAAATTGCAGAATTTTTAAACCAGATGCCAGAACGGGAAATTCAGGCGATGGCGGACACGTATACGGAAGGGTACCGCATTGGATTTGAAGTGACCGGCAAAGATTTATCGAAAAAGAAATACGTGGATCTGCGCTATCCGGTGGGATTTGAGCGGATGATGCGCGCTGCGGTAAAGAATTTTCAGAAGATGGGACTGCAGCCTGTGGTGTCAAGAAATGGTGAAATCTCATTTTCCGGAAGGGGAAATGGGAATCGCTCAGTGGAGAGTGTTTCTCCCAACCGCCAGTATGAATATGACCACAAATCTGACCGGGCGGCATATCTGGACAAGGCTTTGGTGGAACGCAGGCTGGAGGCGCTGCGGACAGCTTATGAAAACTGCAAAGAGAGGGCGGCGTGGTATGCAGGACCTGCCGTGGTGGAAACTTTTGGACAGGAAGGGTTTGAACCAAAGAACTGCCCCTTTGCTTACCAGTTTCATGAGAAACAGCAGAAATTAAATGTTTATTGGGCAAATCAGTCTATGCAGATTACCAACAATTATATCAGAGGCGAAGAACGCAGCTTTACGATTATTGCTTATCCGATACCGGAGATCGGCGCGCAGTTTGAGGAAATTTTTGCAAAGACGGTAGAGGTCAATACCCTGGATTACAGACAGTATCAGCAGATGCAGCAGAACATAATTGATATCCTGGATCAGGGAGAATCTGTGCATGTTACCGGAAAAGGAAAAAATACCACGGACTTGAGGATCGCGTTCTGCCAGTTGCAGAATCCTGAGAAAGAAACGATTTTTGAAAACTGCGTGGCAGACGTCAATATTCCCGTAGGAGAAGTTTTTACCTCTCCGGCGCTCAAAGGAACCAACGGCCATCTTCATGTGACAGAAGTATATCTGAACGGACTTAAGTATCTTGATTTGGAACTGGATTTTAAAGACGGCATGATAAGCGCTTATTCCTGTAAGAATTTTGAAACGGAAGAAGAAAACCAGGCGTTTGTCAGAGAAAATATCCTCAGGCATCATGATACGCTCCCTATGGGAGAATTTGCGATCGGAACCAACACCACGGCATACAGAATGGGGCTTGATTACGGGATTCAGAGCAAACTGCCAATTTTGATTGCAGAGAAGACAGGTCCGCATTTTGCAGTGGGAGATACCTGTTATAGCAGGGCGGAAGATACGCCCGTGTTCAATCCGGACGGCAAAGAGATTGTGGCGAGGGAAAATGAGATTTCAAGGCTTCGCAAAGAAGACAGCCAGAACGCGTATTTTAATTGTCATACGGATATTACCATTCCCTATGATGAACTGGATGCGATAACCGTATTGCGAAAGGATGGGAGCAGCGTGGATGTGATCCGCGACGGAAAATTTGCAGTACCGGGAACAGAAGCGTTAAACCAGCCCTTGCTGTAAATGGAAAATGTCTTTGAATTTCGCTTATATTATGCTAAAATGTGTGCAGAAACATTAAGACATTAAGATAAGAGAAAAGGAGATTTTATAATGGCAAAAATAGGAATAGTTATGGGCAGCGATTCAGATATGCCTGTGATGGCAAAAGCGGCGGATCTTCTGGAGGAATTGGGCATTGAATATGAAATGACCATTATTTCTGCCCACAGGGAGCCGGATGTATTTTTTGAATATGCAAAATCAGCAGAGCAAAAGGGATTTAAGGTGATTATTGCAGGCGCAGGTATGGCGGCGCATCTGCCGGGAATGTGCGCGGCAATTTTCCCCATGCCGGTAATCGGTATTCCTATGCATACAACTTCACTGGGAGGAAGAGATTCTTTGTATTCTATTGTGCAGATGCCTTCCGGGATTCCCGTTGCCACAGTGGCAATCAACGGAGGCGCCAACGCAGCCCTTCTGGCGGCGAAAATCCTTGCCACAAGCGATGAAAAACTTCTTGAGAAGTTAAAAGATTATTCCACAAAATTAAAAGAACAGGTGCAGGCTAAGGATGCGAAATTGCAGGAAGTGGGATATCAGAATTATTAATGATTGTCTGCTACAGGATGTTCAGATAAATTTAGGAGGATTACAATGGATTACAAGAATGCAGGTGTTGATATTGAAGCGGGCTATAAATCAGTGGAGCTGATGAAAAAGCATGTGCAGCAGACCATGAGGCCGGAGGTACTTACCAATCTGGGAGGATTTTCCGGCGCCTTTTCTATGGAAAAATTTAAAAACATGGAGAAGCCGGTTCTGGTGTCCGGAACGGACGGCGTGGGGACGAAACTAAAGCTTGCCTTTTTACTGGATAAGCATAACACAATCGGTATTGACTGTGTGGCAATGTGCGTCAACGATATTGCCTGTGCGGGCGGGGAACCGCTGTTTTTCCTGGATTATATTGCCTGCGGCAAGAATTATCCGGAGAAGATTGCAGAGATTGTAAGCGGTGTGGCAGAGGGATGTATGCAGAGCAGCGCCGCGCTGATTGGCGGGGAAACGGCGGAGATGCCGGGCTTTTATCCCGAAGACGAGTACGACCTTGCCGGGTTTGCGGTAGGCGTGGTGGATGAGAAGGATATTATCACTGGCGCAGATTTAAAGGGAGGAGACGTGCTGATTGGCATAGCAAGTTCCGGTGTGCATTCCAATGGATTTTCTCTGGTGCGCAAGATATTTAAAATGGATAAAGAAACCTTGCATACATACCATGAGGAACTGGGGAAGACGCTGGGCGAGGCTTTGCTGGAGCCAACCAGAATTTATGTGAAGGCGCTGCGTTCCATTAAGGAAGCGGGAGTGCGTATTTTGGCCTGCAGCCACATCACAGGCGGCGGCTTTTATGAAAATGTGCCAAGAATGCTGCCGGAGGGAATCCATGCAGTAATTGAGAAAAACAGTTACGAGGTTCCCGCAATTTTTAAAATGATGGCAAGAGAAGGACAAGTAGAAGAACAAATGATGTACAATACGTATAACATGGGAATCGGCATGGCGCTGGGCGTAAATCCGGCGGACGTGGATAAGACCATGGAGGCCATCAGGGCAGCGGGTGAAACGGCTTATGTAATCGGCAGGACAGAGGATGGAGAAAAAGGAGTAACCTTATGTTAAAAATTGTTGTCTGCGTGTCTGGCGGAGGCACCAACCTGCAGGCGGTGATAGACGCCATTGCCAGAGGAAGCATTACCAATGCCAGGATTGAGGCTGTCATCAGCAATAATCCAGGCGCCTATGCGCTGAAGCGCGCGGAGGAGCATGGCATTGCGAATGTCTGCATTTCTCCAAAGCAGTTTGAAACCCGCGGACTTTTTAATCAGGCGTTTTTGGAAAAAGTCAGCAGTTATCAGCCGGATTTGATTGTACTTGCCGGATTCCTGGTAGTAATACCGGAAATTATGATCAGAGAATACCAGAACCGCATTATCAATATTCATCCGTCGCTGATTCCATCGTTTTGCGGAACGGGGTATTACGGCCTGAAGGTGCATGAGGGCGTGTTAAAACGGGGCGTGAAAGTGACGGGCGCGACCGTTCATTTTGTGGATGAAGGTACCGATACCGGCCCGATTATTCTGCAAAAGCCAGTACTGGTGGAAGAAGGAGACACACCGGAGTTATTGCAGAGGCGCGTGATGGAACAGGCGGAATGGAGCATCCTTCCCCAGGCCATTGATCTCATTGCCAACGGGAAAGTCACTGTGACGGAGGGAAGAACGGTCATTGACTGGAAAAAAGCATAAAAGCAGTTTTCAACATACTTACGAACTGCGTGTTTGCGGGGAAATACATAGATGTGGAGGATAATATGAAGGTATTGATTGTAGGAAGCGGAGGACGCGAACATGCCATTGCCATGAGCGCGGCTAAAAGCCCCAAAGTAGATAAAATATATTGTGCGCCCGGGAATGCCGGAATCGGGCAGATTGCGGAATGCGTACCCATTGGCGCGATGGAATTTGACAGGCTGGTATCTTTTGCAAAAGAGAAAGAAATTGATTTTACCATAATCGGTATGGACGATCCGCTGGTGGGCGGCGTGACGGACGCTTTTGAGGCGCAGGGACTGCGCGTATTCGGGCCGCGTAAAAATGCGGCGATTCTGGAGGGAAGCAAGGCGTTTTCCAAAGACCTGATGAAAAAATACAACATTCCCACGGCAGAATATGAAACTTTTGACGATCCGAAAAAAGCCCTGGCTTATCTGGAACATGCCAAAATGCCAATTGTTCTGAAAGCAGACGGGCTTGCCCTGGGAAAAGGAGTGCTGATCTGCAATACCTTAGAGGAGGCAAAAGCCGGGGTGAAAGAGATTATGGAGGACAAGAAATTCGGTTCCGCCGGAAATCATATGGTGGTGGAGGAATTTATGACGGGGCGCGAAGTTTCCGTATTGTCTTTTGTGGATGGAAAAACCATCAAAATTATGTCCTCTGCGCAAGACCATAAACGCGCCAAAGACGGGGACCAGGGCTTAAATACCGGAGGAATGGGAACCTTTTCCCCCAGTCCTTTTTATACGCCGGAAGTGGATGAATTCTGTAAGAAACAGATCTATCAGGCAACGGTGGACGCAATGGCTGCGGAGGGCCGTCCCTTTGTGGGAATTATTTTCTTTGGGCTGATGCTGACAGAAGAAGGGCCGAAGGTATTGGAGTATAACGCCAGATTCGGAGATCCGGAGGCGCAGGTAGTGCTGCCGCGTATGAAAAATGATATGATAGAGGTAATGGAGGCGTGTGTGGCGGGGAAACTGGATGAAATAGACCTGCAGTTTGAGGAGAACGCCGCAGTCTGCGTGGTGCTGGCCTCTGACGGGTATCCGGTGTCTTATGAAAAAGGATATCCAATAAAGGGCATGGAACGGTTTGAGACAGAAGAGGGATATTATTGTTTTCATGCAGGCACCGCCTTAAAAGACGGTGAGATCGTCACAAACGGCGGGCGCGTTCTCGGCATTACGGCAAAGGGCAGGGATCTCAAAGAAGCGCGCGCCAATGCTTACAAAGCCACAGAATGGGTGGAATTTGACAACAAATATATGCGTCATGATATTGGAAAAGCAATTGATGAAATATAAGAGAGCTGATAGGTATGAAAGAAGAGAAAGCAGGAGAATACGAATATGATAAAATACAATAATTTATTTGACAACCAAAATATGAAAATCATCGCGGAAAAAGGACCTGTCAAGGTGTTTGAGTACCAGCGTGACCTCAGTGTAAAACAGGACAATGCCATCGGCGCATATTATGCGGCGGAAATGAATGTCCGCAAACGCCAGGTACTGATTGAACTGAACGGAACGCCCTGGCTGCTTCAGGCGGGCGCCATGCAGTGGATGGCAGGAGATGTGACCATGGGTTCCGGCATCAAAGGCGTGGGTGATTTCTTCGGAAAAGCCATTGCCTCCAAGGTTACAAAAGAATCCACCGTGAAGCCGGAATATAACGGGCACGGACTTCTGATGTTAGAGCCTACCTTTAAGCATATTATTCTTGTAGATGTGTCAGAATGGGGAAGTATTGTATTGGAAGACGGTTTGTTCCTTGCCTGTGAGGGAAGCATCAAGCAGAACGTTACTTCCCGCAGCAACTTGTCTTCGGCAGCATTGGGCGGCGAGGGATTGTTTAACCTTGCGCTGACCGGAACAGGAATCGCCGTGCTTGAGAGTCCGGTGCCTTATGACGAGCTGATTGAGTTTGAACTTGAGGACGATGTAGTGAAGATTGACGGCAATATGGCGATTGCCTGGAGCAATTCCCTGAAATTTACGGTAGAGAAATCGTCTAAGAGTCTTTTGGGTTCCGCAGTGTCCGGAGAAGGTCTGGTAAATGTATACCGCGGAACAGGAAAGATTTTGATGGCGCCTGTTTTGTAATCTGCTCTGATTTTAAAATTTTATAGTTCTTTTTTTTACTGACAATCAGGCGAAACCGCTGCAGTCTTATCATCCGGACTGCCAGCGGTTTTTTGTTCTTTTATAGGAAATTCCTTCGGATTCCCAATAAAATAAAAAACAATGATCGCACTGCGGCGGAAAAGAAATATGCCGCTAAAGCGACCCGCCGCAGGGGAAGAGGAATCTTTTCTATTCGATTTCCTGTCCTTTACTTTTTTTCTGTATGGTTTTCATCTGGCTTTTGGTGAGAAATTCATAGTCTGTGCGGAAACCGCAAATGTCGTGAAGCGCGTCTGTAATTTTATTCCGCGGATACAAAGGGATAAAGCCCTGTTCCGCAATTTTTGCAAAGTTCATGGCGTTTAGTGTCATTAAAATTTCATCAGGGCTGTACGTCCTGCCAAGTTTTGTTTCCAGGACCCGGTACAGCATAAGCCCAAGAAAACAGATAAGAAAATGTGCCTGGATCCGGTTTTCATCTTTCAGGTAAAGTGGATTAATAGTGAAATCATTTTTCATGATTCGAAAAAATTCCTCTGTCTGCCAGCGTCGTTCACTCACTTTTAAAATGCTGCTGATTTTATCTTCCAGAAGATCCGTGCAGACGGCGTAAAGTCCGTCATACGTTGCTTTTGTTGTGAGTTTTTTTATATCGTTTTTATGAAGATCAGCTTCGTGGCGTACTGTTTTTTGATAGAGGGCGTACTTTGGAGAGTATGTGACGATAAGACGCTGCGCAAGCTTACGGTTTGCAGACAATTTCTCTTTGTAATAGATATTTGCGTCTGTGTCGGGAAGTTTTGCAAGATCCACAGGTTTGTCATCGGAAACACGTTTGAATCCGTTTTGATCCAATGCCCATGCTTTATCTTCAGCAGGAAGTTTCCTAAGCGGCAGCGTAAGGATGTACGACCTGTTTTTTGTATGATGAAAAGCGGGGATATGTTCTGTTTTTTCATCCACGCAGTAAATAAAGTTCTGACAGTTAACTTCTTGCAGCAATTCTTCCGTCGCAGAGGCGAGAGGTGTACGGCTGTTGGCGTTTCCGGACAAAAGAGAAAGAGCCAGAGGCATTCCCCTTCCATTCATAAACAGTCTCATTTGAATCATGACGCCCGGTTTATGTTCTTTGCATTCACCGGATTTTTGAGGTCCGTTTGTCTGTGCCGTTTCAAAATAATAATAAGAAGAGTCATAATAAAGCGTTTTGTTATTGTGCCTGCAGATGGCGAGGCTGTTTTTACATGCTTCAGACTGAATGAAGTCATATTCACTGCCCAGGATATTCAAAGCATGGGAAATGTCCTGTGGTTTATAGGAAGTTTCCGCCAAAAATGAAGAAGCTGTTTGAAATGAGGAACGCCTGCTGTCAGGCTCCAGGAGTCTTGCGCAGACCAGAGCAAGGAGAAGGGCGTTTATGTCATATTTGAGCCTGTACTTTGTTTTGAGTTTCAGACAGGTTTTGTTTAACTGTAATCTGTAATAGATGGATTGAAGAAAAAGATATCCGCCCCTGAAAAACATCTGCCTGCCATAAGTGAGAGGTCTGTCAGTGTGAAAAGTAATCGGCACAGATTTCTTTTTTTGCCCTTCTTTATATTTTAATGTCTCAAATCTTGCTTCCTCCTTTGCCCACGCCATAACATCGTCGCGGGTCGGGCCGTGTTCTATCAGAAGCTCTTTTAAGGTTCCAAGTTTACGTACCACAGAGGAGGTACTGATTCCCTGGTCATTAATATATCCTCTGGTAATATAAAATGATTCTGAATTTTTGGATTTTGATGTGGTAACTCTCATAAAACAAATCCTCCTTAGATTCATTATACAAAATATTACGATATATTACAATATTAAAAATGCGAATATAGAGTATGCGAAAGCCACATTTTATAAGGCTTACAAGGGCGTTTAACAACATTTAAGAATTTAGCTGTGCATGAAAAAATTGCAAAAAACGGGGGCGCTAAATAAATTTTAATGGTAAACAGAAGGATATTATATGTTTTTTGAAATTCTGTTTGATTATAATTAAAAAATATTATGGAACTGATACAAGAAAAGGGACAAAATTACCTGTGATTTATATAAATCAGACAAAAAGGGTTATTGTTCTTCTGTATCAGACAGAGGAGGTGGTCAGCGAGGCGTATATATGTTTGGACAGAGGGGCTGCAACAGTTGTTTTGACACAGAATCAGAAAGTGAGGAGAGAAATCAGAAACAGTTGTTTTACAATGCAAACAGAGAAAGGAAGGAATGAGTATGAGTAAAAACAGGACAATAGTGAAACGTGTACTTGCGTTTGGATTGGCAATGATTCTTACCATATGCGGGGCGGCGGCAAATCCGGCGGGCAGCGTGCAGGCGGCGGCAAAGAAAAAAGTTACTTCCGTCCGTTTTTCAAAAGATACGATCGTCCTTAAAAAAGGAAAAACGTATAAATTGAAGACGACGGTAAAGCCGAAGAATGCATCAAATAAAAGCGTTTCCTATAAGTCGGGCAAAAAGTCCGTAGCGCAGGTCAACGCCAAAGGCAAAATAACGGCTAAAAAAGCAGGAATGACCAAAATAACGGCAAAGGCCAAAGACGGAAGTAAAAAAAGCGCAGTTTGTAAAGTATATGTTTATACGGCAAAGATAAAAAAAGCGTCCGTAACGCCGGCAGCAAAGACTCTGCAGATTGGCAAGACTGTAAAATTAAAGACAAAAGTCACATCCCCGAAAAAGGGTACGGCAAATGTCTTTACCTGGAAGAGCAGCAGTAAAAAGGTTGCTGTAGTAAATGCCGACGGCAAAGTAACAGCCAAAGGAGCAGGAACTGCTACGATTACCGGAACCGCAATGGACGGAAGTAAGAAGAAAGTGGTTTGTAAAATTAAAGTAGAAGCTTCTAAGCCGTCTGAAACGCCGGAACCGCCAGTAACGCCGGAACCGCCTGTCACCAAAGTGCTTGTTACCTCGGTAAAGCTTCCCGCGGCCCTGGAAATCAACGTAGGCGACAGTTCTAAGCTGAATGCGGAAGTTGAGCCGACAAATGCAGACAACAAATCCCTGACCTGGAGCAGCAGCGCTGCGGACGTGGTTTTTGTGGATAATCAGGGGAATGTGACAGCCAGGAAACCGGGAACGGCAAATATCACTGCAGCCGCGCAGGATGGAAGCGGGAAATCCGCACTCTGCGCTGTGACGGTAAAGGAAAATAAATCTGACATGCCTGGCGAACCGGCAGAAAAAGCGTTTTTAGATAGTTTATATGATACTAAAAATATTGTTCAGTTCATAGCGGCAGGAACAAATAATATGGTCATTGAATACAATGACGGTTCTCAGATTTATGATATATGGTGGAATTGGATTGACTCTTCAGGCGGACTGCAGACAGCATTCCGACTCAGACCTGTTACTGAAGGCAGCGAGGAATTCCGGATCCAGACAGCGATGAGAGCAAGAGATAAGAGGGGACCGGAAGATAAAAGGGTTATGACGCCCAAAGACAACGGTACAAATTTAACTTTACAGGATTTGGATGAGAGCGACGAATCTCAGATTTGGTCTTTGAGAAAATTAGAAAATGGCGCTTATATTGTTGTGAATAAAGCTTCAAAGCAGGTGATTTCTTTAGCGAAAGACGGAACGGAGCAAGGTACAGAAGTTTGTCTGAAAGAATTTGATGCAGCGAGCACGGCCATGCAGTGGAATGTACAGACAAAAGAGGAAGTTGTTCCAGAAGTTGAGCCAAGTATATTGCTTGACAAAACGATGCTCAATGTAGGTGAGACTGTCAAGATTGAAATTGGTGAAGTAGAACCAGATGAAGTTACGGCTGCCTATGCTTCTTCGGATGAAGCGATTGCAACAGTAGACAATAACGGTACAATTACTGCTGTTAAGAGCGGAAGCGCGACTATCACAGTAACAGTGAAATTTGATGGGAAGACATTTACTTTCAACGAACAGATTATAGTTGCGGGCGAAGAGTTGGGCGACTCGGCATGGCAGGTAACATCACCGGATGGAAATATTAAAGGCCTATTTGTATTGGATGAGAAGAAAGGTTCTCTTTGTTATGCGGCATACCATGGAGAGGATCTTGTAATTGAACCCTCGCCTTTGGGCTTAGTTACAAACAAAGGCGATTTCAGAGAAGGGCTTACCTTTAAATCGGTCAGCGACGTTCAGACTATCAATGATTCCTATCAATTGATAGGGGCGCGCGTAAAAGATGTAACGGCAAATGCCAATGAAGTTACAATAATGTTTGAAAAAAACGGCGTTTCTTATGGCGTAGTTGTCAGGGCGTATGATGATGGAATCGCATTTCGTTATAAAATTGAAGGAGAAGGCGATCTTCTGATTTCTGGAGAGGATACAGGCGTTAAGATTCCGCTTGGTTCTGAGGTTACGGTAGCTGATTATGACGAAGCAAATGAAAGGATTCCGACCGGAACGTCATTTGAGAATTTGATTGGGAACTACAGTCTGATGATGACATATCAGTTAAAAGATAAAGACGTCTATGCATTGGTTTCTGAGGCTGATTTACAGGGTTCCTATTGCGTTTCTATGCTGCAGGGCCATCCGTCAGGAATGATGGATATCCGTTTCTGTCCGAAGCAGCAGGAAGTTGGAGATGTGGTAACAACCGCGCCTTTTGAGTCGCCGTGGAGATATACGGTAATCGGAAGTTTGAGCGATATTACCCTTAATACGATGGCTGAGAATTTAAATCCGCCATGTAAAATAGAAGATACAAGCTGGGTGAAACCAGGCGTTATGGCATGGACCTGGGTAAACGGCGATCCTTGCGATGATTTTGATACTTACAAAGAATATATTGATCTGGCAGTAGAAATGGGATGGCAGTATCTATTGCTGGATGAAGGATGGTATGTACAGGAAAACCGTGTATTTGTGAAGTATTATGACTGGACGCAGGATTTGATTGATTATGCGAATGAAAAGGGCATCGGCCTGATTGTATGGGCGCACAAGAAGAATCTGGAGACAGAAGAGGGACAGCAGAAAATCAAAGAATGGGCAGATATGGGCTTTAAGGGCTTCAAACCGGACTTTTTCGATTCCGGAGCACAGGATGCCGTTCAGCTTGTGAATAAACTTGTGGAACTGGCGGCAGAAAATAAAATGCTGATTGATCCGCATGGTGTTTATAAACCTACCGGAATCAGAAGAACTTATCCCAATGCGCTAACCCAGGAAGGTATTTCCGCATCGGAAGGCCGTATGGCTTATTCTTCTTATAACTGTACGTTGCCATATACGAGACTGGCAATCGGACCGGCAGACTACGCGCCTCTGGCATCCTTCTCCAATGCGGAACTTTATGGAGTGGATGATAAGTATCTGGAAGCATCCTTTGCAGGACTGGCAGCAGAAGCCGTATTGTTTGAGAGCGGTATGCAGTGTCTGGCAGATAAGCCGGCAAATTATGAGAAGAGCGCGGCAAAAGAATTTTATAAAAATATGCCTGCAGAATGGGATGAATCTGTTCTGGTTGACGGTAAGATAGGAAAATATGTAAACATGGCCCGCAGATCCGGCGAAAACTGGTATATGGGTATTATGTGCAACGATGAGTTTACTTATGGCGCGGAGAACTATACGCAGAAACGTGATAAGACATTCGTCCTGGATTTCCTGGAAGAAGGCAAGACATATACGGCTGAAATTTACAGTGACGGTGCAGAAAAGACAAAGATTGAAACGCGCACCGAGGAAGTAAAGAAAGGCGACTCCATCACAGTTTCCTGTCTG
Organism: Lachnospiraceae bacterium; assembly: GCA_910575155.1. Taxonomy (GTDB): domain Bacteria; phylum Bacillota; class Clostridia; order Lachnospirales; family Lachnospiraceae; genus Petralouisia. The sequence goes on from CAJTDX010000018.1 coordinate 17,108, forward strand.
CCGTACGGAGGCGCTGCCATTAAGATTACGCCGCAGGTGCCTGTGAGCCTCACAGTAGCTCCTGTCTTGAGGGTAACAGCGGGAGAGACAAAAGACCTGACAGCAAATATAAAACCGGAAGCTGCAGCAGGGCAGACGCTTACCTGGACTTGTGATAAAACACAGATCGCAACCGTAGAAAACGGCAAAGTAACCGGAGTAAAGGCAGGTAGAGCTACCGTTACAGCGGCTATGGCGGATGGAACGAAAGCAAGCTGTAAAGTTATTGTTTCAGGAGCGCCGGTAAAAGTAGAAAAAGTTACTCTGAATAAAACAAATGCAGAACTTGCAGAGGGCGCAGTTTTGAATCTGGTGGCAACCTTAACGCCTGAGCATCCAACGGATAAGAATATCAAATGGTCCTCTGATAATGAGGAGGTAGCAAAAGTAAATTCCTCTGGCGAAGTAACCGGATACGCGGCGGGAACAGCAACGATCACAGCTACGGCGGACGCAAAGACTGTAACTGAGGGAGCAGCCAGCGCGTCCTGTACGGTAAAAGTAATCGCAGCGGATCCAAGCACTTATGAAGAGGTTAAGAGTATCCATACAGCAGCCTGGGACGCCTGCATTGACTGTAATGAAGTGACTCAGCTTTGGTGGAATTACATAGACCAGTTTGAAGACTCTTCCCTGAAATACAGATTTGTCTATGATGAAACAGACAAAGACGCGTTTAGGGTAGAATCCATCATTGAAGGCAACGGAGTGATGATGACGGAACGTTCAGCAACAGAAGCAGGTACGGCAGTCGTATTTGGCAATCTGGATCCGGAAGACGATTCTCAGCTCTGGAAAATTCAGGATCTGGGCGATGGAAAGTGTGCAATTATAAATAAGAAATCCGGCCTGGCTCTGGCGTCAGAAGAAAAGAATGACAGCGGCGCTAAGCTTTCCATTCAGGAACTTTTGCAGGACAATGTATATATGCAGTGGACGATTCAGTCACACCGCAGGATGCTGGTTGCAGAAGATATTGAGACGATTTTGGCTAAGGCAATACTGAGTGTGGGAGAGATGACTACAATTGCCACAAACCCTGTACAGGAGGGCATTACATATACTTCCCTGGATGAGAGTATTGTAACGACGGACGACGGCAAGGTTAAGGCGGTAGCAGAAGGTGTGGCAACGATTCAGACCAAGCTTTCCTTTAACGGAGAAGAGCGTGTGTTCTACGATCAGATTATGGTTGGAAGCGCTGCAAAAGAAGGATCCGTATGGCAGGTTACATCACCGGACGGCAAAATAAGAGCGGTATTTGCGCTGGATAAAAAGCGCGGATCACTGACATATACAGCCTTCCGGGAAGATACCGTAGTGGTAGAACCGTCTCCGATGGGGCTGGTTACAAACCTGGGCGACTTTACAGAAGGTCTGGTGTTTGATAAACAGGACGCAGTAAAAGCAAAGACAGAAACCTATGAATTAAAAGGAGCCAAGGTAAAGAATGTGGAAAAAACAGCAAACGAAACCACGCTTTGGTTCAAAAAAGACGGCGCATCCTTTGGCGTTGCAGTCCGTGTATACGATGACGGAGTTGCGTTCCGCTATAAGATTAATGGAAGCGCAGAATTAAAGATTTCATCAGAGAATACCGGCGTAAAGATTCCGGCAGGATCTGCTATTACGCTGATGCCCTATGACAGAAGTAACGAGGGAATCCCGGAGCTGAAAGCATTCGAAGATCTCAAGGGAAGATACAGTATGCCTATGACCTATCAGGTAAATGATGAAACGTACGTACTGATTTCAGAAGCGCAACTGGAAGATACCTACTGCGGAGCAGAGCTGGTTGGCCATACCTCAGGAATGATGGATATCCGTTTCTGCGGCGAGCAGAAAACAGATGTGGTGACAGAGGCGCCGTTTGAATCTCCATGGAGGTTTGCAGTGATTGGCACGCTGAGCGACATCACACTGAATACCATGGCGGAAAACCTCAATCCGGATCCCGCATTTGACGCTTCCTGGGTAGAAGCGGGCGCCATGGCATGGACCTGGGTAAACGGAGATCCATGCGACGATTACGAAACCTACAAAGATTACATTGATCTGGCGGCAGAGATGGGCTGGAAGTATCTGCTGATGGACGAAGGCTGGCAGCCGTATGACAGAACCAACATTTCTCCGGGAAGAAGCCATTATGAAGGTTTCTATTCCTGGACTGAGGATCTGCTGAACTATGCAGAAGAAAAAGGAATTGGACTTGTAATTTGGGTTGATAAAGCGGATCTGGACGATCCGGAAGAACAGGAAAAGATTGCAGAATGGGCAGAGATGGGATTTAAGGGAATCAAACCAGACTTCTTTGAATCGGCTTCTCAGAGTTCTGTACATCTGATCAACACTCTGATTCAATTAGCGGCGGATAACGAAATGGTAATTGATCTGCACGGCGTGTACAAACCTACCGGAATGAGGAGAACTTATCCCAATGCTCTTACTCAGGAAGGCGTATCGGCGTCCGAAGGCCGTATGAATGACGCGGCTTATAATTGTACGATGCTGTTTAACAGAATCGCAGTAGGACCTGCAGACTATGCGCCGATGGCGTCTTTTGGAAATGTTGTAAATCCGATGTACAATAGCGCGACACTGGCAGGACTGACTGCGGAAGCAGTGTTATTTGAGAGCGGCCTGCAGTGCCTTGCAGATAAACCGAAAGTATACAGAGAAAGCAAGGCATATGAGTTCTACAAGAACCTTCCGTCTGAATGGGATGAATCCCTGCTGCTGGGAGGAGACATCAGAGATTACGTGAATATGGCGCGTCGTTCAGGAGAGAACTGGTATGTCGGCATGATGTGCAATGATCAAAAGGATGTGGCGCTGAGCCTGGATTTCCTTGCCGATCAGACCACATATACAGCAGCCGTTTATAAAGATGGCGCGAACAAAGAAGAAATTGCAGTAGAAACGCTGAAAGTGAAGAAAGGGGATACGATCAATATTTCCATGCTTCAGTATGGCGGCGCGGCAATTAAAATTACACCTGACAAGTAAAAAATAAAAAGTGATAAACAATCGGGGCGTTTTGCAGAGTATGGCAAAGCGCCCCGGTTTGTTGTGCGTCTGTATATTAGCGGCCGGATGGGCAATAGGAATCTTAGGAAAATATTAAGATTTAAGAAGGAAATAAGTGAGGATTTCAAAATTTGTATTTGCTATACTAAAATCAACAGATATTCAGCAGAATATCTTAACAGAATGGTGTGAAACGAAATGATTTTAAGAATTGAGCGTTTTGCAGGTATCTAAGAATGTCAGATTCCAGAAAGGAGAACATCTGTAATGGAGAAAATATTAGTGGTAGACGACGAGAAAGAAATAGCCGATCTGGTGGCATTTTATCTGGAGAGTGAGAACTTTGAGGTAGCAGCCTGCTATACTTCCAAAGATGCCATGGAGCAGATTGGGCAGACAGATTTTGATCTGGCAATTTTGGATGTTATGATTCCGGGAGTCAGTGGGCTTGAGCTGTGTAAGGAGATTCGCAAAAGCCATAATTACCCGGTTATCATGTTAACGGCGAAGGATGAGGAAATTGATAAGATCCGCGGTCTGATGCTTGGGGCGGACGATTATATGACAAAGCCGTTTCGTCCTTTGGAGCTGGTGGCGCGGGTAAAGGCTCAGATTCGCCGCTATAAACGATATAACCAGAACCCTTCGGAGGAGGCCGATTCCTCCCTGCTGGTGCATGGAGGTCTGGTGATTAATGTTAAGACGCATGAATGCAGGCTGGATGAAAAGCCTTTGGTTCTGACCCCTACGGAGTTTTCTATTTTAAAAATTCTCTGTCAGCGCAAAGGCGAAGTAGTCAGCTCGGAAGAACTGTTTCATGAGATCTGGCAGGATGAGTACTACAGTAAGAGCAACAATACCATTACGGTGCATATCCGCCATCTTCGGGAAAAAATGAACGACTCTGTGGAGAGCCCCAAATATATCAAGACAATCTGGGGAGTAGGTTATAAAATTGAAAACTGACGAAAAACACGGCCTTACGGTAAAATTGAAAACAGGAAAAAAGAAGAAATCCGGATATGCGAAGCTTAAACTCAAGGTATTTTTCCAGACCATGGGAATGATTGTGCTGGCTTTTTGTATTATTTATACGTTGTACCGCCGCTTTTGGTTTGGACGGGTGGGAGACTGGATTGTGGCATTTTTGCAGAATGTGTTCCATCTGGATTATATGGATGCCAGAAATATTTATCAGTATGGAATGCGGGAAAATCTTACTTTAATTATTTTTATCGCGGTTATGTTCTGCTTTTTGCTGTTGTTCTGGTTTTCCCTGTCCTGGTTTACCCGCTATTTTAATGAAATTGACGCGGGACTGGACAAACTGGTTTCCGGAGAAAACAAAGAAATTTCTTTGTCTGCGGAAATGGCGCCTATGGAACAGAAATTAAACGTGCTGCGCCAGACGTTGGAACGGCGGGAATTGGAGGCCAGGCTTGCGGAGGAACGCAAAAATAATCTGGTTATGTATCTTGCGCATGATATCCGCACCCCCCTTACTTCTGTGATCGGCTATTTGAGCCTTCTGGAAGAAGCGCCGGACATGCCTGTGGAGCAGAAAGCAAAATATGTGCATATTACGCTGGAAAAAGCAAACCGTCTGGAGCGGCTCATCAATGAGTTTTTTGAAATCACCAGATATAATATCCAGCAGATTGTTCTGGAAAAAGAAAAAATTGATTTGTATTATATGCTGCTGCAGATGGTGGAGGAGTTCTATCCGCTTCTGGCTCAGAAAGGAAACCAGGCGGTACTTCACAGCGACGAAAATGTTGCCGTGTATGGGGATCCGGTAAAGCTGGCGAGAGTGTTTAACAATATTTTAAAAAATGCCGTCGCTTACAGTTACAACAATACCAGGATTCATATCTATGTGGAAGAACTTTTGACGGGAGGCGTTCGAATTAAATTCCAGAATCAGGGACGGACGATTCCCAAAGAAAAGCTGGCTTCTGTTTTTGATAAGTTTTACCGCATGGACGAGGCGAGGACTTCCGATACCGGAGGAGCAGGGCTGGGGCTTGCCATTGCAAAGGAGATCGTTACCCTGCACGGAGGGGAAATATATGCGGAGAGTGAGAAAGAGCGGGTTGTTTTTGTAGTGGAACTGCCCCAAGAGTAAAAGTGTCTGCGCGCAGGTGATTATGACAATTTTGTCATGGAAAAGTCACGGTACTGTCATTTGCAGCAGTTAAAGTTAGAATTACAGGGATCAGATTTTTGCCATGGAAAAGTCACGGTACTGTCATTTGCAGCAGTTAAAGTTAGAACTACGGGCAGCAGATTTTATGCCGCAGGCCCTGAAGGCCGCTATTTGAAAAAAAGGAGACGGAAAATGATGAGAAGAAAAAGAATTGCAGTTTTATTTGGGGGATGTTCCAGTGAATATGAGGTGTCTTTACAGTCAGCTTATGCGGTTGCGGAACATTTGGATGTGGAAAAATACGAGGTGATTTTAATCGGCATAGATAAAACAGGCGCGTGGTATCTGTATCAGGGAGCGTATGCAGACCTTCCCGGCGATCACTGGAAGCGCAAAGAAACCTGCATTCCGGCAGCCGTTTCTCCGGATAAGAATCTGCACGGTCTTTTATTACTGAAAGAAACGGGAGTAGAAACCTTACCTCTGGATGCGGCCCTGCCGATTCTGCATGGAAAAAACGGCGAGGATGGAACGGTACAGGGAGCGCTGGAACTGGCGGGTATTCCTGTAATCGGCTGCAATACCATGAGTTCTGCAATCTGTATGGATAAGGAGACGGCCCATCGGCTGGCGCATGAATGCGGCGTGAAGGTTCCGGCTTCTTATATAATTACAAAAGCAGGACTGCGGGAAAAAGAGCAGATCACAGCATATGGCAAAGCGCTGGGCTATCCGCTTTTTGTAAAGCCTCTGCGCGCGGGTTCTTCGTTTGGCATTACTAGGGTGGGAGAGCCGGAAGCGCTGTTAAAGGCAGTGGAGTATGCTTTTACCTATGATTCACAGGTCATTCTGGAAGAGATGATCGAAGGTTTTGAAGTGGGCTGCGCTGTTCTGGGCACAGAGGAACTGACTCTGGGCGCAGTGGATGAAATAGAGCTGTCGGAAGGATTTTTTGATTATACGGAAAAATATACCCTGAAATCTTCAAAGATTCATGTTCCGGCGCGGATTTCTCAGGAACAGGCGCAGGAAATAAAGGAAACGGCAGTGCGGATTTACCGTGCTTTAGGATGCAGCCACTTTGCAAGAGTCGATCTGTTTCTGACGCCGGAGGGAGAGATTTATTTCAATGAGGTCAATACCATTCCAGGTTTTACCTCACACAGCCGTTTCCCCAATATGTTAAAAGAAGCGGGGATTTCGTTCGAAGAAATTTTAACAAGATTATTGGAGATGGTCTGTGATGCCGGCGTTTAGAAGAAACAGAAGGAATTATGCGGCAATTGATAATTTCCGCCTGGCGGCCGCGCTGCTGATTGTAGCGATTCATACTTCACCGTTGAAATCTTTTCATGAAACGGCCGATTTTCTGGCGACTTATTGCTTTGGGAGAATTGCGGTGCCTTTTTTTCTGATGGTGACGGGATATTTCGTGCTGGCGCCTTATCAAAGAGGCAGTACCGGACTCGGCGGCGTAGGAAAATTTTTAAGGAAAACAGCCGTTTTGTATGGGATATCCACGCTGTTATATATTCCTTTGAAAATATATTCCGGAAATTTCAGCGTCCATGCGGGAGACTGGCTGAAAGAAATATTCTTTGACGGAACCTTTTATCATCTGTGGTATCTTCCGGCAGTGATTATGGGATGTATTCTGCTGCTGGCGCTGCTGCGCTGCTGCAGCCCCCTTACCATATCGGCGGTGGTCTTTGCGCTGTACGTTGTTGGCGTGCTGGGAGACAGTTATTATAATCTGATCGCGGAGGTTCCTGTATTAAAAACAGTGTATGAGGGGATGTTCCAGATCAGTTCTTATACCAGAAATGGAATTTTCTTTGCCCCGGCATTTTTATGGATGGGAGTTGTGCTTGCCAACGGCAAAGTCAGACTTTCCAGAAATCATGCGGCGGCAGGCTTCCTTATTTCTATGACGGGAATGCTGGCAGAAGGGTTTGTGAGTTTTTATTTTGAATGGCAGAAGCATAACAGCATGTATTTTATGCTGCTTTTGGTGATGTTTTTCCTGTTTGAACTGCTGTTATCCACGCAGGGAACGCAGGTGAAAATGGCGCGGGATTTGTCTATGTATATTTATATTCTGCATCCGTTCTGCATTGTTGCGGTGCGGGGGCTGGCAGGAGCATTAAAGATGTCAGAATTGCTGGTAAAACAGTCTTTGCTGCATTATCTGGCAGTCGTCGTAACATCGGCGTTGTTGTCTTTAATCCTGCTCACGGTAAAACAGGCGTTATCAGCAAGGAGGAATTATGTACAGCAAGGGAAGAGCATGGATTGAACTGAATCTTAACAATTTAAAACATAATATTGAAGAATTTCGCCGATTGCTGCCCTGGGACTGCGAGCTGATGCCCGCAGTAAAAGCGAATGCCTATGGACATGGGGCTGTGCCGGTGGCAAAAGCGCTGCAGGCGCAGGGCGTTCATGCATTCTGCGTGGCGTCTGCGGCAGAAGGGGCGCAGCTTCGCCGGGCGGGAATCAGTGGAGATTTGCTGGTGCTGGGGTATACGCATCCGGAGGAATTTGACGATTTGATTGCCTATGATCTGATACAGACAGTCGTTGACGGAAATTATGCAGCGCAACTGCAGCGCGACGGGCGAAGATTCACGGTTCATGTCGGAATTGACACAGGGATGCACCGGATCGGAGAACGATGGGAAAATATAGAAGAAATTATAAAGATCTTCCGCATGTCTCAATTGAAGGTTACAGGCGTTTTTTCCCATCTTTGCGTTTCCGATGGGCAATCTGTGGAAGAACGCGCCTATACGCTGGAACAAATCCGTCATTTTGAGTATGTGGTGGAAGAACTTCACCGTCGGGGATTTTCCGGTTTTAAATGCCACTTGCAGGGAAGTTATGGGATTTTAAATTATTCTCAGTACTGTTTTGATTACGCCCGCTGCGGCATTGCATTTTACGGTATTTACAGCGGAAAACATGACAGTACGGATGCCAGACTGGATCTTGCGCCGGTATTGTCTTTGAAATCAAGGGTAATCAGCGTGAGGAAATTGTACAAAGGGGAAGGGGCGGGCTATGGTCTGACTTACAGTCCCAAAGAGAACCGTAAGATCGCGGTATTATCCATTGGATATGCGGATGGGATTCCGCGTAATCTCTCAAACTGCGGTTATGTGCTTTGCCAGGGGAAAGCGGCGCCTATTGTGGGGCGTATCTGTATGGATCAGATGATGGTGGATGTGACGGAAATTCCACAGGTTTCTCCGGGAGAGGAAGCAGTGCTTATTGGAAAATCCGGCAGCCTGGAAATCCGTGCCGAGGATCTGGCGCAATGGGCGGGAACCATCAGCAATGAGATTGTAAGCCGTCTGGGAGAGCGGCTGGAGCGGGTGGCAGAGCAGGAAAATTGAACATCCAGATGCCGGGATTCTGGCATACGGGGTTGCCGCATGAAACAGAGAACGAACCGTATGCAGCGCGTCTTATTACCAGACATGCTGCATATTGTTTTGATAGTTCTGTATGCGGCAGCCCCGTTTTTATGTTTATGGCTGGCGCTGCAAAGCGTTTGAAGGCGCTGGCTGTGCGGCGCGCGGAGTGCGTTTCACTTCCATGGTATTCCGGGGGTGCTTTTGTGTTAATATTGCTTTTTGTTTGCGCATAGAAACACTTGTATAGAGTTCTGTAGTGGTAATAGAACTGTGCCCGAGCATGTTCTGGATATAGCGAATGTCTACGTCTGCTTCCAGCAAAAGTGTGGCAAATGAATGGCGGAACATATGCGGGGTAATATGCATCGTGATTCCCGCCCGTTTTACGTATTTGTTAATCATAAACCGCACAGACTGTTCCGAGAGACGGTTGCCAAGGCGGTTGACGAAGAGCCAGCCGCTGGCGATGATTTCTTTTTGAAAAGCATTTATATAGGAAGAAACAGCCGAGATTACTTCCGGATGGCTGATTTGTATCATGCGTTCTTTGGCTCCTTTGCCCCAAATAAGCACAGAGAAATTTTCCATGTCAAGATCGGGAATTTTTAAATTACATAATTCAGAAATGCGCATACCAGTGGCAAATAACAGCTCAATAACTGCAATGTCCCGAAGTGCGGATTTCTTCTGGCAGGGGGAAGCTGTTTGCTGGCTGGTATGATAAACAGTATTTAAAAACAGTTGAATCGTGCTGGCGGGAATTGTTTTCGGGAGACGTTTTGGTTCCCGGTAAGAAAGATGTATTTTGTTTAAGGGATTTTGTTCTAACAGTTCTTCGTATTCCAGGTAATGGAAAAAAGCCTTGAGGCTGGCGATTTTCCGTTTGGTGGTTTTGGGCTGATACTGAGCATGGAGTGATGCGAGATAAGAGGTGAGGCTTTCTTTGGAAAGAGGAGTTTCAAATTCTGAGACAAAATCTATAAATTGTGTCAGATCAATGCGGTATGCTTTTAGTGTTTTTTCATTCAATTCTTTTTGTGTTTTGCAGTGCAGCAGATAGTTTTTCTTCAAAATTTCTAATGATTCCATAGTTTCCTCCATTCTGTATGCCTTCAACGCAATGTGTGCTTTTGGGCAAAAAATCTTGTACTTTTTCTCTTTTGTGTAAGTTATTACTCTGGCGGCGAACGCCGGAGTAATAAACAATATCATAATATAAATCAATGGTTCAGGGGAGAAATTTCAGAAAAATTTTCGGATTTTTGTGAAAATAAAATATGGATAAACGACATATTATGTTTTATATGCGGGAAAAATACAGATATTCTGTGAAAATAAAATATGGATAAACGACATATTATGTTTTATATGCGGGAAAAATACAGATATTCTGTGAAAATAAAATATGGATAAACGACATATTATGTTTTATATGTGGGAAAAATACAAATAGTATGTTACAGATCGTTCAGGGATACGAGGAGGAGCTGTCAGTGAATTTGAGAACTTATATTTGTATTGATCTGAAATCTTTTTATGCGTCGGTGGAGTGCGTGGAGCGGGGCCTAGATCCGCTGAAAACGAATCTGGTGGTGGCGGATCCTGACCGGACCGATAAAACCATCTGTCTGGCGGTTTCTCCCGCTATGAAAGCGCTGGGAGTTCCCGGACGATGCCGGGTATTTGAGATTCCGGCAGATATAGATTATATTATGGCTCCGCCAAGAATGCAGCTCTATATTGATTATTCTGCAGAAATTTATGGCATATATTTAAAATACGTTGCCAAAGAGGATATCCATCCATATTCCATTGATGAAGTTTTTATGGATGTAACGGATTATCTGTTGCTGTACCGCATGGACGGGGAAGAACTGAGCCGAAAGATTATGAGCGACGTATTAGATACCACTGGAATTACGGCGACGGCAGGCGTGGGAACGAATCTCTATCTTGCTAAAATCGCCATGGATATTCTGGCAAAGCATGTTAAAGTTTCGCAGACGTCGCAGCAGGAAAGGATGTTTCCTGTCAGTGTGTTGGATGAAGCTTCTTACCGGAAGTATTTGTGGGATCATAAGCCGCTGACAGATTTCTGGAGGATTGGCGCGGGAACGGCCAAACGGCTAAGCCAAATGGGAATTTTTACAATGAGAGAGATTGCGGAAGCGGATGAGGAAATGCTGTATCAGGCGTTTGGAATTGACGCAGAACTGCTGATTGACCATGCATGGGGAAGAGAAAGCGCGACAATGGCGGATATTAAAGCATATAAGCCCAAAGTAAATTCTATTTCCAGCGGACAGGTTTTGTGGTGTGATTATAATTTCCAGGATGGAAAATTGATTTTAAAGGAAATGACAGATTTATTGTGTCTGGAGCTGGTGGGCAGGGGACTGGTGACAGATTCTGTTACGCTTCATGTAGGATATTCCAACCGTATTGGAAAAAAGCCGGCGCATGGCACGGTATCCATGCCGGTTACAACAAGTTCTGCAGCGCAGATTACATCTTATGTGCTGAAGCTGTACGGGAGGATTGTAGACAGATATACTCCGATTCGCAGGATCAATTTAAGTTTTAACCGTGTGACGGATGAAATGTATCAGCAGTATGATTTGTTTCTGGATCCGGAAAAATTGGACCGGGAGCGCAGGATGCAGAAAGCAATTCTTGAAATAAAGGAGAAGTTTGGAAAAAATGCAATTTTAAAGGGAATGAATCTGCAGGAGAAAGCTACCACTATGGAGCGCAATCAGCAGATCGGAGGGCATAAGAGCGGTGCGAATTAAAATGAGTCAGGCAGAACGTGCCAAACAATTCATGCCTTTTGCGGCATTGAAAGGTTTTTCGGAGGCGCTGCAGAAAAAGGAGAAGGCGTTTGTGCCTCAGGCAGAGTTATCGGAAGAATATCAGGAGGAACTGAACCGCAGGCTTCAAAAGATCAGGAAAGATGATTTTATCAGCCTTGTTTATTATCATAATGGCGAATATCTGCGGATCTCGGGAGCGGTTTCTAAAATCGATAAGACTATGAGGATGATAAAGGTTGTAAATACAGAGATAAGATTTGACGATATTTATGATATCGACAATGAGATCATGGATATGGGAGAAAGCTGAGGAAAAAGTTGAAAAATTTTTGCAGGAAAAAAGAGTGATGATTCCGGCGGCGTCAGTATTTTTACTGGTGATCATATGTGTTTGGTATGTAAATGATTACAGTCATAGATGTGCAGGGGTATTTTAGAGGCGTTGGCAGAACAGAGGTAACGTTTATAACGGAGGGGGAGACGAATCCTGGAGATTGTGCTTAATTGGCATGATTTTTTAGGATTTTTTATTTTAGGAATAGGGATAATGTATTTTGAGTTGAAGATAAATTTGGGAATTGACACTTAATTTACAGAAGAGTGCTAAAATTGTGCTAAGATTTGCTGAAATTGGAGAATTATGGGGAAAAGGTGTGGTATTATAAACGGAGGATAATTCAAAGTTATCCATTGGGTTTGTGATGATAAGTTTTATGGATAATCCACCGTTATCCGTCAATTAGTGAGGTAAGAATAGTTTAAAGTCATAAGTTATTTGTTTCATAGAAAAAAGTTAAAGAAATTATATGTTAAATTATGCGCAGTTGCAAATAACCGAAAAAATTTATTGTCTGTATAATAGGGTTAAAATTCTCGTTTTAACTCAACCCCATAGTTTCAAGTTTAGAAAGAGTGAAGACAGAGATACGAAGCTTGAAGTGAAGCAAATGGAGAATTTCAGAAAATCAGTATATTGCACATATGATATTAAGTATCATTTGATTTGGATAACAAAATACCGCAAACCTGTGATAACAATGGAGATAGCTATAAGAACGAGGGCACTAATCCGAATAATCTGTCAAAGTAACGAAGTGGAAATCCTAGCAGAACATATTAGGTAGTGCTCATATGCATTTGCCAGTATCAGTAGCGTCCCATTTGTCAACGAGTAAGTTAGTGCAATATATAAAAGGAAATACACCCAGAAAATGCAGATGGAGTGCAAAGAACTGAACAAGCAGTTCTGGGCAAGAGTCTATTTTGTGGCAAACAGTGGAAACGTAACTGATGAAATCATTAAAAAATATATTAAGAATCAAGATTTATAGAAGAGAAATAATTCAGATAACTTTGAGATAGGATAAGGGTAGTGGGATGGAATAACATGGAATGTGAAAACTTTAGGCTGTTTTAGCAACATACTGAACCTACCGGCTTTGGCCGGTAGTGGTTTAGTTGTCTTTAAATATGAAAAACAATGCACCATTTTTGTTTATGTCCATTCTGTAATATTTTTTTGTGAAATATCCCAAGGTATGTTTTCTTTACGTCTTTTAATATCACAATATTTACAAAAGGGAATCGGACGAGCAAGAAATTTTAGAATGTCGTTTGCATCTGCATGATATATATCAATGCAATCTCTATCGGTAATCTGTAAATTTTTGTTAAAATATTGATTAAAATGTACAATGTTAGGAGCCACTGTGCAAGGATAAAGACAACCGTTTTTTAAAAATATGCACACATTTCCCATATCACATTTCGAAAAAGTATCAATGGGGTTTTGTTTGCCTGATATATCCAGTGGCAAACGCCATGAGGTTTTTATAACCTCATCTCTTTGATTTACATAGATAAGTTTTACATTATAATATTGTGCAAGTAGTTCCACTTTTGAATAGTCAAAATCAATAGGATATTTAGTTACATTAATTATAACAGAAAACTTTTGGCAAGCAATCCAAAAATCGGGGATCTGAATCGGCAAAAGTAAACCATTTGTGTATAATTCCAAAGAAGTATCTGGAAAATATGCTCTACTAATTTGAAAAAATTTTATTACCTCTGGATGGAGTAAAGGTTCTCCTCCCAAAAGGCGGATATATTTTGCTTGGTTTTCAAAAATCTCTGCAAGACGTATAACATCTTTCTCATATTTTTGAGGAGAAAGAAAATTTTTCTTTGCAAGTGGTGAAAAATGATCACACATTTGACAGTTTAGATTGCAATGATCTACGAGATGAACTTCATATTGTAACTCTTGTAATAATGGTTTCATTTTTATCATCCTTTCAATATACTAAGGGGGCGTAACATTGAATAATACAGAACTATTTAATTTCAAATTTGTTGATCGTATCAATGAACGTAAAACTTTATGTACATTTCTAAATCATGAAATGGAAAACAATATTTTATGGCTCAACGGTGCAAGTGGTGTCGGAAAAACTTATTTCATTGAGAAAAATATCCTTGATAATAAAAAAGAAAATGACGTGGTTGTTTATATAAATAAGATTGGAGAAGCAACAACATCATATATCTATCAATTTATTAACATACTGAGCGAGTCTTCTCAAATAAGTTTTTTTAAATTTATTAAAACGAATTATGTGTCAATATTTGATGCAGTAAAGAAAATTACTGTTAATATTTTAGTGTCCAACTCAATCAACGACTTTGGTCTTGTAGAAAATGGCTTTGATTTAACCAAACAATTTTTAACAAAAAATAAGGAACGTCACAATATAATAAAGGTTATTAACAATTATTTGAAATATGTATCTAGAAAATCAAAAGCATTAATTATTTTGGATAATTTTACTCTTTGTGATGAAGAATCACTAGATGTTTTTTCATCTGTTCTCTATACTCATCAAACTAACAATAATCTTCAATTTATCGTTGTAACAACATCAGAATTACTAAAAAAGCGCTTTGATATTTTATCGCTTTTATCAGAAAAAATAAATGTGGTTCGTATATCACTTTATCCATTTACAAGCAGTACATATTTTTTTGACATATTAAATGACTTGTTTGATCTGAGTCAGTGTGAGTGGGATGATATCAAACGCTTATATGAAGTTTCTAATGGCTTACCTCAAAAACTAAAAATCTTTTTGATGAATCTATATTCTCAGAATGGTATTGATTATCAAAAAGAAAAGGCTATTTTTATATATGATAAATTAAGGAATCTTTTGCAAGAAGAGTTAATAGATTTTAATTTTTATTCACTTCCTGCTGAACAAAGATATATGTTACGGCTTGTCACAGAGTGGGGCATGCCTATTAAATTAACACTTTTACATGAAATTTCCATGTATATTGCCAGTATTGATACCTCTCTTCAAGAGTTTTCAGAAAATATATTACGAAAGGCTCTTTTAGATTTAGAGAACATTGGAATCCTTGAAAAAACATACGAAAATAATATTTGCCAAATCAAAGTTAAACATGATTCTATTTATTATGCTGTAAGCCATCTAATAAGAGAAAATATTGTAAAATCAAGGTTTATTCACTTTTGCATGTTGCAATTTATAAAACTAAATCCAGATATGGTACCATATAATGATTTATTTTCGTTAGAAGCATACCATTCTTTTTTAGCCAAAGCTGATGGTTGGCAACAAATTAATGTCGAATATGGATTAACCTTGGCAAAAGAAAAACAATATATAAAAGCTCAGAAAGTATTAGATAGACTTTCTGATTATATCCAAGAATTACCTCCTATCCAAAAACTATCTATTGCACAAAACGCCTATAACGCTGGTGAATATGAAAAGGCTGAGTCTATATTAAATTTACTACAAACAGATACATTAAATATAAATGAATTCTTTTTGTTACAAACCACTAAATGCCGAATATATATGATGCTTTTAAATTATTCCAAAGCAATTGAATCCATTAGTCAATTATTAGACGACTATGTTGAAGTGGATTCTGTACAACATCTTGAAGCCCTTTATTTAAAAGAAGTAGCATTATGTCTCACTCCCAAAAAGTATATGGATGCTAAATATTTATTTGAAGAAATAATCCATGAATATCATAAGGAAGATGGAATGTTTTGGATGGAACGAATCTATCGTACTTCCATGGATTATTATCGTGGAGAATTATCAAAAAAATATTTAATGGAGGCCTTAGACATTTGTCAGTTGCTCCAAGATGACGAAGAATTTGCAAAGGCTACTCACAATTTCGGATTTGAATGTTTTCGTTGTGGAGAGCTTGACGAAGCATTTGAATACTTCCAAACTTGCAAAAATATTTTAGAAAATATTAAGCCGCATGAAACATCATATTGTTTAAATAATATTGCTGTCATACACATGGTCAAGCAAGAATATGATACTGCATTAGATATATTGGCAGAAGCAGCTTTTTGGAACAAATCTGATTATGCTATGGTAACAATTTCAGGTAACAAAATGTTATGTCATTATTACCTAAACCATGTACATGAATGGAAGACATTAAAAGAATATCTTCTTGGTTTTATAGAAACAACTCCCTATATAGATGATAAGATCTATAAAAAAATATATACTAACCTTGCAGTGATAGCTATTGACCAAAAAGAATATTTATACGCTAAATATTTGCTGGGACAATGCTTACCATATTTAAAAAAAGAAACTTTACATAGTTCTGCTCGAGTAAAAAAACTTATGAAACAGTTGGAGGGTAATGATGGTTCGGAACCACAATTGGAAGATTATTATGAATATTATTGTGGTATTCCCTTTGAACCATGGGTATTAACCTTTGGAAATGAATAAGTATAGGTATCATGTTCTTTCCCAAATCCGATATGTAGCAGAGGATATAATATAATCATATATGTAACGAAATGGGATATTTCTAAATTTACAAAGAGTTCCCATTTCAGAGGTTTCACTAATAACAGGATTTCCATTTAACTCAATAAAATAGAGTTCCCCACTTTTTGTTAGCCTATAATCAATTCTAGTAAAATCTCTCATGCCTAAATATTCGAAAATGACTTCTGACGTTCTTTTTATTTTGCTTATTATTTCTGGTGGCAATAGTTCCTCTGGGATAATTTGATTGCGCTTGCCACCAGATTTCTCTTCTATACCAAATATAAAGTTTTCAAAATAAAATTCATTTTTATAACCATTTAAAATAATATCATTAAAGAGAAAATGATCTGGATTTCCAATCACAAAATTAGTAATCTCATATCCTGAGATATACTCTTCAACAAGTAACTCTTTAAAATTGCCTAATAATTGTTCCGTAATGCTCAATAATTCTTTCGGATTGGTTATAAAATTTTTTTGTGTAATACCAATAGAAGATCCTTCTCGATTTGGCTTAATTATTAGAGGATATGAAAGCGAACTAACTCTTTTTAGATCCTCTAGTCTGTGTATCAGAAATCCTTTAGGACTAAAAATATTAATATTGTTAAGAATTTCTTTTGCAAACTGTTTGTTACCTGCAATTAATCTGGAGCACGCATCTGATCCGGCAAATGGGAGATTTAATAATTCTAAAAGTATTGCAGATTGTGCTTTTCTGCTAGCATGTTCCAAGCCATCGGAAAAATTCAAAAAAAGTGTATATGGTGGGAATGTTTGTTTTTGCTCATAGGCTCTGATCAATTCATTAACACCTCCAAAATATTCTGCAACATAACCCAAAGAACAAATTTGTTTAACTGCAAATAAAATACTTTTTTGACTAGGATGATCATTGTAGATTTTCTCAGATAAAAGGAACTGATTCTTAAATTCTTCTCTAAGATTAGCCACAATATAAATATTATTAGATTTCATACTGTCTTTTCCCCTTAAACAATAATTGCAATTACATGATTTTTGATATACTGATTACAATATAAAAGATGTCCATCCAAACTAATTAATAACTTTAAACTATTCTTACCTCACTAATTGACGGATAACGGTGGATTATCCATAAAACTTATCATCACAAACCCAATGGATAACTTTGAATTATCCTCCACATTAATCACTCACTTTCCCTACTACACCCCACCACCCCTGCCAAACTTATTTTATTTGCTCTCCCAGTCACATTAAAAAAATAAACCAATTTCCCGCCCCCCATTAAACAAATCCTCCTGATCTGCCGATATAAACAACATAAGTATAGCTTTTATCAAACAATCAGTTACAGAGAAAACGGTTGAAATGGAATTCAGCCACACAGAATCAAGGAGGAGATCGAATGTCATTAACAATAAAAGTACCTCAAGGCGGCATCAATGGCGCGGGAATCGCTACCGATTCCGTGGGAATCAAACAGAGCGGTGAAAAAGGAAAATCTGTATTTGCAGGCACGCTCATGGTTCCGTCCCAGACAGATCTTATGGTAGAAGAGAAACGGCAGAGCGCGCAAAAACAGGCTATGAAGCTGGTGAGCGACGCATGGGGAAAAGATCAGAAATTACTTAAGAGAATCGACGATAAGTGGAAGCAATGGGAAGATAAGCTGGCCCAGATTAAGAAATCAGAAGGCATTATCAGCGATGTGGAAGAAGTAAAAACAAGGCTGAAGGAGCAATATGCAATTGACCCGGAATCACAGGAACAGCAGGATCTCGATTTATTGGAAAAATATCAGGACTGGCGCAATGGCGTATGCGGCTTACAATTTTCAGAAGAAGAACGCAACCGCCTGAAAGAACTTCAGAACAAGCCGCTGACAGAGTATCAGATTGAATCATTAAAATTGAATGACGATTCCGGCAAGGAAAAGGCCAATATTGACCTGCTTCAGTGGGAAGCGGATATTTTAAGAGGCGTAATTTCAGACGATAAGCTCAGACAGGCGGTCTCACAGGACATGCTGAAAGCCCAGGATACGGCGGATGAAATTATGGACGCAGCCGGGAAAGAGATTATGAATCTCCTGATTCAGGAAACCAAGGACAAAGTGGACCAGGAGACAGAAGAGGAAAAGGAGAAGGCAGAAGAAGTCCAGGAAGAGAAAGAAGAGCAGCAGGAACAGACAGATAAAATAAAGGATAATAAAAAAGAACAGGAAGAAATTATTGAGGGAGATTTAAAGGCAGACCAGATGGAACAGAAATTTTCCCTGACACAGAAAAATTTCAGTAATATGAAGAGTACGCAAAATACCATTCACAGAATGATAAAAGACAATAATCTCGTAGATGAAGACCTCAAAGGCATTGAGATTGATTTTCTTTTCAAAGGCATGGAGCAGTTAAAAAGTAATGGCAGAAACTTTTAATTTACAGAACATTGTGGAACCGCTGCTGGACTGGTTTCGCGGCAATGCCAGGGTGCTGCCCTGGCGGGAAGATCCTGCGCCCTACCGGGTGTGGGTGTCGGAGATCATGCTGCAGCAGACGCGTGTGGAAGCAGTAAAACCATATTTCCAGCGTTTTACAGAAGCATTGCCGGATGTAAAAGCTCTGGCAGAGTGCGAAGAAGAAAAATTATTAAAGCTCTGGGAGGGATTGGGTTATTATAACAGAGTGCGCAATATGCAGACCGCAGCCCGGATGGTAATGGAAACATATCACGGAGAACTTCCGGCGGATTACCAGGAGCTTTTAAAACTAAAAGGCATTGGACATTATACGGCGGGAGCCATTGCTTCGATTGCCTATAAGATTCCGGTACCTGCAGTGGATGGAAATGTTCTGCGTGTCATTGCAAGAGTGACAAATGATGATTCTGATATAATGAAGCAGTCTGTGCGTACCAGGGTGGAGGAAGACTTGCAGGAAATTATGCCGGAACACGCGGCAAGTGAATTTAATCAGGCGTTGATGGAACTGGGAGCTACGGTCTGCGTGCCCAATGGCGCGCCTAAATGCGAGGAATGTCCATGGAAAGATTTTTGTGAGGCGAGACGCCTGGACTGCTGGCAGTCTCTTCCGGTTAAGAGTAAGGCAAAGCCCAGAAGAATTGAAGAAAAAACCGTTTTTATCATTCGGGATGGAGAGCGGATTGTACTGCGCAAACGTCCCGCCAAAGGATTGCTGGCAGGCTTATATGAATTTCCAAATACAGCGGGACATCTCTCCAGAGAAGAAGCGCTGCTGTGGATCAGAGATCAGAAACTCAAGCCAATCCGGATCCAGAAGCTGGAACCGGCAAAACATATTTTTTCTCATGTGGAATGGCATATGTCAGGTTATGTGGTCCGTGTGGATGAATTAACAGAAAATGAGAGCGGTATGCTTTTTGTGGAAACGGCGGATACAGAGGAAAAATATCCAATTCCAGCCGCATTTGCAGCGTATACCAAATATATGAATATTCGTCTTGGAAATGAAAAATTTGCAAAGGAAGAATAGAAAACAAAGGAGAAACCGGCGCATATCGCGCCGGTTTTCATATGAAAAAGATTTATATAAAAAAAGTGAGGATACATAATTTATAAAAGAATCTTATAAATATGAAGGTTTATAAAAAACAATCTTAAAACTGAGATCTCGTAAAAGCTTGTTGTTTATGATATTAGTTTATATATTAAATGTGACTTTGGTATGTTCATAATATGAGAATTGTGTAAAAAAAATATGAACAAATTTTGATTCCATCTGATACAAATATATGTTTTGAATACGGCGGGAAAAAATTACAGGCAAATCTGAACGCTCATAAATTGTGAAAAGAACTGTGTTGAGACGCGGTTCTCAGTAAATAAAATTTGCGAAATGGGGAAAAATGTGTATAATAAAGAAGAATGATGTCATAATGTTATGTTGCACAGAAGAATAAGTGGAGGAACAAATGAAATTATTATCTATTGCAATTCCCTGTTACAATTCCCAGGATTATATGGAACATTGTATAGAATCTCTGCTGACTGGCGGTGAAGAGGTGGAAATTCTGGTCGTGGATGATGGTTCAAAGGATCAGACCGCCAGGATTGCAGATTCTTATGCAGAAAAGTATCCCACGATTGTAAAAGCAATTCACCAGGAAAACGGCGGACATGGAGAAGCGGTAAACGCTGGTATCCGCAATGCCACAGGACTGTATTTTAAAGTGGTGGACAGTGATGACTGGGTAGACGCAGAAGCTTATAGAAAGATCTTGTCCGTATTAAAAGAATTGTCGGGCGGAAGCCAGGTTCTTGATATGCTGATCAGCAATTTTGTTTATGAGAAGGAAGGCGCGAAACATAAAAAGGTGATGAAGTATACGGGAACGCTGCCGGAAAACAGAATTTTTGGATGGGATGAAGCCAGACATTTCCACAAGGGGCAGTATATCCTGATGCATTCTGTGATTTACCGCACGCAGCTTTTGAGAGAATGCGGACTGGAACTTCCCAGACACACGTTTTATGTGGATAATCTTTTTGTGTATGTACCCATGCCTTATGTGAAGAACATGTATTATCTGAACGTGGATTTTTACCGTTATTTTATTGGCAGAGAAGATCAGTCTGTGAATGAAAAAGTGATGATTCAGCGAATTGACCAGCAGATCAGGGTGAATAAGCTTATGGTTGAGACTGTGGACTTATGGAAACTGCCGAATCGTAAGCTGCGGAAATATATGTTTAATTATCTGGAAATTATCACAGTGGTTTCCACAATTATGCTGATTCGTTCCGGCACCAGTGAAAATCTGCAGAAAAAAAGAGATTTGTGGAAATATTTAAAAGAATATGATCTTCGTCTGTTCTGGCATCTGCGGAAAGGAATTATGGGTCAGGCAATGAATCTGCCGGGTAAAAGCGGAAGGAAGATTTCAGTAGCGGCGTACAAGATTTCTCAAAAAGTAGTAGGATTTAATTAATAACAGGAATATGTGTTAAAACAGCAATGAGAAAAGAGAATGATTTATGCAGAAAATGATTAGGAAAACAGCTTTGCTCTTAAGCTTTTCACTGATGTTAACAGGCAATCCCTCAGATCTGATGGCTAAGACGCCCCAGAATACCATAGAAAATGTGTCTCCGACACAGGTGCGCAGGCAGCAGCAAACGCAAAAAAAGGTAAAAAACGGCAGGAAAGTGATTGAGCAGGCATTGGCATCCATCAGAACGGATGGTGCAAAAGCAGCCAGGTTACTGAATAAGATCAAGAACCAGAACGATTTTGAAGCTGGTTTGCGGGAAATATTAAATGAATATTATTCCATGAAAAAATCAGAACGCAGAGAATTAAAAGCTTTTACGAGGGCTGTGGATGATTCGGCGGCAGTTATTATAAATCATTATGAAGAAGCAGCCCGGGAAAGAGAGAATTCTGCGAACCTGGATTTTAAGGCGAATGAGGTTGTGG
Organism: Lachnospiraceae bacterium; assembly: GCA_910575155.1. Lineage (GTDB taxonomy): Bacteria > Bacillota > Clostridia > Lachnospirales > Lachnospiraceae > Petralouisia. The sequence goes on from CAJTDX010000018.1 coordinate 38,837, forward strand.
TATCTTTTGTTTACGGCACAAGCGAAGAAGAAATTGAAAGAATTGTGAAGGAGACGGCGGCGGGCTATGAATTGATAGATTCCGGCGAGCTGCATATTGCAAAAGAACTGCCGGAATATAAGAAAAAGAGACTTGAAAAGATCAGCGATTTAAAGACCGATATTGTAATATTGGCTCAAATTAACCTGGAAGATACGGTAAAACGTGCGCAGGAAAAGTTCAAATGCTATGATTGTGTGGTGGACGCGTCAGAAAATACGTTTTTGGAAGCAGACGGTACAGTGGAAACGCCTAATGGGCAAATTACCATGGATGATCCTTTTTTTAATGAAAACGATCAGTGGCATATGAAAAATATAAATATTGCAGGAGCGTATCATAATTTACAGAAAGCAAAATCCCTGAGAGAAGTCTGGGTTGCAGTGATTGACTGCGGCGTGCAGATAGAACATCCGGATTTGAGCGGAAAAATACTTACAACATTTTCTGTGGATGTTACCCAGGGCAATATAAGACTCTCAGACTGTCCGGATAAACGTTCAAGTTATGGACAATATACGGGAGGTCATGGAACTATGGTAGCGGGCATGATTGCGGCAAAAGCCAATAACGGGGTATTTGGCGCAGGAGTTGCCAGCATTGCAGATGATGAAGCTTCAGACAGGGAAGCGTGTAAAATTATGGCGATCAAGTGTGACAATACCGTAGGTTCCGGCCGGCATATAACAAAAAGTTATCTGGCGGACGCCATAAATTTTGCGGTTTCTCATGGAGCGGAAGTAATCAATATCAGCTATAGTGTAAAAAAGAAACGGTTTAAACACACAGAATTCAGGAGTCTGGAAAATGCTATAAAAAGGGCGGTTTCCGCCGATGTCTGCGTAGTTGTTTCCGCAGGAAATGACGGGTCCCAAAAGCTTCGTTATCCCGCCGCTTTTGAGGGAGTCATTGGAGTAGGAGCCACATTTTCAAACAATGAAATTGCTTCCTATTCAAATCAGTCTGCCGCAGTGGATATTGTTGCGCCAGGAGGGCAGAGAGGGAAGAAGATTTTTTCTATAAGACCTGTCAAAAATCATAGAACGCGGGGGTATTGTTTTGGCATGGGAACTTCTTATTCGGCGCCGCAGGTAGCAGGGACCGTGGCTCTGATGAAAAGCGTCAATTATAATTTGACCTCGGAGCAGATCTTATCAATATTAAAAAGGAGTTCTACGGTAACTGTCAGAGGGGAAAATTATTCCAGCCGTTTTCCTTTGCTGAATACCGGAAAAGCAGTTTCTATGGCGCAGCACCGTAAAAAAGGCAAATACCCGCGGGTAAAAAAGAATTATAATTAAGTTCTGAGATAACAGCGTTCACTGATTTTTATAGTACTTCCTCTGAAGTGCGAAAGAAAGACTGCACGAAGAAGTTCTCCGTATGAGGTGTATTTCTTCGCGGCGGTTTTTTTGTTCAGGAGGATATTATTTTCCATAAGTGTAAATCAAGTTCGGGTGAGATGGAGCGCTGCAAAAATCAGGGATTTGGCGTACTGATGTTAGCCTGGAGAGTGTGAAAATCACAACAAGATGGAGGTTTTGCAAATGGGAGAAGAGAGATAATCTAATTTATATTAAACTATCATTCCCTACCAAAATCCCCATTTTACGCAATCTATCAAACCCATTACATCATCAAATCAACCATTTTCCCTTGTTTTTGCCCTCATAGGACCAAAACAAGGGAAAGTTTTTAATTACCGCCCACCACCTTATCCAAAAGCCTTGCGGAAGTCCGTTTCGCCTCTCTGGTGGCATGGGCATAAACATTCATTGTGGTACTTACATCAGAGTGTCCCAGAAGTTCCTGCACATCTTTCGGGGCTGCCCCGTTTGATAACAGATTGCTCGTATAGGTGTGCCGCAACTGGTGGAAGTGGAAATTTTCAAGCCCCTCTACGTGTTTCTGAATCAGCCTGCATACATTGGAGAGGGTTGCGGTTGATTCATGGGAACCATCCTGACGTAAACATACAAAAGACAGTTCTTCGTAATCGTCCGGTATCTCCTCCGTACTTTGCAAAGAATACAGATCATAATGCGTCCTTCCCTTTTCCATTACTTTCTGATAGTAATTGCGGAAATACATTTCGCCACACTGGAAACGCTCTCTGTGCTGTTGCTTTCTGGCTTTTTTTAGTATCTCTGCCAGTGTGTCGCAGAAGTCCACTGTACGGATTTTTTTCCGCTTGGTTGCACCGATTTCCATCTTGTGGCGGGTGGCATTGTAACGCATACTCCGGCGGACGGTAAGATACTGTTCCTCAAGGTTGATGTCCTGCCATGCCAGCCCGCATACCTCGCCAATGCGTAATCCAGTATAATAGGCTATCTGCACCGGCAGGAGTGCCGGATTTCTTTTTTTACGGAGATAATCCGTTATCTCCGTGTACTGCTCATGAGTAATGGTCGGGATGTCTGTCTCATTTTCCGCATTTCCCTCAAACAGTTCCACTTCCTCCTTTTTTACCCGCATGCGTACATACTGCATGGGATTAAAAGTAATATAGCGTTTCGGGAATACCGCAAACCGGAACGAGCCCCGCAGGACTGCCGAAAACTGGAGCATATAGTTTTTACTGATGGGCTGAGCCTCCGTTCCGTCCGGTCTTGTTCCTCCAAAAGACAGGAAATCAATATACTCCTGTAAATGGTCGGCAGTTATGCTTTTCAGCTTACGCTGTCCGATAGGATGTTTCTTAATCTGTCTGGCGGTAGTGGTATAGGCAATCAGCGTCCCAGTGCTTAATGTACCGGGCTTTACTTCTTCCTCCAGCCATATATCCAGCATTTCCCCCAGCGTGATATTTTCCGTCTTTGCCACAAACTTCTTTTCCTCGTAATCCTCCATTGCCTTGCGGAGAAGTTTCTCCGTTTCTGACTTGCTCTCTGTTCCTGCGTACTCCTTCTGCACCAGATTTCCGCTCTCATTCTCCACATAAAAGCGGTAGTACCATTTCTTTCCTTTTTTTCTTACAGAACCTTTTGCCATAATAAAATCTCCTTTCCTAGACGCAATCTGTTATTGCGTTGGCAATCGGAACTGATAGATATGCTTATTTGCGTGTAGGCATATCAAAACTCCGGCTGCCCTGTCACAAGGAATGTTCACTCAGAAGATTTTTCAGCCTCGTCCTCGCAAGTTCCGGCTGTTTGGCATACACTCTTACAATGTCGCTGATTTCACTCGTGCTGTTGATGAAACGCATAACCTCCCGCAGAAACATGACGTTGTTAAACTCCTGTTCAGATTCAAATCCCATGACCTTTGACATTGCCTCATTGAAATCCCCGCCCTTACCATACTCTTTAGCCGCATGGGTAAAAGACTGGTTAAACATACGGTACTCATAAAGGAACAAAAGCAGCAAATCCTTTGAGAAATCGCTTTCTTCCTCTTTCATGTCAAGCGGGAAATCGCCCATTATCCGGCTCATGGCGGATTCAATCTTAAAATCCCTGCTGTCCGACATATCCGCCCCCATATCCTCTGTTTCGCCCCGGAGCCATGCCGCTGATACATGAAGTGCATCCGCTAATCCCTCAACAATCAGTTTCTTTGTGTTGTCAATGCTCCCATTCTCATACCGCTGGATGGTGGTCTTGTTCACGTCCATCTGTCCGGCAACATACTGGAGGGGGAGTTTCAGCGACTTGCGGCGTTGTTTCGCCCGTTCACCGATTGTCCTGCGAAGTTCTTTCTTCTCCATCGTGACCTCCTTGCACTGCGTTCCCCCTGCTTGTTATAAGCTGTTAAAGGGAAATCTGTTTCGTTGTTACAAGACTATAATAACACACAAAAACAGATGTTGCAATATGCAAAATAGAAATAACCGCAAAAGGACTTGACAAAACCATCGTATTTACTTATTATGTATTTTACAGCGTTGCATAATGCAATATTGTAAATCAACAAGAAAGGGGATACGGATATGAGCAGGAATGAAAATGCAGGAAAAACAGGTTATCGGAAAAGAGGGAGGATATTTGTATGGCAGAGATTAAGATTGGAATGACGATAGAGGAAGCGTCCGAATATACGGGCATTGGCAGGAACACCATGCGGAAACTGGTGGAATGGGAGAAAATCCCGGTGCTGCGGATTGGACGGAAAGCAATCATACGCAGGGATGTGCTGGAGAGGTTTATGGCAGCAAATGAGGGGAAAGACCTGCGGAACCGCCCGGAAGTAAAAACTGTCCGGACATGATAAGAGGCAGCCATAACGGCTGCCCCATTGGCAATCAGACCGGAGTCTTGATATACCTACACGCAAGATAAGTGTATCACAGACTTCTCCGGTTATCAACCGGAATTTTTCTTTGGCAGGACAGGAATGGTGTAGTTTTGGTGTAGCAATGGTGTAGATTTTTTCTACACCGTTCCTACATCATTTTTTGAAATACTACACCATTCCTGCATCATTTGGGGCAAAGCCTACATCAAAACTACACCATGACAGGGGAATCAATGGGAAAAGTGCCCTCAACAGCAAAGGCAGGCTGTCCGGTGTGGCAAAACACAACCTGCGGAAATACCGTTCCAAAGAGTATGACAGGGAGAACATTGTCCTGCTCTTTGGCAGTACAAATCTTATGCGGGATGTGAAAAAAGTCTATCAGGACACTTTTTCAGAAGCACTGGAGCAGTATAACCAAAAACAGACAAGGGCAGACCGACGGATTGACGATTATTTTGAACATCTGTCCGGCAAGAACCAAGACATGGCAGTGGAGATTATTTTCCAGTGCGGGGATAAGGATTTCTGGGAAGATGTCTTTATGGAAACAGATAAGGAAAAGCAAAACAAAGAAAATATCTGCAAGGTATATGACACCTTACTGGAGCAGTTGCAGAAAGAAATGCCGGATTTCAAAGTTGCAAATGCGGTAGTCCACTTTGATGAAGCAAGCCCGCATATGCACGTTGTAGGCGTTCCCATAGGCAGGGGATTTAAGCGCGGGCTGGAAACAAAGGTTTCCAAACGCTCTGTTTTCACTCCGAAAACGCTGGAGAATATTTTACAGAACAGCCTGCGTCAGACCGCAAGCGTAGAAATGCTTATCCACTTCGGAGTGCTTGTAAAAGATAAGCAGAAAGGGAAAAACTATGACCTGACCGTTGCGGAATATAAGGTGCAGCAGGAAACGAAGCGGCTGGAAATGGTGGCGGGATTCCTTGAAGAAAAACAGGACAGGCTTTTTAATGCCAACCAACGTCTGGAACAGGCAGAAAAAGAAGTTTCCGAAGCAGAACGGCGGTTGTCTGACACGAAAACAGAGATTATCGGAGCAGAGGAAGATTTGATACAGATAAAAACAGAAGGCAGGGAAATGAAACAAAAACTGATGGCAGAACAGGAGGAAATACGGCAGGAAAATTTGTCCTTAAAAACAGATACGCTTATCCTTCATTCTGATAAAGAGCGTCTTTTGCATGATGTCAGGAAAGCAACAGATGAAAAGGAACAAATACAGGTAAAAAAAGAGGGGTTTTTAGAGGATATCGGTGTGTTGGATAAAGAGTTTGAAAAGCGTCTGGATTTCATCAACGTACTGGATAAACTCAAAGCACTCTTTTATAAGCTGTTATCCATGATTCCGCTGGTGCGGGAGTTTGCAAAGTTTGTAGAAGAAAAAAAGGATATACGGGCCGCCTCCCCTTATGGCTATACCCCTCTCGGCAGGCTGTTAAGGGAGTACCGTACCTCTCTCCCTCAGCATGACAGGCTTGTCACGTTCCCGGAGATTGCCTCGTGGCAGACTTCCACAGGGGAAGTGGTTCCGGTGTATGAGGACTATAACGGACGGGGAACGGAGTACAGGCTGGCGGGATTCTGGAATGTGCAGAAGGAACAGGCTGTAAAGGTTTCTGAAATAAGAGAGGAAATCATGCCGGAGAACCGGATATGTACGTTAGAGCTGGCAGAGGTGTATGTAAAGGCGGTGGAGAGTTTCATGGAGGATATGGAACCGGAAGAACGTACAAGGGAGAACCGTCCTATGTATCAGAGACAAAACGAGGAATATATACAGGGCAGATAAATAATTCCGTTGTTAAAAGGCATAGATGAAATATTCTATGCCTTTTGCAGTGCAATTAACTTACAATTAACATATATGCACTTTAAGAGTTAACATTGGGGACGGTATACTTGGTTCATACAAAAAAAACAAAGGAGTGTGTTCAATATGAAAAAATTTATTATGATTGCAACCGTTTTTACACTTATGACAGGGGTATTGACAGGATGTAGCGGCAATGCTGGTTCGTTCACTGACAAAAGTACAGCAAATGAGACAACTAAGAGTTCACAAACAATAGCCACCGACGGTTCCACTTCAATGGAGAAAGTCATTGGATTTTTGAGTGAAGCCTATATGGAGGAACATGGAAATATAAAGGTTACATACAATCCAACGGGTTCTAGTTCCGGTATACAGGCAGTAGCGGAAGGAAGATGTGATATCGGACTGGCAAGTCGTGACCTGAAGGAAGATGAAACAGCAGATTTACAGGGAACGGTAGTTGCCATTGATGGAATCGGAATCATAGTCAATCCTGATAATCCGGCAACAGATTTAACAATTGATCAGATAGGGAAGATTTACAGTGGTGAGATTACCAACTGGAAAGAGGTTGGCGGCAGCGACGCACCGATTGTCTGTATTGGGCGTGAGGCGGCTTCCGGCACAAGAGACGGTTTTGAGGAAGTGACAGGCACAAAGGATAAATGCAAGTATTCACAGGAACTTACGTCTACGGGCGATGTCGTGCAGACGGTATCCGGCAATCCAAATGCCATTGGCTATGCATCGGTTGCCTCGGTTGGTGATACGGTAAAGATGGTCAGCGTGGAAGGGGTAAGCCCGACAACAGAAAGTATTCAGGATGGGAAATACAAAGTCCAGAGAAACTTCGTGCTGGTCACAAAAAAGGACACTGCTCTTTCTAAAGCTGCACAGGAGTTTTTCGACTTCGCTACCAGCGAACAGGCAGACAGCCTTATTACAGAGGCAGGTGCTGTTCCTGTCAAACGGTAATTACAGGAGGGGCTGTTATGGAAAAGATAAAAAAGACAGCAAGGTGGATGGAAAGGGCAATGAACCTGTTGTTTTTGGTATGCGGTCTGCTGACGATACTGTTTGTCGTCCTAATTACTATATTTCTCTTGATAAGCGGCATTCCGGCAATACGGGATATCGGTCTGGGAGATTTCCTGTTTGGGAAGGTCTGGGCATCTACTTCTGCAAAGCCTTCCTATGGAATCCTTCCCTTTATCCTGGCATCCGTATACGGAACTCTGGGGGCAATCCTCATAGGAGTTCCGATTGGACTGCTATGTGCTATTTTTCTGGCAAAGATGTCCCCAAAGAAAGTTAGCAGTGCAGTAAGGAATGTGGTAGATTTGCTTGCCGGAATCCCGTCTGTCGTTTATGGGCTGGTGGGAATGATCATCATTGTTCCATGCGTAAGGGAGATATTTCATCTCCCGGATGGTGCAAACCTCTTTTCGGCAATTCTTGTCCTTGCTGTTATGATTCTGCCCTCTATCATTTCCGTATCGGAAACGGCAATCGGGGCGGTGCCAAAGGAATATGAGGAGGCTTCTCTTGCTCTGGGGGCGACAAAGACGGAAACCGTATTTAAGGTGGTTGTGCCTGCCGCAAAAAGCGGCATTGTCACTGCGGTTGTATTAGGCATTGGCAGGGCAGTCGGGGAAGCGATGGCGGTTATGATGGTAGCGGGAAATGTTGCCAATATGCCGAAACTGTTTGGCAGCGTCCGGTTTCTGACTACTGCTGTTGCCAGTGAAATGTCCTATTCTTCCGGCTTACAGAGACAGGCATTATTTTCCATCGCACTGGTGCTTTTTCTGTTCATTATGGCAATTAACCTGATATTAAATGTAGTAATTAAAAAAAAGGTTTGAAGTTCCACTATTGCATGAAAATACCATGCCAAGTGGAACTAAGGCAAACCTATCAAGAACGCAAAAACAGCGTTCTTGAGGAAAATGGAGGAAATACATGTGACTGATACAATATCGAAAGCAAGAAAAATTAAGGATACTATCTTAAAGCTGATGATGGTTTTATCAGCAGGATTGATTTGCTCTCTCCTGCTCGGACTGATTGGATATATCCTGTACCGGGGCATTCCACATATCTCATGGATGCTTGTTTCTACGAAACCAAGCCTTTTGCGTGGTACGGTCGGGATTCTGCCAAACATCCTGAATACCTTATATATCATTATCATAACGCTTGTAATTGTACTGCCGCTTGGGGTAGGGGCTGCGATTTATCTGAACGAATATGCAAAGAATAAAAAACTGGTACGGGTCATTGAACTGGCAACAGAAACCCTTGCCGGAATCCCATCAATTATATATGGACTGGTGGGAATGCTCCTGTTTGTGCAGTTTTTCTCTCTGGGAACCAGTCTGATGGCCGGTTCGCTCACCCTGGCAATCATGACATTGCCCACGATTATACGCACCACACAGGAAAGCCTGAAAACGGTGCCAAAAGCATACCGGGAAGGTTCGCTCGGATTAGGGGCAGGCAAATGGTATATGATTCGTACAGTTGTCATTCCCTGTGTCATTGATGGGATTGTTACCGGCTGTATCTTATCGGTGGGCAGAGTGGTAGGTGAAAGTGCCGCACTTCTCTTTACGGCAGGGATGGCAAATGAACTGCTGTCCGTACCAGAGGCAGTGCAGGCGGGAAATGCGGGTTCTACCCTGACCGTTGCCATGTATGTATATGCGAAAGAGCGCGGGCAGTTTGATGTTGCGTTTGCGGTTGCCGCTATATTGCTTGTACTTACCTTTCTTATCAATATGTCGGCAAAGATAGCGGCGGTTAGACTGAAACAGAAACGAGGTTAAAGTTATGGAACACATTATCACGACAAAGAATTTAAACTTATGGTATGGTGCGAGCCATGCCCTGAAAAGTATCAACATGGAAATCCCGGAAAAGAAAATCACTGCGCTGATTGGCCCCTCTGGCTGTGGAAAATCCACTTATCTGAAAACATTGAACCGGATGAATGATTTGGTGGAAAGCTGCCGTATCGAAGGAGAAATTATGCTTTCCGGCATTGACATTTACAAGGGGATTGATGTAAACATTTTGCGGAAACGTGTTGGCATGGTCTTTCAAAAACCGAATCCGTTTCCAATGAGTATTTATGATAATATTGCCTATGGTCCAAGAATACATGGAATCAAATCAAAGGTTAAGTTGGATGAAATCGTGGAGCGTTCCCTGACGCAGGCGGCAATCTGGGAGGAATGCAAAGACCGTTTGAAAAAGAGTGCATTGGGCATGAGTGGCGGCCAGCAGCAGAGGCTCTGCATTGCAAGGGCACTGGCGGTAGAGCCGGAAGTCCTTCTGATGGATGAACCGACGTCTGCCCTTGACCCTATTTCCACTTCAAAGATTGAAGATTTAGCAATGGAACTGAAGGAAAAATATACGATTATTATGGTAACCCACAATATGCAGCAGGCAGTGCGGATTGCAGATAAGACAGCATTCTTCCTGCTGGGCGAGGTGGTGGAGTTTGATGATACGCAGACCATGTTCTCCACACCGTCTGACCAGAGGACAGAGGATTATATTACAGGGAGGTTTGGATAATGCGGAATAAATTTGACAGACAGTTATCGCAGCTTAATACAGAACTTGTTACCATGGGAGCCTTATGCGAGGAGGCAATTACCAATGCGGTAAAATATCTTACGGATAATGAAGAAAACAGCAAAAATATGTGTCTGGATGCGGATACGCAGATTGATAAAAAAGAGCGTGATATCGAAACCCTCTGCCTGAAACTGATTTTGCAGCAGCAGCCCGTGGCAAAAGATTTGAGAGTTGTTTCAGCCGCTTTGAAAATGATATCCGATATGGAACGGATTGGAGATCAGGCATCGGATATTGTGGAGATTGCACCTTATGTGGCAAAAAAGGGAACGCTTGGCGAAACCCATATCCGGGAAATGGCAGAAGCAGCGATCAAAATGGTGTCAGAAAGTATTGAATCTTTTGTAAAAATGAATCTGGATATTGCCTGGCTGGTAATTGAACATGATAATATCGTGGATGATTTATTTGACAAGGTAAAGCGGGAGTTGATAAAATCAATAACGGAGAGACACGCCGATGCGGAGGCTCTTATGGATTTGCTGATGATTGCAAAATATTTTGAGCGGATTGGCGACCATGCAGAAAATATTGCGGAATGGGTTATTTATTCCATTACCGGAGAGCATCGGAAAAGACCTGAAAATAAGGAAAGCTCCACCAAAGGAGGAATCGGTTAACATGATTTATCTGCTGGAAGATGATGATAATATAAGAAAGCTGGTATGCTATGCGCTGTCAAAAGAGGGATTTGAAGTACAGGGGCATTCTTCTCCAAAGGAATTTTGGCAGGGACTAAATACGGAACTGCCGGAATTGGTTTTGCTGGATATTATGCTGCCGGAAGAAGACGGGTTGTCGATTCTGAATAAACTGAAAGGTAATGCAGCGACTGCGCATATCCCTGTGATTATGCTTACCGCAAAGGGCAGTGAATTTGATAAGGTCACAGGCCTTGATATGGGAGCGGATGATTACGTGGCAAAGCCTTTTGGAACGATGGAACTGATTTCAAGGATCCGGGCGGTACTGAGGCGTTCCCAAAAAACGCAGGATGACAGAACGTATACGATTGGCGGGCTGTATGTTAATCCTGCAAAACATATTATTACGGTATCAGGGGAAGCGGTATCGCTTTCCTATAAGGAATATCTGCTGTTGATGGTTCTGCTGGAGGCAGAGGGCAATGTAGTGGAACGTGACAGGCTTTTAACCAGTGTCTGGGGGGAATATTATACAGAATCCCGGACGCTGGATGTGCATATCCGGAAACTGCGGGTAAAACTGGGGGATGCCGGAAAACTCATTCAGACTATAAAAGGAATCGGTTATAAATTAGGAGGCGATTGGAATGAATAAAAAAATTTTTCGTTCGTCACTGCTTACCGTCTGTCTTGTATTGGCAGCTACCATTGCATTGATTATGGGGCTTTTGTTTCATTTTTTTGAAAAGCAGATACAGAAAGAGCTTGCCAATGAGGCCGGCTTTCTGGCACATGCTCTTGAAAATGAGGGAGCCGGATATTTTGACAGTTTTGATAACAAGAATAACAGACTTGCCGGAAATAACCGTATCACATGGATTGATGAAAATGGAACGGTATTGTTCGACAGCAGGGCAGATGTGTCCGAACTGGATAATCATGCCGACAGGGATGAAATTAAAACGGCAATGAAAGAGGGGAAGGGCATGAGTACGAGGTACTCCAAAACCCTGACGGAAAAAACAGTGAATTATGCCATACGGCTTTCCGATGGCAGCATACTGCGGGTTTCGACAGAACAGTATACGGTAGTAACCATTCTGATGGGGATGCTTCAGCCGATTTTATTCATTATGTTTGTCGCATTGATTTTAACACTGGTGCTTTCCGCAAGGGTATCAAAAGCCATTATAGAACCAATTAACAAACTGGATTTGGAAATACCGGAAAATAATGACACATATGAGGAATTAACACCTCTGTTACGGAAAATTGCAGACCAGAAAGAAACGATAGGGGAACAGCTTGCGGACGCCCGCAAAAAACAGAAAGAATTTAACCTTATTACAGAAAATATGAGTGAGGGCTTTCTGGTTATTGATGCAGACGCCAATCTCCTGACCTATAATTCTGCCGCATTAAACCTGCTTGAGATTACCCCTCCGGCAGACAGGAGTGTCCTGCTGTTCTGCCGGGCAAAAGAGTTCAGAGGCGTTATATCCGATGTATTGTCAGGAATAAAGGCAGAGAATACGATGGTGCGGGAGGAACGCAGTTACAGTCTGATTGCCAATCCGGTTTATGAGAAGGAATCCGTAATTGGGGCCGTTGTGGTTATTCTGGATATTACGGAACGTGAAAAAAGGGATATGCTGCGCCGGGAGTTTACGGCAAATGTTTCCCATGAACTGAAAACTCCGCTGACGTCTATCTCTGGCTTTGCCGAACTGATGAAAGCAGGCGATGTTCTGGAAAATGATGTGACTGACTTTTCAAAATCCATTTATGATGAGGCACAGCGGCTGATTACGTTAGTCAATGATATTATTAAGATTTCTGAACTTGACGGGCAGAGTATTCCTTATGAAAAGGAAACGGTGGATTTATATGAATTGTCAAAGGAAGTAATCGGACGGTTGGAAAAAGAAGCCGATAAGAAGAATATTACCTTTCATTTGATTGGCGGCAGGGCAGAGATTATAGGCGTGCATAAAATTTTGGAGGAAATGCTCTATAACCTTTGTGACAATGCGATTAAATATAACAAGGAAAATGGTACGGTGGATGTTTTGGTAAACCAGACGAGAGATGGCGTGAATGTGATTGTGCGTGATACGGGAATCGGGATTCCTATATCACATCAGGACAGGGTGTTTGAACGCTTTTACCGGGTGGATAAAAGCCATTCCAAAAAGGTAGGTGGAACAGGTCTTGGTCTTGCCATAGTAAAGCATGGTGCTCTGTACCACCATGCAAAGCTCAGTCTGGAAAGTACTGTGGATGTGGGAACGGTGGTAACGATTGCATTTTCTAAAAAATAATAAAGATAAATATATGCCGGAAAACAGCCCGTATAAGGGCTATGCCCGGCATATTTTTAACGCAGTTTTAACATACTTGTTATCTGCCCTTTATGGTTTATAAGATGGAAATCGTATAAAATAACTTGTGTAAACAAGATAATTACTGGAATGGAGGAGCTATGAAAAAGAAGAAAACAGTGAAAAAGTTAAAAAAGAAAATTGCGGTTTTGGAAACAGAAAATCTGTCATTACAAGAGAGCGTTTTGCGGGCAGAGAACAACAGCAGGGAAAAAAGTGCTTTTTTATCCCATATGTCCCATGATATACGGACACCCCTGAATGGCATTATTGGAATGACAGGTATTGCCATGAAACATTTTGATGATAAAGATAGGGTTCTTGATTGTCTAGGGAAAATTGACAGTTCTTCCAAACATCTGCTATCCCTGATTAACGATATTTTGGATATGAGCCGGATTGAAAGCGGCAGAATGGTTATGAACCATGAACGGATGGATATACGTGAGGTGATTAACGGTTGTGCACTAATTGCAGAAAGTCTGCTGGCACAGAGAAAGGTGGATTTTGTCAGGGAGTTTGGTATATTCCATCATCCTCTGCTAATTGGCGATGAATTACATCTGCGTCAGGTACTTATCAATATTTTATCAAATGCCATTAAGTTTACCCCGGATGGAGGGAAAATCTTTTTTCAGGTAAAGGAGGTTTCTGCTGGAGACGGAAAGGCGACATACCATTTTGAGATTGAGGATACCGGAATTGGTATGAAACCGGATTTTTTGGAAAAAATTTGGGATTCCTTTACACAGGAAAATAGCGGAAATTGCAATGGGTATAAGGGAACCGGATTGGGAATGGCTATTACAAAAAAACTGGTTGATTTGATGGGGGGGATTATCAAGGTAGCAAGCAAGCTGGGAGTCGGCAGTAAATTTACTGTGGAGGTAACATTTGATACAGGGATAATGTCTGGCATTGCAGAGAAAGAGAATAAAATGGAAAGCATACAGGAACGGAACGCCCATCTGGACGGCATGAAAGTCCTGTTAGTTGAAGATACCCCACTGAATATGGAAATTGCAAAATTTATGCTGGAAGATGAAGGGATTGAAGTAATGACGGCAGAAAATGGACAGATTGCTGTTAATATTTTTAATAATTCGCCTGAGAATACTTTTAATGCTGTGTTAATGGATGTGAGAATGCCTGTGATGGATGGTCTGACCGCTACAAAATCAATCCGGACATTGCCAAGAACTGACGCTGTAACAGTCCCAATAATAGCTATGACAGCAGACGCATATAGTGAAGATATAAGAAGGACAACTGATGCAGGAATGAATGCACATCTGACAAAACCTGTCAGTCAAGAGAAAATGCTCTCGACTTTGGAGAAATTTTATTCTGTATAAATAATAAGCTCTTTTGGATATATATTTCTTTTGGCATTTTGAAAGAGATTAAAAAGCAAAATGAAAAATGCTTAAAAGCATTTTGTAAAAGATTTTAAGCATTTTTATGTCAAACTTTCCTGATTATCCTCTGCATCTATAAATATCTGTATTTCGTTGTTGAGATAAAACAAACCCATCGGTGTCCGATGGGTTGCATGTTTCAAGCAGATTATCTATTGCCAGTGCATTTAGTACATGGTCTGTCCATGCTGTGTTTTTTAATCCTTTCTCTGCTTTGTTACAGTCAATCCGTAGAATGTAACCGTCAAATGTAGTAATGTCAATACTGTTGTGGTACATATTGTACCTTGCGTATATTAGATTCATTTTCTTTGTCCTTTCATAATTTTTACAAGCATATCAAATCAGTTCCCACGCCTTAATTGTTTTGTGTTATAATGTGTTATAGGTTTTTCTTTCCCTTAAAGTTTCCCTCATTAGGGTTCATAACAGCAAGAGGGAGAAAATAACATAAGGGAAAATCTAAGGGAATGCTCACCTTGCACAAATTTAATGTTTTCAGTAGTTAGAGCAGTTCATGAAAACAAAATATAAGAGTTATTAAATCCCTTAGATTTTGTGAAAATCCAATCGGAATTTATTATTGTCGGAGGTAAATATAATGAATGAATTGCAAACCTCTTTAACTCATTATCAGGTAAAAAAAGAAAACGGGGCTATTACAGTCCTTGCCAATAAACCTATTTGTGTTTGTGATCATTTTTGGGACTGCATGAATGAGGAATGGGTTTTTGCTGTTAAGTGTGACGATGGTCAAAGCCGGTATCACATCGACTATTTATTTTTGGATAATAATTTTGAGCTACTTAATGCACTTACTGAAGATAAAGGTGTAAATCCCCAGTTTTTGACAGCACAGGATAATACGGCTTGGGTGAGCCTTAGTTCAACCAGCACAGAGCGTGAGGGTGAAATTGTTCTTCCATTGCAAAATCGTTTTCGCATTACTAAAGAGATAGTACGCAAAGATCTTGGAATGGATGCGATATTCTGCCTAAATAATCAATGTTGCTCCTATCAAATTGATTTATTCAACCATAAAAAATATGATAAATTGTTTGTTTATCAGTTTGATAAAAACGGATTATATAAAACAAGAAAACAGTATATTCTTGAAAATATATGGAATGGATATCCGACAGTTACCAGAGATAAATGTTTTGTTACTTGCGGAAAATGGAGCAACTCTCTTTGTACGATACATGTTTCGGAAATCGACGAGAACGGTAATATTCTTTCTGATTGGAAAAGTGAAGCAATTGCAGATATGAACAGTGTCTTTTTACTGTCATATTCAGATACAAAAATGGAATTTATTACTTTCCATGAAAATCATGTGGACTATCTTGTTTGTAAAGCGCATCTTTAGTGGCAGGGATCCTGTATAAAAAATATGATATGGGAATCCCTTTGGCAAGGCAGGAGCGTGACTGGTACCGTCTGGGACTGTGCCTCTACCGCTCCACAATGGCAAACTGGGTGATCCGCTGCAGCGAAGAGTATCTGCTGCCTATTTATGAGCGGATCCACCAGGAGCTGCTTGGCTGTGGAATCCTGCATGGGGATGAAACCCGCATCCAATGCAGCAGGGAACCAGGGAAAAAGGCCAGCAGCGAGTCCTTCATGTGGGTGATACGCAGCGGGCGGGAAGAGGCAGTACAGGCAGTGCTCTTCCATTATGCAAGGAGCCGGGCAAGAAAAGAGGCGGAGAAGCTCTACAGAGGGTTCCATGGGTACCTGGTCACAGATGCCTATACAGGGTATGACACCCTGGAGGGGATCTGCAGGGCGCTGTGCTGGTCACATGTACGCAGGTATTACATTGACAGCATACCTTTAGATTCCCGCGGAAAGGAGATCAGCGGTTCCAAGGGAGCTGAGGGACGGGAATGGTGTGACCGCCTGTTCCAGATCGAAAAAAAACTGAAAGTATTACCTTCCGAGAAGCGTCAGCAAAAGCGCCAGGAGCTGAGCAGGCCTGTCTTGGAAGGGTTTTGGGCGTGGGCAGAAGAGACCAGTGCAAAGTATACTGCCAATGAATCTCTCAAAACAGCCCTTACTTATACAAGAAACCAGAGAAAATATCTGGAGACGTTTCTGGAAGACGGGCGCATTCCGATCTCAAACAATGACTGTGAGACCAGTATCCGTCCGTTTGCAAACGGACGCAAGGCATGGCTGTTCGCGGACTCACCGGCAGGGGCAAGAGCCAGCGGCATCGTATATACATTGGTAGAAACAGCGAAACTGAATCATCTGGATGTATTTGGCTATCTATGTTATTTATTAGAAGGTCTGCCGGATCTCGATCACCGAAACCATCCTGAATTACTGGAAGCATATCTCCCCTGGTCTGAGACACTGCCAGAAAGCTGCCGACTCAGGGAACATAGAACAAATAAGAAGTGTGTGTTTTGATAGAGTATATCACGACATGCACTTCTTTTCATTACGGTGTGTTTTGTATCGCTCACATCTTGTTTACAGTTTTGAAGGAATTTTATTGTCACGAAAAATAATATATCAAGTTGAAACTAATATTAATTTAATTGAAAAAACGCAAATCATGGGCGGAGTAAAAGCTGTTCACTGTGTGGTTTCGGGTGATGTTCAACATTTTGCAAAAAATGTTATGTTAGTGTTAGGAAATAATACTGTTGATGTTTATGAAGCAGAAGAAGGATATTTCCCTTCATTACTTGATGACAGTCATTTATTATTTGCTCCAATAAGCAGAATAGAGAATATTGCTTGTAGTTTCAAAATTGTGATAATCTGATACAACTTCCTGTTTTTTTTTGATTTTGTACTATTGTTTAGATATTTTGAAAGTGCATAACCAATAAAGAAAAAATGCTTATAAATCATGTTATAAAAGATTTCTAAGCATTTTTTGTTTTGTCAAATATCCAGATTATTTTCAGCATCTATAAATATCTGCATTTCGCTATTTAGATAGAGTCTTGCGTATTCGAGTGGATTGTCTATCGCCAGCGCATTTAGCACATGGTCTGTCTATGGTGTAGTTTTCAATCCTGTTTCAGCCTTATTACAGTCAATTCGTAATATGTAGCCATCAAAGATAGTAATGTCAATGCCATTATGGTACATATTGTAACTTGCAGAAATAAAATTCATATCATCAACTCCTAGCATTCTAAAATTTAAGCATATCTTTCAGAGCGATTACCTTTTCATTATTTATTATTTGATATTATAGTTTTCCCTTTCCCTCATTTTTGCCCTTATCAGCACTTGTAATCATGAGGGAAACGATATAAAATGATGTAATGAATAAAATAAAGTTGACTTGCTTAAATTTAGAGTTTTCAAGGGTTGACGGCATTTTTTATGATAGTTTATAACAATTATTAAATATCCTCAAATGAAAGGATTAACAATTTTTATTTTTCCACACGAAGAATATCTTCTACGCCGCAATCAAGGTATATGCAGATTTTCTCCAGAATTTCAAAGCTGATCCGCGTTGTTCGGTTGTGGTTCAGATTCCTGAGCGTAGTTGTGGATATGCCGGTGTCTTTTGCAAGCTTGTTTTGTGATATTCCTTTCTGTTCTAAAATTTCATTGAGCATAATTTTCATTCTGATAGTCACTCCATAAATTGTATTTTTAGAACTATTTTTTCCGGAATGGGCAGGAATATACATAATATTACTCCGGCGGTTAAATATATTGGATGTTGAGAACGTGTGGACTAAAACAGTCCCTGAAAAGGAAATTGTACAGATTTTTTGAAACAATAAAACCTTAGAAAATGGATAAAGAGAAAAATTTATAGGAGGTTATTATGCTTGATAAAATACCTGGTACAGAAGAGATGACAAATTTAGTAGGAGAATCACTATATGATGTCTGGAAAAAATTAGCTGCTTGCATTGAGGAAAAATATGACATGGACTGTTTATGGAATAAAGGCGGTAAAGCATGGAAATATGAATATAAATATCGTCGGGGCGGCAAAACGTTATGCGCATTATATGCAAGAGAAAACTGCGTGGGATTTATGATTATTTTAGGGAAAAACGAACGGTTAAAATTTGGGGAAGATAGAGATTGTTTTACAGAAGAAGTGCAAAGGATTTATGACGAAACGCAAACTTATCATGATGGGAAATGGTTAATGTTTGAGCCAACAGATACGGCGTTGTTTGATGATTTCATTAGATTGTTGAGAATCAAGAGAAAGCCAAACAGAACGTAGTTTACGAACACACCATTAGCAAAAGGATGATTTTATACATAGAAAAATAATAATCAGGTTCTTGTTTATCCGGAGGCTGCATAAAAAAATCAGGATTAATCCGCAAGGAGGACTTCAAAGTGAGTATGGATTTAAGTTTTTGGAAATACAAAGAAAATGCTGCCCACGATCACGCAGTAATATATCAGGCGGCGTGCTGTGATGGTAAGTTGATGGAAAAATTGGAGGATCTGCCAATAGATGAAATTTTAAAGAAAATTTCCGCTGTCTTTTCTGATTGGACGATTCAGGACGATGGAAAGGATTTTGAGAAAGAAGGACATGGTTTGATTCCTGGACAGATAGATGAAAATAAAAGATATTTGTTAAAAGATCGGGGACACATAAATGAATTGACGAATGAAGAAAAAAATATCACTGCGTGACCACACGCGGCGCAGCAAAGCAGCCAGGGAAACGATAAGCAGTTTATCAACAGTATTCCCTGGCTTTGCATATGATTATAAGATAAAGAATGAACGTCAGGAAGCCAGAGGAAAAAGTATATATTGGCAAATGTTATTACCGGTTTAGGAAAAATGGCAGATTATGATAAATGCCTGTTAATTGTATACTATAAACCAGAGAGTAGTCATCCTTGAATACAGGATGTTTTTTTTGTATAATGAAACTAAGATAATCTGATTATTTTCCCACTGAACAAGCGGGGATGAAAGGAAGAAGGAATGGAAAAAACGGATATTGCGAAATATACTGTGAAAGACAGCGTTTTTACGAACTTATTTCAGGATAAGAAATATCTGATACAGTTATACAGAGCGCTTCACCCGGAAGATAGGGAGACTACGGAAGATGAACTGAAAGACATTACAATTAAAAATATATTAGTAGATGCGTGCTATAATGATTTGGGTTTCACTGTAGGAGATACAATTATGATTCTGACAGAAGCGCAAACTACATGGACAATGAATATCATTATACGGGCATTGATGTATCTGGTACAGTCCTATCATGAGTATTTTGAGCGCAGGAACGATAATCTTTACAGCAGTAAAAAAGTAAAGCTGCCAAAACCGGAATTATACGTGATATTCACTGGAAAAAGAGTAAGCAAGCCGGAATATGTTTCTCTGTCGGAAGAATTTTTTAATGGAGAGGAATGCGTTGTTGATGTAAAGGTAAAAATGATATACGATGGAAAGGATCATGATATTATCAGCCAGTATGTCGCCTTTACAAAGGTATATGACGAGCAGATAAAATTATATGGGGAGAACCCGGGAAGCAGTTACCAATACCATTAAGATCTGTAAAGACAGGGATGTTCTGAAAGAGTATCTGGAGAGCAGGGAAAAGGAGGTTGTGGACATGATGATGACGTTGTTTGATGAAGAACAGGTAATGCGTGCTTATGTGGAGAGTGAGAAAAGAGAAGCGGCAGAAAAAGCAGCAGCAGAAGCGGCAAAAAAAGCGTCTGTGATTTCTGCGATTGAAATGTGCCAGGAAATAGGCTTACCTGTTTCAGAAACCATAAAAAAAATAGCAGGAAAATATAAACTTGAAGAAAACGATGCAGAAGCATGGGTCTGGAAATACTGGAAATGAAAAGCAAGTGGAGGTCATGGAGCATATTTTTGGCGAAAACTCAGATTATTCAGAAGAAACACGGAATGAATTAAAGCGGGTTATGCTGGTATCAGAGCAGGACAGCGTCGACATTCTATATATGGAAAAACGGGAATGGGAAAAGCCAGGGGCGCTGTTGCTGATGCATGGTTTACAGGATTTGCGGAAAATACGGAAGGAAATATATATTTTTGTGTGCATCTTGGGGGGGTACAGATGGTATCCAGCACATTGGCGAGGAAAATAGCTATCAGGCTTGTGTCGGATTATTTTGTTCCGTAACCCGATGCGGAATTGTTTCGGATATAAAATGGAAGATTATAGGAGGAAATCAGATGAGTGAAAAAATGATATTTAGTCCGGGATCCTTTTTTCATGGAACAAAAGCGGACCTGAAAACAGGAGATTTCATAATTACAGGAAAGAAAAAGAATTATAATGATGACACAATATCAGAATACGTTTATTTTGCGGGAACTCTGGAGGCGGCAGTCTGGGGAGCGGAACTGGCGGAAGGAGATGGCAGAAAAAGGATATACGTTGTAGAGCCAACTGGAGATTGCGAAAATGATCCGAATCTTACAGATACGAAATTTCCTGGAAATCCTACAAAATCATATAGATCGAAACAACCGTTTGAATAAAAGCAATTGACGGAAACGCAACAAATTTGAAAAATGGAGTATCAGATAAAAATTTTGCTATTTGTCAATTCCGGTCATTATTTTTCAAAGATGCAGTTTATGTTTGTTGAGGCGTTTATTTTGCCAGCGGATGTAAGCTGAACTTGCCAAAAACTCAGATATATCATATAATAAAATGAATATGCGTGTTAGAAAAGAGGAATGGCAATGGAGCATTTGGGAAAATTATTGGAACGCCTGGACTATAAGACCGTACAGGGGAATACAGATATAGAGATTACAGAGTTAGCGTACGATTCCAGGAAAGTAGTGGAAGGCTGTCTGTTTGTCTGCATTAAGGGCACTGCAGTAGACGGGCATATTTTTGTAAAAGAGGCGGCAGAAAAAGGCGCGGCGGCAGTACTGGTACAGGAAGAAGTGGAAGCGCCGCCCCAGCTTACGGTAATTCAGGTGGAAGATACCCGGTATGGACTTGCCCTTACTTCCTGCGCCTGGTTCCATCATCCGGCAGAGGAGCTGAACGTGATTGGCATCACCGGAACCAAGGGGAAAACCACTACCACTTATATGGTGAAATCGATTCTGGAACATGCAGGATATAAGACTGGGCTGATTGGTACCATCGAGGCAATTATAGGAGATGAAGTGATTCCGGCAAATAATACTACGCCGGAGTCTTATATTGTCCAGAAATATTTCCGTAAAATGGTGGATGAAGGCTGTAAATGCGTGGTCATGGAAGTGTCCTCACAGGGGCTTATGATGCACCGTACCGCGGGCTTTACCTTTGAAATCGGCATCTTTACCAATATGGAGCCGGATCATATCGGGCCGGGAGAGCATTCTTCTTTTGAAGAATATATGTCCTGTAAAGGGCTGCTGTTTTGCCAGTGCAGGACAGGAATCGTCAACATAGACGATAAACACTGGGAACAGGTGCTCAAAGGACATACCTGTACGCTGGAAACAATCGGATTTTCTGAAAAAGCAGATCTTCGGGCTGTCAATCCCAAGCTTGTCAGGAAACCGGGCTGCCTGGGAGTTTCCTATACGGCAGAAGGAGCGGTAAATACCCAAATTGAGGTAGATGTGCCCGGTAAATTCAGTATCTATAATTCTCTGACGGCAATTGCGGTCTGCCGTCATTTTAAAGTGACGATTGAAGACATAAAACGGGCTTTGAAGGAAGCGAAAGTA
Source organism: Lachnospiraceae bacterium (assembly GCA_910575155.1). GTDB lineage: Bacteria > Bacillota > Clostridia > Lachnospirales > Lachnospiraceae > Petralouisia. The sequence continues at coordinate 60,729 of CAJTDX010000018.1, forward strand.
AAAGGCAGAATTGAGATGGTCAGGGTATCGGACGACTTTACCCTGATGATTGACTATGCCCATAACGCCATGAGCCTTGAGAGTCTTTTGACTACGTTAAAAGAGTACGAGCCAAAGCGGCTGGTCTGCCTGTTTGGCTGCGGGGGCAACCGTTCCAGACTGCGGCGTTATGAAATGGGCGAGGTGTCGGGAACGCTTGCGGATTTAACAGTCGTTACCTCTGATAATCCCAGGTTTGAAGAGCCGCAGGCCATCATTGACGATATCAAAACCGGAATAGCGAAAACAAGTGGAAAATATGTGGAGATTCCGGACCGCAAAGAGGCCATCCGTTATGTGATTGCCAATGGACAGCCGGGAGACATTATCGTACTGGCAGGAAAAGGGCATGAAGATTATCAGGAGATCAAAGGCAGGAAATATCCTATGGACGAACGGGTGCTGATCCGGGAAATTTTAGAGGAATTATAATCCGCCTTTATGATACAGTAAGCAGGTGGTAGATGTTATGGCAAAGTATGCGAATGTTATCATAGATATTTCACATGAAAAACTGGATAAGGCGTTTCAATATAAGATCCCGCAGGAATTGCAGCAGGAATTGGCTGTGGGAATGCAGGTAGAAGCGCCTTTTGGCAATGGCGACCGCAAAAGCACCGCTTATGTGGTTGAGCTTACAGATACGCCGGAATACGACGTTTCCAGACTGAAAGAAATCAAAGGGATCGTGACAGGGAGCATCCCTATAGAATCCCAACTGATTGCCCTTGCAGGTTGGATGCGCAGAAATTATGGCGGTACCATGAGCCAGGCGCTGGGAACCGTATTGCCGGTAAAACAGAAATCCACCGAGAAGAAGCAGCGTTTGGTGCGGCTTGTTTTAAGCCGCAAGAAGGCGGCAGAACAGCTCGCACTTTTTGAAAAAAAGCGCCACACGGCCAGGGCCAGGCTTTTGTCAGGGCTTCTTGAACAAAATCCTCTGCCTTATGAGGTGGTGACAAAGAAGCTGAATATGACGGCGTCCGTGATCCGCGCCATGGAAGAGATGGGGATTCTGGCAGTCGAGGAACAGCGCGCTTACCGCAATCCGCTCGGAGAGATGAAACGGGAGAGGAAACGGCTGGTTCTCAATGAGGAGCAGAGGCAGGCGGTAGAACGGATCTGGAAAGATTTTTCGCAGGGAAATTATTACACTTACCTGCTGCGGGGCGTAACCGGGAGCGGAAAAACGGCTGTCTACATAGAATTGATTGAACAGGTGGTGCGAAGCGGCAGGCAGGCGATCGTACTGATTCCGGAAATTGCGCTGACGTATCAGACAGTCGTGCGTTTTTATCAGCGGTTTGGCGAACGCGTCTCTATCCTTAATTCCAAAATGTCTAAGGGAGAGCGGTATGACCAATTTGAGCGGGCAAAAAACGGAGAGCTGGACGTGATGATCGGGCCTCGGTCCGCATTGTTCACACCTTTTTCAAATTTAGGGATTATTATGATAGACGAGGAGCATGAGAACAGCTATAAAAGTGAGACGCTGCCGCGCTATCATGCCAGAGAAGCGGCAATCGAGCGCGCCCGGATGGCGGGGGCCAGCGTGGTATTGGGTTCCGCGACGCCATCTGTGGACAGTTTTTATCATGCGCAAAAAGGAAACTATGTTCTTTTGGAATTAGAAAAAAGAATCGAAGAAAAACCGCTGCCCAGGTGTTATATTGTGGATTTGCGGGAAGAACTAAGACAAGGGAACCGTTCCATTCTCAGTGATAAGCTGCAGGAGCTGATGGAACAGCGTATAAAGGCGCGTCAGCAGATTATGCTGTTTATCAACCGCAGAGGCATTGCGGGATTTGTATCCTGCCGCGCCTGCGGCCATGTGATGAAATGTTCCCATTGCGACGTGTCGTTAAGCCAGCATAATAATGGAAGGCTGATGTGCCATTACTGCGGCTATACCAGCAATATGCCAAAAGAATGTCCCGAATGCGGTTCAAAGTATATCGGCGGATTTAAAGCCGGGACGCAAAAAATAGAAGAGATCGTAAAAAAGCGTTTTCCGGATGCGGGCGTGCTGCGCATGGATTTCGACACTACGCGCAATAAAGACGGATACGAAAAAATATTATCCTCTTTTGCCAATCACGAGGCGGATATTTTAATTGGGACGCAGATGATTGTAAAAGGACATGATTTTCCGAATGTCACCCTTGTGGGAGTTCTTGCGGCGGATTTGTCTTTGCACGTCAGCGATTTTCACGGACCGGAGCGAACCTTTCAGCTTATTACCCAGGCGGCAGGCCGCGCCGGGAGGGGAAAGCTGCCGGGAGAAGTTGTGATACAGACTTACAGCCCGGACCATTACGCGATTGAATTGGCGCAGAAGCAGGATTATAAAAAATTTTATGAGACAGAGATCAGCTACCGGGAACTGATGCAGTATCCGCCCATCGGGCATATGCTTACAATGCTTACGGCGTCTAAAGACGAGCTTACGGCAATTTTAAGTTCAGAGCTGCTGGCAAATAAAATCCGGCAGGCGCAGGAGAAGGGAAAGCTTTCGGGGCTGAAAATGATCGGCCCTTCTGACGCAGGTATTGCAAAAGTGAAGGATTTTTACCGGAAGGTACTATATTTTAAACATCAGGATTATTCCGTATTGATACAAATCAAGGATGTGCTGGAACAGTTTGTAAACCGGCATCGGGAATTCCAGAACGTTACGGTACAGTTTGATTTTGATCCAATGAACGGGTTCTGAAAAAAGAGGAGGAAATGGTATGGCAGTGAGAAATATCCGTCAGCTGGGAGACGAAATACTGAAAAAAAAATGCAGGGAAATCAAGGAGATCACGCCAAGAATCAGAGAACTGATTGAGGACATGAAAGAAACTATGTATGAGGCGAACGGCGTAGGTCTGGCTGCGCCCCAGGTGGGCGTTTTAAAGCGCGTGGTGGTAATTGATATCGGGGAAGGGCCTCTGGTGCTGGTGAATCCCAGGCTGCTGGAGTCCAGCGGAGAACAGACCGGAGAAGAAGGCTGTTTAAGCGTTCTGGGAAAATATGGTATCGTTACCCGTCCCATGTATGTAAAAATTGAGGCGTGGGATGAAAATATGGAATATAGAGAGATTGAAGGAGAGGAGCTTCTGGCCCGTGCGATCTGTCATGAAATCGACCATCTGGATGGTCATATGTATGTGGAAAAGGCAGAAGACGGTTTACATGATGTAGAGTACGAGGAGGAATAATATGAGAGTAATTTTTATGGGAACGCCGGATTTTTCCATTGGTACTCTGGAAGCGCTGACAGAAGCAGGGCATGAAATTGTTCTTGCAGTTACCCAGCCGGATAAGCCCAAAGGCAGAGGGAAAACGGTGCAGTTTCCCCCGGTGAAGGAGGCGGCGCTTGCCCGCGGCATAGAAGTGTACCAGCCCCGCCGGGTAAGGGAGCCGGAATGTATCGCGTATTTGCAGAAATTTCAGGCGGATATCATTGTAGTGGTGGCATTCGGACAGATTCTTCCCAAAGAGATTCTCGATCTGCCCAGATATGGCTGCGTTAACGTACATGCCTCCCTGCTGCCAAAGTACCGCGGCGCCGCGCCAATTCAATGGGCGGTGATTAACGGCGAAAAGGTAACGGGAGTTACCACAATGCGTATGGATGAAGGGCTGGATACCGGGGACATGATTCTGAAAGAGGAAGTGGAACTGACGCCGGAAGAAACCGGAGGCAGCCTTTTTGAGCGGCTGGCGCTGACCGGGGCAGAACTTTGCGTCAAAACTCTGACAGCCATAGAAGAGGGCACGGCTTCTTATACTCCCCAGAACCATGAAGCCGCTACTCATACGGCCATGATTAAAAAACAATTAGGAGAAATTGACTGGAACAGGCCGGCGCGGGAACTGGAATGTCTGATCCGGGGACTGAATCCCTGGCCGAGCGCATATACGTATTGGAAGGGGAAAACTTTGAAGATCTGGAAGGCTTCTGTCATAAATCAGACAGAGCAGCCGGCGGCATTTGAGGCCGGAACAGTTACAGCAGTGAACAAAGATGGCATCATGGTCCAGACCGGACAGGGAATACTGAATCTTCTGGAGGTTCAGCCAGAAGGTAAGAAACGTATGAAAACAGATGCGTTTCTGCGTGGATATCCGGTTGACACAGGGACCAGATTAGGAAAGGAGTGATGATATGCCATACTATGGATTTTATTTTGATCCAACTTACATTTTAGTAGTAATCGGAGCGGTCATCTGCCTGATTGCTTCTGCAAGAGTGAAATCTACGTTTCGCAAATATGACAGGGTGCGGAGTATGTCGGGAATGACGGGCGCCCAGGCGGCTGAGCGTATTCTGCACGCGGCAGGAATCCGCGATGTGAGCATTGAGCATATTTCCGGGGAATTGACAGACCACTATGATCCCCGCAATAAAGTACTGCGGTTATCTGACAGTACTTATGGATCTGCCTCTGTGGCGGCGGTGGGGGTTGCGGCGCATGAATGCGGCCATGCGATCCAGCATCAGAAAAGCTATGCGCCGCTTTCGCTTCGCAGCGCCATTGTGCCTGTGGCAAATATCGGTTCCACACTGGCGTGGCCATTGATTGTCATTGGTATGTTTATCACCAGCAATACCGGAACGCTGCTTATTAATATCGGAATCTTATGCTTTTCTCTGGCGGTGCTGTTTCAGCTTGTCACGCTTCCGGTGGAATTTAATGCTTCCGGCCGGGCGCTTCGCATTCTGGGCGATACTGGAATCTTAGGATCCGATGAGCTGACAAAAACACGTAAAGTGTTAAAAGCTGCCGCGCTGACCTATGTGGCTGGAGCTGCCGCTTCGATTCTGCAGCTGCTGCGTCTGTTATTTTTATCCAGCGGCAGAAGAGACGATTAAGAGTAAGGAGAGAAATTATGCAGGACGGCGGAGTAAATCTGCGGGAACTGGTGCTGGAAGCGCTGCTTGCGGTTACAAGAGACAGGGAGTACAGTCATATTGTGATCCGCAATATTCTGGATAAATACCAGTATCTGGATAAACAGGAGCGGAGTTTTTTCAAGCGGGTATGCCAGGGAACACTGGAACATATGATATGGATTGATTATGTTCTGAACCAGTTTTCAAATGTAAAAGTAAATAAAATGAAACCTCTGATCCGCTGTATTTTAAGGAGCAGCGTCTATGAACTGAAATATATGGACGCTGTACCGGTTTCGGCCACCTGCAATGAGGCGGTGAAATTAGCGGGGAAGAAAGGGTTTCATAATCTGAAGGGATTTGTCAACGGCGTCCTGCGGACGGTCAGCCGTAATCTGAACCAGATTACTCTGCCGGATCGGAATCAGGATATCTTAAAATATCTGTCTGTGACCTATTCTATGCCAGAGTGGATTTTGCAGCTTTGGAAGGAGGCGTACTCCTGGGAGCAGATGGAAGAAGTTCTGCAGTCATTTTTGGCGGATGCGCCCGTTTCCATACGGGTGAATCCGCTTAAAACCACCAGGGAGGAACTGAAAAAAGAATTACAGAAGCAGCAGATTGAGGTGTGGGAGCATCCACAGCTGCCAGGCGTCCTCTATCTGAAAAATTACGATTCGCCGGGGCGGATTCCTGCTTTTTCCCAGGGGAAATTTTATATTCAGGATGTGAGTTCGATGCAGGTGGCGATTGCAGCAAATCCCCGGCCCGGTGATTATGTGCTGGACGTATGCGCGGCGCCTGGCGGGAAAAGCATCCATATGGCTGAATTACTGCTGGAAGCACAAAAGCGGCAGGGCAGCGATTTACAGGGGATCGTGGAGGCAAGGGATCTTACAGAATATAAGGTGTCTCTGATTCAGGAAAACATAGAGCGCTGCGGACTTCCCAATATTCGCGCGGTGCAGGCGGACGCCAGGATTCTGGATAAGGAACAGACAGGAAAAGCAGATATCGTGATTGCAGATCTGCCATGTTCCGGACTGGGCGTTCTGGGAAGGAAAGCGGATATCAAATACCGGATTACCAGAGAAGATATCAGGGAGCTTTGCAGGCTTCAAAGAGACATTTTACATACCGTGCAGCAGTATGTGAGACAGGGCGGAATCTTAATGTACAGTACATGTACGATAAATCCGGCGGAAAATGAAGAAAATGTGAGCTGGTTTTTGCGGGAACATCCGGAATTTCAATTACAAACACAACAGCAGATTCTGCCGGGCAGAGACAGAAACGACGGATTTTTCCTGGCAAAACTGCGGAAGGAATCAAAAATATGACGGAAGATATTAAGTCGTTGAATCAAAAAGAGCTGGAAACGTTTTTATGCTCACTGGGAGAAAAACCGTTTCGGGCAAAACAGATTTATCCGTGGCTGCATGTTAAGCATGTGGAAGATTTTGAGGAAATGACAGATATTTCAAATAAATTAAAAGAGAAGCTGAAGGAGAGCAGTGTGCTGACGGTACTTCGGCAGGTGCAGGTACAGTGTTCCAAATTGGACGGAACCAGAAAATATCTCTTTGCGCTGGCAGACGGAACTATGGTGGAGAGTGTGCTGATGCGGTATAAACATGGCAGCAGCGTCTGCATTTCTTCCCAGGCAGGCTGCCGTATGGGCTGCCGTTTTTGTGCGTCTGCGCTGGGCGGCCTGGTGCGGAATCTGACGCCGGGGGAAATGCTGGACCAGATTTACCGTATCCAGAAAGATCTTGGGGAACGGGTGTCCCATGTGGTAGTTATGGGCACGGGAGAACCACTGGACAATTACGATAATTTTCTTAAATTTATCGAATTGTTGTCAGATGAACACGGACTGAATATCAGCCAGAGAAATATTACTGTGTCCACCTGCGGAATTGTTCCCAGGATCCGTGAGCTTGCGCAAGAGAAGCTGCAGATTACGCTGGCGCTTTCTCTTCATGCATCTTCTCAGGAAAAACGGCTGGCGCTGATGCCGGTGGCGAAGACCTATGAAATTCACGAGGTGATAGAAGCCTGCGATTATTATTTCAGGCAGACCGGAAGGCGGATCACCTATGAATACAGTCTGGTGGGAGGTATAAATGACAGCAAGGAAGACGCGCGTCTTTTGGCAGGACTTATGAAGGGACAAAACTGCCATGTAAACCTTATTCCGGTAAACCCGGTGCGGGAACGCGATTATGCGCAGCCCGATCCGCAGGCAGTTGTAAATTTCAAAAAGGAACTTGAAAAATATGGAATAAATGTTACTATTAGAAGAGAAATGGGCAGGGATATTGACGGCGCCTGCGGACAATTGCGGAAACGGTTTATGGATTTGTAGACGTGTATATTTGAAGAGGTGTATGTGCGTATGTTTACATACGCATATATGTGTATATTTGTAAATTTGTAGAAAGGCAGGGAGAGACATGAAGGCTTTTTCCAAAACGGATACAGGGAGAAGACGGGAAATGAATCAGGACTATATGTATACTTCTGAAGCGCCGATTGGAAATCTGCCCAATCTGTATATCCTGGCAGACGGCATGGGAGGACATAATGCAGGAGATTATGCCTCGCGGTATACGGTGGAAACAATTGTAAAATCCGTACAGAACAGTCTGGAAACTGCTCCTATTGCTATTTTACGGACAGCGATCAGGCGGGCGAATCTTGCGGTGTTAGAAAAGGCGGAGACAGACATTGATCTGGAAGGCATGGGAACGACCGTTGTGGCGGCGACCTTTTCCGGACAGGAGCTGTGCGTGGCGAATGTGGGAGACAGCCGGCTGTATATTGCCGGAAACGGTTTCAGACAGATTACCAGAGATCATTCTTATGTACAGGAAATGGTACGCAGAGGGGAATTGCGCCCGGAAGTGGCGAGAACACATCCCGACAGAAATATCATTACCCGGGCAGTAGGCGGCGGACCGGAAATAAGCGTTGACTTTTTTGAGGTCGAATTAAAAGCGAAAGACAGAATCCTGATGTGCTCCGATGGTCTGACCGACATGTTGGAGGACAGAGAGATTTTTAAAATTATAGAGGACAGAACAGAGACGCAGGATATCATAGATGAGTTGATCATGATGGCAAATGAATATGGCGGTAATGATAATATTACAGTGATATTGACAGATCCATTTGCAGCAGATGTGGACTGGAGGTAAAGATGTTAAAAGCAGGGTTTTATATTGCAGATCGATATGAGATAATGGGAAAAGCAGGGGCCGGAGGCATGGCCGATGTCTATAAGGCAAAGGATCATACGCTGGGAAGATTTGTGGGCATTAAAGTGCTGAAACAGGAGTTTTCAGAGGATATGAACTTTGTGACGAAATTCCGTACGGAAGCACAGTCGGCGGCAGGGCTGGAGCATCCCAATATCGTAAATATTTATGATGTTGGAAGCGAAAACGCCATGCATTATATTGTGATGGAGTACGTGGAAGGGATCACCCTGAAAACATATATTGAGAAAAAAGGACAACTTTCCTTTAAAGAAGCGGTGAGCATTGCCATTCAGGTAGGACGCGGAATCGAAGCCGCGCATAATAAGCACATTATTCACCGGGATATTAAGCCCCAGAATATTATTATATCTACGGAGGGCAAGGTCAAAGTGACAGATTTTGGCATTGCCAGAGCGGCGAGCACCAATACCATTAATTCCGAAGTTATGGGATCTGTACATTATGCCTCTCCGGAACAGGCGCGTAATGGTTTTGTGGATGGAAAGAGCGATATTTATTCTCTGGGCATCGTAATGTACGAAATGGTTACCGGGCGCGTACCCTTTGACGGAGAATCTACGGTGGCGATCGCAATCCAGCATCTTCAGGAAGAAATGGTGAATCCCAGTTCTTATGCTCCGGATTTGCCCGTCAGCCTGGAGAAAATCATTTTAAAATGTACGCAGAAAAGCCCTGACCGCAGGTACGATACGATTAGCGACCTCCTTCTGGACCTGAAAAAGGCATTGATCAGTCCGGATGAGGATTTTGTGGTGATGGTTCCTGTGGGACAGCAGGAAAAAACCCGGGTTATGAAGCGGGAAGAAGTGGAAAGCATCAAAGAGCAGACCAGAAATATTTATTATGAAGAGGCAGCCCAGGAAGCTGATGAAGACGACGAAGAGGATGAAGACGACGAAGAGGATGATGGATTTTTAAATCCTAAGATGGAAAAAGCAGTAACGATCATGGGTATCGTCGCGGCAGTAATTATTGTGGTAATTATTGTTTATATCGGCGGAAGCTTTTTAGGACTGTTCCGGTTCGGAGGAGGAAACAAAGAGGACGACAAAAAAACGGATCAGGTGCAGACGGAAAAAGAGAACGAAGAGCCGGAGCAGGAAGTTAAGACAGAGGAAGAAACGGTAGATATGATTGAGCTCAGAGGCAAGACCTTTGAGGAAGCAAGAGAGGCGTTAAGGGCTATAAACCTGGGCATTGAAAAAGCCGGGGAAGAATCTTCAGACCAGTATCAGCCGGGACAGATTGTGACGCAGAGTGAGGAAGTGGGCGCAAAGGTAAATAAAAATACTACGATCAGGGTTACGATCAGCAGCGGTACGGGTGAATTTGAAGTACCAAGCGTTATGGAGCTTGATAAAGAATCGGCAGAGGCAAAATTAAAAGAGTACGATTTGAATCCGGACGTTCATTTTGAATATAGCGATTCATTGCCGAGCGGAACGGTAATGTCCCAAAGTCCTGAAGCAGGGGCAAAAGCCAAGAAGGGAGATACGGTGACGGTTATAGTCAGCAGAGGTCCCCAGCCCGTTGTTATGCCCGATGTGCGCAATAAACCGGAAGCGGCAGCCAGGGAAGAACTTGCAGCCATGGGAATTGCAGTGACCACAAATTCAGATTATAATGACGAGGTTCCCGAAGGGAATGTGATTACCCAGAGCGTGGTGCCAGGTAAGAGTGTGGAAAAAGGTATCACGGTAACTTTGACGATCAGCATGGGAAGGAAAAACGTTTATTATTCGTTAAATAATTATACAATTGAAAAACTGTCAAAGATACCGGAAGATGCAGCCAGCATCGAAGCGGTCATTACGTTATACAAAGCCGGGGGCGGGGAAAAGATCAATAGCTGGACGGTAACTTCTTTCCCCTACAGTATTAATCAGAGCAATATCGAAGACTGCGCCCAGGGATCGATCCGCATTGAATGGACCTGGATCTATCTGAGTGAAGACGGCGTGGAGATTACAGACAGAGATACCACTCAGATAGAAAACGTTGATTTTACCCAGGATTAAGGAAACAGATATATATGCAGGGAAAAATTATAAAAGGGATTGCCGGTTTCTACTACGTGCATATAGCAGAAGCCGGAATCTTTGAATGTAAGGCGAAGGGAATTTTCCGAAAAGCCAAAATAAAGCCCCTGGTGGGAGATAATGTTGAGATCGAGGTGTTAGACCCGCAGGAAAAAAAAGGAAATATCAGGAAGCTTCTCGCCAGAAAAAATGCGCTGGTACGCCCGGCAGTGGCAAATATAGACCAGGCATTGGTGATTTTTGCAGCAGATAAGCCCAAGCCGAATTTTAATCTTCTGGACCGTTTTCTTATTATGATGGAATATCAGCAGGTGGAGGCTGTCATTTGTTTTAATAAGCGGGATCTGGTGCAGTCCGCAGAGATTGAGAAATTACGGTCGGTTTATGAACCATGCGGATACCGGCTTTTGTTTGTCAGCGCAAGAGAACAGAAGGGGATGGAAGATATCCGTCGTTTGTTGGACGGCAAAACGACAACGGTGGCAGGTCCTTCCGGCGTAGGAAAATCCTCCCTGATCAATCTGCTCTCTCCGGAAGCGGATATGGAGACGGGAGATCTCAGTGAAAAAATTGACAGGGGCAGGCATACCACGCGTCATTCCCAGCTTTTGCATATCAAAGATCATACCTATATTGTGGATACGCCCGGGTTTAGCTCTCTTTATCTCACCGGAATGGAAAAGGAACAGCTGAAAAGTTATTTTCCGGAATTTGCAGCGTACGAGCCGTATTGCCGTTTTCAGGGATGCGTCCATATTCATGAGCCGGGCTGCCGCGTGAAGCAGGCGCTCGAAGACGGACAAATCAGTCCTGTCCGCTATGAAAATTATGCGATGCTCTACGAAGAGTTAAAAAATATCAGAAAATATTAAACATATCAGAAGGAGAAGGAACATGAACTGTTTATCACCGTCTATACTGGCAGCGGATATCTCCCGTTTGGGTGAAGAAATTAAGCTGATCGACAAAGCGGGGGCGCAGTATATACACATTGATATTATGGACGGGCATTTTGTGCCTACGATTTCTTTTGGAGCGCCATTGATGAAATCCATCCGCGGGCTTACGGAACGGAGTTTTGACGTACATCTTATGGTAGAAGAGCCGGCGCGTCTGGTGGAAGAAATGGTGGAATGCGGAGCCAATATCATTACGGTACACGCGGAAAGCTGCGTGCATCTGGATCGTACCGTTGATAAGATCAGGGAACATGGAGCGCTTGCTTCTGTGGCTTTGAATCCAGCCACAGATTTAAGATGCCTGAAATATATTCTTCCCAAACTTGATATGGTTCTTCTTATGACCGTAAATCCGGGGTATGGCGGACAGACGTACATTCCATATGCCACGCAAAAGATCCGTGATCTGCGGCAGATGATTAACGAACGCGGCTTGAAGATTGATATTGAGGTGGATGGGGGCGTAAATCTGGTAAATGTGCGGGAAATACTGGACGCCGGAGCAAATATCATTGTGGCAGGTTCCGCCGTATTTCAGGGAGATATTACAGCCAATGTGGAGGAGTTTCTTAAGGTCATGCGATAACAGTCCGACGACGGATGAAATTTAGAAAGAGGAAAAGTGAAGTGGATGCATTGATTATCAGCGGCGGAAGCCTGGATCAGGAGTTTGCCCGTTCCTATATCCGCAGCAATCCCTGTGAGCTTACCATTGCAGTGGATGTTGGCATGAAATTTTTTTATGATCAGAAGATGATACCTGATTTTATCGTAGGCGATTTTGATTCTGTGGAAGCGGAGATTTTACGCAGCTTTCAGCGTATGGAAGGTCCCAAAAAGCCTGTCGTCTTGCAGTTTCAGCCGGAAAAAGATGAAACAGATACAGAGCTTGCCATACGCACGGCGATCAGAGAGGGCAGCGATCATATCCATCTGCTGGGCGCGGCTGCCGGAAACCGTATGGATCATCTTATAGGCAATATCCATCTATTGGGCGCGGCTATGAGGCAGGGAGTGAACTGTCAGATGGCGGATCCAAAGAACCGCGTGCGCATGATCTCCGAGGGTATAAGGATCAGGCGAAAGGAGCAGTATGGGAATTACGTTTCTCTGTTTCCGTTTACCCCTGAGGTAAAAGGGCTGACGCTGACGGGATTTAAGTATCCTCTGAGCAATTATACGCTGGAATGTTTTCATTCTCTTGGCGTCAGCAATGAGATTGTGGAAGCGGAGGCGGAAATTTCCTTTCAGGAGGGCATATTGCTTGTAATTGAATCTCAGGATTAGCAGTCTGTCTTTGCCGGAAGACGGAATTTCCAGCAGGCGAAACAGGCGTATGTTTACGGACTTTGCAGGAAATGCCAAGCGCTGCGCCAGAAGTAATTTATTTTCTGATTGAAAAAGCAACAAAGTTGAAAAAGCCCCTTGAATTTTTTACAGATATTAGTTAAAATATAAACAGGTTGGGTAATATATCCAAAGAAATAAAAATTCATTCAAAATTAGGAGGAATTATCATGTCAGTAAGAGTAGCAATCAATGGTTTCGGCCGTATCGGACGTTTGGCATTCAGACAGATGTTTGGTGCAGAAGGATACGAAGTAGTAGCAATCAACGATTTAACAAGCCCTAAAATGTTGGCACATTTGTTGAAGTACGATTCATCTCAGGGTAAGTATGAATTGGCGGACAAGGTGTCTGCTGGTGAAGATTCCATTACCGTTGATGGAAAAGAAATCAAAATCTACGCTTTCCCGGATGCAAATAACTGCCCATGGGGAGAATTGAAGGTAGACGTTGTTCTGGAGTGTTCCGGATTCTATACCTCCAAGGACAAGGCACAGGCTCATATCAATGCAGGCGCCCGCAAGGTTGTTATCTCTGCTCCGGCAGGAAATGACCTTCCTACAATCGTTTTCAATACAAATCATGAGACATTAAAGGCTGAGGATACAATTATTTCCGCAGCTTCCTGTACTACAAACTGCCTGGCTCCTATGGCTGACGCTCTGAATAAATATGCAGCTATCCAGTCTGGTATCATGTGTACAATCCACGCTTACACAGGCGACCAGATGACTCTGGACGGACCTCAGAGAAAAGGCGATTTGAGAAGATCCCGTGCAGCAGCAGTAAATATCGTTCCTAACAGCACAGGCGCTGCTAAGGCAATCGGTCTGGTTATCCCTGAATTGAACGGCAAGCTGATCGGTTCCGCACAGCGTGTGCCTACCCCGACAGGCTCTACTACTATTCTGACAGCAGTTGTTAAGGGTGCGGACGTAACCGTTGACGGTATCAACGCAGCTATGAAGGCAGCAGCCAATGAATCCTTCGGTTACAATGAGGATGAGATTGTTTCTTCCGATATCGTTGGAATGAGATTTGGTTCTCTGTTTGATTCCACTCAGACTATGGTTTCCAAAGTGTCTGATGATTTATTTGAAGTACAGGTTGTTTCATGGTATGACAATGAGAACAGCTACACCAGCCAGATGGTTCGTACAATCAAATATTTCAGTGAATTAGCATAAACTGTCAAGTACAGATAAGACTCACGAAAGGGTCCGGTCTATCAAGGGCCGGGTCCTTTTTTGTCTTATAGGAAATTCCTTCGGATTCCCTATAAACTTCCATGCTTCGGCTCTTAGCACCACCATAAATGAAACAGGTTCATGTATACATTTATTTTTCTGTCATTTTCATGTATATTAATGATGACGGCAAAAATCGTTTTTTACCTG
>CAJTDX010000019.1 GCA_910575155.1 Lachnospiraceae bacterium
TGGGACAGAAACGAGTGGAGGAAAAGACAAACGAAATTAAGGCAATACCTAAACTGCTGGACGGCTTGAATATAAAAGGAAGCATAATTACAACGGATGCACTGGGAACACAGACAGCAATTGTAAAGAAAATCCGTCAGAAACGTGCGGACTATGTACTGGCGCTAAAGGCAAACCAGGGGAATTTGCTGGAGGGTGCCAGGCTGTATTTTTCAGAGGATGAATTTCTGAAAAAATGCGCCTATAAAAAGACAGTAGAAAAAGCAAGAGGGAAGGCAGAAAAGAGGGAATACTGGCAGACAGACGACATTTCATGGCTAAGCCAGAAAAAAGAGTGGGCGGGGCTAAAGACAGTAATTCTGACACGTAACACAGTAACGGGGGAGGAAGGAAAAGTAAGCATAGAGGAAAGGTATTTTATAGGCAGCCTGCCAGAAGGGATTGAGGAGGCGGCACGTGCAGTGCGTGGACATTGGATGGTGGAAAGTTACCATTGGCATTTGGATGTGACGTTTCGTGAGGACGGGAACCATACGATAGAGAAACAGGTAGCCTATAACTTGAATATCATGAGGAAACTGTCGATGAATATATTAAAGTTGATAGAAATAGGTAACAAGTCTTTAAGCCTAAAAAAGAAACGGTATGCAATCGGTACGAATCCAGAAAAACATCTGGAGCAGATTATAAAATTATAAAAATTTATTAGTTGTATGGATTTGGTCTTGAAACACATTCGTGCGTTTGTCGTGGATAGCAGAGCCTTTGGAACTGACACAGGAAGAAACAGATGCATTTTCTAGGTTTTTTGCGTTGGAGTATGACAAAGCAAGGACAGAGAACATTCAAATGTACTTTTTAGGGGGATGCCATGTGTTGAAATTGCTGCGGGCGTTAGAAGGAATTTAATGATTACATAGCCAGTTTTCAGAAATGGAGACTGGCTGTTTTTGGGGATGGGGGAGGATAATGAAGCATTCTTGGAATTAAAAATAGTAAGAAAAGTAAGGCTTATTGTAATTTGCTAAAGGACTGTGTATAATAAAATAAAAGAAGAAACCAGAGTTTTCCGGCAAAAAGGTGACAGAAAGCAGGTAAGAATAACATGAAAAGCATGGAAACAGAACAGATGGAAAACCGGCAGACAAATTGGGAAAAATTAAGCATATCCAATGATTTCTTGTTTGGGAAGGTCATGCAGAACCCGGAGCTATGCAAAGAATTACTGCAGAGAATTTTGCCAGACTTGGAAATAGACCATATTGAATATCCAGAGCTGCAAAAAAGCATCAAACCAGATATAGATGCACATAGTATCAGGCTGGACGTATATGTGAAAGATGAAAAAGAAGTTGTTTATGACATAGAAATGCAGGTGAGCGATACGAAGGAACTGCCAAAGAGGAGCAGGTATTACCAAGGCATGATGGATTTGCAGCTCATTGATAAGGGGCAGTATTATGATGAATTAAACCAAAGCTATGTTATCTTTATCTGCCCATTTGATGTATTTGGAAAAGGAAGGCATATTTATACGTTTGAAAATATTTGTAAAGAAGATAACCGTATTTCGATGGGAGATGGAACGGTAAAGATATTTTTAAATGCAAAAGGGACACTGGATGACGTTAGTAAAGATTTGAAGGCATTTCTGGATTATGTGGCAGGAAAGAAAACGAAAGACCCTTATGTAGAGTAACTGGAAGAAGCGGTGAAAGAAGCAAAGAAAAACAGGGAATGGAGGCATGAATATATGACGTTGTTAATGCGTGACAGGGAAAATGTGAAAAAGGGTGAGGAAATGTTAGCGAGGCTAATAGTACTGTTAAATGAGGATAATCGGATATCAGATATTGTCAGGGCATCACAGGATGAAGAATACCGCAAGGAGCTTTATCTGGAATATCATATTGTCTAAACGAGAAAAAGTGATGGGCAGGGCATATGTGTTGGAGAGGAGAATACAATAAGTTCTTATGAAGAAAGAAGAAGTTATGGAACAGCTCAATGCATTTATTGATGAAAAAAAGCAAAAATTGCAAGAGATTATAAAGATTTTTTTTGATATAAAATATTTAAGAATTGAAAAAAATGAAGTTATTATTTCTTTTCAAGAGACTTTGGCAGAGGTTATGTATGAGGTATCAAGTCGCTATAATGTATTGTGTATGGAATTTCCCGATTGTGATGAAAAGGAATATTATAAAAATATGATGAAAGGGTTAATCTATCAGTCAAAAGCGATTGGTGATGGATATGCATGGCTGTTTTATAGAAAAAATATTGAGGCTATAAGAGAGCATTTGAAACATGAAGACAATGGCTTATTTCCTACAAGAAATGGTGGCATTGGTGAAATAGAATTTATTAGAAAAAATAAAATTTTTGAAGGATGTTTTGTAATTTATCATTCTATTACAAGTATATTAAGAAATGGAGATTTTTCTCTTATAACAGCGGACGGGGACTTGGTAGGAATTGGAGAAATCAAAACAAAACAAACAGAGAATGAATTACTTATTGATGTATATATAACACAACGTATAATTCCATATGATCACGAGGTGGAGAGAATAGCGATTGATGATGAAAGAATTTGGGAACGGTTAAGGAAACAATTGGAGCAACAAGAAAATATTTTTAAAGTTCAGAGTATTGAGCTGAAGCTCCAAATGGATTTGGCATATGTCTATCATTTGATTGAAGAATCTGTTGATAAAGAGAAAGCTGTGGTAAGTGACGATTGTTCCATGATAGTTTTTGTTGTGGACATAGAAAATGAAAATGCGCAAAGTAAATATAGTCCAGAAACAATATCAGATGATATTATCAGTTTAACACCTTCCATATTAAATGATAGTTTTATAAATAACAAAATAATTCAGAGTAAATTGACAGTAGATGAGAGGCTTTGGGAATTGCCATTAATATGGTGGGATTTACCAGAGCATGTTCTTATGAATATTTTATTGGAAAAATGGTTAGTGTTTACATGGTTTAATGAAGATTATTTATTAAATGAATTAAGAAAAAAGGGTTTTGAAATTAACAGAAAAAAGAAATATATTTCAATAGAAAAGACAATATGTAACAAAAAAGTTGGCATAGATGATTTGTCGATGTATGTAAAAATGGCTACAACTGGTTTGGTGGAAGTGAAATCTGTTGTAGACACTATAGAGAAAAGTATTGATTGTTCCATGAAGAAGTATAAAGAATTGAATATGAATTGTACAGGGCAGGAAAATTTTCATTAGAAGACATTGCTGTAGAAACAGGTCTGACAATTCCCAAAGTGAAATAAATTGCAAACTTGATTTTTAGTAATATGACAGGTTGGAAAAAGAGAATATATCAAAAGTGTTTTTGTAGTATTGATAGATAATGGTTTAAATTATATAACTGAATAACATGATTTTACATAGCCAGATGGTTTGCTAAAAGCAGAATCATCTGGCTGTTTTTATGCCTAGATATTCAAGAAATGATATAAGAATATCCATACAAGGGCAGGGAAGGAAGTGAGAAAGATGCCATATATCGCACCAGAAGTTATACAAGAGGCAAAGCGGATGGACTTATTGACCTATTTGAAAAACTATGAACCATATGAACTTGTGCGCTTTTCCGGCAATGTCTACACCACCAGAACCCATGACAGCTTAAAGATTTCCAACGGAAAATGGATGTGGTGGAGCCGTGGGATTGGCGGGCGGTCAGCCCTGGACTACCTGATAAAAGTTAAGGGATATGCTTTTTTGGATGCGGTACAGACGATTGCAGGGCAGGCGGCCATAGAGCCGCCTGTTTCCCCACCAGCCGAAAAGTTAATAGCAAAAAAGTTGTTATTGCCAAAGCCTAACCATTGTTATACAAAGGTGGTTTCCTATCTAAAAGGGCGCGGAATTGATAGCGACATTATTCAGTTCTGCATCCAGTCTGGGCAGATATATGAAAGTGAATCTTATCATAATGCAGTGTTTATAGGGCGGGATAGGGAAGGGAACCCACGTTATGCGGCGCTGCGTGGGATAAGGACAGATTTCATTGGCGATGCAAATGGCAGTGACAAAAATTATTCGTTTTCCATCCCAGCAGTAGGGGGCAGCGGCATTGTCCATCTGTTTGAATCTGCCATTGACCTGTTATCTTATGCCACATTGCAGAAGATGGTAGGGGAGGATTGGCGGGAAGAACACCTGTTATCCCTTGCAGGAGTATACCAGCCGGCAAGGGAATTGGGACGGAGTAAAGTGCCTGCCGCACTCACCCAATTCTTAAAAGACAGTCCAGAAATAAAAAAAATCGTATTGCATTTGGACAATGACCAGGCGGGCAGGCTTGCAGTGAAAGCAATACAAACAGTGCTTCCAGGAATGTACCAAACCTTAGACCAGCCGCCCCCGCAGGGCAAAGATTATAACGACTGCTTATGTGCCAGGCTTGGGATTGGGGTAACAAGGCGGGGAAAACAAAACAAAGGAAGGAGCTATGGGAGATGAAAATTGAGACGTAATAACAATAGGAGTCATAGCAATAACCATTTTTAGAACTGCAAAAAGCAGTAAAAGAGAAAAAATATTAGTGAAACAGATAAATAATAGAAGGAAAATTATTGAGAAGTGGGGAATTATCATAGCAGCTAATGGCGAGGAAGCATCTGTTTTTGGCGGGTAATGAGGCTGATTAGAAAGACAGTAAGCAGATAGCGGCGTGATACACAATACCAGCAAGCAACGCCTTTGGATTGCCACCGCCCTTTTTGGGCAGCGGCAATTCTTCGGCAGCTTGTCAGGGAATCCCCTGAAACCCCTTGGAAGAAATGGAGGATGAAGGTTGAAAAATAGTAAATTAAGCCAAAATTGGCAATAAGACACAAAAAACAGGCTCACATAGTGAACCTACTCTACGGTATTCCCACCTTTGGAAAAAGGCCACCTGCATATCAATACTTAACGGGTGGGTGCATCAGCCATTGGTACCGGGATGCCTAATTATTAGATTCACTATAACACAAAATGCTCGGCACGAAAACCCTTTTCATGGCGTTTTGTGCCTTGAGCGAAGCGAAAGGAATGGATATAAAAATGGAAGGATGTATGTTTGTGGTTGGGATGTTGGCAGGAGGTTTTGTTGGAGTGACAGCCATGTGTTTGTTTCAAATTAGTGGTATGGAAAGCAGGGAGGAAGAAAAAGATGCATTTAGAAATCAAAAAAGAAAATAAAAGGCGCAGGAAAAAACGTCCGATGCGCTATGCGGCGGCAGTGCAGGAAAAGAAACAGAGAGGGGGAAGTAGGAAATGTTAGAGGAAAAGATATTTGCCGAGGGAGTGGCGCAGGAAATCAAAAACTATCTTACCCCAGAGTTTTCAGATGTGGAATGCACGGTCGTGGAACCGAAGAAAAATAATAACGTTGTTTTGACAGGCGTCTGTTTCCACAGGCAGGGGCAGCGGGCAGACCCGATTGTCTATGTAGAGCCATTTTATGATGAGGTAAAGAATGGCAGGCCAAAAGAGGAAGCCATGAAAGAGATGGCAAAGTTGGCAGAAAAAGGGATGGAGATAAAAGAAATCCCAAAGGCTGACAAGGTGCTTGTGTATGGAAAGGCGAAAGAATATCTTTGTGTGCGGATTGTGAATACAAAGGCGAACCGGAAGAGGCTTACCCAGATGCCCCACCAGGAACTGGAAGACCTGTCGCTCACGCTTGCGCTCTGCTTCCCGCTGGATGGCAGAAGGGAGGATGGCAGCATGGAAGTGACGGATGAACTCATGGGCATATGGGGGATGGAGGAAGAAACGCTGTTCCAGCAGGCATGGGGGAACATGGAGAGGCGGCAGCCGCCAGTGCTGCAGGACATGGGGGCAATGTTTGGCATGGCAGATCCCAGGAACCTGCTTGCAGGGGGAGCGGATTTCCCACACAAACCAGAAGGGCAAATGTTTGTATTGACAAACCAGGGGATGCGTTATGGGGCTTCTGCCCTTGCCTGTCCAGGCGTGATGGAAAAAATCAGCAGACTATTCCCAGAAGGATTTTATATCCTGCCTTCTTCCATTCATGAAGTGCTGATAGTGCCAAAAGATGGAGAGCTTGTCCCAAAAGAATTGGGCAACCTGGTACGGGAGGTAAACCAGATTGAGGTAAGCAGTGATGAAGTGCTGTCTGACCGTGTGTATGAATTTGACAGGGAGAAAGGAAAAATCCGTCAGATACCGGAATCCTTGGCAAAAGAAAGGGGGATGGAACGTTGAGGAACAGGGACATTCCCTTTCTGTTCCGCCTGAACAGAGAAGAGGCGGACGCATTCCGGGAACGGGTAAAAAGGAGCGGGCTGAGCCAGGAAGCCTATGTGCGCCAGTCCATCAGCGGGAAAACGCCAAGGGATATGCCTCCGCCTGATTATTATTCCATGATGAAAGAACTCCATAAGATTGGCAATAACCTGAACCAGATAGCGAAGAAAGCGCATGTCTTAAATGTCATTGATGTACAACGATACGACAGGGACATGCGTAAGTTTGAGGAAGCTGTGCGCCTGATTACCGAAGCAGTCATTTTGCCTGAACCTTTTGAAAACCCGCAAAGCCTGGCTTGCAGGGAAGAAGCAGCACAGGGCGGGGCGCAAAGGAGGGAATGACATGGCGACAACCTCTATCTGGAGCATTAGAGGCTGGCTTGGGAAAGTGGTCATCTATGTGGAGAACCCAGACAAGACCATACACCCAGAGATTGTAAATCTGCCAGAACTGTCCTGTCAGGAAGAGAGGGAAATGCAGAGCCTGTCCGATGTCATTTCCTATGCAGTCAGGGAAGAAAAAACCAGGCAGAGGCAGAAGAAAGAAAATCTTAACAGTGATGGGGCGGAAATCATGTATGAGGAAACAGAGGGAGCTATGCAGCAGTATGTGTCTGGAGTCAACTGCACGCCCACCACCGCCCGCTCCGAGATGATGGCAGTCAAACAGAGGTTTGGCAAAGATGGGGGCATCATGGCCTTCCACGGCTACCAATCTTTTGCGCCAGGGGAATGCACCCCGACGATGGCGCATGAGATTGGCGTGAAGCTGGCCAGGGAATTATGGGGGAGCCGCTTCCAGGTACTGGTGGCAACACATCTGGATAAAGCCCACCACCTGCACAACCATTTTGTGGTAAACTCCGTTTCCTTTACAGATGGAAAGAGGTATCACCGGACAAAGCAAGATTATCGGGATATGCGTAACGCTTCCGACAGGCTCTGTCTGGAATACCAGTTATCTGTCATAGAAAACCCAAAGCAAGGGCAGGCAAAGCATTATGCCGAATGGAAGGCGCAGCAGGAGGGCAAGCCGACTTATCGGGGCATGGTAAAAGCAGACGTGGATGAAGCCATAAGGAAAGCGAGGACAGAGAAACAGTTTTTTCATTATCTGAAGGAGAAGGGATATGCCATCAAGTTTGGTAAGGACGTCACCATATGCCCAAAGGGGAGGGAACGCGGGCTGAAACTGGCGCGGAATTTTGGGGAGGGTTACACCATTGATGCTATCCGCAGGCGCATCCTTGCGCAGCCTGTGGAAAAGCCGCGCCCGAAATCCCTGCAAAGGCAGCAAAAATCCTGTACCATAAAAGTAAAGGGGACATTGCATCAGGCAAGGAGAATCGGAGGGCTGCGTGGGCTGTACCTGCACTACTGCTACCAGCTTGGCATCCTGCCCAGGCAAAGGACGACTGGGAACCCAAAGCAGGTGCATATGTTGTTTCGGGAGGATTTAAAAAAATTGGATACAGTTTCAAGGGAAACAAGGCTGCTCTGCCGCTATCACATAGATACTGCAGAGCAGCTTTTCTCACGCAGGGAAACCCTGAAAGGGCAGATATTGGAACTTTCTGACACAAGAAAACATCTCCGCTATAAAATCCGCAGCATCAAAGACAGCGGACAACAGTCAGAAGTGAAAGCAGAGATTTCCCGTTTCACACAGCGGATAGGGGAACTGCGAAAGGAGGTGAGGCTTTGTGATGGAATCGCCGCACGTTCCGGCGTGGTGAAAGAAAAATTACAAAAAGTGCGGCAAGAGAATATCCAGCAAAAGGAGGGAAGGAGCCATGAACACATCAGGCGAAGCCGCTGACCAGGTGGTGCGTATGTCGATGGAAGTGGGCGAAGCAGCCTTAAAGATTTCCGGCACAGGGGCAAAACAGCTTGCAGTGCTTTTATACGCCATCTTAAAAGAGCAGAAGAAAACAAAGGGCAGGGCAAGGCTGGAAACCTTAGTGCGTTCCGGCAAGCCGCTCACTGTGTTCTCCGTGAGGGAAAGAGACTTAAAGAAGTTTGTCCAGGAAGCAAAGCGGTATGGAATCCTCTACTGTGCAGTGCGCACCCCAAGAGGAAGCAAAGACGGCATGGCGGACGTCATGGTAAAGGAAGAGGACGCGCCCCGCATCAACCGGATTGTAGAACGGTTTCGGTTTGCTTCCGTGGCCGAGGCAGCACAGGTTAAGACAGAAATTGAGAAAGCAAGGGCAGAAAACGGGAAGCAAAAAGCAGGCAAAGGGCAACAAGGAAAGGAAGCGTCTGAGGAATTACAGCTAGAACCAACAGAGAGGATTGGAAAACAGGAAAAAGAAGCGCATCCAGAAAAAATGGAGGGACAGGCAGAGCCAGAACAGGACAGGCCGGGAAAATCCAAGGAGGATGCGCTGATGGAAGAACTGTTCGGGGAGACGGCAGGGCAGGAGGGGAAAACAAAAAACCCCTCTATGGCAAAGACAGAAAAATCCCATCCGTCCGAGCCTACCTCAAGGAAGCGCGGGAGAGCCGCAGGGGGTACTTCTAAGCCGCAAAAAGGTTCCATGACAGATAAGCCATCTGTACGGGAAGCGTTAAAGGAAATCCAGGCAGCGCGGAAGCAGGAAGCGGACACACCCAAACAGGAAATCCCTGCAAAGGGGAAAAGGAGCAGGAAGCCTTTGCAGCATAAGCAGCCGCAGGGCAGGAAGAAACCCAAAAAAGCAAAGGAGAGGTGAAAAATGGACAATAATTTTGACGCAATTTTAAATGTATCAGCAGTGCCGCAGGATGACAGGGTGGCGGCATTCATTGCAGAGAGCAAGAATAACCGCAGCCGCTGCTATGAATTGTCGGAACAGACGACGGCAGCCGTGGCGACGGACAGCGGGGCATTCCAGCAGTACCTGGATGTGCAGAGCCGCTTTGACCGTTATACAGCTAATAATGCCTTATTGATTATGGCACAGAACCCAGATGCGCAAAAGCTCGGTGATTATGGGTATTGGAAGGAGCAGGGGGCTTATGTGAAGCGCATGGAAAGAAAACATCCGGTGCTTATTCTGGAGCCAGGAAAGGAATTCGAGCGGGAGGATGGCAGCATCGGCACCTATTACAATGCAAAAAAGCTGTACGACATTTCCCAGACTACTATCAAGGATAAAACACAGCCGCAGGAAACAGTGGATGAAAAACAGTTAATCCGTGCGCTGGTCAGCAACCCGCCTGTGGACATTGTGGCCGCTGACCCCGACCAGATGCCGGAGGAGAAAGGGGCAATCTTTGAGCCGGAGGACAACTGCATTTATGTGAGGAAGGGCATGGATGCATCTGCCATCTTCCAGAGCCTGACGCCAGAACTTGCCCTTGCCGGATTTGCAAAAGGAGACAAAGACTATGACAGGGATGAAGATGCGTTCCATGCCTACTGCGTTTCTTACATGCTCAGCAAAAAATATGGGATGGACACGCAGCAGTATGATTTCAGGCAAGCGCCAGAGTTTTTTGAAGGTATGGAGCTGCAAGAGGTACGCGGGGAACTTTCCAAAGCCCGTGACGCCGCAAACGCCATCCTGTCCCGCATGGCAAAAGTATTAGACCAAGGCAGGAACCAGAATAACCGCCAGCAGCAGACGGCGCAGCACAGCAGGGAGGAAGCAAGATGAAGGTGGAAACGCTTCCTGTTTCCCAAGGGAAAATGGCAATGGAGGTGATGGGCATTGGGCAAAGGCAAGAGAACCTTAGAGCTGGATAAATATGAAAGTGGCGTCATTTTCCAGTCCTTAAATGACAAAAGGAACCAAATGTTAAAAGAGGGCAGGGCAACAGACGCCGTGGATGATGTTTTATTGAAAGTGATCGGCTTGATGGAAACGACGGAAAAAGGGAAAAGGAGGCGGAACTGCCATGAAGAACGGTAATCATCAGGCAGATTATGTTCTTGCAGCCTGCGGCATTGTCCCAGTCGTCTGGCTTGCGCTGTTAGCAGCCCCGGATTTATCGGACGGGTTATTTGCCGTGATGGAGCGGTTTCCAAAGGCTGTGGAACATCCATTCCACATCACAGTCTGCACAGACAGCATAAAAGCCGTACTCATTTCCCTGCTTGCCTACGGTTTGGGAATTGGGATTTACTGTTCCACACGCAGGAATTACCGCAGGGGCGAGGAACATGGCTCAGCCGTTTGGGGTAACGCCAAAGCAGTCAATAAAAAATACAGTGAGCGGGAGTTTGGGGCAAATAAGTTGATGACACAAAATGTGCGTATCTGCTATGACAGCCGCAGGCATCGGAGGAATCTGCTTACGCTGGTTATTGGTGGCAGCGGTTCTGGTAAGACCCGCTTCTATGCCAAACCGAATCTTCTGCAAGCGAATACCTCTTTTGTGGTGCTTGACCCCAAAGGTGAAAACTTGCGTGACACAGGCCATCTGCTGGAAGCAAAGGGGTATGAAGTCCGTGTGCTGGACTTAATCAATATGGAAAAAAGCCACTGCTATAACCCATTTGTTTATTTAAAAAACGATAATGATGTGCAGCGGCTGGTAACGAACCTATTTAAAGCGACAACGCCAAAAGGGAGCCAGAGCAATGACCCATTCTGGGACACTGCAGCATCCATGCTTTTACTGGCGCTGATTTTTTACCTGAAATACGAAGCCCCAAAAGAAGAGCAGAATTTCCCGATGGTCATGGAGTTGCTGCGGGCAGGGGAGGTTCGGGAGGACAACGACGAATACCAGTCTCCTTTGGATGAGCTGTTTGAGCGTCTGGAAATGCGGGAGCCGGAGCATATTGCAGTGAAATATTATAAGGACTACCATTCTGGAAGTGCAAAGACGTTGAAATCCATCCAGATTACTCTTGCGGCAAGGTTAGAGAAATTCAACCTGCAAAGCCTTGCCGCGCTGACAGCCACAGATGATTTAGACCTGCCTGCCCTGGGGGAAAAGAAAGTGGCGCTATTCGCGCTAATTCCAGATAATGATACCAGCTATAATTTCCTGGTGTCCGTGTTGTATACGCAGCTATTCCAGCAGTTATTTTACCTGGCTGACCATAAATATGGCGGCAGGCTCCCCGTCCATGTGCATTTTTTAATGGATGAATTTGCGAACGTCAGTTTGCCAGACGATTTTGACAAGATACTTTCCGTCATGCGTTCCAGGGAAGTGAGTGTGTCCATCATCCTGCAAAATTTGGCGCAGCTAAAAGCATTGTTTGAGAAACAGTGGGAAAGCATCTGCGGGAACTGCGATGAATTTCTCTATCTTGGCGGCAACGAGCAGGGGACACATAAATATGTCAGTGAGCTGCTTGGAAAATCCACGATAGACACCAACACTTATGGGAAGTCCACCGGACATTCCGGCAACTATTCCACCAATTACCAGAATACAGGGCGGGAGCTGCTGACGCCGGACGAGGTGCGTATGCTGGACAACCGCTATGCCATCCTGTTTATCCGTGGGGAACGTCCGGTGCTGGATGAGAAATTTGACATCTTGAAGCACCCAAATGTGGCATTGTCCACAGACGGAAAAGGCAAACCTTACCGCCACGGGGAAGTGACGCAGGCGGTGGCAGGCATCACGCTTGGAAACAGTCTGGCAGGCGAAACTATGCCAAAGGAACCAAATACAGACGGCTATGAGTTATTATCCGAAGAGGATTTAGAAACCATGTATAACCAAAAGGAGGAGGAAAAAGACAATGATTAGAAAGAGTGGAAACGGCAGGAAACCAATGAGAAAAAATGCAAAAAGGGTAATGGCAGTGTATCTAGCATTGCTTATTTTGCTGGTGTTTGGGTCAGACACAGTATATGCGGCAAACGACCCACTGAAAGTTGTGAATAACCTTTCCAATTTTATTTTCAGTTTAATCCGTGCCATCGGCATGATTTTACTGGGGTTTGGCATTGTGCAGGTGGGCTTGTCCTTAAAGTCCCACGACCCCAGTCAGAGGGCAAACGGGTTTTTGACCCTTGCAGGCGGTATTATCATCACTTTTGCCAAAGAAATCCTTACCCTTATCACAGGATGAAGGCAGGAAGCGGGAAAGAAGAAATAGGGGCGGGTATTTTGCCTGCCCCCAGATAAGGAGGTGCAAAAAACGTGTCAGACAACTGGGTAGTGCAGAATTTACAAAATGCCCTGGACACATGGAACCATAAGCTGACGGAACTGTGGCAGATACTCACGCAGTCGCCGGAAACCTTTAAAGGAGGAAGCATTTGGAAGGCAATCGTAAATATTAATGGGGCATTGCAGGCCATTGGCTATGCCCTTTTGGTATTGTTCTTTGTTGTCGGCGTGGTTAAGACGTGTGCAAGTTTTACAGAAATCAAAAAACCAGAACATGCCTTAAAACTGTTTGTACGGTTTGCCTTGGCGAAAGGAATTATCACACATGGGCTGGAACTGATGATGGCATTGTTTCATATCGTGCAGGGAATCATCAGTAATATCATGGAAACAGCAGGAATTGGGGCGGCACAGGCCACAGCGTTGCCAGATGAGATTGTAAAAGCCGTGGAAAGCTGCGGCTTTTTTGAGAGCATCCCATTGTGGGCGGTGACGTTGATAGGCGGCCTGTTCATTACGGTATTGAGCTTTATCATGATTATGAGCGTATACGGGCGGTTTTTCCGCCTATACCTATATACCGCCATTGC
Organism: Lachnospiraceae bacterium; assembly: GCA_910575155.1. Lineage (GTDB taxonomy): Bacteria > Bacillota > Clostridia > Lachnospirales > Lachnospiraceae > Petralouisia. The sequence continues at coordinate 12,955 of CAJTDX010000019.1, forward strand.
CCCAATCCCATTATCCACGTTTGCAGGCGAGCCAGTGCAGAACGTGGGAAAGAGTTTTCTAAAATCTTATGCGGCAGTGTGCCTGGAGGGGGCGGTTATCGTGCTGGCGTGTATTATTTTTTCCCTTTTCGCATCTTCCCCGCCTGTGGTGAACCCAGACGCCGCGGCAGTCACTATGGTATGGGGCTATATTGGGGAGTTGGTGTTCAACATGCTCATCCTTGTTGGGGCTGTGAAGATGGCAGACAGGGTAGTGAGGGAGATGATGGGCTTATAACAGGATATAAATATCAGAACAGGAGGTAGCATTTTGGAGGTAAAAATCAACCGGGAAATCCGTAACTATACGGAATCCATGTTTTTTGGACTGTCCCTGCGGCAGTTCATTTTTTCTGTTTTAGCCTGCGGCGCGGCAGTGGGGCTTTATTTCCTGCTCCGCCCCGTTTTAGGGACAGAGGCTGTAAGCTGGGTATGCATACTGGGAGCCGCGCCGTTTGCGGCGTTGGGATTTGTGCATTACCACGGCATGAATGCGGAGCAGTTTCTCTGGGCGTGGATAAAATCACAGATCCTTATTCCAAAGCGTCTGGTTTTCCAGTCAGAGAACTTCTATTATGAGGCATTGAAGCCCAGCCTGGAAAGCCACAAAAAAGAGGCGTTAAAAGCTGGCATAGAAAGCCAAAGAAAAGAAGAAATAAAACCAGGCGTTGAGAACTGTAAAAAAGAAGCGGCAAAACCAGACATGGAGGGTTGCAAGAAAGAGCGTTGGGAACCATGCGCTGGAAACCATAGGAAGAAGGAGGCAGGGAAACAGGATGATTAAGACACTGAGCAACATCTTCAAGCAGGACAAAGAACGGTTTGCCATTCCAAGGAGCGTCCAGCAAGCAATCCCCATCCAGGCAGTCTGGGCGGACGGAATTTTTAAGATTGGGCGAAACAAATTTTCCAGGACATACAAGTTTTTAGACATCAACTATGCTGTGGCCAGCAGGGAGGACAAGGAATCCATGTTTTTGGGGTACAGCGAGCTGCTCAATTCCTTTGACAGCGGGGCGACCACGAAAATCACCATCAACAACCGCCGCCTGAACAGGGAGGACTTTGAGAAGTCTATCTTAATTCCCATGCAGGAGGATGGGCTGGATTTATACCGCAAAGAATACAACGCCATGCTTTTGGAGAAAGCAACTGGAGCGGAGCGTGTGGTGCAGGAGAAATATGTGACGGTATCTGCCTATAAGAAAACCATTGAGGAAGCCAGGACGTATTTTGCCCGTGTGGGGCCAGAGCTTGCAAGCCACTTCGCACGTTTAGGTTCCAAATGTGTGGAGCTGGATTTGACGGATAAGCTGCGGGCGCTGCATGATTTCTACCGTGCTGGGGAGGAAACAAACTTCCATTTTGATTTGTCAGAAACCATGAAAAAAGGGCATAGCTTCAAGGACTTTATCTGTCCAGACAGCTTTGAGTTTGAGAAAGACTGTTTCCGCATGGGCGACCGCTACGGGCGGGTGTTGTTCTTAAGGGAATATGCGTCTTATATCAAGGACATCATGATTTCGGAATTAACGGACTTGAACCGGAACCTGATGCTGAGCATTGACGTGATACCTGTGCCAACGGATGAGGCGGTGCGTGAGGTGGAAAACCGTCTGTTAGGGGTGGAAACCAACATCACGAACTGGCAGCGGCGGCAAAACGCCAACAACAATTTTTCCGCTGTCGTCCCTTATGACATGGAGCAGCAGCGTAAAGAGAGTAAGGAATTTTTGGACGATTTGACTACCCGTGACCAAAGGATGCTGTTTGCCGTGCTGACGCTGGTGCATATCGCAGACACAAAGGCACAGCTTGATGCAGATACGGAAGCTTTGCTTACTGTGTCCAGAAAACACCTATGCCAGTGTTCAACGCTCAAATACCAGCAAATGGACGGATTGAATACCGCCCTGCCAATTGGACACCGGAAAATCAACGCTATGCGCACCCTTACCACAGAAAGCCTTTCCGTGCTGATGCCTTTCCGTGTGCAGCAAATCATGGACGAGGGCGGAATTTACTGTGGGGAGAACGCCATTTCCCATAACCTTATTATGTGTAACAAAGCAAAGCTGCTCAATCCCAATTCCTTCTTTCTAGGGGTGCCAGGCAGCGGCAAAAGTTTCAGCGCAAAGATGCTGGTGGTATTCCTTGCCCTTGCCACAGGGGACGACATCCTGGTCTGCGATCCCGAACGAGAGTACGCCTCTTTGATAGAGGCGATGGGCGGCGAAGTGATACGGATTGCAGCGGGGAGCCGTGACCGCATCAATGCAATGGACATGGTGGAAGGGTATGGCGATGGCGGGAATCCGGTCATTGACAAGTCGGAGTTTGTGCTGTCCCTCTTTGAGCAGCTTGACGCCAAAGGCGTGAGCGCAAAGGAAAAATCCATTATAGACCGCTGTACTGCCGCAGTTTATGAAGATTACCAAAACGGAGGGGCAGTGCCGACGTTATGCATCCTGCGTGAAAAAATGCTGGAACAGCCAGAAAAGGAGGCAAAAGACCTTGCCCTTGCGCTGGAGCTTTTTACAAGTGGAAGCCTTGATGCATTCGCCCATGAGAGCAACGTGGACGTAAACAGCCGCATGGTGGTTTATGACATCATGGATTTGGGCAAGCAGTTGAAAACAATGGGCTTGCTGGTTATTACAGACGCCATGTTAAACCGTGTGACAGAGAACTGGAAGAAAGGGAAGCGCACCCATATTTTCTTGGACGAGTTTCATGTGGTATTTGAAAATGAGTATTCTGGCGCATTCTTCAATTCTGCATGGAGACGGTTTCGGAAACGGAATGCGTTCCCTAACGCCATCACGCAGAATGTGGAATACTTGCTGGACTCCGTGCTTGCCAGCACCATGCTGTCAAACAGTGAGTATATCGTGATGCTCAACCAGGCACCTTCTGACCGCCAGCAGCTTGCCGATTTGTTAAATATCTCAAATGAGCAGATGGGCTATATCACCAATGCGGATGCAGGGTGTGGCTTAATCAAATACGGCAGTTCCCTGGTGCCGTTTATCAATAAATTCCCTGGCAACACACGGTTATATAAACTGATGACAACGAAACCAGGGGAGGATGGGGCAAATAGAAAGAGATAAAAAATAAAGCATTCCTATACTGTGGCGGAAAGGGAAAAATATTACTGCTTTCCGCCGCAGGTGGGAAATTAGAACCGTGGAGGTATCGACGGCAGAAATGCAATTCTTATAAAAAGAGTTTCAACAGTAAGGAGGGAACACATCATGGGAGAAGAATTTCAGAGCCATTTAAAGGAACAGCCGGAAATCGCCGGATTGTTTCAGGTATTGGAGGATAGTGGGCTTACAAAAGAATTTCAGGAAGTGGAATCTTTGGTAAATTACCTTGAGGGGATGGAAAAACAGTTTCATAAGGTGTTGGGGGAACTAAAAGAAGTCCGTGGGCAGTTGGAGCAGATACAGGATAAGGGCATCAAAGCAGCCGCAGCACGGATTGTGGGGAAGGCAGAGGAAAAGGTGCAGGAAATCGGTGGAAAACTCACGCTTGTAAAGGAGAATTTCATCCGTTCTGCGAGACATGCAGTGGGAATTTTTCATGAAAAAGGGGTGGATGCATTGCGAAAGGCAGTGTCCGCCATGAAAATCCCCTCTGCCCTGTCTTTGCTGAAGGATGCGCTGCATAGCGGAGTGGAGAGCATGGATAAACATGCGGCAAAGATAGCGGCTGTCAGCGGCGAGCTGCACAAAGCCGCGGAACACACAAAAAATGTGGGCAGGGCATTGCTTGGCAGGCGGATAAAAGAACCAGGGGAACGCACAAAAGACAAAGGAATCCTTGCAAAAACGCAGATGGCATTATTATCCTGCGGAAGTTTGTTTTCTGGTATGGAGCGGGCGACAGAGAAAGCTATGAATCGGATGGGGCAGTTTGCAAGTTTGGAAAAGAAATCTTCTGTTAGGGCAGAGTTAAAGAGGATGAAAGGCAAAAAAAACATAGAGTCATGCCTGAGAAATCCAGTCCAGGAAAAGGCAAGATAATCGACAAAAGTTTAGGGAGGGTAGTTAGCATGAAGAAAAGAATATATCTGACAGGATTTATGCTTTGTGCGGCATTGTTTGTTGTTTCACTATACCAGGTCATTCATGACATTGCCAGCGCCAGGAATGCAGAAGAAGCATTTGCGTATCTGGCAGAAGTGGTGGAAGTGGCAGGGGAACCAGGGGGAAAAATGCCAAAAAGAGAGAATCCACAGAGAGGGAACCAGTCCCCGTTAGAGCAATACCAGAAACTTTTCCAACAGAACAATGAACTGGCAGGATGGGTGTCCATTGAGGGAACCAATATCAACTATCCGGTCATGTATACGCCAGAGAAGCCAGACTTCTATCTCAAACACAACTTTGAGAAAGCATACAGCGCTTATGGCGTGCCTTATATTGCGGAACATTGCAGCCCATTTGAGCCAAGCGACAACATTCTTATCTATGGGCATCACATGAAAAACGGGTCAATGTTTACGGGGCTGTTGGAGTATGAAGATAAGGCGTTTTATGAAAAGCACAAAACTATCAGCTTTGACACGCTGACAGAACAGGCGGACTATGAGGTCATTGCAGCATTCAAGACCACGGTGTATGACGAGGCAGGATTTCCGTTCTATTTATTTGCCGACGCAGAAACAGAAAAAGCATTTCAGGATTATGTGGATGCGTGTCAATCACTTTCACTATATGATACGGCAGTGACAGCGAAGTATGGGGATAAACTGGTCACACTGTCTACTTGTGAATATTCCCAGAAGAATGGGCGGTTTGTGGTAGTGGCAAAAAAGAAGCAACAGTAAAAGAAATTTGTCATACTCCAAAGATGGCAGGGGCATATCATTCCGTTGTTTGCAGTACAGAGTGTATGCCAATGCCATCTTAGAAATTTAGGAAAGGGGGTATACGATGGCGAAAGAAATCCGAACACGTCAAGTCTGTAAGGATATAAAAGCGTTGGATAAGGCCAAAGCCGCCACAGGGCATATGAAACATGCTTATGTCCGTATAAGGGAACGTGCAGGGAATGCGCAGATGCAAGGCCAGGAAAGTGAAACACCAGCCGATTATGCAGAAACTAAAATGGAACATGGGGCAGCCAGGGTAATCCATGAAGCTGTCCGTCCAATCAGGCAGCAAGGCAGGAGAAAGGTAAAGCAAGAAAAAGAAATACGCCAAACAGCAGAAACAATAAAACAGGGAAGACAGGAAAATGGAGAGGGTCATACTTCTGGAAAGGAGCCGTGTCCCTCTTTTTCTTCGGCACAGGAGGGGAAATCTTACCAGACCAAAAGCCAGGGAGCAAAAAATAAAAATGCACAGGCAGGGCAGCAGCCTTTGCCACAGAGACAGACACAGCGGCAAGCCATACAGCAGGCAGGGCAGCGAAAAGCACAGGAACAAACCATATGGCGGGAGAGCCAGCGAAAAGCTGTGCAGCGGACAAGTCAGCAGAGGGTTTCAGAAATTGGCAGAATCCAAGTGCGGGAATTGCCAAAGCAGACGATTAAGACCCTGGAACACAGCGAAAAGACCATTAAGACAAACCATTATTCTGGGCGGGCAATAAAGCCCGTCAGGAAAGGAGCTGTCAAAGGCACAGGAAAATCCATCAAGACAGCCGAGCAGACGGCGAAAACCACAGTTAAGACGAGCCAGAAAGCGGCAAAGACGGCACAAAAGACCGCAAGGACTTCTGCAAAGATGGCAGAAAAAGCAGCGAGGGCAGCAAAGCAGGCAGCGAGGGCAGCAGGGGAAACAGTAAAAGCCGCAGCAAAAGCGGCGTCTGCTTCAGCAAAGGCAGCAGCTGCAGCAACAAAAGCTTTCATTGCCGCCCTTGCCGCTGGTGGGTGGGCGGCAGCGCTTATTTTGATTGTCATTCTTTTATTTGGCGCAGTATTCCATATGACAGGGGGCGACAATTTAAGCACGGTAAATCCAGTCAGTGCAGAAGTAGAGGCATATCGGCCAGTCATACAAAAATATGCAGACCAGTATGGGATTGGCGAATATGTAGAGCTGCTTATGGCTGTGATGATGCAGGAAAGCGGCGGAAGGGGAAATGACCCCATGCAGAGTTCACAGTGTCCTTATAACAAGAAATACCCAAGGAAACCCAATGGCATCAAAGAACCGGAATATTCCATTGCATGTGGAGTGCAGGCGCTGAAAGCAGAACTGACAGAAGCGGAAGCGGAAAGCCCTATTGACATGGAGCGTATCAAGCTGGCGTTACAAGGGTACAATTATGGTAACGGATATATTAAGTGGGCAAAAAACAATTACGGGGGCTATACAGCGGCAGGAGCTGTTGAATTTTCTGAAATGATGGCGAAGAAAATGGGATGGAAAAGCTACGGGGACAAACAGTATGTCCCCCATGTCCTTCAGTATTATGCTTTTGGCAGAATCCCAGCAGGAACCGGAAACCAGGCAATTGTGCAGGTGGCGCTTACCCAGGAAGGGAACAGCGGAGACACCTATTGGAGCTGGTACGGGTTTGGAAGCCGTGTGGAGTGGTGCGCCTGTTTCGTGTCGTGGTGTGGGGAACAATGCGGCTATTTAGAGAGCGGCGTAATTCCAAAATTCTCCCTTTGTTCCGATGGTGCGAGATGGTTCCAAACGAAAGGTCAGTTTCAAGATGGCAGTTTTGTCCCAGCGGCAGGCGACATCATCTTTTTTGACTGGAAAAACGATGGAACTATCGACCATGTGGGGATTGTGGAGAACGTGGCGGATGGCGTGGTGCATACCGTGGAAGGGAACAGTAAGGATAAAGTGGCAAAGCGCAGTTATCCTTTGGGAGACCGTAGAATTTATGGATATGGCTGTCCAGTATTTTAGTTCACGGCAAAGGAAAGGCGGGCAATTGTTCCCTGCCTTTCTTTTGCTATTTATTATGCGATACTACTATGAAATAAAACTTTTATTATAAATCGTCTGTATACGGCCTACATGGAAAAAAAGAATCCCGTACAATATTTTGTAGTCCATATATGGGCGGAGGTGGAAAGATGAAGTCAAGAGAGGCAGTTGTGTTGCGAATTTTGGAATTAACAAAAAAACAGCATATCTCACCGAATAAATTAGCAATGTTATCTGCGGTTCCGCCAACAACCTTAAAAAATATTCTTTATGGTCATACATTAAATCCAGGTATTGTAACGATAGCAAAACTATGTGACGGATTGGGAATTACAATGAAAGAATTTTTTTCGGCAGATATTTTTGATGAATTGGAACAAGAAATGGAGTAGGTAAACTTTAAAGATAAGATAGCGGTATGGCGTTCATTCAGAAAGAGGTGGGAAATGGAAAATAGGGTGTTGGGGCAGAAAATAGCAGGTCTAAGAAAATCGAAAAAGATCACATCAGAGAAATTAGCCAATATGTGCAATGTTTATCCTGGGCATATTCGCCAGATTGAATCTGGAGTACGCCTGCCAAGTCTTAAACTTCTTGTGGACATATGTAACGCATTGCAAGTATCTCCAGAATATTTGCTGTCACAGGAATTGACAATGGTTGAGCACATGGAAAATGCGGATGATAGTTATGAGAGAGTTTTAGAAAAGATTAAAAAATTTACGCCTAATGAGTTATGTATTCTGGAGCATTTATTGGAATCTTATTTTGACAGTTTAGCCTTTATTAAAAAACAAGAGTAAATGTGTAGACTATTATTTATTTTAGTTTGGAGATAAATTCAGGAAGGTGTAATTAATTTTATGTCATTGCCAGAAAAACGTTTATAATTGTATACATAGAGTAGTTAGGTCTGTTACACCAGTGATAAAAAATGTCACAAGTGTAACAGACCTTTTTAAATGTTTGCTATTTTAAATCTTTCTTCCAGAACATCGGCATATTTTGTGGTTTCTAAATGGAATTTTTCTCGTTCTTCTTCTGTAATAATTTTTAGGTCTGCTAGAATTATCAAAGCCATTTCGATAGCTAGAGTAGCTGGACTATTTCTTACCCAGTGGCGGATAGTTATCTCATTTTCCTTAAAGTCATTGACTGTTATAATAAATTTTTCTTTATCTATAAAAGTAATGATTAAAGAATTTAAAGTATCATCTAAAGTGAGATCTGTAAATAGTGAATCATGTTCGTTCAGTATTTCAAATAGCAAATCTTTTACTTGGTCTTTTGTCATAATATGATTTTCCTTTCCTTGAATGTTATATGGAATATTTCTAATAATGCTTAATTTATTAACTATATAAGCACTAAAAAGTCTATATAGTTTATGTAATAATAACATTTTAGCCTATACAATTCAAGTATAAATTAATTATATGGGCGGAAAAATATATGAATTATTATAAGATAGGACAACGTATTCGTAAATTTAGGAAAGCATATAACTTATCACAAGAGCAGTTAGCAGAAAAAGTAGGAATATCACCAACTCATATGAGCCATATTGAGACAGGAAATACGAAACTAAGTTTACCAGTGTTTGTAGAAATAGCAAAGATTTTGTGTGTGCAAACAGATGAACTTCTTTATGATGCACCTCAAAATGATAAGACAGTTATTAAGAAGGAACTGATAGAAATTTTTAATGGTTGTTCCTTACAAGATATGTATATTTTGGAAGATGTGGTTAAGGCAGTTAAAATATCTTTGGAAAAATACAGGAGTCTGAATTAAAAACAATCATACGAATAGACATTTTTTTGAACAAAACAATTTTTGAACATCTAATATTTGAACTGTATAGATATAAATTAGCTTATATAATTTATGTAATTATGTAGTATTAGCCTATACAATTCAAGTAGAAATTAATTATATGGGCGGTGAAATTTTGGATTATTATAAAATTGGGCAACGCATACGAAAATTTAGAAAGGCATATAATCTGTCGCAAGAGCAATTAGCTGAAAAGGTAGGAATCTCAACAACGCACATGAGTCATATTGAAACAGGGAATACAAAATTAAGCTTGCCTGTTTTTGTAGAAATTGCAAAGGTTTTATGTGTACAAACAGACGAACTTCTTTACGATATTCCTCAAAAGAGTAAAATGTTAATAAAAGGGGAGATAGAAGAAATATTTAATTCTTGTTCTGTGCAGGATATGTATATATTAAAGGATTTGTTAAAAGCAGTTAAAGTGTCTTTGGATAAATATCATGAGCCAAGTTTGAAGGAATAAAAACGGATATTCATCTACAACTATATTGAATATCCGTTTTTATTTTTCTAAATCGGTAATTTAATGCTTCCACTTAATTTCAAAATTTTATAAACAGAATAAGATAGTATAACGATAATAACATGGTAAATATACTTTGGCAGAATACGTCGAAGAAAGTCGAGCTGTTTTTGTAGACAAGTGTAGGAACATAGTGTACTATTAGAACAACAAACAAAATGTAGCATTTACCTTTATAGCAAACAAAATGAAAGGGGATGATATATGAAAAATATTGTAATATAAATTTTGAACTGATGAAAAACTAAAAGCAAAGAGCTTTTCTTTTTTTATCTCAATACTACGTAAAATCATATATTTATATATCTGATTTATAGAACTGATATATTTTTCCCCGAAAGGTTATGATAATCATATAATCTAAGCTAAGGGGTGTGTCAGTATTTGATTGGAAATTTTGTGGCTGAACGGATAAAAGATTTATGTAGCAAAAAGAATATGAGCCAGTATGAATTGGCTAAACGGGCGGGTATGACACAATCCTCAGTATCAACCTTATTAAACAAAGGAAATGTGCCAAGAATCACAACATTGGAGAAAGTGTGCCAAGGATTTGGAATTACCTTAGCTCAATTTTTTGTGGAAGATGAAGAATATCCAGATTTGTCAGAAGAACAGTTAAAGGTTCTTAATACTTGGCAGAAATTATCTGTAAAAGAAAAAGCAGCTATAGAAAAGATTGTAAGTAGTATTATAGATATGCGGTGAAAGAACAGCCTTTGTGGGGGCTGTTTTTTTGTGGATGATTAGGAAATTCTTAGCTTTTAGATTTAGTTACTGAAGAAAGAATATTATGCGAGTGGAAAATTATCAAATTCAATTAAGTTTATCAGGAATTAAGTGGTATTAGAGAAAGTAAAAGAAAGAGGTACAGAAATATGGCCGAAATCAATGGATATATGAGATTTATGGGAGACAATCTGCAAGAATTAGAGAAATTTGAATATGCCTTAGGTGATATTAAGGGCAGTATGAAGCTGGCAATGGAAAGTATTAAAAGTAGGACGCTAAACCGACTGCTGGAATTGGATAAAGAATACCAAATTAGGCTACAGGAGCAAAGACTGGCATACAACGTTTATGAACAGACAGAGTTTTCAGAAGAACAACGGGAAGTGATTGATATGCTGATTGCAAGAAATGAGGAGGCTAATTTTGATAAGAGTGTAAATGAATATATGGCGGGAATGATAGATGCTTACTCAATTTTAAAATTATTTGGTCTTACGAATGAATAAATAAGTATAGAAATACAAAGAAGAAATGTAGATAAGGTTTATCACAATATACAAATAATACATAAAGTAAAGATAAAAGGGTGGAAAAATGGATATAGAAAAATTTGCAGATATACTTTTAAAAAGCATTAAAAAAGCGGAGATGCCTGTTACAGAGGTGGAACGGATAAAAGACAGTTTATTTGGTATAGCAATGTCTGATGATAATCAATTTTTAATAAAAATAGGTAAGCGTGAACCAAAACAGGAAGCGGCTCTTTTAGAAATGGAGGAATCAGATAGTAAAATTCATGAGATTTACAATAAATTTGCGGACAGTTGGGAATATGAGCTAATACTGAAACACAATGATTTTGATATAAGTTGGTTAATAGGAGTATTGGAATCAGAAGAATACGATAAACTTGAAGAATATATTCTACACTATTGTGCAAAAAATGATGAACTTTTGTTTCGTTTAGGGTTTAAGTATGCATGGTCGTTGTTTTCTGAATGTGCTGAAAAAGAACATGTGTAAAACCGGAATCATGAATTTTGAAATAATTATAACAACTAAAATTTGCAATAAAATTATCTGTTTTTACTAATTATAACAACATAAAAGCAAGGCAGTACAGGATACGCAATTCCTGGCTGCCTTATTTTTTATATCTAAATTTTCGATGGATATATTAGTTGATTAAAAGTATGTACTTTATTTTTACGTTATGTTCCGTGTTGTACATTTTTACATATATAGTGTGAAGGCTTTGTAATAAAATGTAAGACTACGGTGGGGGAAAAGATAATAAATAAGGGAAATAAGATATATATTGATATACGATTTAGATATATAGGCGGGTCAGCGATGACCTGCCTTTTTTTTAATGACAAAGGTTTGTATCTTTGTCAAAGAATTTTTCTATCTTTGAAGAAGCAGCATGTAATACATGTTTTTGTTGCGAATGCATATGAAAAAACGCAACTGCCTAGAATACGTTCTCCGCCTTCCAATCTGGATTTTTAAAAAATTCAGATTGGAGGAAAGGACATGGAGAATAACCGTCCAAAAAGAAGAAAGGATAAGTACAATCCATATACCTTAAGTGAGAAAGCTGGGCATTATTATGTTTCATTTAAGGATGGACAAGGCATTTTGCAGGAAATTGAAATCAGTGAACGTATCTATAAGGCTTTTGATAGTTTTGAATTGGAAGATTTAGTTTATCTGAATGTGTGGGACAGGCATCTGGAACAGTCCAAAGTATGTGAGCAGACATTGAACCAAAGGGCATTTCAAAAACCGGAAGGCATCGAAGAGATTGTTTTGGATATGTTTGAGACGGAGCAGTTACATAAGGCAATTGTAAACTTGCCAGAGGTTCAGAGGCGCAGGATTGTTCAATATTATTTTGAAGGGTTGACATATCAGCAGATTGCTAGGGAAGAGCATTGTTCTTTTCAGGCAGTGGCAAAGTCTATTTCAGCGGCGGAAAAAAGAATGAAAAAATTTTTAAAATAGGTGGTTGAAAAAAGGCTGATAAGTGAGGAAACAGGTGAGAAGGGAAATTTATCCTAACTCATCTGTTTCTTTTTAGTAGGAATAGAGCGAACCTTGACAATTTCATACCCATTCATCAGGCACATTCCTGTTGTTATCGTGAAAAACGTAAGCCGCAATAGCCGGTACGCCAAGACCCATACGGGCAAAAGCAGCAAAACTTTATGAAAAAAAGATATGTCTTTTGCGTTAATTCCAGCCCGTTTTGACGAGCGAAAAATATCAGGTTATAACTGTCAGTTTGCTGCTGGCAGGGCGATAACAGGCAACAGGCACAATGATACTCCTGTCTAGTCATAAAGTCGTGTGTAAGTACCATTTGGGTATATAAACGCCGCAACAAATGAGGGCAGCTCGGAGAGATCCTCGGAGGGGAATTTTCCCGTGGAGCTGGTAAGCAGCCAGCCGCCTGGTGACTTCCCTTTGCCTGCCATAAAATTGTTATTTCGGATGGAAGGCAGGAAAGCCGGGGCGTCGAGGACAAATAGGCTTATAAAAATAAAAATGGTAGCCGGAAGCAGGGGAAAAATATTCGTGCTTTGCTTCCGGCTGATACATATTACTCCGACGGCTAAATATCAATGCTTTTACTTGCCTAAATTTCCATCTGCTGTGTTGTCATCAATCGTTGTAGCACTCGCTACAACTCATTCTTCCGCCTTGCAGATGAAGATTTATTCTGCGTAAAATTCACCGACATTTAGCCGTCGGAGTAATACCTGAATTATAAGTATATTTATTCAGGAAGAAAATGATGGAGGATATTGTATTTATGGAAGAAAAAGAGATAAGGCGTGGGGATATTTATCATGCCAATTTAAATCCAGTGAAGGGAAGTGAACAAGGCGGATACCGCCCAGTATTAGTAATTCAGAACAATAGGGGTAATGAGTATAGCCCGACTGTTATCGTTGCTGCAATTACAAGCAGGCCAAAATATAGGCTGTCTACACATGTGCCGTTGACAGGCATTGAGGGCTTAGAAAAAGAGTCGGTAGCGCTGCTTGAACAGGTGAGGACGATTGATAAGAGCAGATTAAATGATTATGTAGGGACTTTGAATAGGAAGCAAATGATAAAAGTTGAGAAGGCATTGTGTTCCAGTACGGGAATGCGGAAATTGGATAAACCGATTTTAATGTGTCTTTGTCCAATCTGTGCAAAACCATTTTATGAATCCAGGGAACATTTTATCCACAGGGCAGACAGAAACCAGAAATTAAAGGAAACCTGTATGTTTTGCAATGTCAGGCAGGGCTACGATTATTTTGTCAGAAAAAAATATAATAGTTCCATGAAATTAGGAATAAAAAATAAATGAAATGGGCGGCGGATAAGCATATCACCTTGACGGTAAATACTGACAGGCAATACATATGGGAAAAGCCTATAAGCATATGTTGAAAAAACAGTAATTTTAACAGGGGGACAGACAAAGTTGAAAGAGAAAAAATCAGTCCAATATACAGTGGAAAGGGAATATTTAGCAAAGTTTTCCGTAGAAGAATTGCTGATCCGCATTATGAAAGCCCATCTGAATCAAGATTTTACAAAAGAAGATATGGCAAAGTGAGGCAAACGCAGAAATGAATCAGAAAACAAAATATGGTATGATGCTGTTTACAAGTACAGCAGCCGCATAGGTGAGAAAATGAAAAAATCAGAATTATTTTACACGGCTGTTTATATCAGATTATCAAGGGAAGATGGCGATAAGGAGGAAAGTGACAGCGTAGGGAATCAGAGAAAACTTTTGACAAATTATGTTTCAAAAGTGGAAAACCTTATCATCTATGACGTCTATGTGGACGACGGGTATACAGGAACCAATTTTAACCGTCCCAGTTTTAAGAGAATGATTACAGATATAGAGGAAGGGAGGGTGAATTGTGTTGTTGTAAAGGATTTATCCAGGTTTGGACGGGATTATATTGACACAGGGCGTTATTTGGAGCGGGTATTTCCAGAATTGGGGGTGCGGTTTATCTCTGTGTCAGACGGGATTGACAGCATCCGGCAGGCGTATGACATGCTTCTTCCAATTAAAAATATTTTCAATGAACAGTATGCCAGGGATATTTCAAAAAAAGTCCAGGCAACGGTAAAATCAAAGCAGAAAGCGGGGGAGTTTATCGGTTCGTTCACCAGTTACGGTTATAAGAAATCGCCTGCAGACAAGAATAAGCTTATCATTGACGAATACGCCGCAGAGATAGTGAGGAAGGTATTTCGTTTATATGTAGGAGGAATGGGAAAACTGAGCATTGCCAAGCTTTTAAATGCAGAAGGAATCCTCTGCCCATCCGAGTATAAAATGGCAAACGGTTTAAATTACAAGAACTGCAACCGTCTGGAAAGTACTTCTTATTGGACATATTCTACCATCAACATCATGCTGAAGAATGAGATGTATCGGGGAAATATGGTTCAAGGAAAAAAACACCAGAGAATGAAGGGCAGGCAGAAATTGGTGGATAAAGAAGACTGGATTGTGGTCAAAGGCACCCATGAACCCATCATTGACCTGGAGACATGGGAAAAGACACAGAAGCTTTTGTCAAAACGTCATAGGGATATGGGGCTGGAAGAAAATAAGAACATTTTTGCCGGATTTATCGTATGCGCAGATTGTGGCAGGGCTATGATGAAGAATTTCTGGAAACGCGCAGATGGGAGTAAAGCATATTCTTTTTACTGTGGGACATATAAACGTCATGGAAAAGGGTACTGTACGCCGCATACATTGCCATTCCATGTGCTGGAGGAGATTATACTGAATGATTTAAGAACAATCATTCAGAACGTTAATGATATACAAAGGCTTATGGAGAATCAGTCTTTTCATTATCCCAAAGCAGAGGAAATCGCCAGGAAAGAACTTGTCAGGGTAAAAGCTGAATTAGAGCGGGTGCTGAAATTAAAGAAATCGGTCTATGAAGATTATAAAGAGGGGATGATTTCAAAAGAAGAATTTTTTGCTTACCGTGAAGATTACCTGAAAAAAGAAGAACTTTATAAAAAACAGACAGAAACATTGGAAGAAAAAATGAAAGAAAGCGTTACGGAGGACGTATTTCAGACGCCGTGGCTGAAAAGGCTGCTGGAAATGAGAGACATTGAAAAACTGGACAGAGATATGATTGTAGAGATGATAGACCAGATTGTTGTGTATGAGAACCACAAAATTAAAATCAGATACAATTTTGGAAATGAATTGGAACATTTGTTTTCTGATGTTTATCAGGAAAATAAAGTGATTTAAATAGAGCGTATATGAAATCTGTTTTTCATCTAGGAAAGAACGCAAGGTTGATAAAATTTTTAAAAGGAAGCACATATGAAAATCCCAAAACAAGGGATTTTGAGAAGAACAAGAAATATTTGCGCATATAACATCCGGCACACGGCGGAGATGATCCGGGTAAAATTGGCATTAATAAAGCCAAAGAGAAAGAGATTAACTTAAAAATTGCCAAAGAATTGGAAGGGATACTGAAAAAAGAAGGAATTAAAATTATTATGACCAGGACAGACGACGCCGGCTTATATCAGCAGTCTTCCAATAATAAGAAAGTAGAGGATATGCGCAAACGCTGCGAGATTATCACGAAGGCGGATCCGGTATTTACGGTGAGTATTCATCAGAACAGCTATCCGGAAGAATCAGTAAAGGGAGCGCAGGTGTTTTATTACGGTCAGTCTGAGGAAGGAAAAGAGTTGGCGGAGACGCTGCAGAAATCGCTGGTGGAACAATTGGATCCGCAGAATCACAGGCAGGCGAAAGCCAATGAAAGTTATTATTTGTTAAAAAAGACGCCGTCGCCTACTGTGATTGTGGAATGCGGTTTTTTGAGTAATGCAAAAGAAGCGGAATTGCTGGTAACAGAAGAATATCAGAAAAAAGTTGCGGAGGCGGTTAAGTCAGGCATTTTAAGCTATTTGAATATAGGCGGTAAAGAACATAGTCAGGAACGTGAAAAGACACCGTAATGTACACCTTGGGCTGTCAAAAAAGCCGGCATAAGGGAGACTCTCTGAACAGAGGGTATTCCAATGCCTGCTTTTGCGTATTTGTATAATACATATTAACTTTATGCGCATTATATAGTATTATAATAATGCTGGGAGGAAAATGGTATGAGAATGAAACCCAGAGAGATGCAAAAACGAATTCTTGTTGACAGGTGGATATTCAAAGAGTAACACGGCTCTCACAGGCAGTACATATACCCGGCAAAACCGGGCAAGGTAACAATACTTTTTCATAAAGGCAAAGATAAATAAAAGGACCGAAAATTCCGTTCAGCAGCAGTTTCTAAAATCAATTTAATAGAATATGCACTCACTACAAGAACAAACCAATCCATAAAATCAATATCCAGGAAAGGAAGTGTTCAACATGCCACTTGCATTAGCCCCCAAAAAAACCTACACCATTGATGATATCTATGCCCTGCCAGATGGCAAACGCGCAGAATTAGTTGACGGTCAGATTTATGATATGGCGCCCCCAAACCGAAAGCACCAGATGATTGTAGGAGAATTATTCACCACCATCAACAACTATATCAAATTAAAAAACGGCATATGCGAACCGTATATCGCTCCATTTGCCGTATTTTTGAATAAAGATGATAAAAACTATGTTGAACCGGATATATCTGTAATCTGTGACAAATCGAAGCTCACTGACCAAGGCTGTTTCGGAGCACCAGACTGGATAATCGAAATCGTATCCCCTGGCAGCAGAAGAATGGACTATTTTACTAAGTTATTTAAATATCGTACGTCGGGTGTCCGGGAATACTGGATAGTGGATCCTGACAGGAAACGTATAACGTTATATGATTTTGAATCAGAAGATACCCAGGACTATTCTTTTTCAGAATCAGTTAAAGCCGGCATTTATGATGATTTGTTTATCAACTTCTCCGAGATTGCTGAGCTTCTGAATATTTAACCAAAAGAAAAAGGCATGTGCCCGCTGCATATGCCTTTTGCGTTACCTATGTAATTTTAACCTCTGCTCTTAATCAGTCTCTTGTGCATTATCTTTCCAAAATTCCACTATCCAGTCCCTCATTTCTCCTAATTCTAGTGTACCGGCACGATTATATTCAGATAAACCTCCTTGCCGATCCGCCCATCTGCCGCGTTGGATTTTCTATCTGTAGCCACCGCTACGCCGTCAAAAATCCGCCTTGCAGATGAGCGAATATTCTGCGGAGTTTTGCCAGAGATAATGCGGTCAGCACACTGGTGATAGATTTTACAGATTTGGCGTATATCTCATCTGCCGGGCTGCGGGTGATTTTATCTGCGCAGATAATCATGAACCAGCAGGGAAATATGGTTGTCTGCAATGTCAATGAAGACATGATGGAGGTATTCGAAGTCACAGGCGGAAAGTTTCGATATTTTTGCCCCCCTGTACGTAGTAGTTGCTAAGTTTCACGGATATGGTATAATATGGCATGAGGAGGAGTCCTGACGCCCTGAATCCGTTTAAAAGCAAAAGGGCATGTAAGGATGCCTCAGAACGGGAAGGCAGCGTAAAATAGCAAGGTAAGAAGATGAAGACAAGCATAATAAAAATAAAAGACAATCAGGATCGTTCTGATCAGCAAAAGATACGTGCGGCAGGAAAGATTATAAGGGAAGGCGGCGTGGTGGCGTTTCCCACAGAGACTGTGTATGGCCTGGGGGCAGACGCGCTGAATCCGGACGCAGCAAGAAAAATTTATGAAGCAAAAGGACGTCCGTCGGATAATCCGCTGATTATACATATTGCAGATATGGAAGCGCTGGAACAAATTGCAGACAGTGTTCCGCCGCTGGCAAGAAAGATGGCAGAGCGCTTCTGGCCGGGACCGCTGACCATGATTTTCTGCAAAAGAGATGTTGTGCCTATGGAAACTACAGGAGGACTGGAAACCGTGGCTGTGCGTATGCCCCGTCATCCGGTGGCGCTGGCTTTGATACAGGCGGCGGGTGGTTATATTGCAGCGCCCAGCGCCAATACGTCGGGACGGCCAAGTCCTACATTGGCGGAACATGTGGCGGAGGACATGGAGGGGCGGATTCCTATGATTCTTGACGGCGGAGCCGTGGGAATCGGAATTGAATCTACGATTGTGGATTTTTCAGATGAAATTCCTATGGTGCTAAGACCGGGATCGATTACCCCTGATATGATTCGGAAAGTTACCGGCGACCTGAGAATGGATCCGGGCCTTATAGAAGAAAATTCCGGCGTGCGTCCCAGGGCGCCGGGAATGAAGTATAAACATTATGCTCCCAGGGCAGAGCTGATTCTGGTAAGCGGAGCGCAGGACAAGGTACAGGAAAAAATCAACGTTCTTGCACGGGAGGCAGCGATGTCCGGCAAGACTGCGGGAATCATTGGAACGGATGAGAGCTGTGGATGTTATGGGTATGGAATTGTCAAAAGTATTGGGACAAGGTATGACGAGGAAACGATAGCCAGGCATCTGTATGGCATTTTAAGGGAATTTGACCAGCAGGATGTGGATGTGATTTATTCGGAATGTTTTTCAGCTCCCGGCATTGGACAGGCTGTTATGAACCGTTTGCTGAAAGCAGCCGGACAGAGGATGATTGAAGTGTAGAGAAGGATGGAGGCAGCAAAATGAAACAATACAGAAAAATAATTTTTGTGTGTGAAAACGGAACCACCAGAGCGCCTATGGCAGAAGCCATTATGAAGGAGTATACGCTGAAATATCCGGTGGAAATCGAGAGCCGGGGGCTGATTGTGCTTTTTTCCGAGCCATTGAACCAGAAAGCGGAAGCCGTACTGATCAGCAACGGCATCAATTTGGATGAGAAAATGTCCTGCCAGTTAGAAGAACATGATTTGCAGGAAGGAAATCTGGTGCTGGCTATGGAGACTGCGCAAAAGCAGAAAATTCTTGAGGAATATCAGGGCTTGTGCCAGGCGGACATAGAGGTATTGACCGAATTGGTGGGAGATGAACTGGAAATACTTAATCCCTATGGAGGTACCTTGCAGTCGTACGGCCTTTGTTATGAAACATTAAATAAAACAATTCAAAAGCTGGTGAAGCTTATCAATGAAGGAGAATAATATGGGAAAAATAACAGTGATGGAACATCCTTTGATTCAACACAAGATTGGCTGGATTCGCAGAACTTCTACAGGTTCCAGGGATTTTCGCAGTATCGTAAGCGAGATTGCCATGCTGATGTGCTATGAGGCGACCAGAGAGCTGGAGCTTGCCGACATTGAAATTGAAACGCCGATATGCAAAGCAGTGGTAAAAGAATTAAAGGGAAAAAAGCTTGCGGTCGTACCTATTTTGCGGGCTGGGCTGGGTATGGTAGAAGGAATGCTGACTATGATTCCGGCGGCAAAAGTGGGGCATATTGGTTTATATCGTGATCCGGAAACTCTGGATCCGGTGGAATATTACTGCAAATTGCCGGAAGATTGCGCAGAACGGGAAGTCTTTGTGGTTGATCCTATGCTGGCGACTGGCGGCTCCGCGGTGGCGGCGATTCGTATGCTGAAAGATAAGGGCGTGAAAAATATTCATTTTATGTGTATTATTGCAGCGCCTGAAGGGGTTAAAGCCATGGCGGAAGCCCATCCGGATGTAGATGTGTTTATCGGGGCGCTGGATGAAAAATTAAACGATCATGGTTATATAGTTCCCGGACTGGGAGATGCCGGAGACCGCATTTTTGGTACGCAGTAAATACATTTCTGTATTTGGCAGAATAGAAGGGAAGAAGCAGTTATGAGCCAGAAAAGACAGGATTATATTACATGGGATGAATATTTTATGGGAGTGGCGATGCTTTCAGCTATGCGTTCCAAAGATCCGGGGACTCAGGTCGGAGCCTGTATTGTCAGCCAGGATAACAAGATTTTGTCTATGGGCTACAATGGATTTCCACTGGGGTGTTCCGATGATGAATTTCCCTGGAACCGGGAAGGGGAACCATTGGACAATAAGTATTTATATACCACCCACAGTGAATTGAACGCGATTTTGAATTACCGCGGCGGCAGCCTGGAAGGAGCGAAACTGTATGTTTCTCTGTTTCCATGCAATGAATGCGCCAAAGCCATTATTCAGGCAGGAATCAAGACGGTCATATATGACAGTGACAAATATAAAGATACTCCGTCCGTAATTGCATCGAAACGTATGATGGATGCGTCAGGAGTGCGCTATTATCAGTATACGCATACGAACCGGCAAGTACAAATTACACTGTAATTTGTATTGGTATTTGAAAATCAGAGATATAAAAAGGTGGGACAGGAGAGCGGGAGAGTGGATTATATTATAAGCCAAATCAGAAAAAGCAAATATCTGGTATGGATTTTGAAAGCAGTCGTAATGTTGCTCGTATTGCATACAATTTTCAGCAGTTTTTTTGCAGATGGGATTAGTTCTTATTTTAGTCATAGAGATTACAGCTTCCAGAATGATTTTTCCGGAGCAGTAACATGTGATGGTAAGACAGAATTGATCCAGAAATTCCGGGCCAAAGGAAATATTCTTTCAAATATAACATTATATCTGGAAGGATTAGCAGAAGCAGAACTTACATTAGAAATTATCAATGAATCAGGGACGGCAATTAATACGTCCATGATCAATCTGTCTGATTGTACGCAGAAGGCATGGAATACGATAGATCTCAATTGCAACCGTCTTGTAAGAGGACGAGATTATGGTGTGAAAATTACAGGAAGTGATCTTTCCGCAATTACTTTAAATACAGGAAACAAATATCCGGGAATATTTGGAGAGTGTATTGTTGATGGAACAACAGTGCAACATTCTCTGGCAATGGGAATACAGAACACATATACTTATCTCATGCTCGGAAATGGTCTGGAGTTTTTTGTGAAACTTCTGTTTTGTTTTATAATGGCAGGAATTCTGTGTTATACAGTTTTACATTTTGAAAAGATCTTTGCAGTATTTAAAAAGACTGACAGAACACAGGGATTTTTATACGCCTTGTATTTTGCTGTATATACCGTTCTTTTGTTTAACCCCATAGATGCTGTCCGCACGGAGGTAACTAAATTCAGCCGTATAATTGGAATAGGGATGATTTCAGGAGTTGATGCATCAAAACGCGTGAGCAATTTTATGCATTGGTTTTTTTGTTTTGCTGTGGTTTTCTTCTTATTTTATCTTTTGGCAAATTATTTAAAAACAAGGGAATATTCGAAAGAAGACCAAAAGGTAATTTCTTTTCTTGATAATTTTGTGATTCTTGCAAATGTTGTACAGCTGATTCACTGCATCTGTTATTTTTACGATAAGTCGCAGACAACATCCATATTCTATTATTCTGAATATGCGGTTATGGCGTTAATACTTATATGTATCGCATATATTATGTTGGATTTGAACAAAAAAATAAATATAGTTCAGTTTGAACAGTTACTCATATGTGGCGTATTATTTGCATTTCCACTGACAATCTTTCTTACATTCGGCCCCCAGGAGTGGGATTCGGGAAAGCTTCTGATGGGGGTGCAGATGATCGTTTCTTTGTTGTTGCTTGTACTGATTCGGATCTTAAAGATTGATTGGAATGGTCAAACGGTTGCCGGGCTTCTGGAAGGCAGTGTAGTTTGTTTGTCATTTCTTCCGTTTGCTACATCATTTTTTATAGAGTTTGTCGCAATACTTAATCAGCATGAAATTTTCTGGAAGTCGATCGGCAGAGATTATTTTTATGCAGTTGTGCTTGGCTTAATGGTGATGGGGGTAATTGTGACGATTATCATTCGTAAAGGTATTCAGATAAAGAAATGGAAAAATATTGTCTATCCAACCATTATTTTTGGAATTGTTTGTCTTTGGAGGCAGGTCGAGATATCCGCAACCTATTCAGCGGATTTGTTTGAGACGGCAAATGCAAGTATTCTTACAAGTGATTTTCTGAATTTTGGCGCCATCCCTATTGTAGAACACTATGGTGGTCATATGATGTCGCAAGTGTGGGAAGGGATCATTTACGGACTGCTGAATAATGATTTTGCCGGAGCAATATTTTCACCGTATTCCGGATATATCAGCACAGTTATAACAGTGCTGTTCTATTTTCTGGTTCGCCATTTATGGAATGAAGATCTGGCAGTTCTTGTCGTATTGTTTTTTCCTTTTTATAATTCCGTCAGCTATTGGGGAGCTGGAATACTTATGTGCCTGACTGTAATGGCATTTATCAGAAAAAATACATATAAACGAGGAGTTGCTTTTTGGCTGGCATTTGCGTGGTGTACGTTATACAGACTTGATCTTGGATTTGCTTTCGTCCTGGCTTGTGTGATTACATTGGCATGGTACGTTATTTTTGAACGAAATTGGAAGGCATTAAAGCAGATTACAGTTTCAATGGCATTTGTTGCAGGTGTGACCGGAGCTGTCTGGTGTGTATTATGTTTGATAAAAGGGTTGAATCCAATAACACGGTTACTGGAATTTCTGCTGCTAAGCGCTTCAAATCAGAATTGGGCGCGTGCAGGGATTGGGACTGATACATTGTCGATGTATGCATGGACCTATATATTTGTTCCATTTACAGTGGTGCTTTGTTTATTGTATACGATATGTTCAAAAAAGCTGAGAAGCAATATCAGTCAGGAAAGATGGAGTTTGATTTTGATTCTTGGGTTTTCTTTTATTTATAATTATTCCAGGGGACTTATTCGTCATTCTTTATTAGAGAATCAACTGACATTAATTATGTGGACGGCATATATATTCTTTGCTGTTTTCATAGTCAGTCTGAAAAATAATGCGAAGTTTTTTTACCTGTATTTACAGTATTGATTCTGTGTAATACGCTGTTCCTTTCAGAACATAATTTTTCTGAGAAATCCATTGCCGACGATTCTTCTATAAGAGTTGGGACTTTTACAGATACATGGAGTTCTGACCGGTTCGCAAAGGAAAATCTAAAAGAAGGTGAAACAGATAAAACTTACTGGGAACAACTGCATGATAAGCGAGAAGTGATTCAAAGGATTAAATTCGATGAGACATTGGAAAACAGGGTTAAGGGATATCAGGCAGTAATAGATGCTCTGTTGGAAGAGGATGAAACCTTTATTGATTTTATAAGTAAAACGTTTATTTATTCTGCTATAGGGCGACGGAATCCAGTATATGTGTCTCAGTCTCCGCTTCAATTGTCAGGAGAATTTACACAGGAACAATTTGTAAAGCAAGTGGAGGGAATTCCGATTGTTTTGATGCCTGTAGATAAAGAAAATGACAGATATTCTGACGGAAGCATACGGATGGATTATTTTACAAAGGGTCTGGATGGTATTGCCAATCCGGTACGTTATTATAAGGTTGCGGAATATATCTATCAGAATTATGTTCCGTTGTGTGTTTACGAAAATGATTATGCCGTTTGGTGCCTTCCGGAACGATATGATGAGATGGCACAGAAAATAAAAGATTTTTCTGTGAGCGGTGAAGAGATCAAAGATGGACTTGCCTCGTCAGAACAAATTTCTCTCAGTAACGCAGAAGTTGTAAAGAATAGCGATGGTTCGCTAAATGTAAATTATACTGGACGGGATCCTGCAGTATACGAGATCCAAGAACTCTTTGATATCAGCGCTTATGTTGATGAGAGCTTAAAAATAGCTATCAAATATGAGACGGATACAGATGGGGATTTGCAGTTGTACTATACAACAAATGAAAACGAAAATTATACAAGTGATAAAGTTATAACTGCAGATATCAGTGGGGATGGAACGGCTTATTTTACGATTCCCTTGGTTACGCAGTATACAAGGCTGCGTTTGGAAACGCCGGAAAACTGCAAAGTTAAAATCAAATCCATGAAAACAGATGTAGTTGGTTGTGAACTGGTTACTTATGGATACGATGGCCCATATCTGGATGCTGATGGAGAGACTTATCATTATCTGCCATTTATACATTTTTATGATGTGAAAGAACTTCCATATATATGGGCTGCAAAGGATAAAAAGAATAGTTCAGATAATGCTGTAATTGCAGAAATGAAATATACGGATGGTTTTTATCAATTTGATACATCAGCTGTAAATGTTAAAAATGAAGGTAATTATCTTAAGGTTCATGTCAATTATATTGGTAAGGATCAGGAAGGAAAGTATGAAGAAGATGATGAAACAGTTGATGCTGTTCTGAAGGTGGGCAATTATGTCAATGGAATGTTTGAAACGAAATATAGTTATCAATTTTCTGTTATAGAAGGGGAATATGATTATATGTTCCGGATCAGCAGCGACTATTATTGGTATCTTAAGCAGGTGAATGCCGTTTCTCTTGAATGTGGAGAAAGCCTTAAGAATGTGGAAATGAAAATACTGCAAGGAGATTGATATTAAAAAAACCGAATGTAAATCAGAAATAAGTTGAGGGACCAATTGCTCATTACAGCAATAACTCAGGAAAATATTGGAAATCTTTTGGGAAGGAATGGACATTTCTGTAAAAAATAGATATAATATTCCAATGTAGGGAATATTATTAGAAGTTTCCACAGAAAAATAACCGGGAGGTGCCTCGTGTGAAATATGATAAGAGCGTATATCGTTCTCTGGCTTTGATTACGCAGTTTGGAATTAACATGCTGGTGCCTGTTTTTTTGTGTACAATTGCCGGAATCTGGCTGGGGAGAAAAATTTCAGCAGAATGGATTGTGATTCCGTTGTTTTTGATTGGAGCGCTTGCAGGCTTCCGCAATATTTATATTATGGCAAAGAACATTTATGAAAAAGACGCGGTATCCGCCAGGGTTCCCTCCATTTACAGCAAACAGCGAAACGACGGGGAACGTCTGAACAGGCATACTTCTGCGCGCATAGATCAGCGCGGTCACGGGGAAAGGAGTAAAGACCATGCTAAGAAGAATTAACCCGGTGCTGCCGGAACTGCTTGCCGGTATTTTATTGTATGGAATTGTACTTCAGCTTACAGGTATGTGGTTTGTGGACGACAGGCAGCAGTATGCCGCAGGTCTGTGGGCAGGAATTGTTCTGGCAATGGGGATGGCGGTTAATATGGCGGTAGTGATACTGGACGCTGTGGATGCGATGGCGTCAAAGGGAGCCGCTGTGAGAACAGGACTGTGGTCTGTGCTCCGTTATGTGGTAATAGTGGGCGCTTTTGCGGGCGTCTGGTATTTTGAAGCAGGGAATCTGCTCGTTATGTTTTTGGGCTTGATGGGGCTTAAAGTATCTGCTTATTTACAGCCCTTTCTCCATAAAATTATTTTGCAGATACAGAAGAGATCTGCATAAATATAATTATATTATTATGAAGGAGGTGAGAGAGTGCAGGGTACGATTTTACTGTCTTCCGGTTCAGATATTGATATTATGGTGCATGGACTGTTTTCTTATGAATTGTTCGGGCATACGTTCTGGATCACCACCACCCATGTATGTCTTTTGATTGTGGTACTGGTATTGACATGTTTTTCCATTGCGGCGAACCGTGCCATGAAACATGCATCGGAGATTCCCGGCGGTTTTCAGAATGTGGTGGAATTGATTGTGGAAATGCTTGATAAGATGGTCCACGGTGTTATGGGTAAAAGTGGTGGTAAATTCGTCAATTATATTGGAACCATTTTTATTTTTATATTGGTTTCAAATCTTTCCGGATTGTTTGGTCTGCGTCCGCCGACCGCGGATTATGGTGTGACATTGCCGCTGGCGTTGCTGAGTTTTATCCTGATTCATTTTAATCAGTTTAAATATCAGAAGCCCAAAGAGATTTGGACAGATATGTGTTCTCCGTTACCGCCGTGGCTGCCAATCTGGTTTCCCATTAACCTGATCAGTGAGTTTGCAGTGCCAATTTCCCTGTCTTTGCGTTTGTTCGCAAATATTTTATCGGGAACAATTATCATGGCATTAATTTATTCACTCTTGTCAAAGATTGCATACTTCTGGCCGGGTGCGTTACATGCGTACTTTGATATTTTTTCCGGCTGTATTCAGACGTATGTGTTCTGTATGCTGACGATGACTTATATCAGCAATGCCATTGGCGAGGAAGACTAGTGTATTGCCTGTGATTCAAAAATGCGGGTAATGCGGCGCATCAGGAAAATTTTTAAGACAAAACAAACATATTTTATGAAAATGTAAGGAGGAAATTTTTATGGATAACATTACAGGAGCAGAATTAATCAGAGCTTGTTCAGCAATCGGTGCAGGTCTTGCGGTTATCGCAGGTATCGGACCTGGTATTGGTCAGGGTATCGCGGCAGGACATGCGGCAGCGGCAGTAGGAAGGAATCCAGGCGCAAAATCTGATATTACCTCTACGATGCTTTTGGGTCAGGCGGTAGCGGAGACCACAGGTCTCTACGGTTTGCTGGTAGCAATTCTTTTAATGTTCGTTCAGCCGCTGAAATAAGACAGAGGACAATAATAGGGAACGCCTAAACAGGCATACCTCTATGCGCAGAAAGAAGCGCAATAATAAGGAACGCCTAAAGGCATACCTCTATGCGCAGAAAGAAGCGCAATAACGATGAAAGGAGGCCCGGTCTTGGAACAGTTATTTGGCTTAAACCCTCAGTTACTGCATGATACGATACTCTCCATACTTGCAATTTTGTTTTTGTTCGCTTTGATGTCCTATAATCTGTTTAATCCAGCAAAGAAGATGTTAAAGGACAGGCAGGATCGTATCAGAAATGACATTGATACGGCGCGCAAAGACAGAGAAGAAGCGTCTGCGGTTAAGGAAGAATATAGTCAGAAGCTCAAAGGTATTGAGAAAGAAGCTGAGGAAATCTTAAGTGAGGCCCGCCAGAAAGCTCTGAAAAATGAAGCTAGGATTGTGGATGAGGCAAAGGAAGAGGCAGCCAGAATTATCAAGCGCGCCAATGAGGAAGCTCTCCTGGAGAAAAAACGCGTGATGGACGAGGCAAAACAGGAGATGATTGCCATTGCCTCCATGATGGCAGGCAAAGTAGTCGCAGCTTCTATTGATACATCCATTCAGGATACATTAGTGGAAGAAACATTGAAGGAAATAGGTGAGAGTACATGGCAAAGCTAGTATCCAAAACATATGGGGATGCATTGTTTGAGCTTGCCGTGGAATCTGGTCAGATAGATGAGATGCTGGAAGAAGCCAGAGGAATTCAAAAGATTCTTCAGGAGAACGACGAGCTTTCCAAACTGATGAATCACCCCAAAATCGTAAAAGAAGAAAAAATAGAGATTTTGGAACAGATTTTTAAAGGCAGAGTCCGGGATGAGATCACCGGGCTTATGCGTATGCTTGTTTCCAAAAGCCATTACGGTGAAATGGAATCTGTATTCACATATTTCATTGACCAGGTAAAAGAATATAAAAATATAGGAACTGCTTACGTGACTGTACCCATGCCGCTAATCGACAGTCAAAAGGAGCAGGTGAAGAAGAAATTATTAGAAACCACCAAATATGTAGAATTTGAAATGCATTATGATGTGGATGAAAGCTTGATTGGCGGTATGGTAATTCGGATTGGAGACAGAGTCATAGACAGCAGTGTGAAAAACAGGCTGACGGCTTTGACCAGGGAATTGTCAAAAATACAGTTGAAGGTAGGTGAATAATTCCATGAATTTAAGACCAGAGGAAATAAGCTCCGTGATCAAAGAGCAGGTGAAACGGTATGCCGCGCAGCTTGAAGTATCTGAGGTTGGAACGGTTATTCAGGTGGCGGACGGTATCGCGCGTATTCATGGTTTGGAAAATGCCATGCAGGGCGAGCTTCTGGAATTTCCCGGTGAAGTCTATGGAATGGTATTGAACCTGGAGGAAGATAATGTCGGCGCCGTATTATTGGGCGATCAGAAAAATATCAACGAAGGGGATACCGTTAAGACTACGGGACGAGTGGTAGAAGTTCCGGTAGGCGATGCCATGACCGGACGAGTGGTAAATGCATTGGGACAGCCGATTGATGGAAAAGGTCCCATTCAGACAAAAAAATTCAGACAGATTGAAAGGGTTGCATCCGGAGTTATTTCAAGAAAATCCGTTGATACTCCCTTGCAGACAGGTATTAAGGCCATTGACTCTATGGTTCCGATCGGCCGAGGACAGCGTGAGCTGATTATCGGCGACCGCCAGACCGGTAAGACGGCGATTGCCATTGATACGATTATCAATCAGAAGGGGCAGGGCGTAAAATGTATTTATGTTGCGATTGGGCAGAAAGCTTCCACTATCGCGACAATTGTTAAGACGCTGGAAGAGTTCGGCGCTATGGATTACACTACAGTCGTAGCCTCTACCGCAAGCGAGCTGGCTCCTTTGCAGTATATTGCGCCGTATGCAGGCTGTGCAATTGGCGAGGAATGGATGGAAAAAGGAGAAGACGTGCTGGTAGTCTATGACGACCTGAGTAAACACGCTACGGCATACCGTACGCTTTCTCTGCTGCTGCGCCGTCCGCCAGGACGTGAGGCATATCCCGGAGATGTGTTCTATCTGCACTCCAGATTGTTAGAGCGTGCAGCCAGACTGTCAGAAAAGCTTGGCGGCGGTTCTCTGACTGCGCTTCCAATTATTGAGACGCAGGCAGGCGATGTTTCCGCATATATTCCCACCAATGTAATTTCTATTACAGACGGTCAGATTTATTTGGAAACAGAAATGTTTAACGCAGGATTCCGCCCGGCGATTAACGCGGGTCTGTCGGTATCGCGAGTAGGAGGTTCCGCACAGATCAAGGCTATGAAAAAGATTGCCGCTCCCATTCGTGTGGAACTGGCACAGTATCGTGAATTGGCTGCATTTGCGCAGTTTGGTTCTGAACTGGATGCAGATACCACAGAGAAGCTTGCACAGGGCGAACGAATCCGTGAAATGTTAAAACAGCCGCAGTACAAACCCATGCCGGTAGAATACCAGGTTATCATTATCTATGCGGCGACCAGAAAATATCTTCTGGATGTTCCTGTTGATGATATTTTACGGTTCGAACAGGAGTTATTTGAATTTGTAGATACCAAGTATCCGGAAATTCCAGAGTCAATCCGTACCAACAAAGAGATTAATGAGGACACGGAAAAGAAGCTTGTCAAAGCCATTGAGGAGTGCAAGGCACAGTTTAAGTAGAACAGGTGGTGAATCATTATGGCGTCCATGAGGGACATTAAACGAAGAAAAGGCAGCATACAGAGTACGCAGCAAATCACAAAAGCCATGAAGCTTGTTTCTACTGTGAAACTGCAGAAAGCACGCAACCGTGCTGAGCAGTCCAATCCGTATTTCAACCATATGTATCAGACAGTGACTTCCATGCTCGCAAGAAGCGGTAATCTCAATCATCCGTATCTGAAACCGGGAAATTCACAGAAAAAAGCGATCATTACGATAGCTTCCAACCGTGGACTTGCCGGCGGCTACAACGCCAATGTGGTGAAACTCATTACCGGCAGCGGAATGCCGAAAGAGGATGTGCAGGTTTACATGATCGGGCGCAAGGCAAAGGAGCTTTTAGTGCGCAAGGGCTATGAGATTAAGGCGGATTATTCTGATGTTATTGAAGGCCCCGTCTATGAAGATGCCGCTGTAATTTGTGAAGAGGTCTTAGAGGCATTCAGCAGAGGTGAAATCGGGGAAATTTATCTTGCCTATACGCATTTTAAGAATACGGTCAGCCATGAACCGAAGCTGTTAAAGCTGCTTCCGGTGGAATTTGACGAAGAAGAGCTGAGAGAGGCGCAAACCAATGTGCTGATGAATTATGAGCCTAATGAGGAAGAAGCGCTGAACCTGATTATTCCCAAATATATGACCAGCCTTTTTTATGGTGCGCTGGTGGAAGCAGTGGCAAGTGAAAACGGAGCCAGAATGCAGGCAATGGATTCTGCGACAAGCAATGCAGATGAAATGATCAGTGATTTGACATTAAAATATAACAGAGCGCGCCAGGGATCTATTACACAGGAACTTACCGAAATTATTGCTGGTGCAGAGGCAATATCCTAGAAGTTGAGTTTTTCAGGATATGAACCTTTATTACAGAGCGGTTTACAGATTCATGCTGCCAAAACAGCAGACCGCCTGTGAGAAGCCGTTTCAGGGATACCGTGTATTTCTGAAACGAAATTAAGAATTATAAGGAGTGAAATTATGGCAGAGAAAAATATAGGTAAAATCACTCAGATTATCGGCGCTGTCCTGGATATCAAGTTTTCCGGAGGCAGTCTGCCGGAGATCAATGAAGCCATTAATATTCCGCAGAAAGGCGGAAAAAAACTGGTGGTGGAGGTTTCGCAGCATCTGGGTGATGATACGGTGAGATGTATTGCCATGGGTTCTACAGACGGACTGGTCCGTGGAATGGATGCGGAAGCGACGGGAGCTGCCATTACCATTCCGGTAGGAGAGCAGACGCTCGGGCGTATGTTCAATGTGTTAGGAGAACCCATTGACGAGCTTCCTCCTCCCAAAAAGACAGAAAAGATGCCCATACACAGAAAGGCTCCGGCTTTTGAAGAACAGGCTACTTCCACAGAAATGCTGGAAACCGGGATCAAAGTCGTGGATCTTCTGTGTCCATATCAGAAGGGTGGTAAGATTGGTCTGTTCGGCGGCGCCGGAGTAGGTAAGACGGTACTGATTCAGGAGCTGATCCATAACATTGCCACGGAGCATTCAGGATATTCCGTTTTTACAGGCGTAGGCGAGCGTACCCGTGAAGGAAACGACCTTTATTATGAAATGAAAGAATCAGGCGTTATTGATAAGACCTGTATGGTGTTCGGACAGATGAATGAGCCTCCCGGAGCGCGTATGCGCGTGGGGCTGACGGGTCTTACCATGGCGGAATATTTCCGTGATAAAGGCGGAAAAGACGTGCTGTTATTTATTGACAATATTTTCCGTTTTACACAGGCAGGTTCCGAGGTATCGGCGCTGCTGGGACGTATGCCTTCCGCGGTAGGTTATCAGCCTACTCTGCAGACAGAGATGGGCGCGCTTCAGGAGCGTATTACTTCTACAAAAAATGGTTCCATTACTTCGGTACAGGCAGTATATGTGCCGGCGGACGACTTGACTGACCCGGCTCCGGCAACTACCTTTGCGCATCTGGATGCGACAACCACTTTGTCGCGTTCCATTGCGGAGCTTGGTATTTATCCGGCAGTAGATCCGCTGGATTCTACCTCGCGTATCCTGGATCCCCGTGTGGTTGGCCAGGAGCATTTCGAGGTGGCGCGCGGCGTGCAGGAGATTTTACAAAGATATAAGGAATTACAGGATATTATCGCAATCCTTGGTATGGATGAATTGTCTGAAGATGATAAGCTGATTGTAAACCGTGCCAGAAAGGTACAGAGATTCCTGTCCCAGCCGTTCTTTGTGGCAACACAGTTTACCGGACTGGATGGAAAATATGTGCCTATTACAGAAACGCTTCGCGGTTTCAAGGAAATTCTGGAAGGAAAACATGATGATGTTCCAGAGAGTTATTTCCTGAATGCAGGTTCCATTGATGAAGTTCGCGCCCGTATGAAATAGGGGGTGGACACATGGCAGAGAATTTTCAGTTGCAGATTATTACACCAGACCGGATGTTTTATGAGGGAGAGGCTTCTATGGTGGAGTTTACCTCTGTGGATGGAGAGATGGGAGTCTATAAACATCATATCCCTCTGACAACCGTACTGGCTCCTGGAATCGTGACGATTACAGAGCCGGGAGGAAAGAAAGAAGCGGCTATCCATGCCGGATTTGTGCAGATTCTTGGTGAGAAGGTAACGTTTCTTGCAGAAATTGCAGAATGGCCGGACGAGATTGACGTAGCGCGGGCGGAGGCGGCGAAAACCAGGGCCGAAGAGCGCCTGCGCAGCCACAGTGCGGATATAGATGTGGCGCGGGCAGAAATAGCATTAAAAAAGGCGTTGGTTCGTCTGCATGTAAAATAATAATGAGATTTCCTGAAACAACTGCGGGAACAGAGTTACCAGAGACTGCCATTGGAGGCGGTCTCTGGTATATTTTTTAATGAAAAATATTCCGGTTTGCGAATTGCTTTTTGGCTGTTTGTGAAAACTCGTATAAACAGGAAATGGACATTAAAAAGAATGAAAAGAAGTACATATGAGGAGAGGGCAAATACAAATGATTAAAGTTGGAATATGTGAGGATGATAATCTGTGCAGTAAAATGATTGAAAAAATGCTGCACAAATTTTTCTCAGAAAAAAGAATAGAATATCAGCTCAGGGAATATGAATCGGGAAGTTCTTTTATAATACAGAATGAACTTACAGAAATTCTGATTCTGGATATCGAAATGGAGGGGATTACAGGAATTCAATTGAAGGATTGGCTGTGTAAAAACGGTGAAGACGTTAAAATATTGTTTGTCACGAACCATCTGGAATATATGCCGGAAGCTTTTGGGAGAAACGTGTACGGATTTTTAAGTAAGCCTGTAGAGCAAGAAGAGCTTGAAAAATATTTGAACCGCATGATGGATGATATTGAAGAAAACAGAAAACTGGTGATTAAGAGTGTCGATAAGGAATTTGCGATTAAGATGAATCATATTTTTTATTTTGAGTCAGAAGACAAATACAGCCGCGTAGTCAGCAAATACGGCAGATATTTCTGTGATAAAAGCCTGGGACAGTGGGAAGAGGAATTGAGAGAAAATTTCTTTTTCCGCTGTCACAAACGTTATCTGGTTAATTTTAGAAATATATATAAAGTGGAAAGTTATATCTGGATGTGCAACGGAGATGAAATTCCCATAAGCAGAAGAAAAGGAAAAGAATTGAAGGATTCTTATCGGGCTTATATTATCAGAAAGGCACGGTAAATAAAGTGGTTAAAACATTATATCTATTTGCTGTTTTGCGTAGCGCTGTTTGCAAAATGCATTTCCATTATTTACCACACTCCGTATAGACAGAAAATCGGCGTTAAAATATAATGAAAAAAAGTACATGCAAGGAGCAGAAGATACGGATGATAAAAATTGGAATATGTGAGGATGATATGATATGCAGGGCTTCTATTGGAAAAATGTTGGGCCGCTATTTTAAGGAAAACGATACCGGCTTCCGGATCAGGGAATACGAGTCCGGGGATTGTTTTATGGAACGGAATGAATCTGCGGATATTCTGATTTTGGATATCGAAATGGAGGGAACTACAGGCATCGAGTTAAAAGACTGGCTCTGCGAAGTGGAGGAAGACGTTAAAATTTTATTTGTCACGAACCACATGGAGGCCATGTCAGAAGCCTTTGGCAGAAATGTATACGGATTTTTGCGTAAACCTGTAGAGCAGAAAGAGCTTGAAAAATATTTGAGCCGTATGCAGGAAGATATTCAGGAAAACAGAAGATTGGTGGTCAAAGGCATTGACAAAGAGTTTGTGGTTAAGATGAAAGACATTTTATATTTTGAATCGAGTGATAAGTACAGTCATGTGGTGCTCGAGAACGACAGATATTTTAGTGATAAAGGTCTGAGGCAGTGGGAGGAAAACTTACGGGACAGTTATTTCTTCCGCTGCCATAGATGTTATCTGGTGAATTTCAGAAATATACATAGAATGGATAACGATATTTATATGTGTAATGGAGATAAACTTCCCATAGGCAGGAGGCGGGCAAAAGTCCTGAAGGATTCTTATAGAAAATATATTATCAGAAAGGCGAGGTAAATGAGTGGGGTAGAAGGTATATTGATGGAGATTATTCTGATACTGGAAAATATAATTATGGTATGCGGTATATTTTGTATCCCGTTTTCAAGTAACAGAAAATTTCGTATATTAGGTGGAATTTTTCTTACGGGTTTATGTGTTGGTGATCTGTGGAGCGGCTATGACAATTTTATCATGATGTTGCTAAGAACATGTTTAGTGCCAGTGATTGTATTGTTATAGACTGATGGTAAATTTTTTCGGAGGATTGTTGTTTATATTTGCAGCAGTATGTATCTGCATATGCCGTATCTGTGTATAGATTTAATATTTTCGGGAGTGTTTAGAAAATCATTGACAGTATTGGAGGGGTATCCATTGTTTCGGATTGTACGAGGAGGGATAACGGTATTAGTGGTAGGGATGCTCGTATATAAATTAAGGAACATACGTGGATATGAATCTGTTTTGAACAGTCTTCAGGAAAAATATTTTCTGATCGGTAGTGTTTGTGGGTTGGCATCATCTCTTTTACAACATTACATAGAAGATATAAGTGATTTGGTATATTCAAAGGTAGACCAGATTATTTGTGTTATTATCTGTATGGTGATTGTGAGTGCCATGTTCTATGGTCTTGGAGTAGGAGTTGTAATTTTGGATATGCTGCGGAAGAAATATCAGAAAGAGAGCAAACTCAAAGATGAGTACTTACAGATTACCAGAGAATATGTGCAGGAAATTAAGGAAAATGCCAGAGAAACACGTAAGATGCGTCATGATCTGCAAGCGCATATTGTAAGCTTGGCGCATTATATGAACCGCAAGGAATATCAAAAGGCAGAAGAATATTTGTCAGTAATGCAAAAGCATAGCGATAAAATGATTCGTAAGATGGTATCGGTTAACCATGAGATTGTGGATGCCGTTCTGTTAGAAGCACAGTTACGCTCAGAATCTCTACAAATTTTCTGGAAAGTAGAAGGGAGACTTCCATCAGAATTGCCAATTGGAGATTTTGATTTATGTACGATATTTTCTAATTTGCTGACCAATAGTGTCGAAGCTTGTGCGAAGATTCCAGATGGACAGAGATATATTCATTTGGAAATTCGTCGGTTTTCTAACAATCTGGTGATTGAGGTTACAAATCCTGTCAAAGACGCTGTTGACCTTGAGAAACTGGGTAGTTTCACATCAAAAGCTGATGTTCAAAATCATGGATATGGAATAGCAAATGTACGTGCGGCAGTTGAGAAAAATTATGGTGAATTGTCATTTGAGAAAAAAGAAGGGGTATTTATGGCGAGGATTATTATCAAATATTAAGGAGAAAGTGACCGTTCTCTCCAAAATTCGACCGTTTATTCTCAGATGCTTGCATTCTGTTTGAGGCAGTGGGTAAAATGGCGATAGGAAGTTGTAAGATTGCTGGATTACAGACTTTCCGATACTGCAGACAGATAATTTTGCAAACGCCAAATAGTAGGAAGCGGAGGTGTGGAACATGTTTTATGCATATGATGATAATTTATGGGAATTGTTGAAAAAACTTTTCGGATGGTAGAATTATAATACCATACGAAAGATAAGCAATGTGAAGTACGAAAGACAAGAAATCTGCAATGTAAAGTACTATTTGCAGAATTTTATATTTTACGAAAGAAATGAAACTATACAAAAGATAAAAAGTGGTTTTATAGAATTATTTGAACCATTATAAGGGAGTATTATAAATAGAATTGCACGTTCAGTTGGATCAGAACTGAGGTCGGAAAGTTTACAGAAGGAACCGTATTATGTAAGGAATACGGTTTTTTCTGTATT
This sequence comes from Lachnospiraceae bacterium, assembly GCA_910575155.1. Classification (GTDB taxonomy): domain Bacteria; phylum Bacillota; class Clostridia; order Lachnospirales; family Lachnospiraceae; genus Petralouisia. Next base: position 48,569 of record CAJTDX010000019.1, read on the forward strand.
CTCTTTTTTGAGCGGTTATGATAAAATAGACCTTGGAGGTGCTGCAATGATAAAATATAAGCGCATTTTTACCATTGTTATAGATTCATTAGGTGTTGGAGCCATGGAGGATGCAGCCGCTTACGGCGACGCGGGCACAGATACATTGGGACATATTTCGCAGCGGGTGGAAGAGTTTCATATTCCCAATCTGCAGAGCCTGGGTTTGGCTAATCTCCATCCCTTAAAGCAGGTGGAGCCTGTAACGCATCCAGAGGGATATTATATGAAGCTCAGGGAGGCCAGCACCGGAAAAGATACTATGACAGGGCATTGGGAGATGATGGGACTTCATATCACCAAACCATTTCTGACTTTTACAGAGCATGGTTTTCCCGGAGAATTGATAGAGGAATTGTCCAGGAGAACCGGGCGCAAAATTATCGGAAATAAGAGCGCCAGCGGTACAGAAATTTTAGAGGAACTGGCAGAAGAAGAAATTGCAACCGGACATATGATTGTATATACTTCTGCGGACTCTGTACTGCAGATTTGCGGTAATGAGGAAACCTTTGGGCTTGAAGAATTATACCGCTGTTGTAAAATCGCAAGAGAAATTACCATGAAGGATGAGTGGAAAGTGGGGAGAGTCATTGCCAGACCATATGTCGGCAGGAAAAAAGGAGAATTCAGACGGACCAGCAATCGTCATGACTATGCGCTCAAGCCATACGCAAGAACAGTCCTCAATGTGCTCAAAGACGCCGGGTTTGATGTGATTTCTGTAGGAAAAATCTTTGATATATTTGATGGAGAGGGATTGACAGAGTCCAATAAATCTCAGAGTTCCGTTCATGGAATGGAGCAGACCATTGCTATTGCAGCAAGAGAGTTTACAGGGTTGTGCTATGTGAATCTTGTAGACTTTGACGCCCTGTGGGGACACCGACGCAATGTGGAAGGATATGCGCGGGAACTGGAGCGGTTTGATGTGAAATTAGGCGAGCTTTTGGCGGTTCTTAAGGAAGATGATCTGTTAATTATCACCGCGGACCATGGTAATGATCCCACGCATACAGGGACAGACCACACAAGGGAGATGGTCCCGCTTCTGGCATATTCACCTTCAATGAAAGGCGGGGGAAAATTAGAAGATTGTTCTGCTTTTGCGGTGGTTGGAGCAACTATTGCAGACAATTTCGGTCTGGCAATGCCAGAGGGCGCCATTGGAACCTCAGTTCTGGAGCAGCTTTGTTAAATGGAACAGAGTTCAAAGAGAGGATGGAGTGTATATGGAAAAAGAAGATATTTTAAAAATGGTGGATCATACTTTGCTGGCACAGACGGCCGCATGGGAAGAAATCAGGGAGATTTTAGAGGACGCCATGAATTATGAAGCAGCCTCGGCATGTATTCCGCCCTCTTATGTAAAACAGGCGGCAGACTACGTGCAGGGCAGGCTGCCTGTTTGCACGGTAATTGGATTTCCTAATGGGTACAGTACGACAGAAACCAAGGTTTTTGAGACCAGGGACGCCATCGCAAACGGCGCGTCAGAGATTGATATGGTGATCAATCTTGGATGGCTCAAAGATCAGAACTATCAGGAGATTGAGCATGAGATCCGTGAAATTCATGAAGCCTGTAAGGGAAAGACTTTAAAAGTAATTATTGAAACCTGTCTGCTTTCAGAAGAAGAAAAGATCAAAATGTGCGAGGTAGTCACAAAAGCAGGAGCAGAATACATTAAGACTTCCACAGGATTTTCCACTGCGGGAGCGGAGGTGGAGGACGTTGCCCTGATGCGCCGCCATATTGGAAAAGATGTGAAAATCAAAGCGGCAGGAGGAATCGCTTCATTTGCAGACGCGCAGGAATTTATCTTTATGGGCGCAGACCGTATTGGCGCCAGCAGACTGATAAAAATAATGAAGAATATTGATTCCAGAAGCGATCATTAATGTATTTTTTCTGAATATCCGGGAAAATATGAAATATATCCGCCAAAAGAAAAGCTGCCCGGAGTGAAAGCACGGTAAAAGGAAGGAAAGCGCTGCCTTGCGGCAACGCTTTTGGGGGAGTAAATTTATGAAATGTTTCATGGGGTGCCACATCTTGGGCGGTGGCACCGCCGCATATATATGTAAACAACTTTATCTAAAGTAAAGTTAATTGTTGTTAGTCGAAGCTGACAACGGTGCGCGCTTATTTATGTATGTCATCAACTTCATTTGATAGACTAAGTATAGGACATAAATGTGTGCAAACTGTGGACAATTTCTAAAAGAAGCATAAAGAATTCGAAAGAAATTGTGAAGAAATGGTAAAAGAAACGTTAGCAAAAAAAGGAGGCTACATATGGAAAAATCAAAAGTGTATTTTACCACATTTAAAACATCTTACACGGAGAATCTTCCGGCAAAATTAAGACGCCTGATTCTCAAGGCAGGTATCCGTGAGATCGACTTTACGGATAAGTATGCCGCTGTCAAGATTCATTTCGGAGAGCTTGGAAATCTTGCTTTTCTGCGTCCCAACTATGCCAAAGTGGTCGTGGATCTGGTAAAAGAGCTGGGAGGAAAAGCATTTCTCACGGATTGTAATACTTTATATGTGGGAAGCAGAAAAAATGCTTTGGATCATCTGGATACGGCTTATGAAAATGGATTTACACCTTTTTCCACAGGCTGTCACGTACTGATTGCAGACGGGCTTAAGGGGACTGACGAAGAACTGGTTCCGGTGGACGGTGAATATGTAAAGGAAGCGAAAATCGGCAGGGCAGTGATGGACGCAGACGTATTTATTTCACTGAATCATTTTAAAGGCCATGAGATGGCAGGTTTCGGAGGCGCTTTGAAAAATATTGGTATGGGCTGCGGTTCCAGAGCCGGAAAAATGGAGATGCACAGTGAGGGCAAGCCTTATGTAAACCAGGACAATTGTATTGGCTGCGGAATGTGTACCAAAGTCTGCGCCCATCAGGGAGTGGCGGTGACAGATAAAAAAGCATTTATTAACCATGAGAATTGCGCGGGCTGCGGACGCTGCATCGGAGTCTGTCCCAAAGATGCCATAGAACCTACTTTTGGAAACTCCAATGATGTGCTCAATTATAAAATGGCAGAATATAGTAAAGCGGTGCTTCAGGATAAACCCCATTTCCACATTTCACTTGTCTGCGATGTTTCTCCCAATTGCGACTGCCATGCGGAAAATGATATCCCAATTATTCCGGATGTGGGAATGTTCGCTTCTTTTGATCCGGTTGCGCTGGATATGGCATGTGCCGATGCCTGCAATCGTCAGCCGGTAATTGCCGGGAGCGTGCTCTGTGAAGATGGAAAACATGAGTGCGAAGGGCATCACGACCATTTCCATATGGCGCACCCGGATACGAACTGGAAATCCTGTTTAGAACATGCGGAGAAAATCGGGATTGGCAGTCAGGAATATGAATTAATAGAAATCTGATAAAGATGATAGAGGGAACAGTATGAAGACCGTGAACAGAATCTGGAAAATATTACTGCTGTGCCTGATTTGTGCGGCGTTTCCGCAGTTGTCTGCGTTTGCAGAAGAGAAAGAAGTAAAAGTAGTCTTTACCCATGACCTCCACTCGCATCTGGATTCGTTTGATCTGGAAGAGAATGGAACAGAACAGAATGTGGGAGGTTTTGCCAGAATGAAAACCTGGCTGGATGCGCAGCCGGAAAACAGGGAAGAAATCCTTTTTGTCGACGGCGGCGATTTTTCCATGGGAACGCTGTATCAGACCGTATTTGAGACGCAGGCGGCAGAGCTTCGAATGCTGGGCGCTTTGGGCGTGGACGTTACGACTTTTGGAAACCATGAATTTGATTACCGCAGCAGCGGGCTTGCCAATATGCTGGCTTCGGCGAAGGCCAGTAAAGATCCGCTTCCGGCGCTGGTGGAATGCAATCTCGACTGGGAGAGCACGCTGGAAGGAGAACAGGCAGAGGAAGGCGTCTTACTGCGGGAAGCTTTTGAATCCTTCGGAGTTCAGCCTTATGTGATGGTGGAAAAAGCCGGGGTAAAAATTGCTGTGATCGGCGTGTTCGGAAAAGATTCCCTGGCATGTGCCCCAACCTGCGCGCTGTCGTTTGAGGATCCGATAGAGGCAGTAAAAGAGACTGTTGAAACCATACGTCAGAAAGAACAGGCGGATATGGTCGTGTGTATTTCCCATAGCGGTACCTGGGAGGACGAAAAGAAATCTGAGGACGAGCTGCTGGCAAAAGCGGTGCCCCAGCTCGATTTGATTATCAGCGGCCACACCCACAGCATTCTGGAAAAACCGATTGTTCATGGCGAGACAGCCATTGTTTCTACGGGAGAGTATGGCGCCCGCATCGGTTCCCTGAATATGAAACAGAAGGAAAATGGACGCTGGGATCTGGAGTATTACCAGCTCACGCTTCTGGATGAAAGCTATGAAAGCGATCCCGCGATACAGAAAAAAATTGAAACGCTGGGACAAAGCATCGATCAGGAATATCTGGCGCAGTTTGGTTACACCAGAGATCAGATCTTAGCTTACAATCCATGGGAGTTTGCCAGGATTAACGGGCTGGGAGCGGTGCTTCAGGAAGAGCCTCTGGGAAATCTTCTCGCCGACTCCTATTTGTACGCTGTCAACAACGGTGAGCGCAAAGAGGATGCGAAGGCAGTGGCAGCGGTGGTACCCAGTGGATGTATACGTGAGACGTTTCATAAGGAAAGAGCGGTTACGGCAGCCGATGCATTTCAATCCTTATCCCTGGGTATCGGTCCGGACGGCGTGCCGGGTTATCCGCTGGTGAGCGTTTATCTGACCGGGGCGGATCTCAGGACAATGGCGGAGGTAGACGCTTCTATTTCACCGATGATGACCACGGCGCAGCTTTATACCAGCGGACTGACCTATACCATAAATCCCAGTCGTCTGTTTCTAAACCGGGTTACGGATATCGGTTTGCAGGATGCAGCAGGAAATACAAAAGAAATAGAAAATGACAGGCTTTACCGGGTCGTTGCAGATTTGTACACCGGACAGATGTTAGGAGCGGTGGAAAAGCAGTCTTACGGCATTCTTTCCGTAGTGCCAAGAGACGAAACTGGCAGAGAAATTCCTGCTCAGGATCTGGAAGATTATATTATTTATACAGATGGACGGGAATTGAAGGCGTGGGCATGTGTGGCGGACTATCTCAATTCCTTTGAGAAAAAAGATGGTATTTCCCAGATTCCGGCATATTATAATACCACGCACAACCGCAAAATTATTGAAAATGACAGCAGTATCCTGGCTGTTATGAAGAATCCCAGCCAGCCTGCCAGGGCGTTTTTCAGCATTGTATCAATTCTTGTTGTAATTCTTATGCTTGCGGCCGCGCTGCTTATTTACAAAACAGCGATGCGGAAAAAGAAATAACAAAGAAAAAACAGATGATAAGAGACGACGCGGTGGCATCTTTGACTGACGACAACGCGGCAGATGGCAAAACAGGCGGTTCTGAACGTCTAATTTACTGACCAGATGGAGAATAGGGTAATTGTGCAGTGAAATATTGCATAATTGCCCTTCATTTTTTGACAAATGCCGGCGGTTTCTTGAATTTATGTCAAGATGATGATAAGATGAAATTATAAACTGGAAGGGGATCATACATGGCAAATATATATGACGGAGCATTTCGGACAATTTTAAATGATTGCCGAAAACTGATTATTCCGATCATCAATGAGATTTTTGGGGAAACATATACGGGGGAAGAAGAAATTCAATTTTTTCCCAATGAGCATTTTATAGACCAGCAGGATGAGGCGGATAAAGAGCGTATCACGGATACGAATTTCAGGATTTTGGGAAAAGTGCAGAAAAAATACCACATTGAATGTGAAAGCAGTCTGCCGGACGGCAGGATTGCAATACGGCTTTTTGAGTATGATGCACAGATAGCTCTTGATGAGGGTGAGGTTACGGAGGAAACGCTGACTGTGACTTTTCCCAATACAGCGGTTCTTTATCTGAGGAATTATCAAAAGACGCCGGACAAAATGAAATATGTAATAATTACGCCGGGTGGAACGCTGCAGTATGATGTGCCGCTTATGAAAGTGCAGTCATATTCACTGGATGAGATCTTTGAAAAAGGACTGCTGATGCTTTTGCCATTTTATATTTTCTCACATGAGAAAAGTTTTCCAGAGTATAATAGTAATGAGCAAAAGTTGGCAGAATTGAAAGCGGAATATCAGATTATCCTTAAAAGACTTGATGAATTGGAACGGCGGGGAGCCATTGGGGCATTTGATAAACGGACAATTATTGACTTATCGGGTGATGTTATTAAGGAAATCGCACAGAAATATGAAAACGTGCAGAAAGTTGTAGGTGATATGATGAGAGGTGCAATGATTGAAACGAGTGCAAGGAGGATTTTAAATCAGGGCATAAGCCAGGGTATAAATCAGGGTATAAATGAAACAAAAAAGGAAACGGCCCTCAGGATGCTTAAAGATAGAGAATTATCAATTGATAAAATTGCAAAATATTCAGGTCTTGAAGTCGCAGAAGTGGAGCAGCTTGCCGGGGTGCAAACTGTGCAATAACAGTCTGATCTGTGGTTAAGGCGGCTGCATGGTACGCTTTGAGCTAATAACAAATGCGAAAACATACAAGAGCGTGTTTGAAAAAGTTAGTTGCAGCGACTGCGCATCATGCTTTAGGGGAAAAAGTATTTTTCAGGCACGCTCTGTATAACGGCAGTTTCTTTGCGGCACAGACTCTTTTATGTCGCTGATTTGCTGTGTGCCGATATATCCGGCAGCTTTTTCTAAAATCTTAATAAAACATCAATCATGTCGAGATCTGTATCGGGTTCGTTCTGTTTTTCTTTGGTATAATCTCCATATCCCCAATCAAATTGCTGTATAAACCGCACCATTCCCACAGGACCCAGGGCGTCTCTGAGCGCCTGCATTCCAACTGTTCGGATTTCAAGTGGATTATTCAGATTAATGTTCGACATCTAAATTACCTCCCATGCAAACTTTAGTGGACTTATGACTCTGACATTTAAATCGAGTGTTTCAGATATTTTTTCCAGCTTGACATTTGTTGTCAGCATTACATCAGCCTCTCCGGCTTCTGCGACTGCAATATGCAGACTGTCAAATGTTCGGATGTTCGATTGTTGCTGGAGCTCTCTGGCGCGTTCTTTCATCTCTTCCGTGTAATGTATATGCGTGTCTGTCACTTTGTATAAATTTTTTACACGCTGCTTTTTCACATCATCGCTCATATGCGCCATCTCGAGATCTAACACATCGCTTCCCAGAATTTTATACATTCCGGATTGGCCTCGTTGTAAGATCATCAGTATAGCTTCACTCTCTAAGTGAATTCTCTCATGCGTTTGATTATCAAACGGTCTGTTGTAACAGCAATTATCCAGATAAATCTTCATTTTCTGTACCCTCTCTGGTTTTGACGTCTTTATATGTAGTCATATTTTAAAAATTCCATTACATATTTTACTGTATGCTGTTAAGTTATTCAATGTCTTTCTTATAAATTTTTTCTACAATTTTTTTAATATATTTGTTCTGTCTGTAAAAAATGTGGGTTCACTGGAAAGCGGATACTCTTCTATTTCTTCGGACATTGGCTCCCTGACAATGCCGACGCTGTTGTAATAAATATTTAAACTCTGGTAACGCTGACCGTCAATATATTGTGACTTGGACACCACGACAAATGCATGAATGTATTTTACAATCAAAGTTATACATAGAATTTAAAATTTACAAGCTCAAACTTCGCACATAGATTTTAGCTATGCACCTTGCTACAAGCTTTATTTTTGTAGCAAGGTGCATAGACCCTTATTCAAGTGCAAAGTTTGAGTTATTAATAATATGCTCTAAGCATTGAAATGATTTCCAAGAGATGATATAATGTACCATACTAAAAAAGTAAAGGGGATTACAAGCATGGATACAAAAAAGACTGAATTGAGCGCAGACTTATCAGCACTGTCACCTTTACAGCTTTTGGATAGGTTCAATGAGCCAGAGGAACTGATAAATTCACAAGGAGGAAAACATTATGGGTATTAAAAGACTTTTATGTCTTGGGTTAACGGCAGCAGTTGTATGTACAGCTGTCCCTGTAGCCATCCCTGCACAGGAAGTGCAGGCAGAAACTGAAGAGGCGGACGCCAAAGAAGGCTTCCAGATTGAAAACGGAGTTCTTAAGAAATACCTGGGAGTAGAGATGGATGTTATAATCCCCAAAGGTGTGACAAGTATCGGGGAGCGTGCATTTGGCTATACAGAGGATTGGGGGGATAATAATGTTCTGACCGAGGGAAAGGTGCCTGATTTCACCATCTATGGAATAAGCGGTTCGGAAGCAGAACGATATGCAAAGAACAATGGATTTAATTTCTGTTCAAAGTCTGATATTTCAAAGGCAACTGTAACATTATCAGAAAGCAGCTATACCTATGACGGAACAGCCAAAACACCGTCTGTAACCGTGAAAGTTAATGGGAAAACTTTAATTTTAAATACAGATTACACAGTTTCTTACAGCAATAATACTGATGCAGGGACTGCTACAGTAACAGTAAAAGGTACGGGTACAAGTACAGGAGATTATTTGGGCGTTAAGACAGCCACATTTACGATTGTGAAAGCAAGCGAGCCGAATAAGCTGGATTCTGAAATCACCTGCAGGAAAACGGTATACGAAGTTACATACGGCCAGAAACCATTTAAAATCAATGCATCCTCAAAGAGTAAAATGACTTTTACAAGCTCCCAGACGAAGGTGGCCACGGTAAATAAGAATATCGGCATGGTGGTCATCAAGAATACCGGAGTTGCTGTCATAACCATCAAAGCAGGAAATATCGTAAAGAAAGTAACTGTAAAGGTAAGCCCAAAGAAGCCGTCCGTAAAGTCAGCAAAAGCAGAAAAAGGCAGGAAGCTGGCTCTGAAATGGGCTAAGGATAAGACGGCATCGGGATATCAGGTGCAGATAAGCACAGACAAAAAATTTAAGAAGGGTGTGAAATCTAAGAACCTGTCAAAAACTTCGTACACGTTCACAAAGCTGAAAGTGGGCAAGAAGTACTATGTAAGGCTGCGCAGTTACAAGAAATCTGACAAACAGACGCTCTATAGCGCATGGAGCAATGCAAAAACAAGCAGTAAAGTTAAAAAGTAAATATTGATTTTTTTAAGATTACCGTTCGGTTTGAACTTACGGGCGGTAATTTTTTTGCGGTTCTTTCATAAATAAAACCCAGGAAAATATTTATCAGCAAAAACATACCATTACTTAACAAGCAGTACTTTTTAACAAGCAGCATTGCCTGTTAAGGTAAGAGTACATCATATCCAGAAATATGCAAGTGATAAAAAAGAAAAAGATAAGGAAGGTAGTGTCAAACGCATTATGAAAAAAAGCGAACCCCTTTCCTTGACTGAGGCCGATTATATTTTACTTACGGAAAGCCCGTTAAGGCTGAATTTAACGGGCTTTCCGTAAGTAAAATTTTGGTCGCCCAAGCCAAAGAAAGAGGAGGTAAAGGCTTATAACCTCTGAAACCATTGAATTTACTGGGGGTGAGCTAATTTTGGGTATATAAAGTTGACACTACCAACATACCAACGGAGGCTCATGCTATGAATAACAGTATAACACAAAACAACCAGAATGATAACCAGATTTCTAAAACTATCAAAAGATTTTTCCCAGATTTCATGTGGCTTCTGCCCTGAAAACGGCAGGCGCTTATCATAAAAAGGGTGCACCTGTGACACAGATTTTTCAGTATCTGTTCCTTCTGATCTTTTCAAACAGAAGCATGTACATGAATCTGCTGCTGGGAAGAAATACGCCGGCTTTTGCTAAGGATACGGCATACCGCTTTATGAAATCAACACAGATCAACTGGATCAGATTCACAACGATACTTACATCAAGGATCATCGGGATGCCGTTGTCCTACTGAAATCCCAGTTAATAGCAGCATAGTGTTCCAAAAGGCTGTTCTTTGATAATTGAATCATTGCCAGATATTGAATTTTCAACGAATCATGAAGTGTTATCACAGCCTATAATGAAAATAGGAGGGGGCTGGCTCCACTACTGTTTTAGCTTCCTGTTTTGATTTATAATAGTTTTAGGCAGG
>CAJTDX010000020.1 GCA_910575155.1 Lachnospiraceae bacterium
CCCGTTTACGGGTGAGCCAGCAAAAAAGAACAAATAGAAAAAGTCCTTTAGGACTTAGTACAAAATGATGTTGCGGCTGGCAAACCTTTCGATGAGTCTTTAGACTCCAGAGCCGGTAATGAGCCCTTATAGGGCGTGAGCAAACCACCGGCTAAGCCGGTGGTTCTGATTCTATAGGAAATTCCTTCGGATTCCCTATAAAATAAAAAACAATTATGTATACTTTATAAGAAGAAAAATCTTGCTTTTTTAAATGAGATGTGATAAAATACAAACCTGTGAGACAAGAAAATGATGGTCCTCTGTTACAAATGTATTAAGAACATCTAATGAAATAGGAGGTCACAAAATGAACGCATCTGAAATTATCAGAAACATTGAAAAAGAACAGTTAAAGGAAAATGTAAACGAGTTCAGCGTAGGAGATACGGTGAAGGTTTACGGTAAGATTAAAGAAGGAAACAGAGAGAGAATCCAGGTTTTCGAAGGTATTGTGCTGAAGCGTCAGGGCGGCAGCAGCAGAGAGACTTTTACAGTAAGAAAATTCTCTAACGGCGTCGGCGTGGAAAAGACATGGCCGCTGCATTCTCCCAATGTGGAAAAGATTGAAGTAGTCCGCTATGGTAAGGTTCGGCGCGCAAAGCTGAATTACTTAAGACAGCGTGTAGGAAAGAGAGCAAAAGTGAAGGAATTAGTAAAATAATTCAAAACAGGAGCTGAATACGAAAAGGGACAAGTACGATTATTGTAGTTGTCCCTTTTTATGCACAGGGATTTATATGTGTTAAATCTTCCAATGACTGGGATAGGAGCGCTGGAATATGAAAAGAAAAACATCCGGTCTGAGTTTTTATCGGAGAAAGAAAAAAATAAATACAGCATTGCTGAAAGAAATTGCACTTTGGGCAGGAGAAATTCTTCTGACGATCGCAGGTACCGTGATTTTGGTGTCTTTTTTCGGATTCCGTGTGACGGTGGTAGGCCCCTCTATGTCTCCAACCCTGGAGAACGGAGAGCATATTTTGGTGAATCGTTTTGTGTATAAACTGTTTGAGCCAAAACAGAATGATCTGGTGGTGTTTTCGCCGAATGGAAATGAGAAATCCCACTATTATGTAAAACGCGTCATTGGTCTTCCGGGAGATACGATACAGGTCAAAGATGGGGAAGTTTACGTAAATGGCGAGCTGTTTTCAGAGAAAATAGAAGGAGGCGCAATTGAGAACGCGCTTATGGCGGAAAATGAGATTCTTGTAGGCGAAGACGAGTATTTTGTCCTCGGCGACAATCGCAACAACAGTGAAGACAGCCGTTTTGCCAGTATTGGCAATGTAAAAAAAGAATATATTACAGGGAAGGCATGGATGATCGCCTCGCCCTGGAACAGGATAAGTTTTTTGAAATAATCGGAGGTAAAAGATGCATTTTCAATGGTATCCGGGACATATGACGAAGGCGAAACGCCAAATGCAGGAAGATATAAAACTGATTGATCTGGTGATTGAACTGGTGGACGCCCGCATTCCCATAAGCAGCAGAAATCCAGATATTGATGAGCTGGGAAAACAGAAGGCAAGGCTGATCCTGATGAATAAGGCCGATCTTGCCAGCGCGGAACAGACGACGGCCTGGACGTCATATTTCAGGGAAAAAGGATATTTTGCAGTGAAGCTGGACGCCCGCACGAAAGCCGGGATGAAGAGCATTCAGGACGTGATCATGGAGGCGTGCAGGGAGAAAATAGAACGTGACCGCAGAAGAGGAATCAGGAACCGTCCGGTGCGCGCTATGGTGGTAGGGATTCCCAATGTGGGAAAGTCCACCTTTATTAATACCTATGCGGGAAAAGCATGTGCCAAGACGGGAAATAAACCGGGCGTTACCAAAGGAAAGCAGTGGATCCGTCTGAATAAAAACGTGGAACTTTTAGATACGCCGGGAATTTTATGGCCAAAATTCGAAGACCAGAGAGTAGGACTGTATCTTGCGCTTATTGGCTCCATCAAGGATGAGATTTTGAACATTGACGATCTGTCCCTGAAGCTGATTCGCATTTTACAGGAAAAATATCCGAATGTTTTAAGAGAGCGGTATCAGACGGAAGAAAACCAGACTCCGGCGGAAATCCTTGGCGATATAGCACAAAACCGCAATTGTGTGAAGAAAGGAAACGAACTTGATTACGGCAAAGCGGCGGCGCTGGTGATCGATGAATTTCGCAGCGGCAGACTTGGAAAAATAACACTTGAATTTCCTGAAAAACAGAGCTAAAATAAGAATGTCTGAACCATCAATGCGAAGGCGCGGAGGCGGTCATGAACCGCCGTCTGTGTGAACTATAGGGAGCAGGTATAAAATATGGATAATCGGCGGGAAGAGATGAAAAAAAACGCAGAAGAAAAGACCAGCGTGATGCGGGAAATTATAAGTTTTGTTTTGTATATTGGAATTGTTTTTTTACTGACTTATCTGGTGATTCATTATGTAGGGCAGCGGACGCAGGTGAGCGGAACCTCCATGGAATATACGTTAAGCGACGGAGATAACCTGATTGTGGATAAAATCAGCTATCGTTTCCGTAAACCGGAACGATTTGATATCGTAGTATTTCCCTTTCAGTATAAAGAAGATACTTATTACATTAAGAGAATCATCGGGCTTCCGGGAGAAACGGTGCAGATTGATTCCAACGGGGTTATTTATATTGACGGTGAGGAACTGGAAGAATCCTACGGAAGAGAAGTGATCCAGAACCCGGGTGAAGCGGCGGAGCCAGTGGAGCTTGGAGAAGATGAATATTTTGTGCTGGGAGATAACCGCAACGCCAGTTCTGACAGCAGAGATCCCAGCGTGGGCAAAGTGCTGGGCAAAGATTTTGTCGGAAGGGCATGGCTTAGACTTTATCCGTTTGATAAGATTGGCTTTATCAAACATCAGTAGATATGGAAGAGGAGAATCAGGTGGGAGCGTTAAAAAAAGTTACAGAGATTAAAGAGGAATTACAGGCGGCAGAGGAAACCATGCTGCCTTCTTTTATTTTAAAATATCAGCAGGACCCGCGGGCAGGCGTTAAAAAGCTGACGGAGCAGGCTGAAAAGCGTCTTAGCGCGCTAAAGCAGGAACGGGAGCGTATAGAAGGGCTGAAGGTCTACGAAAGGCAGTATGATGACAAAGGCTTAATCTGCGGCATTGACGAGGCAGGCAGAGGCCCGCTTGCGGGTCCGGTGGTGGCTGCGGCGGTGATTCTGCCCAAAGACTGCAAAATTTTATATATCAACGATTCCAAGAAGCTCAGCGCTCAAAAAAGGGAAGAGCTGTATGAGATTATTATGGAGCAGGCAGTTGCCGCAGGGGTTGGCATGGCGTCGCCTGCAAGAATAGATGAGATTAATATTCTGCAGGCAACGTATGAAGCCATGCGCCAGGCGATTCAGAATCTTTCCGTAACGCCCGATATATTATTAAACGACGCGGTGACAATTCCCCAGGTAGAGATTCCCCAGGTGCCCATTATCAAAGGAGACGCCAGGAGTATTACCATTGGAGCGGCAAGTATTATTGCCAAAGTTACCAGGGACCGTCTGATGGCGGAATACGATCAGCTATTGCCGGAATATGGATTTGCCAGAAATAAAGGCTATGGTTCCAAAGAACATATTGAGGCAATCGGCAAGCATGGAGCTTCCTCCATTCATCGGCAGAGCTTTATTAAAAAATTTTTGCATAACAGAGAAAATTAAGAATTATATTGCAGAAAGGCAGGCGTATCATGTCATTTGTGGAAGGCGTACATCCATATCAGAATCATACCGTTTCCAATAACCAGGCATTGGCTCAGACCAGAGAATCCGCTGCTGCGCGTCCTCTGTCCGCTCAGGCTCAGGAATTGGTTCCGGGAAAGGTATTTGAGGGAACGATAACAGAGATCAAAAATGGCCAGGTAACGATTGGCTTAAATGACGGACGGTCTATTTCGGCGAGAATGGAAGCGGGCGTTCATCTCGAAAAAGGGCAGCCTATGCTGTTTGAGATAAAATCAGCTTCCGGGGAACAGATCGCCATTCGCCCGGTTACTTTGGAGAGCGCCCAGAATCCTACCTTGCTGCGTGCTTTGGAGGCGGCGGGACTTCAGGTAAACGATAAAAATCTCTCTATGGTCAATCAGATGATGGCGCAGCAGCTTCCCGTTGATAAAAGCAGTCTGCATCAGATGATGCGGCTGCTGGCGAATTTTCCCAAGGCGAATGTTCAGACGCTGCTGCAGATGCAGAAACTGGGGCTGGTGATTACGGAAGATTCTTTGAACCAGTTTCAGAATTATAAAAATGGCGAACAGGCAATTTTACCGGAATTAAACCGTCTGATGGAAGGAATTGCAGAATTGTCAGGAAAGATGTTTGCTTCGCAGGGAGGAGCGGCCGGGCAGGGGCCTGGAATGATGGGAAACCTGCTGGGGATACAGCAGCAGATTGCGGCGATCTTATCAGGAAGCAGCCAGCAGCAGCCATCTGCGGCGCAGACCGGGGCGCTGCAGAACCAGACGGCTATGGGACAGCTTGCGCAGAATCAGGCGCTGCAGAATTTGTCAGTTGCCAATGTTGACGCGGCGCAGGGAGTAATTATTCATGAGGATCTTACCCAGGGGAACAGCAGTCAGCCAGATTTCAGCGGAAACGCCATGGGAGGAAATGCTATGGGAGAGGGCTTGGCCGGGGGAAGCCAGATGCAGAGCGGACTCTCAGAGGGAAATTTTGCACAGGACGGCCTGTCTGCGGGAAATACTGCCGCAAATGAGCGGCAGGAGGGAACTTCCGCGGCCAATACCAATCTGAATCCCGCGCAGGAGGGAATGACGCAGGCAAAGCATACGCCCCCGGTGGAGCTGTTTTTAAATAAGGAGCAGCAGGGCAGGCTCACCGCGCTTTTGCAGGAATTTTCCGGAGCCAGGGAAAATGAACGGCTGCTTCCTCAGGGAACGTTAAATACAGACCTGAGCGCGGGAGAGCTGTTAGAGCAGATGATGAGCGCGATGGAACAGAGTGAAGATTACACCAGCGCGTCCATGCAGAAACTTTTTTACTCAGATGAATATAAAGAGGTGCTGAAACAGGCAATGGCGGACCAGTGGACGCTGACGCCGGAGCGTCTGAAAGAAGAAGGCGCCGTAAAGGAGATGTACCAGCGGCTTACCAGGCAGATGGCAGATTTGCAGCAGGTTTTGACGCAGGCTGGAAAGGAAGGCACGGCGCTGGCCAAAACAGCCCAGTCAGTGCAGAGTAATCTGGATTTTATGAATCAGCTGAATCAGGTGTATACTTATGTGCAGCTTCCGCTGAAACTGCAGAATCAGAATGCTCACAGCGATTTGTATGTATATACCAATAAAAAGAATCTCAGAGAGAAAGAGGGAGCGCTGACTGCGCTGCTGCATCTGGATCTGGAACATCTGGGGTCGACGGACATTTTTGTGAAGCTGGAAGGAGCGGCGGTGGAGACAGAATTTTATTTTGAAGATGAAATGTCCTGCCGCCTGATTTCGGGATATGCAGACCAATTAATGGAACGCCTGGAACAGAAAGGATATTCCTGTGAAGTGAAAGTGGAAAACCGCAGAAAAAAACAGGATTTTGTAGAGGATTTTCTGGAAAGGGAAAAACCGCCGGCAAAGCTGCACCGATATTCATTTGATGTAAAAGCATAAAAAGGTCAGGCTGGAATATAGCAGGGAAAGGAGTGACAGTTTGATGGAAGAAGCACGGTACAAAAATACCAGAGAACTGGTCACAATGGACACAGAGACCGGGGAAAAGCCAAAAACCGCGGTTGCGGTAGCCTATGAGCCAGGGGAGCGGGCGCCTAAGATTATCGCCACTGGAAAAGGGCATTTGGCGGAGCGTATCATTGAAAAAGCCAAAGAGGAACATATTCCATTTTATCAGGACGATAAACTGGCAAAAACGTTGTCCAAACTGGAAATCGGAGAGATGATACCGCCGGAATTATACGAAGTGGTGGCGGAGATTCTGGTGTTTGTGGATGATATGGAGCGGCTGAAAGGGAAATTGAATTAACAGAGGATCCGGCGGCCGGGAAATGGTCAAAAGCAACAGAAACAGGAGGGGGCTGCTTGGCAGGAGTGAAACATAATCATCGGGAAAAGGGTGCAGAATATGAAAAACGGACGGCAGAGTTTTTACGGCAAAAAGGTTTTCAGATTCTGCACCGGAATTTTTACAGCCGCTATGGAGAAATAGATCTGATAGCGAGAGACGGCAGATATCTGGTATTTGTGGAAGTGAAATACCGTGAAAACAACAGGGGCGGCCATCCGTTGGAGGCGGTGGACGCCGGAAAGCGCAGGAGGATCTGCAGGACGGCAGATTATTATTGCCTGCGTCATGGATATGGAGAGGATACGCCCTGCCGCTTTGATGTGGTAGGGATTACGGGTGAGGAACTGATTCATATACCGAATGCATTTGAATATGTCAAATAGGAGGAACAGAAGTGTGAACGCAGAACGCAGACGTTATAAGAGCCAAATGGAGCTGGTAAGAAAACCGCATAAGGGACGGGAATCAGTTCCGCTATTAAAATCAGTTTCTCTTGAGACAGGAGAATTTCCGTTTCTGTCCTTTCCCTTATTGGAGGAGACGGGCATGGTAAAGCACTGTTTTACCACCAGACAGGGAGGCGTAAGCCAGGGGATATTTGCAAGCCTGAATCTCAGTTTTTCCAGAGGGGACGACAGGGAGGCGGTGGAAGAAAATTTCCGCAGAGTTTCTCAGGTTCTGGGGACCAGATATGAAGATTTTGTACTTACGGATCAGACCCATACGACGAATGTGCGGCGGGTGGGAAAAGAAGATGCAGGAAAGGGCTTAACCAGAGAGCGTGGGTATGCAGATGTGGACGGTCTGATTACCAATGAACCGGGACTGACGCTTTCCACTTTTTTTGCGGACTGCGTACCTCTGTATTTTGCAGATACCAAAAACTGCGCCATTGGACTCTCGCATTCTGGCTGGCGCGGAACGGTCGGCAGAATGGGACGCGCGACCCTGGAAGCCATGCGGCGGGAATTTGGTACGGAACCGGAACATGTCGTCTGCGCCGTCGGACCTTCGATCTGTCAGGACTGTTATGAGGTCAGCCAGGATGTGGCGGAACAATTTATGCAGGAGTTTCCCGGACACAGACAGGAAATTTTGACAGATAAAGGAAATGGAAAATATCAGCTTGATTTATGGCGCGCCAATGAGATTGTTTTGCTGGAAGCCGGGATCAGAAAAGAGCATTTGTCTGTCACAGACATATGTACCTGCTGTAATCCCAGAGAGTTGTTTTCTCACCGGGCAAGTCAGGGCAGACGGGGGAATCTGGGGGCTTTTTTAAGTCTTAAGTGATCGGTATACGGAATATCTTTAGATATGATTACAGGGAAAAAAGGACGCCGGAAAGCCTGTTCATTAATGCTTAATATATACAGGCGGGAGCTGTTACCTGTCTAAGAAAAAGGACGAGTTATGATAAATATTTCCCCGCTGAGCAGGCGGGGATGAAAGGATGAAGGAATGGGAAAAACGGATATTGCGAAATATACTGTCAAAGACAGCGTTTTCACAAATTTATTTCAGGATAAAAAATATCTGATTCAGTTATACCGGGCGCTCCATCCGGAAGATACAGAAACTACGGAAGACCAACTGAAGGACATCACGATTAAAAATATATTAGTGGATGCATGTTATAATGATTTGGGTTTCACCGTAGGAGATAAAATCATGATTCTGGCGGAGGCGCAAACTACATGGACGATGAATCTCATAATCCGGGCATTGATGTATCTGGTTCAATCCTATCATGAATATTTTGAACGCAGGAACGATAATCTTTACGGCAGTAAAAAAGTAAAGCTGCCAAAACCGGAATTATACGTGATATTCACCGGAAAAAGGGTAAGTAAGCCGGAATATGTATCTCTTTCAGAGGAATTTTTCAATGGGGAGGAATGTGCTGTTGATGTAAAGGTAAAAATGATCTACGATGGAAAGGACAATGATATTATCAGTCAGTATGTTGCCTTTACAAAAGTATATGACGAGCAGATGAAATTATATGGGCGAACCAGAGAAGCAGTTACCAATACCATTAAGATCTGTAAAGACAGGGATGTTCTGAAAGAGTATTTGGAGAGCAGGGAAAAGGAGGTTGTGGATATGATGATGACGTTGTTTGATGAAGAACAGGTAATGCGTGCTTATGTGGAGAGTGAGAAAGAAGAAGCAGCCATGATTTCAGCAATTGAGATGTGCCAGGAAATAGGTTTGCCTGTTTCAGAAACCATAAAAAAAATAGCAAGGAAATATGAACTTGAAGAAGGCGATGCAGAAACATGGGTCAAAAAATATTGGAGATAGGATAAATAATAAAAACCACCCGGTTCCGAGGGGAATGGGGTGGTTTTTATATGCCTGTACAGGCTTTTACGCGATCTGATATCTGCGCGTCTGGAACGCAATCCAGAATTAATCGTCTTCCTCCTGCGCGTTGCTGGTGGAATATACCTGTCTCTTTCTTGCCATCTCGTCGCTTTCCAGATATTCGTCGTAAGTGGTGACTTTATCAATAAAGCTGCCGTTTGGCAGGAACTCAATAATACGGTTGGCCGTAGTCTGCACTACCTGATGGTCGCGGGAGGCAAACAGCAGTACGCCGGGGAATTTGATCAGTCCGTTATTCAAAGCGGTGATGCTCTCCATGTCCAAATGGTCCGTAGGTTCGTCCAGAATCAGGATATTGGAGCCTTCAATCATCATCCGCGACAGGAGCACCCGTACTTTCTCCCCGCCGGACAATACCCGCATTTTTTTCACGCCGTCTTCTCCCGCAAAAAGCATTCTGCCTAAGAATCCGCGCACATAAGTGGCGTCTTTGATTTCAGAGAACTGGGTAAGCCAGTCTGCAATCTGCAAATCCGTATCGAAAATGGCGGTGTTGTCTTTGGGGAAATAAGACTGGCTGGTGGTCACGCCCCATTTGTAATGGCCCTCGTCCGGTTCCATTTCTCCGGCAAGAATCTGAAACAGCGTAGTCTTGGCAATCTCGTTGCTTCCCACGAATGCAATCTTGTCGTCATGTCCCGCAATGAAGGACACATTGTCTAGGATCTTGACGCCGTCGATCGTCTTGCTTATATTTTCCACAGTCAGTACTTCATTGCCGATTTCCCGTGCCGGACGGAAATCAATATAGGGATATTTGCGGCTGGAAGGCTTAATCTCATCCAACTGGATTTTTTCCAGCGCCTTTTTCCTGGAGGTCGCCTGTTTGGATTTGGAGGCGTTCGCAGAAAATCGGGAGATAAATTCCTGTAGTTCCTTGATTTTTTCTTCTTTCTTTTTATTCGCTTCTTTCATCTGCTTGATCAAAAGCTGGCTGGACTCATACCAGAAGTCGTAATTTCCGGCATATAACTGAATTTTGGCATAGTCGATGTCGGCGGTATGGGTGCAGACCTTGTTGAGAAAATAGCGGTCGTGCGACACGACAATGACAGTATTGTCAAAGTTAATCAGGAATTCTTCCAGCCAGGCGATGGCGTCCAGATCCAGGTGGTTGGTCGGCTCGTCTAACAGCAGAATATCAGGGTTGCCAAACAGCGCCTGGGCGAGCAGTACCTTGACTTTCAGATCTCCGGTGAGATCCTTCATTGTGGAAGTATGGAATTCAGTATCAATGCCCAGTCCATTCAGGAGCTGAGCGGCGTCAGATTCTGCGTTCCAGCCGTCCATTTCTGCAAATTCCGCTTCCAGTTCACTGGCGCGTATACCGTCTTCGTCAGTGAAATCTTCTTTCATATAAATGGCATCTTTTTCCTTCATGATATCATAAAGACGCTGATTTCCCATTATGACAGTGTCAAGCACAGAAAATTCGTCATACTTGAAATGGTCCTGCTGCAGGAAGGAGAGACGCTGTCCCGGAGTAATGATGACTTCGCCCTTTGTAGGTTCCAGCTGTCCATTTAAAATTTTGAGAAACGTGGACTTTCCGGCTCCATTTGCACCGATCAGTCCATAGCAGTTTCCTTCGGTGAATTTGATATTTACATCTTCAAATAAAGCTTTTTTACCGATTCTGAGAGTTACATTGTTTGCACTAATCATTCTATCTAACCTTTCTGCGTTCAAATTTTCATTCTAAGTATACCGTAAATCTGCTATTTTGCAAGAAGTTTTATTGAAAATACAGGAAAAATTTGCTATGATAAAAAACAGCAGTGTTTGTTGGAAATGAATGCTGATAACGGAAATGACAGGAGCGGGTTTTAATATGAAAGATCAAAAGATGCAAGAGCAGTTCTTCCGGCAGCAAGAGGAACAGATATTGGAAGAGATTCCCTGTGGCGTCTGCTGTATCGGATATGAAGAACCGGAGGATATGGAAAATGATGAGTTTTATCTGTTGTACAGCAATGAGGAATTTTTCCGCTGTATCGGTTATACCAGGGCAGAATTTGCTGTTGCCGGAAATGATATGCGTGCGGTTGTGACAGTAAAGCAGAGAGAAGAATTGCGCAGACAGCTTCGGGAGGCAATGGGGGGCATTGGACAGGATAATTTCCGCAATTACCGGGTCTGTAATCCAAGAGGAAATGAATTTCATGTGTTACTGTCAATGAAAATGGTGGAAATACAGCCGGATCTTCATGTGCTGCTGACCGCGTGTATGAGACAGGATATCCTGCTGGAGGAAAAGATACAGCAGGACAGAAGGTGGGGCCGCATACAGGAGAGCATAGAGAGGCTCAGGCGGACGATTCTAAAGCTTCCCACAGGCTGTGCTGTTTTACAGGGAACAGGGCCATGGGAATTGATTAAGGGCAATGAAGAATTTTTCCGCACCATAGGCTACAGCGCGGAGGAGATCCAGGTGCTTCCCAATGACTTTACGGACGCAGTTTACCGGGAGGATCACAGACAGCTTAAAAAAATGATGGAAGAGCTGCTTCATACCGAGAAGGTGGGGCAGTGCGATATCCGTATTTGCGGAAAAAACGGTGAAATCCGCTGGCTTGCCCTGAATATCAGACTGTTTTATTATCAGGAGCGGACGCCTTATTTTCTTGTTTCGAGCTGGGATATTCACAGACGCAAACATATGGAGGAAGAGCTGTATTTACAGACAGAGCGGTATAAACTGGTGGAAGCGATCAATCAGGAATTTCCATTTGAGTATGATGTGGCTTCCAAAGCTGTTTTTATTGCGCCACAGTCAAATATCATGCTTGCGGACCGCAGCGGAGAAGGCTTTTTTGTACCGGCGGACGCCCTGGAGCAGTTATTATACCGCGAAGATTATGAAGATTTTTTCGGAATGCTGGAGCGGGCGTCAGCAGTAGAAGAAAAGGGGATGCTGGAATACCGTATCAATATCGCAGATGCCGGGGAAGCGCCTGTCTATGCATGGCACAGAACCATATATAAGAGCGTGCCGGGAGAAGAAGGCAAGATTTTAAGGATTCTGGGACGGACTGAAGATATAACCAGAGAGAAGCATGTGCAAAGCGAGATGGAACAGAGATTAAAGCAGGATGATCTCACCGGGCTTCTGAATAAGTCCACGACAAAATCAGAGATTGAAACTTTTCTGAAAGAGAATGTGCGGGGCAGTCATGCATTATTCCTCATTGACGTGGATAATTTTAAAACCATCAATGACAGCCTGGGGCACATGTTCGGAGACAGCGTCCTGATTAATGTGGCTAAGAAGATCCAGGAGCTGTTTCGCGGAACGGATGTGGTGGGCAGAATCGGCGGCGATGAATTTATGGTATTTATGAAATATACCGATTTTTATCAGGCAAAACAGAAAGCAGAGAAAATCTGCCGAACCACCAAGCAGGTATATCATGGAAGAAACGGGGAGAAAATACAGGTGAGCTGCAGCGTGGGCGTATCGGTGTACGGCGCTGTTAAGGAGAGCTACAGTTCTTTGTTTTCCAAGGCAGATATGGCAATGTACCAGGCGAAGGAGGCAGGAAAGAACCAGTTCCGCGTGGCAGAAGGGGCGGATCCGCTGTGGAAGATCCGCAAAGCCAGCAGAATTGAAGTGCGCAGCAGCCAGTATAAGGCAGGGAAGATCCAGGATATGGATTTTCTTTCAGAAGCGTTTTCCCTGTTGTCACATGCCAGAGACCTCAACGATTCTTTGAATATCTTAATGGAGCGGATTGGAAGGCAGTATGATCTGGGCAGAGTTGCAGTGGTGGAATGTGACAAGCAGAGAAAGGAACTGATTCAGACGAATTGCTGGACCAGGGAAAACGGCATTGTAAACGGTCCGGAGTATGTGGATAAGTATAAGAACTGGGACATAGTTTTAAGTAACTTTGATGAATCCGGGCTGGCCTGTATCAACGACTGCCAGTCAGATAAGCAAATAACGGAAACATATCGGGAATCATTTCAGGATTACAAGGTGCGCGCGCTTGTATACTGCCGTTTTTCCTATTCAGAGATGGGAGAGGGATTTATTACCTTTTGCGACACGGAAAACCCCAGAAACTGGACGAATTTTGAGAAGGAAACATTTCTGGAGCTGTCTAAAATGCTGTCTGTATTTGTGGCTCTGCGCATACAGCGCGAGGCGGATAAGAAGGCGATCTGTTATTTGAAACACCGGGATATGCTGACGGGGCTGTATATTGAGGAGGTATTTAAAGACAGGGTGGAGAAGGAGCTGCGCAACTGGAACCAGGAACTTCAATATGCCATTGTCTATACGGATATCAATGACTTTTCTTATATCAACGAGAATTTTGGCCATGAGGCGGGAAATGAAATTCTCAAGAAATTTGCGTTGAGAATCCGCAGTGGAAATAATAAGATTTCCTGCAGACTGTATTCAGATTTATTTGTTACATTAATCTGGGGAGAAGATAAGGATACGATTATCAGGATTATAACCGGGGCAAATACGGAGTTTTCAAAGCAGCAAAGGGAGATTTATACGACCTGTAATATCAGGCTGTCCACAGGTATTTATTTTGTCGACCAGCGGGACGAAAACCTGGATGTCGCTATTGAGAATGCAAATATAGCCAGAAAAAGCATAAAGGGGAGCAATCTGTTCTGCCGGGTGTACGAGCCGCGGATGCGCAGACAGCGCGAAGTGGAGAAGCAGGTGCTGGCAGAATTTCAGAACAATCTTGCAGAGGGAAATTTTCAGGTATATGTACAGCCCAAATTTCTGCTGTCCCAATTGGAACTTTTTGGAGGGGAAGCTTTAGTGCGCCTGAAAAAAGAAAGCGGGGGACTGGAAGCGCCCGCGATGTTTATTCCCATTTTAGAGAAATCAGGATATATTGTCGAGCTGGATTTTTACATGTATGAGCAGGTGCTGATCTATATGAAACGCTGGCAGAATGAAGGAAAACAGCTACCAGTGATTTCTGTGAATTTTTCCAGGAGCCATTTTGAAAAGGACGGTATTTACAGCCGTATCATAGAACTGACGGAGAAGTACCAGGTGAATCCGCAGTATATTGAGATTGAGATTACAGAAAGCCTGTTTGTGACAGGATATGAACTGGTGAAATCTGAAGTGCAGCTCCTGCGGGCGGCAGGCTTTCGGGTAGCAATCGACGATTTTGGCACAGGCTACTCGTCTCTGGGAATGCTGCTTGATATTCCGGCGGATATTGTAAAGATTGACCGCAGTTTTCTCAATCGGGAAAACCGCAGAAATGAGGAAGATTTTATCCGCAGTATGGGCAGCCTGATCCGCAGTGTGAAAGAGGAAGTGATCTTTGAGGGAATTGAAACTGAGGAGCAGCGGGAGTTTCTTGTAAACTGCGGTTTTCAGTATGGCCAGGGCTTTTTATTTGACCAGCCGCTGCCGATTGAGGTGTTTCAAGAAAAATACATGAAATAGAGCGAAAACTATTGATTTTTTGCGCTATAATTATTATAGTATAGTAGAAAGAAACTCTGCATGTCCGCTTCTTACAAGAAGCGATGTGCTTAATTTTAAAGCAGGAGGAAAATGTAATGAAAAGATCTATGAAAACCATGGATGGTAACCATGCAGCAGCACATGCTTCCTATGCATTTACAGATGTTGCAGCCATCTACCCCATCACACCGTCGTCTGTTATGGCAGAAGCTACAGATGAATGGGCAACCCAGGGCAGAAAGAATATTTTCGGACAGATGGTTCAGGTAACTGAAATGCAGTCCGAGGCTGGTGCGGCAGGTACTGTTCACGGTTCACTTGCAGCAGGTGCTCTTACAACCACCTACACTGCATCCCAGGGATTATTGCTGATGATTCCCAACCTTTACAAAATCGCTGGTGAAGGGCTTCCTGGCGTATTCAATGTATCAGCACGCTGCGTGGCAAGTCATGCGCTGAATATTTTTGGAGATCATTCCGACGTATATGCCTGCCGTCAGACTGGCGCGGCAATGCTCTGCGAATCTTCTGTACAGGAAGTTATGGATCTGACTCCGGTTGCACACTGCGCTGCACTGGAAGGACATCTTCCATTCATCAATTTCTTTGATGGTTTCCGTACTTCTCATGAGATTCAGAAAATTGAGACATGGGATTATGAAGATTTGAAAGATATGGTAAGCATGGATGCCATTGATTCTTTCCGCAAGAACGCATTGAATCCGAATCATCCCCGTCAGGACGGTTCCGCACAGAACCCGGATATTTTCTTCCAGACCAGAGAGTCCTGCAACTCTACTTACGATGCAATGCCGGCTATTGTTCAGAAGTATATGGACAAGGTTAACGAGAAGCTGGGAACAGATTATAAGCTGTTCAACTACTATGGAGCTACCGATGCAGAGAAGGTTATCGTCGCTATGGGTTCCGTATGCGATACCATTGACGAGACGATTGATTACTTAATGGCTAAGGGCGAGAAAGTCGGCGTTGTAAAGGTTCGTCTTTACAGACCGTTCAGCAAAGAAGCTTTCGTAGCTGCTATTCCTGAGACTGCAAAACTGATCGCCGTATTAGACAGAACCAAAGAGCCGGGATCTCTTGGAGAACCATTATACCTGGACGTTGTGGCAGCATTGAAGGGAACAAAATTTGAATCCGTTCAGCTTACCAGCGGACGTTACGGCTTAGGCTCCAAAGACACCACGCCAGGACAGATCATCGCTGTATATAACAATACAGAAAAAGAAGAATTTACAATCGGTATCTACGATGACGTTACCAACCTTTCTCTGGAAGTGAAGGAAGATCCGGTAACAACACCGGAAGGAACCATCAACTGTAAATTCTGGGGACTGGGCGCTGACGGTACGGTTGGTGCGAACAAGAACTCCATCAAGATTATCGGAGACAACACAGACATGTATGCACAGGCATATTTTGACTATGACTCCAAGAAATCCGGCGGCGTTACCATGTCTCACCTGCGTTTTGGTAAGAAAGCCATCAAGTCTACTTACCTGATCAAACAGGCTAACTTTGTGGCATGCCACAATCCTGCTTATGTACGCAAGTACAACATGGTTCAGGAATTAGTACCGGGCGGAACATTCCTTCTGAACTGCTCCTGGTCACCGGAAGAATTAGAGACACATCTGCCAGGACAGGTAAAGAGATATATCGCAGAGAATGATATCAAGTTCTATACCATCGACGGTATCAAGATCGGTAAAGAAATCGGACTCGGCGGACGTATCAATACGGTACTTCAGTCTGCATTCTTCAAACTGGCGGCGATCATTCCGGAAGAGAGAGCAATCGAACTGATGAAGGCTGCCGCTAAGGCAACTTACGGCAAGAAGGGCGATAAGATCGTTCAGATGAACTATGACGCCATTGATGCCGGAGCAACCGGAGTTGTTAAGATTGACGTTCCTGCAAACTGGAAAGATGCTCAGGATGAAAGTTTTGCAAAGGTTGCAACCGGAAACAGACAGGATGTTGTTGATTTCGTAAACGACATTCAGATTCCTGTAAACGGACAGGAAGGTAACAAGATTCCTGTATCCGTAGTTAAGAAATATGAAAATGGACAGACGCCTTCTGGTTCCGCTGCATTTGAGAAGCGCGGTATTGCAGTTGACGTTCCTGTATGGAATCCGGAAAACTGTATCCAGTGTAATATCTGTTCCTATGTATGTCCTCATGCAGTAATCCGTCCAGTGGCTATGACAGAAGCAGAGGCTTCCAACGCTCCGGAAGGAATGCAGACACTGCCTATGACTGGTATGGCAGACTACAAGTTCAGTATGACAATTTCCGCACTTGACTGTACCGGATGCGGTTCCTGTGCAAACGTATGTCCTGGCAAGAAGGGTGAAAAAGCTCTTACAATGAAGAACTGCGAAGAAAACGTAGGCGAGCAGGCATACTTTGACTTTGGTCTGACAGTAGAGAAGAAGATTGATGTAGTTGAGAAGTTCAAAGAGACTACCGTTAAGGGATCTCAGTTCAAACAGCCGTTGCTTGAGTTCTCCGGAGCCTGCGGCGGATGCGGTGAGACGCCTTATGCGAAGTTAATTACACAGTTGTTCGGTGACAGAATGTACATTGCGAATGCAACCGGATGTTCTTCAATCTGGGGTAACTCCTCACCTTCTACACCATACACCGTAAATGAAAGAGGACAGGGTCCTGCATGGTCAAACTCCTTATTCGAAGACGCTGCTGAGTTTGGTTATGGTATGCTGCTTGCTCAGAAGGCAATCAGAGGCAAACTGAAATCCAAAGTAGAAGCTCTTGTAGAAGAAGGCAAGAACGCAGACGTTGCAGCGGCAGGAAAAGAATGGTTGGATACCTTTACTGTCGGCGCATTGAACGGAAGCGCAACGGACAAGCTGGTTGCAGCATTGGAGGCTTGCGGATGCGACGCTTCCAAGGAAATTCTGGCTGAGAAAGATTTCCTGGCTAAGAAATCCCAGTGGATCTTCGGTGGTGACGGATGGGCATATGATATCGGATTCGGCGGCGTTGACCATGTACTGGCAAGCGGACAGGATGTCAACGTTATGGTATTCGATACCGAGGTATATTCCAACACAGGCGGACAGTCCTCTAAGGCTACGCCTACCGGAGCAATCGCACAGTTCGCAGCAGGCGGAAAAGAAGTGAAGAAGAAAGATCTGGCTTCTATCGCAATGAGCTATGGCTATGTATATGTAGCACAGATCGCAATGGGCGCTGATTACAACCAGTGTATCAAGGCAATCGCAGAGGCAGAGGCTTATCCGGGACCATCCCTGATTATCGCTTACGCTCCATGTATCAACCATGGTATCAAGGTTGGAAT
Organism: Lachnospiraceae bacterium; assembly: GCA_910575155.1. GTDB lineage: Bacteria > Bacillota > Clostridia > Lachnospirales > Lachnospiraceae > Petralouisia. Next base: position 17,309 of record CAJTDX010000020.1, read on the forward strand.
GAGCAAGGCTCAGACCGAGGAGAAGAACGCAGTAGAGGCTGGTTACTGGCATAACTTCCGCTTCAATCCAGAGCTTAAGAAGGAAGGCAAGGCTGCATTCTCCTTAGACAGCAAAGAGCCTACCGGAGATTACAAGGCATTCTTGAACGGCGAAGTTCGTTACAATGCGCTTGCAAGATTCAATCCGGAAAGAGCAGAAGAACTGTTTGCAGTTTCCGAAGAACATGCAAAAGAGCGTTATGAATATCTGAATAAATTGATTACCTTATATGGTGAGAAATAAGATATAATAAGTAAAAAGGCTGTTGCGCCTGTGATTGAGAAATCCAGGTGCAACAGCTTTTTTGTTGAAAAACGCTATGGCAATATTCTGGTATTACGTCAGAGAAATGCCGATATTAAACATATTTGTTATGGCACATTCAGCATAATTTCAGAATAAAATTCTGAATGTGAATGATAGAACCGGGTAATACCATGATATTTTTCGGCGGTGATGGAAATGGATAAAAGTCCCATTCCATTGCCGTCTTTTTTGGTAGAAAGGTATTTTTGCCGGGATTTTTTTATAATACCGTCAAAACTGTTCACACAAATGAGGTAAAGTTCTCTGTTTTCATTTAAGTCGACTGACAGATTGATATAACGCTGAGCTCTCGGAATGATAATACAGCCGTGAATGGCATTTTCTAAAAGATTTCCCAGTATGGAGCACAGATCAACATCAGAAATACGCAGTTGTTCCGGCAGGTCAACGTGCCAGTTAATTTCAATATTACGTGATTGGGCAAGACCGGCATAATGGGCAAGTACTGCGTTGGCTGCCGAATGTCTGCAGAAAATCCGGGGCCGGTAAGAATCCAGTTCCTGGTTGTATTCTTCCAGGTATTGCAGAAGATTTTCCCAATTTGCCTCTTTTGCAAGAATAAGAAGCGTGCGGGCTGTGTGGCGGAAATCGTGGCGCAGCTTGCCAGTTTCATTTATATAGTCCAGCAGGAGCCGGTACTGTCGGGACTGAATCTCAAAAAGCTGCGTTTTTTGTTCCTGTTCATTTTTATCAATGAGGTTTTTCGCAATTCGGTAAAACATCAGTTGGAACAGCAGATAAAGCAGCAGAAACGTAAAATCAATCAAAAGATACAGCTCAAAAATGCGTCCGATCGTGGCATTTTTATGATTCACAGGAATCATCATATAGTTGCAGAAGGTAATCAAAGCGGGTACAATCCACACGATATTCCACACTGATTTTGTATGGAAATGTTCCACAATCCAGGAATTTTTTTTATTCAGAAAAGGCAGGAAGATAAAACATATCAAAGATATGGTTACGATCCATTGAATTGTAAGGCTGGCAAAATAAAAAGGATTTTCCAGATTATGATTTTTCATGTATGCTTCTGCCATAAAATAAGCAAGTCCACCGAAAGAAGACATTGCCATAGCGTTTACGGTCAGATAAAACAGTTTAATTTTTTCAAGATCCACTGCCATGCAATAGAAGGGAAAGCAGACAGGAACTGTCAGGGTATAGGGGATATTATGGTTTGTGACAGGTATCTGCATTTCTGCAAAGGCGATCACAAAGCCATACAGCACAAAGCTGGGAAAGAGTATCAGAATCAGTTTTTTTCCGGAAATGCGCAGATGGTTCCATACAGGCAGCAGGCACATCAGGGAGGCTGGAATAAAAAGGAAATAAGATACAGCTTTACTCAGATAAACCATATAATTCATGTTACTCCCTCCTTGACAATTGTTTTCTCCGTATGTTGAAACGGTAGTTAATTAAAATTTGCTTCAGCTCTGTTTTCTTTTTCGTATTCATAGGAAAAGAGACGCCGCTTTTCATCCGGCAGACAAGATCTTCCATGCAATCCACATAATCCAGATTTACCAGGATGCCCCGGTTTATGGTGCAGAAACGCTCGTCTTTCTCCAGTGTGGATTTCAATTTGTTGAAAGGAATTCGGCAGCGGTATTGTTCCTGTGCCCGCACAATGCAGTAATTGGAGTCTGTGCAGATATATTCTAAATGGGAATAAAGCACAGGTATGATCTGTTTGCCCACGGAGAGGTTCAGATATTGTTGATTTTCTGGAAAAACCCGCAGAAAATCGTAAAGCGTGCGCAATAGCCGATTCTGATCCAAAGGTTTTAAGAGATAATCAAAAGCATGACAGGGAAATGCCTGCGCCATATGCTCCTGACTGGAGGTAAGGAAAATCAGACAGCAGTCCGGGCACAGGCGACGCATTTTGAGAGCAGTCTGGATGCCGTCGGTGTTTTCCATATAAATATCCATAAATACCAAATCGTATTTGCGGTGACTGATGGCAGCCAGAAAAGCAGTTCCATCCGCAAAGCAATCGTAGGAAATGTTCAAACGCCGACTGTCGGCAAAGCACATTAACATTTTTTTCAGGTCGTGAGTTTCTGCTTCTTCGTCGTCTACAATAGCTATTCTCATGGCAATGCACCTCCTGTAGTTATCATAAACAAAAAAACGCGGCAAATCAATTTCTTTTTTCTTCGGTTTATCCCCAAAAAAAGCAGTTTATCACAGAAATGTTGTCGAAAATCTTAAGATAGCGGTATGATAAGGTAAATAAAAGGAACAGGAGTGAAGCATATATTGAAAAATGGTAAAAGATATTGGAAAAAATTATTTGTGGTGATACTGGCGGCTGTAGTTCTCTGCAGCACTGACAGTGTTTCTATGATTGTAAAAGCCGTGCAGGAGAATGGAGGGCAGACAGAAAATTCTTTCAAAACTGCTGCACAGGAGGTAAAAGAACTTTGGGTACATTGCCGTGCAGTAAGTAAAGTCTGGAAGCCGAATATGGATGTGTCGGATGAATATATGCGTTCTGTCATTGATTTTAATGTGCTTTATGGAGGCAGTGCTGATGAGCTGGTGCAGAATTACTACCAGATTCAGTGGATTGCGGAAGATGGAACCGTGCTTTCAGGCATTCCGGAAAATGCGGGCACATATACGGTAAAAGTAATTCTCGACGAATGTCTTTCGCAAACGGCAAAGATGGCGCAAGGCAAGGATAGTTTTACTTTTATTATTCGTAAGATGAATTTTGCGAATGCAATTATTGGATTGTATGGGACGATGCCGGAATGGACCGGGGAACCTGTGCTGCCCAAAGAGCCATATTTGGCGAACAGCGATTACCGTTTGCCGAAAGAGAACTATGAACTTCAGTTTGTGGATGAGAAGAATTGCGTGGAGCCGGGCAGGGGATATGTGAAGGCTGTGGCAAAAGGGCCCAATGTGGAAGGAGAGAAAGAATTTTCCTATCAGATTAACAAGGCGCAAATGAATCTGATTCCCTTTCAGGAGGCAGTTGAGAAAGAATTTATTTATGATGGCACAGGAAAACATCCCGTATTAGAAGGTACTTTTGAGGAAGTAAAGGAGATCAAATATGGGAACTATTATGACAGCGATTTTAACAGGCTGGAAGGGATGCCGGAGGATACAGGAAATTATAAATGCTATATTGATCTTATTCCAGAAGATTCTGTTCATTATTATAATGGCAGATGGTATCAGGATTATACCATTACACCCCGCAAACTGGAGGCGGACGTACAGGTGGAAAAGCGTAAAGTATATGATACTGGTACGGGAGTAAAAACGTCGGAAACTACCGTTTTGAATCTGGTACCAGGCGATGAAGTCGCGCTGTCGTCACTTGCAGAATACGATACGAAACAGGTGGGAAAAAATAAAACAATTTCAGTATCTTTTGCACTGCGGGGAAAGGATGCCAGAAATTATACGGCGCCGGACGGGTTTACGCTTACAGATGGAGAGATTGTGCCCAAAGAAGTTCAGGCGCAAAATATTGTTCTGCAGTCTTATTTTTATAATGGCAGCCGGGAGGTGCCTCTGGACGATACGGCTGTCACGGATAAAAATCACTGGGCGCTTACCGGGGTGTACAGCAGCGTAGATGATGTGGCATTGGACCACTCCCAGGCAAAGGCATATATGGCAGACGCAAACGTTGGAGAGAAAAAGCCGGTTACGTTTACAGGATTGAAACTTATGGGAGCAGACAGCGGTAATTATTTCCTGGATCAGCCCCAGGCGGCAGTGACGATCCGAAGGATTCTGTTTTCTGATGCAATCCGGGTGGAAATGCCGGATTATCAGTACGGAAACGTTATTCCTGAACCATTTTTGCTGAACTATAAGGGAGATGGAGAGATCACTTACAAATTCAGAAAAGGAGACAGCGATGAAGAATACCGGGAATGGAAAGAAATCGGTCCCCAAACTTTAATGCCTGGAAAGTATGAAATGATTGCTGAAGTTACAGATACCATTAATGTTCAGGGAGGGCTTACTGTTTATCCTGCGGAGTTTTATGTAAATTGGCTGTCTCCTGAACTTACTGGGACGCAAAACTGGGAGAAAACGTACGGCGGGGAACCATTTTATCTGGACGCCGTACATAAGGGCGACGGACAGCTTCGTTATCAGGTATCTCAGGGAGAAGACATACTGTCTGTGGACAATGACGGTAAAGTGACCGTCAAAAAACCTGGAGAAGCAATCGTTCAGGTGATATTTGACAAGACTATGCTTTACAGGGCAGATAGTATTTCTGTTAAAATTTCCGTGGCAAAAGCGACGGGCAGCGCATCTGTTTCACAGGAAGGGTGGGAATACCATCCCCAAAACAGTAATGCAAAGTTACCAGTTCCTGTATCAGAAACCAATGGGACAGACCATGTTGCGTATCTGTATAAAGCAAAAGATGATGCAGACAATACTTATACAGACGAAATTCCGGTAAATGCGGGAGAATATACAGTCAAAGCAATTTTTGCAGAGACAGAAAACTACCATGAAATCAGTGCAGAGGCGGATTTTACCATTACTAAAGCCCAGGCGCAGATTACAGGGATGAACTATTATTTGAAGCGTTATGGAGATGAAGCATTCGCACTGAACCTGAGTAAGACCGGGGACGGAGATTTGATGTATGAGGTAACTTCCGGTGCAGAGGTTGTGGAAATAAAAGAGGGCGGCATGGTAACTGTTCAGAAAACAGGGACGGCTTATATTACGGTTTTCATGGCGGCTACGAATAATTACGAAGCAGTAAACACAGAAGTTCAGATTATCGTCTCCCGCGGGCAGGGCACAGGGAGCGTGAAGCTGGAGGATTGGATTTACAGTCCGGACAAGGGGAATGCAAATCTTCCGCAGCCTGTGTCAGAGACAAACGGAACGGATCATGTTTCTTATTTTTATAAGGCCAAAGATGCGGGGGATGAATCGTATACAACTGAAATTCCGGTAAACGCGGGAGTATATACGGTAAAGGCTGTGTTTGCAGAGACAGAATATTATCTGGAAGCAGAAGCAGCGGCGGATTTTCAGATTTTAAAGAAAGAAAATCCGGAAAATATGCCGGCGTCAAACAGCATAACTATAAGTGCCGGCGCAGAGAATCAGGTAAAAGACATAGAACTTCCAGACGGATGGTTCTGGAAGAACACGGACATAGAATTGATTCCGGGCGGAATTATCACGGCAGAAGCAGTGTATGAGGACAATGCGAATTATGAACAGTATCAGGTGCAGATAAAATTAAGCAAGATGGCGGAACTGATCGCCTCTGCCACAGACCGGGAGTATATCATCGGCAAAGACGCCACTGCGGTTATTCAGTGTACCGGAGCGCTGTCAGAGCTAAAAAGCGTGGAGGTTGATCAGGCAAAGATCGATGATTCAAACTATTTATTAGAGGAAGGATCAACAATTCTGTTATTTCAGAAAACTTATCTGGACACACTTTCCATAGGAAATCATATAGTTCGGCTTTGCTATACAGCAGGAAATGTGGAGAGCGTTCTGACAGTGAAGAAACAGAATAACGAGGACGGCGGCACAGAGCCAGGAGGAGAGAATCTAGGTGAAGTCCCAGGGGATGAGAATCCGGGAGAGAATCCAGGTGAAACCCCAGGAAATGAGAATCCGGGAGAGAATCCAGGTGAAACCCCAGAGGATGAGAATCCAGGTGCAAATTCAGAGAATAAACATCCAGTTGTAAAACCAATAGATCAAACGCCAGAGAGCCAGGTACTGGATAAGAAACCGAATGTCCGGATACCTGTCAGCCAAACCCCAGATAATCAGAGGCAAGATGTTTCCGACAGCAGAACAGAACATACCGACAGACCTGTTACGGGAGACAGCGCGCCTTTAAAGCTGTATCTTTTGTTGCTGCTTTTCTCAGCAGGGAGTGCTGTTTTTATATGGAAGAAAAGGAAAAAACAGCAATAAAAACAATTATCGCACTGCGGCGGAAAAGAAATATGCCGCTAAAGCGACCCGCCGCAGGCGGAGAATCCTGCAGAGCAGGATTCTTTGTTCCTTTTTCACAGAAAAATGTCTTTTTAAAGCATTTTCCGGCAAACTTCTAACGCTGTTTCATATACCGTCTGGAACGGTACTTTGCACTGTCTGGCGGCAGCGGCGACGTCCTCATATTCCGGTTTGTATTTACTGATACCGTAGCCCGTGTTGATTTTGATGGTGATTTCGCCGTATACGGTGGAAATCTTGCGGAATTGCGCGTCCAGCGTTCTGCGGTAACAGGGCTGGATGCGGATGCCGCGGGTGGCTGTATGGGTCAGGATCAGGCGGCTGAAACGGCTTTCTTCCGGAAGGTTGCACAGAACCGTCAGCAAGGTGCCCGGACGGCTTTTTTTCATATAAATAGGCGTGGTGTATACATCCAGCGCTCCGGCTTCCCTTAAGAGCGTCACCGCATAAGAGACGGCTTCGGGAGTCATGTCGTCGAGATTGCAGGAAAGTTCCAGAATCTGGTCCAGACTGTGAAACTGCTCGGTATAGTAGTCTGGATGTGTTTCCTCTTCTCTGGGAAGTTTTAATGCTCCCGGTGAAAAAGCGCCGGGCAGTTGTCTGGGCGCGGGAACCGGAAGCGCGCTTAAGAAGCCAAGAAAAGCGCGCACGCAATTTGCAGAAGGGAAATCTTTGGTTCCCATGCCATATCCGGTCTGTTCCACGGAAATAGGAGGCATGGGAGTAAACTGGCTGACAAAATGCTTCAGCAGCGCGGCTCCGGTAGGCGTACATAATTCTCCCTCAATGCTGCCCGCATAAATAGGCACATCCTTGAGGATTTCTGCAGTGGCGGGAGTGGGGACAGGCAGTATGCCATGTGCGCAGCGGACGCTGCCGGTGCCTACGTGAACCGGAGAGGCGAGGATTTGTTCCGGATTTAAAAGCTCTGTCAAAAGACAGCAGCCCACAACATCCATCAGGGCGTCCAGCGTTCCCACTTCATGAAAATGAATTTGGGAAAGATCGGTGTTATGCGCCAGGCTCTCGGCATTGCCAATCAGCGTATATACTGCTTTGGCGTGTTCTTTTACATTGTCGGAAATCAGAAGTTTGTCAATTCTGTTTTGCATTTCCGGATAGCTGGTGTGCAGATGGCCCAAATCCGTATGCGTATCATGATGCGTATGTTCTGGATCATGCGCAGCAGAAGCGGTATATCCGGAAGGCGTTTCCTCCTGTCCCAGGATCACAACGTTTATTTTCGTGCCCCAAATGCCGCATTTTTCCGCGGGGACAGCCTGCAGAAGTATCTGATTGGGAAACAGGTTATTCATGGTTTTCAGAAATGATTCCTTCTGGGAATCGGATAAAAGTTCATAGAGGGCGCCCATAAGCATATCGCCGGAAGCCCCCATGTTGCATTCAATAAAAAGTGTTCTCATGTTTCATTACCTCCTATATGATTGATCATGCTGGCAAGATAGCCAGCGCCGAACCCATTGTCAATGTTTACCACGCTGACGCCGCTGGCGCAGGAGTTCAGCATGGAAAGAAGGGCGGAAAGCCCCTGAAAATTTGCGCCGTAGCCTATGCTGGTGGGAACTGCGATAACCGGACAGTCGGCAAGGCCGCCAATGACGCTGGCAAGAGCGCCTTCCATACCTGCAACGGCGACAATCGCAGTGGCTTTGGAGATGCTTTCTGCATGGGCAAGAAGACGGTGGATTCCGGCGACACCGACGTCATACAGCCGTTCTACCCGGTTTCCCAGCGTTTCTGCGGTGAGAGCGGCTTCTTCCGCCACAGGAATGTCGCTGGTGCCGCCAGTGGCTACCACAATCGTGCCTGAGGCAGTAAATTCTTCTCTGCGGTTTACAATTCCAATCTGCGAAAGCTTGTCATAGGTAAGAGAAAACTGCAAAGAGAGGTATTGGGCAGAGTGTTCCGCAAGCCGTGTGATTAAAATATTCTCCTGACAATGGCCAAGAAGCGAGCGCACAATGCCCTCAATCTGCTCCGCTGTTTTTCCCGCGCCGTATATTACCTCGGGCGTTCCCTGGCGGATTGTGCGGTGATGGTCAATTTTGGCGTAGCCCAAATCCTCAAAAGGGCTGATTTTCAATTTTTCGTAAGCAGTTTCGATGTCCAGGACGCCGTCTCTGACCTGCTGTAAGACAGATAATATTTGCTTTGATATCATTATAACCTCTTTTCAGCAGAAAAATAATCTGCTTACCTTATTTACGAATAATTATAGGTTTTTCCCACACAATAGTCAAGAAAGACAGATTTTGTATAGCCGTATATTTGTGAAAAATTGGTTGAATTGCCAGATTTTCCATGAGTTGAACGGAGAAAAATGACTGTTCTCACAAGGGAAAAAGGAAAAATCAGGAAAAAAAGGGCGGGGAACTTGTATTTGAGTGAAGGAAATCACAAAATTTTCGGGGAATCAGCATTGCTTTTGGGCGATTTTCTGGAAAAAGGCAGAAAGGAGAAATTTGACAAATTTATAAATTGGTGGCATAATTTCCGCAAGCTCAGAACAATGCAAGGAAAGAAATGCAGGTAAGAAAGGATGAGGAATTATGAATGAAAAAATTATTAAGTTAGCAGATGCAGATGAAGTTTGTGATTTTGTAAGTGCTGCTGGTAAATGTGATTTTGATGTAGACATTTCTGACCAGCGCATGGTGATTGATGCTAAGTCCATTTTAGGAGTTATGGGACTTGGAGTGAAAAAGGAACTGACAGTAAAGTATGGCGGCGAGGATCTGAGCTTTGAGAACGTATTAAGTAAATATACAGTTGCTTAAGTTTGCAAAATGATAGACATTCGAAGATAGACAAAAGGCATAAAGGAAGAGGGCTGTCGCACCAATTTGTTTGGTGGGCGGCCCTCTATTAGTCTAGTGTGCTGACCGTATTATATCTGGCGAAACTCCGCAGAATATTCGTTCATCTGCAAGGAGGATTTTCGACGGCGTAGCGGTGGCTGCGGATAGAAAATCCAACGTGGCAGATGGGCGGATCGGCAAGGAGGTTTGGCTGAATATAATGCGGTCAGCACACTAGTACATCGTTGCGCAAATAACTACACCAACCACTTGCCTGCTTTCCCGATTGCACAGGTCAAAAATCCTCAGTGTAGCCCGCTGCGCCTACGTTTTTTGACCTGCACACTCAGAAAAGCATTCTGCGTGATTGATCCAGTTATTTGTCGAACGATGTATTAGTTGGGAGAAACGTATAAAGATGGAGCAGATTAAAATTTCTGTGAGGAATCTGGTGGAATTTATCCTGCGTTCCGGCGATATTGATAACCGTCGCGGCAGAACGGCGCAGAAAGAGGCCATGCAGGAGGGAAGCCGGATTCACCGCAAGATTCAAAGAAGAATGGGGGCGGATTACCAGTCGGAAGTTCCCTTAAAAATAGAAGTGGCGCGCAAACAGTATGTGATGGTGATTGAGGGAAGGGCAGACGGCATGTTCACAGAGCAAAAGCAGGTGTTTGTGGATGAGATTAAGGGAATTTTTCAGGATGTACATCTGCTGGAAGCCCCTGTATTGGTGCATCTTGCGCAGGCGAAATGTTATGCCTATATCGTTGCGCTGCAGCAGGAGCTGTCAGAGATTTCCGTACAGATGACGTATTGTAATATGGATACGGAGGAAATACGCAGATTTCGGGAGCATTATTCGTTTGCAGAACTGGAAAAATGGTTTTTTGATCTGGTCGCCGCGTATGAAAAATGGGCTAAGTTCCAGTATCAGGCAAGGCAGGAGCGCAACCAGTCGATTGCCGGCCTTACATTTCCCTTTCCCTACCGCAAAGGGCAGAAAGAGCTTGCAGCGGGCGTGTACCGTACCATAAACCGCAAAAAAAATCTTTTTATCCAGGCGCCGACGGGAACCGGAAAAACAGTTACAACGGTATTTCCGGCGCTGATGGCGGTGGGACAGGGGCTTGCGGATCGGATCTTTTATCTGACGGCGCGGACCATTACCAGAACGGTGGCGAAGGAAACGTTCGAATTGTTCCGGCGGCAGGGCTATCTGGGGAGGGTTTTAATCATTACTGCCAAGGAGAAGCTCTGCCTCTGTGAAGAGATGGACTGCAATCCGGTGCATTGCCCCTGTGCCAAAGGTCATTATGACAGGGTAAACGACGCAGTGTTCAGTCTGCTGGAAAAGGAACGGGATATTACCAGGGAAGTTTTGCTCGAACAGGCGCAGCAGTATCAGGTCTGTCCCTTTGAACTGTGTCTGGATGTTTCCCTGTGGGTAGATAATATTATCTGCGATTACAATTATGTGTTTGATCCTAATGTGTATCTGAAACGCTTCTTTGCAGAAGGTGTGAAAGGAGAATACCTGTTTCTGGTGGACGAGGCGCATAATCTGGTGGACCGGGGCAGAGAGATGTACAGCGCCAGCTTATATAAGGAAGATTTTCTGAAATATAAAAAGGCGTTAAAAAGCCACAGCAAAAAATGTACGGCCGCTTTGGAACGCTGCAACAGGCATCTGTTAAAAATGAAACGCGACTGTGATTCCTACCAGGTAATGGGAGAGATCGGCGTGCTGGTATTTGCACTGATGCAGCTTGGATCCGCGCTGGAGGAATTTTTTCTCAAAGAAATTAATTTTCCGGAAAAAAAAGAAGTGATGGAATTTTATCTGAATCTGAGGCATTTTCTGAATATGTATGATCTTATGGATGAAAATTATGTGATTTATACGGAGCATGAGGCGGACGGCAGATTTAAGTTGAAATTATTCTGCGTCAATCCGGCGGTGAATTTGCAGTCCTGTCTCGATAAGGGAAGATCCGCCGTATTCTTTTCAGCGACGCTTCTTCCGATTCAGTATTATAAAAGTTTGCTGAGCACCTGTGAGGAAAATTATGCAGTCTATGCCCAAACTGTATTTGAGAAAGAGCAGCGGCTGCTTGCAGTCGCGGAAGATGTTACCAGCAAATATACCAGGAGGAACCAGCAGGAATTTGAAAAGATTGCTTCTTATATTTACGAGGCGGCAAAGGGAAAAACAGGGAATTATATGGTATTTTTTCCTTCCTATAAGATGATGCGGCAGGTCTGGGAATGCCTGACGGAGCGGGATTTGTCGGAGGAAATGGTTTGTATCTGTCAGGAGAGCGGCATGACGGAGGCGCAGCGGGAAGAATTTTTGCAGCGTTTTTTGCAGGAAGGAGAGAAAACCCTGATTGGATTTTGCGTGATGGGCGGCATTTTTGCAGAGGGGATTGATTTGAAAGGGGAGGCGTTAATCGGCGTTATGATTGTGGGGACCGGACTGCCGCAGATCAGCAATGAGCGGGAAATTCTGAAGAATTTCTATCAGCAGCGGGAGGGAAACGGCTTTGAATATGCATTCCTTTATCCGGGGATGAATAAGGTACTGCAGGCGGCGGGACGCGTGATCCGCACGGCTGAAGACCGGGGGGTGATTTTACTGTTGGACGAACGGTTTTTGCGGCGGGAGTATCAATGTCTTTTTCCCAGGGAGTGGGAAGAATTTCAGACTGTGAAGCTGTCAGGAGTGCGCGGACTGGTGGAAGCGTTCTGGAAAGAATGAGATGTGTATGGCTTTTTATTTATGATGCAGGAGGAATGAGGAGATGAAAGAAAACAGAGATAATCTGATGATGCAGGATCAGTCAGAAAAGCAAGCTATGATTCAGAGCTGTTTTGCAAATATTTTTTCTGTTCGCCCCAAGAATATGTAAAACAGCATTTGGCGAAAATGAGGGAATAGTTTCTCAGTCAGCAGAATAAAATATCATAGAATCTGATGGACATTCTATCAAAAGAGAGGAAGAGAGAAATGGAAAAGAAGAATCCTATGAGAAAGAATCTTGTGCAGGCGCAGGGAGAGAAAAGGGCTGGGATATCCGTGCTGACGATTTTAAAAATTCTGCTGGCAATGTATTTTTTAACAGGCGCGCTGCTGCTGGTTTTATCGGCAATGCTCTACAAAATGCAGCTCAGTGAGAGCGTGGTGTCCGTGGGAATTGTGCTGATTTATGTGCTATCCGGATTTTTTGGAGGATTTTTAAGCGGAAAAGTGATGAAGACCAGGCGGTTTTTCTGGGGAATGATTATGGGATGCGCATATTTCCTGATCCTGATTCTGGGTTCGGTCCTCTTTCAAAAGGGAATCAATATGGAAGTCACCCGCTTTTTTACAACATTGATTTTGTGTACGGCGTCCGGTATGATTGGCGGCATGGTAAGCTGATTGTTCACAGCATTGCCCGCCGCCTCAAAGCGTGCAAACCCCTTAAGGTTGCGGGGGGAAAGCGGGATTGCCCGCATGAGGCGCAGCAAAGCGGTCAGGTTCCTCAGGTATGAGGAATTGGGGAAAAGAAAGCAGACCTGCCCGCTTTGTTCTCTTATAGGAAAGACCTTGTCACGCTAATGCGTGAAAGTATCTTTCCTATAAGAGAAAAATAATATGCGCACTCGCACAAGAGGTAAAATATTGCTTCGCAATTGTGCTCGGCGCGCAAAGTGTCCAAGCCCCTCATGATTGAGGGGGTAGGGGAGTTGAAGTGGGCATGCCCGCTTTGTTCTCAATAGGTGGGCAGAGTGCATGAACCAGTAAATTCAATATGCCGGCCGGCGCTAACGCTGTACGCGTCCGGAAGCGTCGCCTCCGGCCAGTTTCAGCACTTCGTCCAGGGAAACAAGGTTGAAATCCCCTTCAATGGAATGCTTGAGACAGGAAGCGGCTACTGCGAAATCAATAAGTTCCTGGGGCGGATAACCGATCAGGGAAGCGGCGATAAGGCCGCCGCCAAAACTGTCGCCGCCGCCCACGCGGTCTACAATATGCATATGGTATTTGCGGCTGAAATAATAATCCCTTCCGTCGTAGAGCATAGCGGACCAGCCGTTGTCGTTGGCGGAGATTGATTCCCGCAGGGTTATGGCAACTTTAGAGAATCCAAAACGATCTTTTAACTGTTTTGCCACATCCTTATAGCCTTCCTGATTTACCGTTCCCGCTGTAACGTCAGTGTTGGCGGCGTGGATATTAAATACGTCGGCTGCGTCCTCCTCATTGGCAATACAGAGATCTACATACTGGCAGAGATTAGCCATCACCTGTCCGGCTTTTTCTTTGCTCCATAATTTATTGCGGTAATTCAGGTCGCAGGAAACAGTAACGCCGGCCTCTTTAGCCGCCTGGCATGCCATCAGGCACAGGTCTGCGAGGGTATCGTTTAAGGCGGGAGTGATTCCTGTGAAATGAAACCAGTCCGCATTGGCAAAGATTTCTTTCCAGCAGAAATCTTTGGAGGAGGCGTTGCACAGCGAGGAACCGGCCCGGTCATAAATGACTTTGGAAGGTCTTTGGGAAGCTCCTTTTTCCAGATAATAGATCCCAATGCGCTGGCCTCCCCGGGCAATAAAGGAGGTGTCCACGCCGTATCTGCGCAGAGCATTGACGCCCGCCTGTCCGATTTCGTGGGAGGGAAGACGGGAGACAAAGACGGAGTGGAAGCCATAGTTTGCAAGGGATACGCAGACATTGGCTTCTCCGCCTCCGAAGGTCGCGCCCAGGGTATCGGCCTGGACAAACCTCTCATAACCTTGCGGGGCAAGACGCAGCATCAGCTCTCCAAAGGTAATTACTTTTTTTCCAATCATAGTTGTTCTCCTTTTTCTGAAAATAAATCTCTTATGCGCGGACTGTGCGCACCGCTTCCTGTGTCAGACGCTGGATTTCTTCAAAATTTCCGCATTTAATCAAATCTTCTTTTACCATCCAGCTACCGCCGCACGCCGTTACCTTGTCGCAGGCAAGATAGGTGTGCAGATTTTCCAGGTTAATGCCGCCGGTGGGCATAAACTTCATCTGAGGATATGGCGACGACAGAGCTTTGATCATTTCCAGACCGCCGGAAACTTCTGCCGGGAAAAATTTTACCAGGGTTAAGCCCATAGAAAGAGCGGCTTCTATTCCGGTTGGATTATTGATGCCCGGAATAATGGGATACTTTTTTTTGATACAGTGTTTTACAATGGCGGGATTGAATCCCGGACTGACAATAAAGCTGGCTCCCGCTTTCATTGCCTGGTCTGCCTGAGACGTGGTAAGCACGGTACCCGCGCCAATGAGCATTTCCGGGAACTGATGGGACATAATCTGAATACATTCCGCCGCAGCCTCCGTGCGAAAAGTGATTTCCGCGCAGGGAAGACCGCCGTCGCAGAGCGCTTTTGCCAGCGGTTTGGCGTTTACGGCGTCATGCAGGACCACGACAGGTATGATACGGGTAAGGTTTAATTGTTCTGTTATTTTATGCATAGCGTAACCTCCTAAAAAATGCCCGGGGCATTTGATTCTGATGGATCTGCGGCTGCAGAGAGAACGGGCGGGACGGCCAAAAGCAGCGGCGCCTGCTGCGGAGAACTGCCGGGGTCGGGCTTTTGACCGGTATGGTACAGGTAACTGTTTTTGGCGCTGTCTTTGCCGCCGGGTTTGAGAGCGTTGCAGGCGCCGTCCTGCGCAGAAGACGTATGCGCGCGTTTTTGCAGATTATGGTAAGAACTGTTGTTGTAATTCATAAAAGATTCCTTTCTGGGCAAATGTCCGCTTTGTTTTTAGTATGTCAAGTGTGCGGAAGAATTATGCGCAGACGAAAAGAGAAAGAACGGGATTTCAGTTTTTGACCAGATATGATAAAAATTCAGTGACAGTCAGATGTTTTTTTGTTACAATAAGACAATATAAAAAATATATCAGCAGAAATAGCATCGTAATTATGCTGCAAATAACAGGAGAGGATGAGGAATATGAAAAAATATGATGTGACTGCGTTGGGAGAATTATTGATTGATTTTACCTATGCGGGGGCTTCGGAACAGGGAAATTCGCTTTTGGAGGCGAATCCGGGCGGAGCGCCGTGTAATGTGCTGGCAATGCTGAATAAATGTGGAAAAAGTACGAATTTCATTGGAAAAGTAGGGAAAGATCAATTTGGATATTTGCTGCGGGATACGCTGGAAGAGTTAAAAATAGGAACGGATGGCCTTTGTTTTGACGGGGAAGTGAAAACGACGCTTGCTTTTGTAAAAAATTTTGAAAATGGCGACCGTGATTTTGCCTTTTACCGCAATCCGGGAGCCGATCTGATGCTTACAGAAACAGAGGTGGACGAGCAGCAGATCAAAGACAGCCGCATGTTCCATTTTGGAACGCTATCCATGACGCATGAAGGCGTTTGCGCCGCCACGCAAAAGGCAGTGGATGCGGCCGGGAGAGCAGGAGTTCTTATTTCCTTTGATCCCAATCTGCGGGTTCCTCTGTGGAAGGATTTAAAAGAGGCGAAAGAGAAGATTTTGTACGGTTTAAGTAAATGCGACGTATGTAAGATTTCCGAAGAAGAAGTGGAGTTTGTCACCGGAGAAAAAGATATTGAAAAAGGCGCGCAGATTTTGCGGGAACGTTTTCCGGTAAAATTGCTTCTGGTGACAGCGGGAGCAGAGGGAAGTTATGCGTTTTATAAAGGATTTAAGGTTTATCAGGAAAGTTTTAAACTGGGGGGAACCATTGAGACTACGGGAGCGGGAGATACTTTTTGCGGAAGTATTCTCTATCAGCTGCTGGAGCGGGATCTGGAGAATCTCACAGAGGAAGATTTAAAGGAAATGCTGGTTTTTGCCAATGCGGCGGCATATCTGGTGACAACGAAAAAGGGAGCCATCCGTTCTATGCCTGAACTTGACGAGGTCTTGCGGATTGTAGATGAAAATGAATAAATCGAGGAGAGCATATGATTACAATCAAAGAACTGGCATCCATTTTGGGCCTCAGCCCGACAACGGTGTCGAATGTAGTAAATGGACATACAGATAAAATGTCTCCTGCCACGCGGCAGAGGATAGAAGACGCTCTGGTTCAGTACGAGTTCCGCCGTACGGTTCGCCAGGAAGACCACAGTAAGGCGTTAAAGCTGATATCCGTAGATTTTTATCTGAGCTCTAAGGAAAATGTTTTTATGGATCCGTTTTGTTCAGAGCTTTTAAATGCAATCTGCGTTAGACTGAAAACATTTGGCGCGTATCCGGTCTGCGGAATCCCCAATAATCACGAAGATATTTTTCACAAACTGCAGGCCCGCAATATTCAGGGCGGAATTGTGGTTGGCATGGAACCCTGGGAATGTCAGAATTTCTCTGCAAAAGTGGGAAAACCTGTGGTGTTTATTGATTGTGGAGAGGGGGACTATGACAATATCGGCATTGAAGATTATCAGGGCGGCAGGGAAATGACCGAGTTTCTATTAAAACAGGGGCATCGCAAAATTGCCTTTTTTTGCGACCGCAAAAGTCCTGTTTCCAGCACGTATGAACGTTTTCGCGGATATTGCGACGCTCTTAAGAATTTTGGAATTACTTATAATAATGAGGATTACTATCATCTGCCCGACGGGAGAAATTTAAGAAGAGAGGCAATCCGCGGGTTTGCCTTAAAGGCAAAGCAGGAAGGCTATACGGCGGTGTTCGTGGTTTCGGATCTGCTGGCAAACGAAACGGTGAGCAGTTTTTTTGAGGAAGGGCTGCGGGTGCCGGAGGATATTTCTGTGGCAGGTTTTGACGATAACCTCTATGCAAGGCTTTGCCGTCCCATGCTCACAACGATCCGCCAGTCTGTGGAAGAAAAGGGACAGGAGGCGGTTCATCTTTTGATGAAGCGGATTCGGGGCGAGGAGATTATCGCCAGATCTTTTAAACTTCCGGTGGAGCTGATTGTCCGTGGCAGCGTTCGGAATATTAATTAATGGAAGGATACACAGGCAGATTTTGTTTCTCTTCGTCTCAGAGAGCTTGCCGAAAACCCTTTAGAGGGAGATTTATAAATACGAGTATTTACTTAAAAAGTCACAGATGAAAGCGTTGCTTTTACTGTGGCTTTTCTTCTTTTATAGGAAATTCCTTCATAATTGAAGCCAGATAAGGAGAAAATTTTGACCAAAACCAAAGGAAATTTTTCTTGCATCGTGCGTTATATGATTTTCAAAAGAATTTCAGTCGGGGCAAGCACAGGAATACCAAAGCCTTCAAAGTCTCTTTTGTTTCGGGTAGCAATATAATCGCAATGTATAGATTTAGCGCAAGTAGCAACAAGACAATCCTCAAAATCCTTTGCCTTTTTCTGAAATGCAATAAGAACATCATTATTCGTAACGCTGCACACCTTGACAATTTCCAAAAGTTTTCCAACTGCCTTATATGCCTGTTCTGTGCTATGAGTATATTTTCTTACAAGATAGAAGATGTCGGTAACTGAAGATGCTGATACAAAACCGTCTATTTTATGCTCTTCACAAAGCTTCAGAATCTTGTAAGAATCCTCTATAAAGGGTTCTCTTTCCAATAATACATCAATGATTACGTTCGTATCACACATTATTTTCATATTTTAATAAACGCTCCTCTCGTAAGGAATCCATATCAATATCAGAGGAAATTCCGCCAAGCATCCCGCGCAGGGTATCCACAGCAGAAACTTGTGGATTTACTACTTTAGCGACCGTTTTTCCATTACGAGTAATAAAGATATCTTCCTTGGTAATTAATTCAAGGTACTTTCCGAAATTAGCTTTAAATTCTGTTGCTGTAACAACCATGACGAAACCTCCTTTCATTTGAGTTGTTTTTATTATATGCGATTTTGGTGATGAAATCAATAAAATCATACAAAACAAGAGATAATAATATTAAATTTCGCTCGATATGTAAGAAGAAACTTTTTTGTATATGTTATCCTTATCTGGTTTTATCCATATTCCCTATAAAAGAAAAAACAATGATCGCACTGCGTCGGAAAAGATTATGTTGCTGTGAAGTATTAAAGTATACGATGTTCCTGTAATGTAATAATATTATGCGCATGCGGTGCGCTGGTCTGAAATGGAAAAACCTTTTGGCAATACTGCACAGGAATCAATGGCTGGATTTGTTCATAAAATTGGTTATACACAAAATATATTGCAAAACAAAACATAACTAAATAATATTAATCACATGAAAAGCAAGGTTTTATCAAAAAAATTGTTGAAAAACACAAGGAGGTAAAAAATGACAAAGAGAAAGAAAAAAATAATGGCATTATTCCTTGCTGCAACAACTGTCTCGAGTCTTTTGCTTGGCGGCTGCGGTAAAAAAGAAGAGGCAGATGGAAAAGTTGTCATTGAGCTGGTGCATTATAAACCGGAAGCGGTAGATGTATTTGAGGCTCTGGAGGAGAAATTTAACGCTTCTCACGACGACATTAAACTGGTGATTGATTCACCCAATGATGCCATGGTAATTTTAAAAACCAGATTTATCCGGGAAAATAATCCGGACATTATCGGAATTGGAGGAGATATTAACTATTCCAATTTCCTGGACGCCAATATGCTGATGGATATTTCTGATTTTGACGGTCTTTCACAGATTAAGGAAAATTACCTTGCCACCAATAAGGAACTGGAGTATGTGCCCCAGGAAGGGATTTATGCAGTTCCGTATATGGCAAACGCCGCAGGTGTTCTCTACAACAGGGATCTGTTCGAGGAACATAACTGGAGTATTCCCACCACATGGGAAGAATTTATAAGCCTGTGCGAAACCATACAGGCAGAGGGCATACAGCCCTTGTATTTTGGCTACAAAGATATCTGGACCTGTCTGGCGCCATGGAATTCTATTGCCGTAAATCTCTGCGATACGGATATTGCCTATCAGGTAAACAGCGGAGAGGCCACGTTTGCAGAGGCGTATGAGGAAGTGGCGAAAAAAGACAGGGAACTTCTGAAATATGGCCAGCAGAATCCCGTTGCCTACAGTTACAATGACGCCTGTACCGCCTTTGCCAGAGGACAGTCGGCTATGTATGTAATTGGAAACTATGCGATTCCCCAGATTAAATCGGTAAATCCGGATATGAATATTGATTCCTTTGTATTTCCTGCCAGCAGCAAGGCAGAGGAAAATATCTTAAATTCCGGTAACGACCTGATGTTCAGCGTTATGCAGGACTGCGAGCATAAGGAAGAGGCGTATGAGGTGCTGCGGTTCCTGTTAGAGGATGAAAACGTTCAGGCATATTTGAGCGACCAGAGCGCGGTACCCTGCAAAAAAGGTGAATTTGAGATTGCTCCGGAGTTAGAAGGGATGAAAGAGTATATCGACAACGGTATTGTGGCGGATTACCAGGATCACCACTATCCAAGCGAGATGGCGGTAGACGCCATGATCCAGACGTATCTGTTTGATAATGACAGCGACGCTTTGGATACCTTCCTTACAAGGTTTGATAAAGAGTGGGTCAGATATAACAAAGATATCATCCGCAAAGTAAAAGAATATCAGGAAAAGGGGGAATAGGTCGTGGGCAATAATGGAAAAAGAGATAAAGCGTGGACAAAAAACGATAAAATTTTTCTGGGAATGCTGATTCCGGTATTGATTCTGTTCTTCTGTTTCAATACGCTTCCTCTGTTAAAGGGATTCTATTATGGACTTACCAATTACAGAGGATACGGAGATTATGATTTTGTAGGACTGCGGAACTTTGCAGATCTGTTTACAGACCTGCGCGTGGGAAAATCTTATCTGTTTACCTTTAAATATGCAGTAGTAATGACTATAGCGGTCAACGTAATCAGCCTGATTCTTGCGTTGGGACTGAACCGGCAGATCAGAGGAAAAAGCGCGTTAAGAGGGATTTATTTCGTACCCAATATTCTGGGCGGACTGGTTGTAGGTTATATTTTCAGCTTTATTTTTACATACATCCTTCCGGCAGTCGGCGAGGCCACAGGAATCGGATTTCTCCAGAACAGTATGCTGGCAAGCAGCAAAACCGCATGGATTGCCATTGTCATTGTAGGAGCATGGCAGGGGATCGCCATGAATACCATTATCTATATTTCCGGCCTGCAGACCGTTCCGGAGGAAGTATATGAGGCGGGAATGATTGACGGCGTCAGCGGATGGAAAAAATTCCGGACGCTTACCTTCCCCCTGATTCTTCCATTTTTCAGCATCAACCTGGTGTTGTGTATGAAAAACGCCCTGATGGTATTCGATCAGATTATGTCTTTGACAAAGGGCGGTCCATCCCAAAGTACCGAGTCCATTTCCTATTTGATTTATAACAATGGTATGAGCGGCGGACAGTTTGGATTCCAGAGCGCGAATGCATTTGTATTCTTTCTGGTAATTGTAATTATTTCATTCATGCAGATGAAATTCTTAGGTGGAAAGGAGGAGCAGTTATAATGGGAAAAAATAATCGTGAAGGGGCAGTCGGCGGAAAGACTGTCAATCGTATCATCAATATTTTGCTGGCATTGGGATGCCTTACGATTTTATTTCCGCTCTACATGACCGTGATTATCGCCTTTAAAAAGCCTTCGGAAATGACAAACGATGTGGCGGGAGCACTGGCGTTTCCGTCAAACTGGAATTTTGATAACTTTGTAGAGGCAATGAAGGTTACGGATTTCTGGCGTTCCCTGGGCAACAGCTTACTGCTGACAGGCGTTACGGTAATTATCTGTATTCTGCTGCATTCTCTGGCAGGATACGTAATCGGAAGAAAGATGGCGCGCCATAAAATATTTAAAACATCCTATTTCTACATTGTAAGCGGTATGTTCGTGCCATTTGCGGTATTGATGATGCCTCTGGTAAAACAGACTTCACAGATCGGGCTGGCAAACCGGGCGGGCGTTATTCTCCTGTATGTAGTATTCTTTATGCCGATGAATATCCTCTTGTATGCCGGATATCTGAAAAACATTCCCATTGCGCTGGAAGAAGCAGCCTGTGTGGATGGAGCCAGCGTCTGGCAGACGTATTGGAAAATCATATTCCCCAATATGAAGCCTATGCATGCGACCGTAGCGGTTCTGACAGCCATGAGTACCTGGAACGACGTAATGACGCCTCTTGTTATTATGTCCGGCAGCGATGTGAATACCCTGCCGCTGGCACAGTTGAATTTCCAGTCTCAGTTTGGAACCAACTATAATCTTGCGTTTGCTTCCTATTTGCTGGCTCTTTTGCCTATTATGATTTTCTATATCATATGCCAGAAGCAGATTATCAATGGAGTAGTAAACGGAGCAGTAAAATAGAAATAGTGATAAGGAAAATACAGTATGGATTTAAAGAGCAGTTATTATGAATTATATGGAACAAATGAAATCACACAGTATAGATGGGAACAGCTCTTATCCATGATGGAACATGCCAAAAAGACCCGTCCCGCCGCTTTGAAAAAGGCGGACCGGGACGGGAATGGCTGGTATCAGTCAGAACAAATTGTGGGCATGATGCTCTATGTGGATAAGTTCAGTAATAATCTCACAGAGTTTGAACAGAGGATTGATTATCTTGCAGAACTTGGGATTACGTATGTCCACTTTATGCCGCTGTTAAAGTCCAGGGACGGCAACAATGACGGCGGGTATGCAGTCTCAGATTATCTGATGGTGGATGATAAATTCGGCACCATGGAGCAGCTGGAACGGGTGATGAAGCTGTTAAAAAAGAAAGGGATTCGTACCTGCATTGATTTTGTACTGAACCACACGGCCAAAGAACATGTCTGGGTCCGCAAATTGAAAGAAGGGGATCATGATTACGACGACATGTATTTGATGTTTGAAGATGACGGCATACCCAAAGAGTATGAAAAAACCCTGACAGAGATCTTTCCCGAGGTGGCTCCGGGGAACTTTACCTATTATGAAGATCTCGGAAAATATGTAATGACCCGCTTTTATGAATTCCAATGGGATCTGAATTACCGCAATCCCCAGGTGTTCAATAAGATTGTGGAGGTAATGCTGACCCTTGCAAATAAAGGCGTTGACATTTTCCGCCTCGATGCGATACCATATATCTGGAAAGAAATTGGAACTTCCTGCATGAATCATCCCAATGTGCATAAAATAATCGGCATGATGTATCAGATTGTGCAGCAGGTATGTCCCAGCGTGATTTTTCTTGGGGAAGCCATTGTGGAACCTTTTGAGATCGTAAAATATTTTGGGAATCATGATACGAAAGAGTGTAATGTGATGTATAACGCTTCGTTGATGGTTCTTTTATGGAATTCTCTGGCGACTAGAGACGTAAGGCTGATGCAGCGTTCCCTGTCCATTGATTATGGCATACCGGAAGACGGCGCCTGGATTAACTATGTACGGTGCCATGACGATATCGGCTGGGGATTTGAAAACGGAATCCTCAAGGATTTAGGGCTTGACCCGGAACTGCACAAGCAGTATATGATTCAGTTTATGGAAGGCAGATATCCCGGAAGTTTTGCAGTGGGAGAGCTGTATGAATACAATCCGGTTACAAAAGACGCCAGGAACAGCGGAACGCTTGCGTCTTTGTGCGGACTGGAACAGGCGTTGAATGAGAAGCATGTATATAAAACAGAGCTGGCGGTAAAGAGAATCCTTTTACTTCATGCAATGGCAATCTCCTATACGGGAATCCCGCTTCTCTACAGCGGAGATGAGATCGGGCAGATGAACGACTGGAATTATAAGAATATTCAGGAATATGCCGCAGATTCCCGCTGGCTGCACAGAGCCAGCATGGACTGGGAGGCGGCAGAAAAGCGCGGCGACCTTGGTACGGTTCAGGGGCAGATCTTTTCAAAGCTGCAGAATATGATACGCATCCGCAAATCCAGCGGCTATTTCAGTTCATCCTGCCGGTCAGTTCCGGTCGATACCGGGAATAATGCTGTATTCTGTTTTCACAAGGGAAATAAAATGCTGGTGCTTGCTAATTTTTCCGAACAGGAACAATGGGTGGATTCCAAAACGTTCGACTGGTTTGGACTGCCTGGAGAAATGCAGGATTTAATTACCGGAAGACTTGTAAGATCCTATCACAATCATATTATGCTGGGACCTTATGAATATCTCTGGTTAGTATAATGAAGAAAGGTAATATTGTATGGCAATTATAATTGAGGACAGCGTATTTACGCTTCAGACGCAGAACAGCACTTATCAGATGAAAGCGGACGATAAGGGAATTCTTCTGCACACCTATTATGGAAAGAAGACGGATGCCACCGATTATTCGTATCTGGTATCTATGGCGGACCGGGGATTTTCAGGAAATATCTTTGAGGCAAGGGAAGACAGGACGTATTCGCTGGATTTTCTGCCTCAGGAATTTCCGGTCAGCGGGAGCGGCGATTACCGGGTCAATTGTCTTCATGCAGATTTGGGTGAAGGGGTAAACGACTGCCTGATGTTTTTTGACAGTTATCGCACATATCATGGAAAATATGCTCTGGAAGGGCTTCCAGCTATGTTTTCCGCAGAGGAGGAAGCGGTGGATACTCTGGAAATTGTGCTGAAAGACAATCAGGAAGCGTTTTATCTGCATTTACTGTACGGCGTGTTTGAAGAAACTGATATCATAACAAGAGCGGCAGTGATTGAGAACCGGACCGGGCGGGAGGTCAGGCTTCACAAGGCGTTGTCCGGCTGTCTGGATATGCGCCATGATGGAATGGATCTCATTCATTTTTACGGAAGACATGCGGGAGAACGGGAGATGGAGCGCGTTTCTTTGTTTCATGGAATTACGGAACTGAGAAGCACGCGCGGCACTTCCAGCCATCAGCATAATCCTTTTGTCATTCTCGCCGATCAGAATACCAGCGAGGATATGGGAGAATGTTATGGATTTTCACTGCTTTACAGCGGCGGATTTCATATGCAGGCAGAGGTAGACCAGTTTCACCAGACCAGGCTTGTGATGGGAATTGACGACTGCGATTTTACCTGGAGCCTTATGCCGGGGGAAAAATTTGTCACGCCGGAGATTGCTATGGGCTATAGCGGCGAAGGTCTGGCAAAACTGTCTCATTGTTATCATAACAGTTTTCATCATCATTTAATCCGCAGCCCCTGGAAGAATAAGCGGCGTCCGATCCTTGTAAATAATTGGGAAGCGACTTATTTTGATTTCAATGCGGACAAGCTTTTGGACATTGCCAGAGAAGCGGCGGAGCTGGAACTGGATATGCTGGTGCTGGACGACGGCTGGTTTGGAAAAAGAGATCATGACGATGCCGGGCTTGGAGACTGGTTTGTAAATGAACAGAAGTTAGGATGCAGCTTAAAAGAGCTGGCGGATCAAGTCAATGATTTAGGGCTGATGTTCGGGCTGTGGTTTGAGCCGGAAATGATTTCAGAAGACAGTGATCTCTACAGACAGCATCCGGACTGGGCGATGGTGGTTCCAGGCAGGAATCCTATCAGAGGAAGAGCACAGCTTGTATTGGATATGGCGCGTGAAGATGTGTTGTCTTACATCAAAGAGCGTATATTTGCGATTATGGATTCGGCCAATATTCAGTATATCAAATGGGATATGAACCGTTCTGTGGCGGCCGCTTACAGCGCTCTGCTGCCCAGAGAGCGGCAGGGAGAGCAGCGTCACAGATATGTGCTGGGGCTGTATCATGTGCTGGAAGCAGTGTTAGAGCGGTATCCCGATTTACTGCTGGAAGGCTGCAGCGGGGGCGGCGGAAGATTTGATGCAGGAATGCTTTATTATGCGCCGCAAATCTGGTGCAGTGACAATACCGATGCTGTGGAACGGCTGAATATCCAGTATGGTACTTCTTTTGGTTATCCCCTGTCCTCGATCGCTGCCCATGTATCGGTCTGCCCGAATCATCAAAACGGCAGGGTTACGCCTTTTAAGACCAGAGGAATCTGCGCTATGCAGGGTGCGTTCGGCTATGAACTGGATTTAAGCAGGCTGTCAGAGGAGGAGAAAAAAGAAGCCAGAGAGCAGGTACGAACATTTAAGAAATATTATCAATTGTTCCAGTTTGGAGATTATTACCGGCTTACCTCCCCTGTTTTAAACCGTGATTTTACAGCATGGGAGTATGTGGACAAAGCGGGAACCGAAGCCATTTTAAGCGTAGTCTATACGGACCTTCATGGAAATCCCGCGGCAAACACAGTGAAATTCAGGGGGCTTCGACCGCAGGGAATTTATAAAATGTGGAGAGACGGCAAGCCGGCGGGAGAATATACAGCAGATGCTTTGATGAACGGCGGAGTTCTGCTGCCAGTACCTTTGGAAAATTATGATTCCTGCCAGATCTATATTTGTCTGAAAGAATAGTTTTATGATTTAAAATCTTGTGACTTCGGCGGTTAAAATCTATCCAGATGTGACCGCCGGAGTCATAATCGTTTAAAAAGCGCTCAAAATATCCTTAAGATCAGGATTTTGAGCGTTATTTTGTTATATTATAGGAAAGACCTTGTCACGCTAACGCGTGAAAGTATCTTTCCTATAAAATTTCTGCAGATTCTTTGAACCGAAAAAGAAGTTATTACAATGTACAGGTGAAGGGCACAGAAAAAAGCGCATTACATGTGATGTTGGAGGAAACCATGAACAGAATACAACTGGAACAGTGCATCCATGAGTATGGAACAGACGTTTATAGATTTTGCAGACAGATTACCGGAAGCCTGCAGGAAGCAGAGGACTTGTATCAGGATACTTTTCTAAAAGCGGTAGAGCTGGGAGAGAAGATCAACTTTCAGCATAATCCGAGAAGTTATCTGATATCGGTGGCGCTGCGGATCTGGAAAAACAAGAAGCGGAAATTTGCCTGGAGACAGCGGATTGCTGGGACCTGTGAATTTACAGAAGAACAGGCAAAAACAGTAATACCGGATCAGGCGGGTTCTGCAGAAGATGAGGCGCTCAGACAGGAATTGCAGGAGCAGGTGAGAAACGCTGTAAAAAAGTTAAGTGAAAAGTACCGTATCTTGGTGTATCTGTATTATACCCTTCAGCTTTCTGTGGAAGAAATTGCAAATACAATGGAACTCCCGCAGGGCACCGTTAAAAGCCGGCTTCACAAAGCAAGAGCCTTATTGAAAAAAGAATTGGAGGTTGTTTTGGATGAAACATGATATGGATCAGTTATTAAACAGTGCCCTTTCTTCCAGAGAAGAGCCAGATGACAGGCTGAATCAGAGAATTATGAGAAAATTTCAGGAAAAGGAGAACGAAAATATGAGTAAAAAGAATCAAAAAATAAGAATTCCGGCGGCAGCTCTGCTGGCAGTCATTGTGCTTGCGGCAGGTTCTGCGTCCGCATATGCGGCATGGAAATACCTCACGCCGGGTCAGGTGGCAGAGTCGGCCCAAGATCAGGGGCTTGCGGCAGCATTTCAAAGTGAAGACGCTCTGACTGTCAATGAGGTGCAGGAATATGGAGGTTACCGGATTACACTGCTGGGAATTGTATCTGGAAAAAATCTCAGTGAATATCTTCCCGAAGATGACGCGGGAAATGTTTCCGGAGATCGGACTTATGTGGTGACAGCCATAGAAAATGCGGACGGAACGAAACGCCCGGATACCAGCTCAGACGATTACGGAAAAGATCCGTTTTTTGTATCGCCGCTGATTGAGGGTTTAAATCCGGCGCAGCACAATATTGTAACGATGGGAGGCAGCTATTTTGAAATGGTGGAAGATGGCGTGCAGTACCGGCTGGCCGAGTGTGATAATGTGGAAAAATTTGCGGACCGCAGAGTGTATCTTGGCGTCAATGACGGAACGTTCTATAATAACGAGGCGTTTCAATATAATGAGAGCAGCGGCGGTATCAGCAGAAATGACTCCTACCAGGGTGTCAATGCGCTGTTTGTTCTGCCTCTTGACGAGAGCAAGGCAGACCGGGAGGCGGCGGAAGAATATCTGAAAAATCTGCAGTCAGAGGAAAAAACTCCGGAGACGCAGGAGGACGCTCAGGAGGGGGCGCTTGTCAGAACTGCTTCAGAGGAGAGCAGCAAGTGGAACCTTGCAGATTTTAACGAGAAAGCCGCGTTGGTAAAAGAAATGCAGATTTCGCCGGATGAAGAAGGCAATTATAATTATGAATATACCATTGAAGAAGACGGAACGTATTCGTCAGGGAAAGTGTATCAGGATTTACTCACAGACAGAGATGAGGAAGGACTGTTAAAATCGCGCTCTGTATTCGGCGCGGAGGATAGCGCTTATGTTGAAACATATACCTTAAATGAAGACAGAACTCTGACGCTTCGCACCTACAAGTATAAGTAAAAACAGCGTCGGAGCGTGTCAGAGCATGGTATGTTGTCAGATATGTGTCTGTCAGAGCAGGAAATTGACGCCTTCTGGCTCCGATTTCCGCCGGATGATTGAATTTACCACAGCCCCCGCAACAGCGATTATGCTGCTGCGGGGGCTGCGTCATGAGAGGTTTATTCATTGAGGAATCCCGCCGCCAGCTTCTGGAGCTGCGCGGCTGTCTCTGCATCAAGATCTGCGGTATAAGTACAGCCTTCCGGAGATTCCTGGAAAAGAACGGCGTAGGCAGTACATGCCGCGAGATAAGAACCCTCCAGGGAAGGGTGCATCCCATCTTCTCCCCAAAGTTCAATTTGAGGATTCTGTTCCAGACAGCGCATAAACGCCGCTCCGCCTGGAATCAAAAGGCTGTTAAGCGTCTCGGATACCTGGATAAGGTTCTGCGTAAGTATCGTCTGCACATCGTTTAAGCTGAGGATGCCTGCGCCTTCTTTGGGAGACCAGGTCATAAGCAGGGCAGTCTGACCGCCTGCGGCACGGATTTTCTCGTCCAGTGTCTGCGCGGCAGGAAGCATGGTTTCTTCCGAAGAAGTAACAGCGTCGTTTGTGTTCTCCTGTAAAATTACAAAATCCCATGTTTCTTCCGTCAGTTTTTGATCCAATATTGCTCCCAGCTCATCCGACGTATCGGCAAACTGCGTCAGAGTATAATAACCTTCCGTAAGCTCCTGCACGTCGCATGGATGATTCATCGCCGCAGCCAGCTCAGAAAAAATGTCCGGCAGGTTATTCGTAAAGGTGTGACTGTTGCCTGCAAACAGAATGCGGGGCGTCTCTCCGGCAGCCGGGTCCGGCGTTTTTAATGCAAGGGGCCGGTTAAAATCAAAATTGTCTCCATCAGAGGAATCCTGCTGGTTGGAAGAGTCCTGATCCTGGGAATCCTGAGGTTCTGAGGCGTCCCGGGTCTGTGATTGTGCGTCGGAAACCTTTGTCTGCGGTTCTTCAATGGAGGAAGAAGTGTCTTCCTGACTGGCAGGCGCGGAGCAGCCGCCAGACAGGAACGCCGGAATCAGTAAACAGCAAAATATGAACTGACGGATGTTTCTTTTCAAAATAGTTCTGTTCATTGTATCCTCACTTTCGTTATTAAGATTTGTTGTTCGGTGTACCAGTACATCGTTGCGCAAATAACTACACCAACCACTTGCCTGCTTTCCCGATTGCACAGGTGAAAAATCCTCAGCGCAGCCCGCTGCGCCTACGTTTTTTGACCTGCACACTCAGAAAAGCATTCTGCGTGATTGATCCAGTTATTTGTCGAACGATGTACTGGGATATATTATAACATACCGCTCGCTTGAGTACATCACAAATTTGACAAGAACATCCAATCTGGTATAATTATGGAAAGTAATATCAAGGAGGAAGACATGAAAAAATTAACATCTCTATTATTAACAGCCGTCTTATTGATAAGCGCTATACAGTCAGTATGCGCAGCACAGACGGCCAACCAAATAGAAGCAGCCATTCCACAAGCATCTGACAATTCGCCGTCGGCTTCTGAACGGGATTCTCAAAACCTGCCGTCATCTGAGCCGACAAAAGAAGAGATTGGACGAATCGTTTCGCCAGATCAGGCAAAGAAAGTCTCCACTACAGAGTCAGAGGAGGACGTCAAGGTAGAATTTAATTTAGGCAAAGAAGAATATGATGACACACTTTTGATCTGCAGACTTGGCAAGCCCGCTGACAGTTATAACTCATCGGTATATTTCAAATGCAGCAATCTGAGCGACAGCCAAATCACCTTATCTATATCCAGTTCCAACCCAAATGTACTGAAAATCACGTCAGATACCAAAAAAACGTTGAAGGCTGGCTACTATATAGCGGAATCCATCAAATTTACAGTGACAGGCGTTGGTCCCGCGGATGTAACTATTTCAATTGGGACAAAATCCTACAAATACCGCGTATATGTACTGCCATATATCGCGGAATTACCAAAGATTACACAGACTGATTTCCACCATATTACTTTACAATGGAAAAAACTTTCCGGGATCAACGGCTTCTATGTGCAGCGCTCAAAGCAATACGATGGTGAATATGAGACAATTAAAACATTAGCTCCTGACACGACCAGTATTACCTTACCTGTAGAACCAAATAAAGAATATTTTTATAGGGTTGTCGGTTATATAAAGGATGAATTTCGTACCTTAACAGGAGAGTCTTACCAGCAGGGTTTTACAGCCCAAAAAATGGCAGGATCCACGATCACCTCAGTCAAAAAATCTGGCGGCAGCAATCTGATAATCAACTGGAAGGCTTTTGAAGGCGCAACGGGATATAAACTCTACCGTTCCACCAGGGAGAACGGCGCTTACAAGTGCGTTTACACTGCAAACAGCGGCGCTATAACTTCCTGCAAACAAAAAGTCAGCAAGGGCGTTCCTTACTACTACAAACTAGTTACCCTGGACGCAATGGGCAAAAGTGATTTTTCACCAGTGATGTCCCAAATCATCCCCAAAAAAAATAAAATAAAAAGAGTATCATGCAGCAAAATAAGCCAGCAGTCTTCGGACGGCTATGGACAGTATTACAGCAACTGGTCACATCCAGACAAAACATTTTATTACCAGTCTGGCGGCAAACTCCATGCTGTTTGCGTCCAAAACAGCGGCAATTTAAAAATCTATACCCTGAATTCTTCCTACAAAGTAACAAAGACAAAAACTATAAAACTCAAATATGATGTGTGGGGCGGATTTTATCAGGGAACAGACGGAAATTATTATGTCGCTGTAGGCTATAAAAATCTCAAAGAAAGCAGAACTAAAACAGTTATTAAGGTAATCCAATATAACAGCAGTTGGAAACAATTAAAGACAGCAAACATCAAAGGTGGAGTGTTCAATACTTTTGAGGGAATTTATGAACCCTTTGAAGCCGGAAACTGCCGCATGGATATGCAGGGAAGCACCCTTTACCTGATGACTTCGAGAACAATGTTTACGACGATCTTCGATGATCTGCATCACCAGTCTAATATCTCCTTTGAAATCAATACAAAGAAGATGGAGGCAGTGGAATCAAATAAGAGTTATGCCAGCCATTCTTTTAACCAGTTTGCCAAATTTAAAGATCATGAGCTCTATCTTTTGGACCACGGAGACGCCCATCCACGTAGTATTGAACTGACTACTGTACAGAACTATGGCGCGGAGAATGAAGAGAAAAAATCTTCCTCCCTATTCTCGTTCAAAGGAAACAGCGGCGATAACTATACTGGATGCAGAGTTGGAGGTATGGAAGTCGGAAGCAGCAATGTCCTTGTCTGCGGCACATCACAGCCCCATAAAAAGAAAATTGGCAAGGTCTCTGGTTTTGGCTATGATATGAAGTACAATGCGTTCCTTATCCTTTCCGATCGCAAAACAAAGAAAGTAACATTTAAATGGCTGACCGCCTATAACCCAAAGTCAACCTCTGTCACGGTAGGGGAAACTCGTATGGTGAAATTAACAGACAATCGGTTTGTGATTTTGTATTCCGCCACAAGCAAGGGAAAATCTACCCTCCATTATGCCGTATACAGCGATACTGGAAAAAAGATTTATTCCAAGAAATATGCCAATATGGTGTTTAACGGTGATTCCCAGCCGATTTTATATAATGGAAGCATTGTCTGGATCTCACCAATTCAAAGCAATGGCAAAGTTAAGTCAAAACTTTACTCTATACCCGCCACATTTTAATATCAAAAATATAATCATGGAGGATCAGAGAATGGCAATGGAAATCACAAATAATTACAATAACTATGCAGGCTGTGCGGATATCCATATTCTGCCAGAATAAATGTTGCCATATAAGCGATATTTTGCTGGATTTTTTGCAAAAGTTCTGTTACAATGAAAACAACTATGGCGGAGAAGGAGTGTTAATTATGGCAGAGACAATGGAAGACTATAAGGAAGAGCTGGAAGCGTCTTTCCGTAAAATAAAGGAAGGCGATATTATTTCAGGGACGGTAATTGATGTGACGGAGGAAGAGGTGACGCTGGATCTGAAGTATTATACACAGGGAATTATAAAAGTGGAAGATCTCAGTAATGATCCTGGTTTTAATGCTTTGGAGGAGGTTCATCCGGGAGATGTGATTGAGGCTACAGTTGTGAAGACTGATGATGGCGAAGGGAATATTCAGCTTTCTAAGAAGGAGGCAAACGATGTGCTCGCCTGGGAGAAGCTGAATCAGTATCTGGAAGAGGGAACGGAGCTGTCGGTAAAGGTAGCGGGAATTGTTCCCAGCGGCGTAGTTGCCTATCTGGAAGGAATAAGGGGATTTATTCCGGCGTCCCAATTGGCTCTGTCTTATGTGGAAGCTACAGAGGAATGGCTGGGACGCGAGCTTTTGGTGCGGGTGATCACCGTGGAAGAGTCCAAAAAGAAACTGGTGCTCTCATCCAAGGTAATCCTCAGAGAAAAACAGCAGGAAGAGCATGACCGCAAGGTTGCCAGGATGGTCCCGGGAAGTGTGCTTGAGGGCACGGTAGAATCCCTGATGCCCTATGGAGTTTTTGTGGATTTGGGCGATGGAATCAGCGGTCTGGTACATATTTCACAGATTTCCCACAGAAGGATTGGGAAGCCTTCCGAAGTGCTGAGTACGGGCCAGAAGGTAAAAGTAAAGGTGCTGAATACCAATGACAATAAAGTAAGTCTCAGTATGAAGGCGCTGGAAGAAGAAATGATCGATGTGGACAAGACGGAAGAGGTGGAGGAATACATTTCGCATGAAAGCGCTTCCACCAGTCTGGGGGATTTGCTGGCAGGTATTAAGCTGCCGCAGTAATTCAGAAAATTAGATAATCAATGATCTTTTGGAAGGGAGCCGCAAGTGATATGAGAGTCAAGGCGATACAGAGTACCGATGAGCTGGGGAACCAGAAGCAGATTGCTGCCGCAGAACAGAGTGAAAAATTTTCTTCTTATCTGCAGACGACAGCTTCACTGGAGGAGATTTTTACAGAAGCTTCGCAGAAATATAATGTGCCTGAGAATTTAATTAAGGCAATCGCCAAAGCTGAATCGGATTTTAATCCCAACGCTACTTCTGGAGCGGGAGCGCAGGGGATTATGCAGTTGATGCCGGGTACGGCAAAGGAATTGGGAGTCACGGATTCCTATGATCCTTACCAGAATATTATGGGAGGAACAAAATATATCAGCCAGATGCTGCAAAAGTATGATGGAGATATCAGTCTTGCCCTGGCCGCATACAATGCCGGAAGTAATAATGTGGCAAAATATGGCGGGATTCCGCCCTTTGAGGAGACGCAGAACTATGTGGCGAAGGTAACGCGTTATATGAATGAAGGAATGGATGTTCCGGGTCTTTCTTATTCTATGAACGCGGCGGGCCTTGTTTCAGGTTCTCCGGTACAGCGGCTGGAGGAAAGCTATTACGAGAATGTTCTGGAACAGCTTTTTTCTTATGACGATTATCTTCAGTTTATCGACCTGTACAGCAAGATTGAGGAGACGCAGCAGGAACAGTTAAAGGAAGAAAAAGAACAGCAGGAAGAAGAAAAGCAGCAGGAATCATTCTATGCTTATCAGGAGTTAAGATACAGCCCGGCAGTGATGAACCTTCTGGGATAGAGGATGACCAGGCGCGGCCAGGCCGCGCCTGGAATGAACGGAGACAGGGATGGAA
Organism: Lachnospiraceae bacterium; assembly: GCA_910575155.1. Taxonomy (GTDB): domain Bacteria; phylum Bacillota; class Clostridia; order Lachnospirales; family Lachnospiraceae; genus Petralouisia. The sequence goes on from CAJTDX010000020.1 coordinate 50,544, forward strand.
ACCATTAAGATAAAGTACTTTACCCAGGATCTTGATAAACTGACGTATATAGAAGGCAAGTCAGACTGGATTGATTTACGGGCAAGTGAGACAGTGGAATTAAAGGCGGGAGACTATAAGCTGATTCCTCTGGGCGTGGCAATGGAGTTGCCTGAGGGCTACGAAGCGCATGTAGTGCCGAGAAGCTCTGCGTTTAAAAATTACGGGATTCTGCAGGTAAACAGTTGTGGAATCATTGATGGAAGCTACTGCGGAGATGAAGATATGTGGCGGATGCCAGTGTATGCCACAAGAGATACGGTGATACAGAAAAATGACAGAATCTGCCAGTTCCGCATTGTGGAAAACCAGCCCCGGATTGTCTTTGAAGAGACGGTTTCCCTGGATCATAAGAACCGGGGAGGATTTGGGAGCACTGGAGTCAGATAAAGTATGTACTCCCGGAATCTCTCTTATACCTGCTTTTGCAGCTGATTTTCCGCCAAATGCACACAAATTTAATCAACGTACCCTCCAGGTACGCCTCATAAATTTATGCACATTTTACAAAAAATCTTCCTGCAAAATCAGGCACAAAGAGACTCCGGGAGTACATAAGACAGAATGGAGGAAATTAGTATTATGGAAAAACGTCAAATGAAATTTTATTCCAAAGACAGCAATGCGGCGGCAATCCATGCATTGCCGGGGCATTTTGCCACCAGTCATTCACACATCAATTATTACATTGATATCACCAGCCTGAAAACAAGAATCAATGAGGCCAAAGAGATAGCTAAGGTTCTTGCCGGGAAATTTACCAGCCATATAACGGTGGACACCATTGTATGTATGGACGGAACAGAAGTAATCGGAGCTTTTTTGTCGGAAGAACTGGAGAAACGGCATATTTTGTCCACCATCAATCAGCATAAAACCGTGTATGTGGTATCGCCGGAAATCAATGGCAATAATCAGGTGATGTTTCGGGACAATGTGAAGCCTGCCATTACGGGCAAACACGTCCTGCTGCTTCTGGCAACGACTACCACGGGAGTGACCATCCGCCGCAGTCTGGAATCTCTGCACTATTACGGAGGAAGTGTTGCGGGCGTTGTTTCTGTCTTCAGTACGATAAAAGAGGTGGAGGGAATTCCTGTTGAGAGCGCTTTCGAGGAGGATGATATTCCCGGCTATGCCGCATACAGTCCCACAGAATGTCCTTATTGCAAGAACGGGCAGAGACTGGAGGCAATGGTAAACGGTTTTGGATATTCCAAATTGTAATGGTTAATTCGTATAGGTAATATAGAATAATTCGTTAAAATGACGAAGGGGTCAAGAAGAAATATTCTTTCTTGTTGGAACTGACAAGAAAGGGTATTTCTTTTTGTATAGTTGGAGATAGTAATTTAGAGGAAAGTCTGATAGTATAATGGTAGAAAGAAATTCTGCAGAACAGACAAAATACAGGAGGTATTTGCAAATGGCAAGTTTATCATTAAAAAATATTTGTAAAAGATATTCTAATGGGTTTGAAGCTGTTAAGGATTTTAACCTTGAGATTGAAGACAAGGAGTTTATTATTTTTGTTGGACCGTCAGGATGCGGAAAATCTACAACCCTCCGTATGGTAGCAGGATTGGAAGAGATTTCTTCCGGAGAACTTTCCATTGACGGCAGGCTTGTAAATAATGTGGAGCCTAAGGACAGAGATATTGCAATGGTATTTCAGAATTATGCATTGTATCCTCATATGACCGTATTTGATAATATGGCGTTTGGACTGAAGCTGAGAAAAGTTCCCAAGGAGGAAATCAGGAAGAAAGTTGAAGCAGCCGCTAAGATCCTGGACCTGGATAAATTATTAGACCGTAAGCCCAAGGCTTTATCCGGCGGGCAGAGACAGCGTGTGGCGATGGGACGCGCGATTGTGCGAGAGCCAAAGGTATTCCTGATGGATGAGCCGCTATCCAATCTGGACGCCAAACTTCGTGTACAGATGCGTGCCGAGATTGCTTCTTTGCATAAAAGACTGGGCGCAACCATTATCTATGTAACGCATGATCAGACAGAGGCTATGACGCTGGGAACCAGAATCGTTGTTTTAAAGGATGGTATTGTTCAGCAGGTAGATTCTCCCCAGAAGCTGTACAATGAACCGGATAATCTTTTTGTTGCCGGATTTATCGGCTCTCCGCAGATGAATTTTGTGGATGTGGTATGTAAAGTGGAAGGAGACAGGGTTACGCTTAAATTTGGCGAAGATTCTATTGTACTGCCTTCAGAAAAAGGTAAAAAGCTTATTGACGGCAAGTATGACGGCAAGACCGTGGTTCTCGGTATCCGTCCGGAAGATATTGATGATTCTGCGCTGGCTCTTGAGACGCACAAAGAAAGCGTATTTAATACAAAGGTAACCGGATATGAGCTGCTTGGTTCGGAAGTATTGCTGTATTATACAGTAAACGGCGCGAACATGACCGCTAAGGTAGATTCCAGAACGGCGGCGCGTCTGGGAGATTCCATTAAGCTGGCCATGGATATTGATAAAATTCATGTTTTTGATAAAGAAACAGAATTGACAATTACTCACTAATTCAGTAAGATGATAATACGACACAAGGAAATGGAAGTAGCGCAGAAATGTGTTGCTTCCTTTTTATTATAGTAAACTAATTTTTATGAAATGGGGGACAGCTATGTTATCAAATCATAAATTACAGGTTACATTAGGAGAGATTAAGGAAATTACCAGGGTTGACTTCGCACTTTATAGTGATAAAGGAAAACTGCTGGCATCTACTTATTATTTAGAGGAGGATTTGGAGGATGCCATCCGCTTGTTTGCAGATTCCATGGCAGAGAGTCAGATGCTTTCCGGTTATCATTTTTTTAAGGTGTTGATTGAAGGAGAATTGGAGTATATTCTGCTTGCACATGCCGGCGGAGAGGAAGCCTATATGATCGGACGACTTGCCGTGTGTCAGATACGAAACATGGTCAGCGCATATCAGGAACAGTTTGACCGCAACAGTTTCATTCAAAACGTTGTATTGGGGAATATGTTAGTGGTGGACATGTACAATAAAGCGAAAAAGCTGCACGTTGAAGCGGCGGAGAGAGTGGTTTTTGTGGTTGAAGTGTCGGGTGAGAAGGACGGAACAGTCATAGAGACAGTTCGGAATCTCTTCGCCTCCTCTCCCAGAGATTTTGTCACAGAGGTGGATGAGAGATCTGTGATTCTGGTCAAAGACGTTCGCGATATTTCATCGGACGAAGAACTGCAGAGGCTGGCAAAGATGCTGGTGGACAATCTGCAGTCGGAAGCCCTGGTAAAAGTGCGGGCAGGTTATGGGAATCGTGTGGAACTGCTGCCGGATATTGCCCGTTCCTACCAGGAGGCAAAAATGGCGCTTGAGGTAGGAAGGATTTTTTATGCGGACAGCGAGACCGTTTCATACAGTAAGCTGGGAATCGGTCGTCTGATTTATCAGATTCCCGCCAATTTGTGTGAAATGTTTCTCCGGGAAGTGTTCGGTGGAAAAATACCGGATATCTTTGACGAGGAAACCACAGTGACCATCAATAAGTTTTTTGAAAATAACCTCAATATCTCAGAGACGGCAAGGCAGCTTTATGTTCATCGTAATACCCTGGTTTATCGGCTGGAACGGATTCAGAAGATTTTGGGATTGGATATTCGTACATTTGAAGACGCCATGCTGTTTAAAATTGCGCTGATGGTTATTGCGCATATGAGTTACCAGAAAAACCTTACCAGACAGCGGGAAAAAGAGGAGAATGAGAAGAGGAGAAACATATGAAAATTTCTACGAAAGGGCGTTATGCACTGCGGCTGATGCTGGATCTTGCTCTGGAGGAGGGACAGGTTGTGCGTCTGCGTGATGCGGCGAAAAGGCAGGATATATCTGTGAAATACTTAGAACAGATTATTTCTGTGCTGCAAAAATGCGGTTATGTTAAGAGTGTGCGCGGTCCCGGGGGCGGATATATGCTTGCCAAAACGCCGCAGGAGTATACAGTGGGAATGATTTTGCGGCAGATTGAGGGCAGTCTGGCTCCTGTGGCATGTCTGGACGGAGAGATTAATGATTGTCCGCGTCAGGGAGAGTGCGCCACGCTGCGCGTCTGGAAAATGCTTTACGAAGCAATCAACAGCGTGGTGGACAAAGTAAGCCTTGCAGACATGGTAGAATTTGACCGGGAGATTCATGGAGGGACGGATTATATAATTTAATTGCTAGTGTAGTGTCTGAAGGGCGTATCCATTTACGGCAAGAAAATGTCTTTTTGCGCAAAACGCTTAGGAACTGGTGGCAGAGAGCCGATAAAAATATCAGAGAAGCGACGAAAAAGGACAGAAGAAAGGAGCAGGGTTATGAAAATTAATAATATACAGAGTATGGACACTGTTACAGAACAGAAAACCAGGGAACAGGTACAGAAAAACGGAAGCCTGAAACAGGAAAAGAGCGGACAGATAAAGAATGGAAGTCTGAAGGCTTCAGATCTGAATCTTTGTCAGGACCCGATCGAGGAGAAGAAGAAAAAGGCAAAAGAGGAGGCGATGGATTTTATTAAGAAACAATTCGCTTCTGACGGCCTTGTGGATGATATCAAGAACGAATGCAGGAATAGTATCGAAGAGAGCAAGAGCGCCGCTGAGGAGGCGTCCCGGGAACTGTCGGCAATCCGTAAGCAGAAGGAAGAGCTTACGGAGATGTACCAGGGGGATGAGGAAAATGAGGATTATCAGGCGCAGTTAAAGGCGATCAGCGAAGAGGAAGGAGAATGGCAGAAACAATATAATGAGGCGCATCTGGTGATTAGTTCCGCAACGGCGGGAATCAGATCCATCAAACAGGAAGAACTCAAGCATCATGGCATGATAGACGCTACAAAGAATGCAGAACAGTCTTTAAAAGCATCCAGCGATGAGATTATCGGGATGCTCAAAGACGAAGCAATTGATAAGATTGACGAGGATTTCGAAGAGGTCATTGAAGAAGCCAAGGATAAAAAGGAAGAAAATATAAAGGAAGAGGCAGAGCGCGAAGCTGCCCGTTTGGAGCGGGAGAAGCAGGCGCAGGAAGTGGAAGAGAAGCTGAAAGAGACGAAACAGAATGCCGCTAACAAAGCAGGTTTATTAAAAGGCGAGCTTCTTAATACAGAAGGGCTTATGCAGCAACAGCAGGAGATTGAGAGGAATACCAGGCAGATTTTGGAAGAGCAAAAGTTACTGCAGGAAGAGATCAAAGGAATTGCTGTAGATTCACATGTATAAAGACCACAGAAGGGCTGTCGCGTCAGCAAGTGAAGTTGCTGATGCGCAGCTCTTTTTTTCTTATCTTATAGGAAAGACCTTGTCACGCTAACACGTGAAAGTATCTTTCCTATAAGATAAAAATAATATGCGCACTCGCACAAGAGGTAAAATATTGCTTTGCAATTGTGCTCGGCTTTGTCGAAAAAGTAATCTTCATTGGACAATTTAAAATGCAGGGAATATGATGAATAGTGGTAACAGAAATTAAGTCAAAGGAGGACATGATTTATGAAAAAACCACAATTAGTGAAACGCCTTATGGCAGGTTCACTGGTTTTAGCATTGACAGTTTTGGATGCAGTCCCTGCTTCT
>CAJTDX010000021.1 GCA_910575155.1 Lachnospiraceae bacterium
CAGGCCGGCTACTGATCGTCGCCTTGGTGGGCCGTTACCCCGCCAACCAGCTAATCAGACGCGGGTCCATCCCGCACCACCGGAGTTTTTCACACTGCTTCATGCGAAGCTGTGCGCTTATGCGGTATTAGCAGCCGTTTCCAGCTGTTGTCCCCCAGTGCGGGGCAGGTTGCCCACGCGTTACTCACCCGTCCGCCACTCAGTCGCAAACTTTTCCTTCCCGAAGGAATTCAAAGCAGGCGCTTCGTTCGACTTGCATGTGTTAAGCACGCCGCCAGCGTTCATCCTGAGCCAGGATCAAACTCTCATATAAAGTGTTGTCCTGCCAGGTCCTTTTTCTCAAAAGGTCTTTCTGGCTTACTGTTTTTAGGTCGCATCTTTATGCTGTTCTTGAATTTCAAAACCGGTTAACCGGCTTCTCCGCTTTTGCGGAAACTCTTTTGAATCTTTCAAGGTTATTTCACTGTTCAGTTATCAAGGTCCTGTCCGCTCTCTTGCGCGACAACTTCTATATCTTATCACAGTTGTTTCTCGCTGTCAAGCACTTTTTTTAGTTCTTTTCAAAACTCTTTGTTTGCCGCTCTCTCGCGACCGAGTTATATATTAGCATGTCTTTTTTTAATTGTCAATACTTTTTTTACATTTTTTTACAGGAGATTTTTACATCTTTTTCTGCCACTGCCATTCTTATAGACGGACTACTTGAAAATTCCCATAATAAACTGCTCAATTACATTATTATCATATAATAATCTCAGAAAACTATTTTCCTGAATCGTCTCCATCATCTGCCTTCCCCAGTCGCTTCCCTGGCACAAGACAATAACCAGAAACAGTATCCATACGACAATCAGCCCCTGAAGAAGACCGATCGCAAGTCCTCCTATATGATTGATACTTTCCAAAACCGGAAGTTTTGCAATCAGATCCAGGACGCGCACTAAAACAATCATAACAATTAAAGTAATAAAAAATGAAAGCGTCCACGCCGCCCGCTGCAAAACCTGCTCTGCCACAAAATCGCCCAGCTTCTCATAAATACCGGTATTCTCCAATAACTGGCCTGCAGATTCTGCCGCGCCGGCTTCAAAAAAATCCTGCATTTCTCTGGGAATTTTCTGACCAAAAATGACAGGCTCCTCAGGCTGGGCATCCGTATTTTCACTTTCCTTCCCGTTCTGTACGGTCCACTCCTGTATATATTCTGTGCATTTTTCCTGAATAATATGATAGACAGGCGTCTTTTCTCTCAAAAATTCTGCCGTGCAGGGTGTAAACGCCGTGGCAAGCCCTATCGTCAAAAAAACTGCCACGAGGGAAAACAGTACCCGCACCATGCCCCGTAAATATCCATGCAGTCCAAATCCCGCCAGGATCACCAGCACTGCCACAAATAGCATATCCATGTTGTTCACTCCTATTTCAGTCTGATCTTCTGCGTCTCACCTTCTGCCCAGAATACATAATTCTTCATTCCGTCAGCCGACATTATTTTCCAGATATTTTTCTTAAAATTGGCGAGAAATTTTTCGATCCCATGCAGCGTATAAATGATACACTCCGAATCTGCGCGCACGCATACCTCGTCATTTGCCAGAAATTCAATTTCCTGATATTTCAGATCAAAATCCTTTGTTAAAACTTCGGTTCCTTTTAAATCGAACACCTGCAATTTATACGACTCTTCTTTGTTCTGATTTTCAAACACAACCCCCACGTATGCTTCGTTATAAAAAATACTGCGCATTTCCTGGTCCAAGGAGATTTCTGTTTTCTTTTGCGGTTTTTGCTCTCCCTCAAAAATTACTATTTTGCCATTTGCAAAAGCCGCCATCACGTCGTTGGTGAGAAATTCCACTTTGGGAAATATCATGTCCGCGTAAGAAAACTGACAGACAATATTGTCTATTTCGTCCTGCCCCGCCGAACCAAAATTATAAAAGATGATCGTCGTCTTTACATTCCCATCATTGACATCCAGCAGTGAAACCGCAAGCTTTCTGCCATCATGAGATACGCTGATATCGACCGGATAACCTGTATTTTCCGTATGTAATTCGCCTTCTGCAAGAAATTTACCTTCCCTGTTATATACATGAATATATCCCGTTCCGTTCTCTTCCATCAGCACTGCCACTTCTCCCTGATTTGCCACCTGCACCCGCTGCACAGGCATTGTGGTTTTGATTTCTCCACAAGGGCCTTTGGTATCCATGATATAAACCCGTTCCCCTTTTTTGTCGGCAATCACGGCATAACCTTCACAGGTATCAACCATAGGCGACTGCATCTCATATGTCTGACTCCAGATCATACGATTATCAGAATCCAGGCAGGACGCGCCGTCTTTGCTGTATTTGATCATATTTTCATTGAATGAAGTAAAGAGCGTTCCCTCGGAATCTTTCCGCTCTGCAGAACTCAAAATCTCATAATCTGTATAACTCCTGGTCTGTATATAAGTATAACTTCCCATGACAGTCCCTAAGATCAAAAGAACCACAAGCGCCGTCAGAAGCAGAATCTTCCTGCGGTGCCTGTGGATTTTTCTATTCATTTCATTTATATCTGATGATTTTACCACCCGGTATGCTTTATCGTCCAAAATCGCACCTCCAAACATCAGTATAGCATACTCCGGCATTCTGTGCATTAAATTATTTTATGGAAGCAGCAGACGCTGTCCTATAAAAATCTTATCTCCATCCTCAATGCCATTCAATTCTTTTAACGTCTGTATCATATTTTTATTTTTGTAGACATTATCACAGATGGTACTCAGTGTATCACCCTGCTGCACAACATAATAACGCGGCTCGCCAATTTGTCCTGCTGTTTCTTTTGTTTCATTTTCTTTCGTTTCATTCTCTTTCGCTTCTGCCTCAGCTTCTCCTGAAGCGGTATCTGATGACGTATCGTTCTCTTTTTCATTCTCCGTCCCGCCGGTTTCTGTTTGCGGTTCCTCCGCCTTTGCATCCGCGCCTTCTTTGTCATCCTGAGCCTCTGTATGCTGCGGCTGTTCTTCGGCTGTTTCATCTGCGCGCTTCTTGTCTTTGCCTGTCTTTGATCCGCTATTTCCCTCAGAAGCGGCCGTATTTTCTTTTTTCTGGCGATCATTCTGCTGCAAAGACTGTGTTTCGTCTAACGGAGAAATCTGAGACTCAACGCTTCTTACAACCAGTTCCTGGTCTTCCTGGCTATTTCTGTCTTCCGGAACAGAATCTTCGGGATTCATCACACGGAGAACTTCTTCCACTTTCTGCATTTTGCGGTAATTGTTAATCGTGGTAATACCAATCACGCTGATTACTACCAGAAAAAAAGAGGAAGCAGTATACAAAAATCTGCGGTTTTGCGGTTCCCTGTTTTTGCTCTGCCTCTCTAAAATGGTTTTGCGGTAAGCTTCCAGAGCCTCCTCCGCCTTGCTTTTAGGCTCTTCCAGATTGCTCTTGGCAAAAATTTTATCCTGAGAATGTTTCTTTTGCCGGACCAGTCCTTCTTTCATTTTCCGCTCTGCCTTTTTCTCCTGTTTCCGCATTTGCTCGATCATAGCGCGGGCCTCGTGATCCGTCTTTCTGGATGTTTCTTTCTTCTCATCCAAATCTTCCAGATCTAAGATAAATTCTTCTTCCGAACCTTCCTGCTGTTCTTCTTCTGCGGAATCCGCCTGCATTTGAGGCATCTCTTCCATAACTTTCGCTGCTTTCTGTTCTTCGAGAAGCTTCTGCTCTTCTTCCCGCTTACAAATCATATACTCCTGCATGGCAAGATTCTTCTCGTAATATATGTAATAGCCTTCTCTCTTCTGCAGATAGCCCTGTTCATAAACAAAGAAACATTCTTCCTCTTCCAGAATATCCATCAGCATAAGGAGCTTGTCCCTTCCCGAAAAATATTTGCGATGCGCCGCTTCCGCCGCAGGCGGCAGTTCCATAATCTGCCCGGCTTTTCCCAGAAACCAGCCTACAATCTGCAATTCCGGAAAATATTGTTTTTCTTCTTTATAAATATAATCCCAAAAGCTATCGTCCAAACATATCGTGTCCCACTGGAAAACTGCCGCGCTGCATTCCACCAGTCCACTGATAAACGTATAGCGGATATCTTTTTCCACCTGGCTCTTTCCCAAAAAAACAGCAGCACAATTTTCCTGGCTCTTTGCCATATTTTTCAAAAAGGTATATACATAATCTTCCAGATAAATCTTATGTCTTCCTCTGGGGCTTCCTTCCTGCCGGATGTTTTTGGGCAGAGAAACCGTTCCCTCTTTCCTGTTCTGATCTTCTTTTGCCTGTTCTTCTTTACAAATTATTTCAATCATGCTGTCACCTCTTTTTTCCAATGGTAGCATACATGATTTGCATATTTTGGAAATTCCTGTCATGCTTCTAAAAAACTTATCGACGAAAATCCGCAAAATCCTGCTGTTTCAGGCAAGTTACAGCTCTGTTCTTCCCTCCAAAGCCCGCAGCAATGTCATTTCATCTATATACTCTAAGTCTCCGCCTACCGGCACCCCGCTGGCAATCCGGGATACGGTGATTCCTATAGGTTTAATAAGTTTGCTGATATACATTGCCGTAGTCTCTCCTTCCAGACTGGAATTCGTTGCAATAATGACCTCATCCACATCCTCCTGCAGTCTCTGCATCAGCTCTTTTAACTTAATATCGCCCGGTCCGATTCCCAGCATAGGAGAAATTGCCCCATGCAGAACATGATATACGCCTTCGTATTTATTCGTTTTTTCGTATGCTGCCAGATCCCGTGAGTTTTCCACCACCATAATCGTTTTATGGTCGCGGTTTGCATTTTTGCAGATCGGGCACAATGCATCATCGGTCAGCGTATAACAGGACTGGCAATATCTTACTTTTTCTCTTGCTTCCAGAATCGTGGAAGATAACTGTTCCACATGTTCAATTGGCATATTCAAAATATGAAAAGCAAGCCGCTGCGCCGACTTGCTTCCAATTCCAGGCAAAGAAGACAATTCTTCTATGAGTTTGCTTATTTGTCTGCTGTAATAATCCATCATTCCTCCTGGCATTCACGATCTGATCATTGATTCAAAATCTGCTAAAAGGGAAAACCTGCTCCCAATCCTCCGGTAATTTTAGACATGGACTGCTGGGACGCCTCTTCGATCTGGCGCAGCGCTTCATTTGTCGCCGCCATAATCAGATCCTCCAGCATTTCTATATCATCCGGATCAACGACTTCCTCCGCCAATTTGACTTTTGTCACTTCTTTTTTACCAGAAATGGTAACTTCTACCGCTCCGCCTCCGGCAGATGCAGTAATTTCCTTTTCTTCCAGTTCTTTGGTCGCTTCCTCCATCTGCTTCTGCATTTTCTGCGCCTGTTTCATCAGATTGTTCATATTGCCGGGCATGCCTCCCGGAAATCCGCCGCGTTTTGCCATTTACGTTTCCTCCTGATCTTCAATTGTGATTTCCATATTAATAACTTGCTCAAGGTCCAGACAGGACTCTTCAAAGGGACGGCTGGTTTCATTTAATACGATTTTGACCGGAATTTCCTTACCCGTTTTCCCGGCCATTGCAGCCTTGAGTTCCTGCTGGTGTTCTTCTGTGTTCACAAAAGCCTCCGCCACCTCGTCCTCCAGAACAAGCAGAATCTGTCCGCTCTCTGTTATGGCGGGCCGCGCCCGTTTGAGATAATTTTTCAATCCCCCGGAAAGCTCTTCTACAATGGAACGCCAGTTGTCCGCCACCATCTGCAAATCCTCCAGAACTGCCCTGGGTAACTCAGGCTTTGATTGTTTGGTCTTTGCCGTATCACTATTGGCAGCGTTAACTTCTTTATGAGCAGACGAAGGACTTCCCGCCTGCTTATCTGGATAACCGGAAAAAACTCCTTCTTCCAGTTTTTTCTCCAGTTGAGCAATCCGAAGAACCAGAGAATCGTAATCCCGTTCCATTTCCGGTTTGCACAGCTTAATCAGGGCAATTTCTATCAGCACCCGTTTCTGTGCGGCAAACCGAATCTGATTAGACAACTCCGAAAATACCCGAATATAGCGCATAAGCTGTATCGTTTCCACCAGATCGGCTTCTTCTTTTAATAATGCAAGATTCTCTCCGGAAATATCCAACACGTCTTCCATATTATCAGAACTCTGCAATAAAAGCAAATTTCTCAGATACCAGGTGAAATCTGTTACAAACTGCCCTGGTTCCCGCCCCTGGACAATCAGTTCTTCCAATTGCAGCACTGCGCCTGTAATATCTTTTTGTATAATTTTTCGCAGCATAACAGAAAAAACCTCTGTATCGACTGCTCCCAGTACTTCCAATACGTGGTCGTAAGTGAGGCTCTGCCCCAGATAAAACGCAATGCACTGGTCCAGCAGGCTTAACGCGTCCCGCATAGAGCCGTCTGCTGTTTTGGCAATATAGCGGATCGCTTTCGGTTCCACCTGTACCTGCTCCTGCTCCATCAGTTCTGTCAGCCGTCCGGAGATCGTCTCTATGGTAATTCGCCTGAAATCATATCTCTGGCAGCGCGAAAGGATCGTTACCGGAATCTTTTGAGCTTCTGTAGTGGCAAGAATAAAGATTACATAAGAAGGGGGCTCCTCCAAAGTTTTCAGCAACGCATTAAAAGCTCCCATGGAAAGCATATGAACCTCGTCGATGATGTAGACTTTGTATTTGCCCTCTGTTGGTGAATATGCCACCTCCTCACGGATGTCCCGGATATTATCCACACCGTTATTGGAGGCGGCATCTATTTCTATCACATTCATGGAACTGCCCGCTGCAATCGCCTTACAGGAAGGGCAGTTCCCGCAGGGACTGCCGTCTGCGGGATGTTCACAGTTCACAGCCTTTGCAAAAATCTTGGCGATGGTCGTTTTTCCTGTTCCCCTTGTCCCGCAGAACAAATATGCATGTCCCACTCTGTCTGCTTTTATCTGATTTTTCAGCGTAGTGACAATATGTTCCTGCCCTCTGACATCCTCAAATTCCTGAGGACGGAACTTACGGTATAACGCAGTATACGACATATTTAATCTCCGAAGCTAATGCCCATCAGCTTGGCTTCCTTAATAATCTTAGAATCTGGTTCTACTGTCTTAAGCTTTCCTGCCACGTCTGCCAGAGGCACTTTCTTGGTATTTCCATTAATCATGGCAACCATATAACCGTAGTCTCCTTTCAGGATCAGGTCTGCTGCAGCAGCGCCCAGTCTGGTACAAAGTACGCGGTCATATGGACAGGGACTTCCGCCTCGCTGCGTATGTCCGGGAACCGTCACACGTACCTCGCAGCCTGTCTTTTTCTGAATCCGTTCTGCAACCTCATAAGACACAGACGGATACTTGTAATTTTTCTTCTTTTCTTTTAATTCTTTTTTGCTGAGCGCAGCGTCTTCTTTGGAAATAGCGCCTTCAGCCACCGCAAGGATCGTAAATCCTTTTCCGGCCCTGCTTCTTGATTCAAGAGCTTTTACTACTTTGTTGATGTCGTATGGAATCTCCGGCAGCAGAATGATATCCGCACCGCCTGCAATTCCCGCATACAATGTCAGCCAGCCTACCTTATGCCCCATAACTTCTACGATAAATACACGATTATGGGAAGCAGCCGTCGTGTGAATACAGTCAATGGCCTCTGTAGCGATATTGATTGCGCTCTGGAAGCCAAAGGTGACATCGGTGCCGTAAATATCGTTGTCAATCGTCTTCGGCAGATGGATTACATTCAGTCCTTCTTCACGGAGAAGATTGGCGGTCTTCTGGGTGCCGTTTCCTCCCAGAATAACAATACAATCCAGGCAGAGCTTATAATATGTCTGCTTCATTGCCTCTACTTTGTCCAGACCGTTCTCATCCGGCACACGCATCAGCTTAAACGGCTGCCTTGAGGTACCCAGAATGGTGCCGCCTTTTGTAAGGATTCCGGAAAAATCTTCTGATGTAAGTAAACGGTAATTTCCATAAATCAGGCCCTTATAGCCTTCGTAAAAACCATATACCTCTAATTCTTCCACGTTTTTACTTAACCCCTTGACAACGCCGCGCATTGCAGCGTTCAATGCCTGGCAGTCTCCGCCGCTAGTCAACATTCCAATACGTTTCATAATTTCACATCCTTTGCTTTTGCTTTATTTTTACTACGATAAAATAATTATATCCCATATTTTTACTATTCACAAGATTTTTCATTTGCATTTTTCAAAATATTTGTTATACTTATGTAGCAGGCATATCTGGAGGAGTACCCAAGTGGCTGAAGGGTCTGGCTTCGAACACCAGTAGGTCGGTAATCCCGGCGCGGGGGTTCAAATCCCCCCTCCTCCGTTTCTGAATATTCTTTTTCCCACAACATATAATCTTCCGAATAATAATTGTAAGAAAGGTTTGCTTTATATATGAAAAATCTGTTGCCTCTTTCACTATATTTTTGCCTGTGCATGGCAATGTTTGCCGGGTGTAACAAACCGAACACAAACGCTGCTGATTCTATAAAAGCAATTTATGATTTATATATTCTGGGAGATACCAGAGCAATTTCTTCTCTGGGAATGACCGATGAAGACATTGCCTCTGCACAAAAGACCTATGATGATTCGCTCAGAGAAATGATTCGCGCCAATTTCTCCGACAGCGGGCAGGAAATCGACGACGACACACTGGATGAACTCTGCGCCGCCAGAAAAGAAGCGCTTGCCGAAATGAGCGCCTCAGCGGAAGTAACTGAGGAGACTGACGGAACGGCCACGGTTGTGGTTCACACTACGTATTTTAAGGAATCCGCGCTGGACGCCGACGCTTTTTACGATGCCAGAGAAGAAGCGCTCCGGCTGGCGTTCACAGATCCAACGGAACAGCAGGTATTCCTTATGAATGCTTATACCCGCAATCTGATCGCCGCTTACCGTAACGTGACCCCCTCCACAGATACCACGGACATTACCGTAGAATGTGTGATACAGAATAAAACCTGGGTGCCCGCCAACATGTCTTCTTTTGGTTCTGACCTGGCGCTTGCCATCACCGGACATCATTAGTTATATTTTCCCATGCTGCAGCATAATCATGTAAAAAGCTTTCCGGGAGTATGTAACATGTCTGAATTTCATCGAATGATCACATACCTCTATTTATATGAACAGGGAATCAAAAGCAGAAATATTGGATTTGCAAAAGCAGAAAAAAGAGATCAGCGCTGTCTCTTTGAAGTACATATGAAAAACACCGGGTACAGCCTTTCTCCTGTCCAGGTGTATTTTTATGTCCAAAAAGGCCCGCAGCTAATCGGCATTTCCCTCGGAAAATTTACCTTAAACCGGGGAAGCGGAGAATTTAAGACCATTCTCAACCCTGAAGACATCGAAAACAGCGGATATCTCCTGGATGATGTAAAAGGAATCTACATACCTCTTTCCGAGCGGACCATGCTGGTAAGCCAATGGGACGACGATGAATTTAAACGCGAATCATTTGTGGATCTTGCCGTTTTGTCCGATGATGACAAATCTGAGTTGTCGGAAACAGATTCTTCTGATTCGGCCAGGGAAGCAATATCTCCACAGCCGCAAAACAATTCTGAAACACAGGCGGCGAACGCTTCCCCTGTAACAGAACATACTTCTGAAGCACAGGCGGCGGAAACTTCCTTTTTACCGCAAAATACCTCTGAGATACCGGTACCAGAATCCTCTCAAACAGCGCAAGATACGCCTGAGACAGCGACAGCGGATGTTTCTGATCTGGCTGACAATCCCATGCATTCTCAGTCCGGGGAACCATCTCCGCCCCAAAGCGAAGAACCTTTACACGCGGCGGAAACCCCCGCGCCAAAAACAACTGCGAAAACAAGGGATGCTTTAAAAGCCGTCGAGGCTCTTCCTCTTCCAGAACGCAGAACTGCCGGATTTCATACCGTGGGTAAAAAACCCCGGCCTGCCCAGACAAACCATGCTCCGCGGCAGGAGGCAGACTCCGGGCATTCCAAGTCCGAGACCCCGGAGGACTGGCATCTGCGCTGGCGTTTCATTCTGGAAAATTTTCCGGTAATGACTCCATTTTCCGGCGATGAACATACGCTCTGTGTGAGACTGGAGTTGAAAGATATCCGCCAGCTTCCCAGGCAATTCTGGTATTTTGGAAACAACAGCTTTCTGCTCCATGGCTTTTTTAATTACCGTTATATTATTCTGGGTATGACCGAGGAATTTGGCGTAAAAAAATGGTTTATCGGTGTTCCCGGCGTATTTCAAAATCCGGAACGGGTAATGGCGGCGCTCTTTGGTTTTCCGGAATTTCGAAGTGAAAAGCCCTCTGAAATCAACACCGGACAATTCGGGTACTGGTACCGCTTTCTCAACGAGCTGTCCCAGCCTTCGGAAAAAACGCCTGACTGAGAACTTCAGCGTTCCTCATACTCCCGATTCATTTTAAATCTACATCCTCTCTCCCGCCAGCAGAGCGTATACTTCATGGTCTTTCCAGACGCCATGCAGCTTTACGCTCTGTCTTTTTCTCCCCTCTTTTACAAATCCCAGTCCCTCCAATAATTTCCTGGAAGCGGTGTTTTCCGGCTGAACCTGCGCTTCCACCCGGTGAAGCTGCATTTCTTTAAAGACAATGTCCATACATTTTAAAATACTCTCTTTTGCATATCCCTTCCCCCAGTATCTCCGGTCAAATTTATATCCCAATTCACAGGACAGATAAGGCGACCAGCAGATATGCTGGAGCGATACCGTGCCAATAACCTGTTCTTCCTTCCCTTTCTCAAATACCCAGAAGCGCACAAAGGACTGCTTCACAGCCAGATTATATTCACAATGCAATAAAGATTTCTGATAATTCTCGGTGTAAAAATTTATTGGACGGTCTATCTCATAGCGTTCAAAAATATCCTGATTATCCAGATAAAACTGCAGTACCTGCCTGGCCGCAGTATCCGGCAGAACCTTTAAAACAAGCCGGGAGGTTTCATAATTCATTTTCATTTGCATAATCCTCTGATTTGATTTAAACTAATGCTCAAATCTTATTTTATCATAAAATGAACAGGAGTGTATATGGAGCAACAGGAAAAATTTATGCGCGAGGCCATCCGCCAGGCACGCAAAGCAGCCAAAATCCAGGAGGTTCCCATCGGCTGCGTTATTGTATATGAAGATAAAATTATTGCGCGGGGATATAACAGAAGAAATACGGATAAGAATACGCTTGCCCATGCAGAGCTTTCCGCCATAAAGAAAGCCAGCAAAAAACTGGGGGACTGGAGACTGGAAGGCTGCACCATGTATGTGACCTTAGAGCCTTGCCAGATGTGCGCCGGAGCCATCGTTCAGGCCAGGATCGACAAAGTGGTTATGGGCAGTATGAATCCCAAAGCGGGCTGCGCTGGCTCTGTGCTGAATTTGCTGCAGTTTTCCGCGTTCAACCATCAGGTTCTTCTGGAACAGGGCGTGCTGGAAGACGAATGTTCACAGATGCTCAGCGAGTTTTTTAAAAATCTGCGTGAAAGAAAACGGCTGCAAAAAGAAAATACTTAAAAGACCCTGCGGGATGTTGACTTTTTTCCGGAAACACGCTATACTTAAATCTCCGAGCAGCCGGGGCGGCAGCGGTGCCCTGTACCAACAATCCGCTATAGTTGGGGTGATGCTCTGCCCCGGGTTTGTGACTGTGGGGCTGCCTTTTATAAGTGGTGACGACGTTTGGGTCTTACGCAATGGAAATCTGTGAACCGTGTCAGGTTGGGAACAAAGCAGCACTAAGCAGAACCTTTCATGTGCCGTAAGGTCGCCTGAGCCGAGCTAACTGTAAGAGTAACGTCCATGGTCAGGATTCAAAGCAGAGCGCTCGGAATTAAATTGCAGTTTCATATTGACGGTTCGTTTCCTGTCATTTCACCGCGGGAAACTGACTGTAAGAATTTACCAGTCCCTTTGCACTTGACATATTCGTGCAGAGGGATTATATTTATCTTGTAAACAATAATAATTACTATTATCTAAATGGAGGGAATATCATTGACTAAGCACAGCCGTCAGAGAGAATGCATCAAAGAATTTCTGACAAACCGCTTTGACCATCCCACCGCAGAAACTGTATATCTCAATGTAAAAAAGGAATTTCCAAATATCAGCCTGGGAACCGTTTACCGGAATCTGTCTCTGCTGTCAGACCACGGAGAAATCCGCAAGCTCTCTACCGGCACGGGACCCGACCGTTTTGATGGAAATACAGCGCCTCATTACCATGTACTCTGCACAGAATGCGGCGGTGTCCTGGATCTTAATATGGAAAATATAGATCACATCAACGCCCTTGCAAGAATGCAGTTCAAAGGTGAGATTTCAGGGCATGTCACTTATTTCTTAGGAAAATGCCCGGAATGTCTGAGCAAAGAAAATCAAAAATAATATTGACATTCACAGAAAGATGTGATATTTTAATAACAGTAATAATTACTGTTATTACCACAGAATAAATTTAAAATTCATATAAAAGAAAGGAAGACAAAAGAATGAAAAAATTTGTATGTAATGTATGCGGTTATGTTTATGAAGGAGATGCAGCGCCGGAGAAATGTCCGCAGTGTAATGCACCGGCTTCCAAGTTCACAGAGCAGAGCGGAGAGAAGACATGGGCTGCCGAGCATGTGGTAGGCGTAGCACAGGGCGTTTCCGAGGATATTATAGAAGATTTAAGAGCAAACTTCAACGGAGAATGTTCAGAAGTCGGCATGTACCTTGCAATGGCAAGAGTTGCTCACAGAGAAGGTTATCCTGAAATCGGATTATATTGGGAAAAAGCTGCTTATGAAGAAGCAGAACATGCGGCAAAATTTGCTGAGTTACTGGGCGAGGTTGTTACTGACAGCACCAAGAAGAATCTGGAAATGCGTGTAGAAGCTGAGAACGGCGCGACTGCTGGTAAATTTGACCTTGCAAAACGCGCAAAGGCTGCAAATCTGGATGCAATCCATGATACCGTACATGAAATGGCAAGAGATGAGGCAAGACATGGAAAAGCTTTTGAAGGCTTGTTAAAGAGATACTTTGGCTAATCAGAACGCCGGATTTTAAAGGATTTTAAACGATACGGGAATGAATCAGAGATGGTTCATTCCCTTTTTATTTGCATATGGGCTGTCCCGCACAGATCTGCGGAAGCAAACGTTTCAAAAAACGCCGCGAAAATTTTTATTTTTGACTGTACTGTAATCGTAAAATAGCCGATAGAATTATTACTCAGGTGGTTACATATCGCAGAATTTTACGCAGGATAAATTTTCATCTGCAAGGCGGAAAAATGAGTTGTAACGAGAGGTACAACGATTGATGACAACACGGCAGATGGAAATTCAGACAAGTAAAAACTGTAATATTTAACCGCCGGAGTAATATTATAATTTACAACAGAATGCGGGGAAACAGATATGGCGACAGATATCAGACAGGTATTAGATTCCATGGAACACGCTTTGAAACTTCAGATTCAGGCGAATGCCGAGAGACGGTCTGAGAAAGCGGCCCGGGAAGAAAAAGAATTCAAAGAAAAACTTATGTATGCCTTTACAAGCAAAACAGAGCTTGAAAGCAAAGCTTCTGCTGTAAAAGGATCACAGGACGCCGTACGCCGGGATCAGCTCATGGCTCTGATGATGGCGGGCTTTTAAGCGCCTGTAAGATTTTGCCAGGGCTGTCGCATTAAGAAAAATAATACAAGATATAGTTGATTTGAATCATTCTTCTAACCATATTTTGTATATGTTTTGCTTAGTGCGACAGCCCCGGTACATGTTACTGCCGCAGCGTCGCAAATGCCGGGATACTGACAATTATATGCGCCGGGCTTACAATAAAGCCTGCAGTATCATAATATGATATTCTTCGTCCCGGATAATTCTGAACAGCACGGCGTTGACACAATCGTCTTTTATCCTCTTGATATGCGCTTTATACTGGTTGATCGCCGCCTTCTCCGATTCTATATCCGCAAGCAGCATATTTCTGGTCTGCTCCGGAATGTTCAGACACTCCGGCGTCCACATTTTCCGTCTGCCGTCGCAGGATTTGGCAACAAAATCGACTTTTCCTCCTAACAGTTGAATCAATTGTCCCAGCTTCTGCAAATGCATCATCTCCGCCACAGCAATTCCAAGAAGCGTTTTTGCCAGAGGACAGTTCTCATCAGAAATACGGTTTTCATTATTAATATACTGGGTGATTGCGGATAATTCTGATACCGACCCGCAGTAATCCATACTGAGCAGATTGGCGTATGCCAGATTTTTCTCGCGCACCTGGAGCGGCGGATAAGGCAAATCCATCATTATAGGTTTTATTCCCGCAAAACTGCAATTATTTATGAAAAGATGTTCTTTTTCTCCCATACACTGTATCTCCTTATATTCATCAAGCCCAAAAGGTTTCTATGATAATATATTGTAATTTTAAGATACTGTGCATTCTTAGAAAAAATTCTCACTCAGAGAGCGTTTGCCCCTGTGATCCTATGAAGCCAGATCTTTTCTGACATACACAATATATGCCGTGCAAACTCCCGCAATCAGAAGACCTGCTCCCAGAACCGCCGCTCCCGCGGACACCTCTCCCGTACAAAATAAATCGGGGGCATTTGCATAAGAGAACGGACTGACGAATTTGTAATCGGATAAATCCGGAATAACTCTGGCAATTAAATCGTAAGCATACAGAACCAATACCACGCCCAGTCCAAGCCCTAATTTATTTTTTCTCTGAAAGGCGGAAAACGCAAAACAAATCCCGGCAATTTCCAACTGCATCAAAAGCTGCATTGCATGATAAAGGAAAAATTCTCTGAGCGGCATTTCTTCCCCTAAAATCACGATTCCCACACTATAAAACGCCACGCAGAACAGATTCATGAGTACAATATGTACAAAAACAGCCGCCCATTTTGCCAATACCACTTTTCCTCTCTGTAAGGACAATGTAAACAAAAACTCACCCGTATGCCCGTCTTCTTCTTTTGAGAGCATATTGGTACTGATTATAGCGGCAAACATTGCTCCGCCTAATGTGTGGATATTCCCTACTTCCATTGCATAAAAACCCGGCAGCGTGCCGATGTTTAACTGATTTATGCCAAAGGCTTCCGAAAATCCGCCCATAGAAGCAAATTCTTCTGCCATTCCCGCCATGCTGTCCTGCATACTGGAAAAAAGCAGAATGCACGCCATTCCCATACCTCCCACGCAGAGCGACCAGATTAGCAGGCTTTTCCTGTATGTTTTCATTTCATGTTTAAAAATTGTAAACATTGCAAACCTCCTATTCCTTTGTTAATGCTTCGTTTTCCTGATAATAATGCAGGAAAATCTCATCCAAAGACGGTTCTTCAATTAAAAGATCTGTAATATTTTCCTGCGCCAGTTCCTGCAGTAATTTCTTCAAATCTCCTTTGTAAATGTAATGTTCCTGTTTCCCGTCCCGCACAAGCTGAATCTTCTTTGCATTTGATCTCGTGAGATGTTCCACACTGTCCACGCGCTGAAGCGTTCCTTCTTTCATAATGGCTGCATTCTGGCAGTATCTTTTGATCTCTGAGAGAACATGGGTTGACAGCAGACAGGTTGCCCCTTCCTTCACGTACTCCTGAATCAGTTTGAAAAATTCTGTCTGCATCAGGGGGTCCAGTCCGCTGGTCGGTTCGTCAAACACAAACAGTCTGGGCCTGTGCTGCATGGCAATGATTATGCCTGCTTTTTTACGATTACCTAAAGATAAATCACAAATCCGCTTATTGACATCCACTTGCAGACGTTCACACAACTTCTGCGCTTCTTTGCTGCAGTCTTTTTTGCGCACATCAGCCGCCATCCGGATCAGGTCTTTTACTTTCATGGTCGGATAAAACATGGTTTCTGAGGGCATATATCCTATATCACGCATGATAAGTTCCCTGTTTTTTCTGATATCTTTTCCAAAAATATGTATGCTTCCTTCCTGAAACTGTATCAGTCCCAGCATAGCGCGAATCGTGGTAGATTTGCCTGCGCCATTGGGACCCAGGAAGCCGAAAATATCTCCTTCCCGCACCTGAAAACTTACGTCAGACACTCCCCTGTGCTTTCCGTAATTTTTCGTCAGATTTTGAATTTCTATGACGTTTCCCATTGTCCATGTTCCTTTCCTGCAATGCCTTGTGTTTTTTATATATCTATCAGTTTTCTGTAATACAAAAAACAGCAAAGCGGACCTGACAGAATAACCGTCAGATCCACTTGTCCTATTTCTGATTTGCCGGCTCTATATTTATGCTTTTTCCCTTAATTTTTGCGCTGGTCATTGCCAGAAGCACTTCTTTCCCGTACTCCCTGGGAACTTCCACAAACGTATATTTATCATACATATCTATGGCTCCCACCAGATCGCCCGGCATTCCGGTCTCTCCTGCGATCGCGCCTAAAATATCGCCTGGTTTCACATGCTGCTTTTTGCCGATATTGATAAACAGGCGCACCATTCCTTCTTCTGCGCCGGTATCTCCAAATTCAAACCCTTCCATAGCGGCTCTCTGGCTTTCTTCACTCCCGCCCATGGCAAGCTTCAAAAATGCAGCCGCAATATCCATGGCCGTATAATCAGATTCATTAACCTGACGCTCAACCATATTCACCATTGCCGTCAAATCCTCTTCTTCAATTACCGTTCCAATATGGTCCATAATTTTTTCCAGCTTCACCTGCGCCACATCTTCCATACTGGGAATTTTCTGTGCAAGGATTTTTGTCTTACAGTATCGCTGGATATCTTTTAATTTATATACTTCCTTGCCTTTTACAAAGGTAAAGGAACGTCCGGTTCTGCCGGCGCGCCCGGTTCTGCCAATGCGGTGTACATAATATTCGTCATCCTGAGGCAGATCAAAGTTAAATACCGCCTCCACATCGTCCACGTCTATTCCGCGCGCCGCCACATCGGTAGCCACCAGTATCTCCGCCTTGCCATTGCGGAACTTGTTCATTACCCGGTCGCGCTGCGCCTGCTTCATATCCCCGTGAAGTCCTTCTGCGAAGTAACCTCTGCCCTGAAGAGCGCCGGACAATTCATCCACCATCCGCTTCGTATTGCAGAATACCAGAGAAAGCTTGGGATCATACACATCCAAAAGGCGGCTTAATACTTCCACCTTGTCCTTGCGCTTTACATCATAATAGTACTGCTCGATGTTGGGCACTGTCAGTTCTTTTTTCACAACCTTGATGGTAACGGCGTTCTTCTGATACTTCCTGGTAATTTCTAAAATAGGTTTGGGCATGGTGGCGGAAAACAGCACCGTCTGCCGTTCCTCCGGAATATATTCGAGCACCGTCTCAATATCCTCCCGGAATCCCATATTCAGCATCTCGTCTGCCTCGTCCAGAACAATGGTATTCACATAATCGCAACGGATCGTTTTTCTTCTCAAATGATCCATCACACGTCCCGGCGTCCCGATAATAATCTGGGCGCCGCCCTTCAGAGAGCGAATCTGTTTGACAATATCCTGCCCTCCATACACTGGAAGCACTTTAATGCCATGCATATATTTAGCCAGATTACGGATCTCTTCCGCCACCTGAATCGCCAGCTCCCTGGTGGGACAAAGTACAATTGACTGGGTCTTTTTATTATGAGGATCCGCCTTCATTAAAAGAGGGATTCCAAATGCGGCTGTTTTACCGGTACCCGTCTGTGCCTGTCCAATTACGTCTACGCCTTCCATTACAACCGGGATCGCCTTGCCCTGAATCGGGGTAGCCTCCTCAAATCCCATTTCCTGAATCCCTTTTAATATTTTCGGATGTAAATTTAATTCGTCAAATCTTACTGTTTCCATATATTTCCTTTCATTGCCTTAATTTGAACACTGTTGCTAATCATAGCAAAGAAATGTACAAATGTCAATTAAATACTTGGGCAGTTAAAATCCAACAGAGACTTTGCAGGATGCGCATTTGAAAACTTTTGAAATAGTATTGACTTTATTTTCTAATTAGTATAGTATTAGATAATAAAATATATAGTTTTAAAAACTACATGAAATATTTTTTAATACTTTACATATACTTACCATTGAACAAATAATTTTTCAACATAAGGAGATGATTTGATGAAATTTAAGTTAAAAGATCCCGGAAGCTCTATTACACACTTTATTGGAATGCTGATGGCTCTGTTTGCAGCAACGCCTCTGCTGATTCGCGCCTCCCTCAATCCTGACAATGTGCATGTGATTTCTCTTGCCGTTTTTATTCTCAGTATGATTCTGCTCTACGGCGCCAGCGCCACTTATCATGCGCTGGATCTTTCGAAAAAAATCAACTGCATCCTTCGTAAACTGGATCA
The DNA here is from genome assembly GCA_910575155.1 of Lachnospiraceae bacterium. Classification (GTDB taxonomy): domain Bacteria; phylum Bacillota; class Clostridia; order Lachnospirales; family Lachnospiraceae; genus Petralouisia. The sequence continues at coordinate 18,372 of CAJTDX010000021.1, forward strand.
TATTATGATTTTTATATTAATTGCCGGAACTTATACGCCCGTATGCGTAATCGTTCTGAACGGCAGGGTCGGTTACAGTCTTCTGGCTCTGGTATGGGGCATCGCGCTTGTGGGAATCCTGGTAAAAGCGTTCTGGATCACTTGTCCCAAATGGTTTTCTTCCATATTATATATTGCTATGGGCTGGGTATGTGTTCTTGCTTTTACGCAAATTATCAATTCCCTGTCCCGTCAGGCTTTTCTGTGGCTGCTTGGCGGCGGTATTATTTACACCATCGGCGGTGTGATTTACGCACTGAAACTGCCCATTTTTAACTCCAGGCACAAAAACTTTGGCTCTCATGAAATTTTTCATCTCTTTGTCATGGGCGGAAGTATCTGCCATTTTATTATGATGTACTGTTTTGTGGCAAATATGCCGCTGTTATAAACGGTTCGCGCCGATTATCTAAGGAACGGTTTTACAACCTGAGTAATCAGAACGGTTCTCTGCTTTTTTGCGTATCAGTTCTTCTTTATCTCTTCTTGTAAGCCGCTTGATCTGAACCTCCCGGCTCATTGCCTCCTGCCTGGTGTCATATTCTTCTAAGTATACCAGTTCCACAGGTATGCGCGTTCTGGTATACTTTCCGCCTTTTCCTTCATTATGGGCTTTGAGCCGTTTCTCAATATTGTTTGTCCACCCTGTGTACAGGGTTCCGTCGCTGCACCGAAGCATATATGTCACATTGCTGTTTTTTTGCATACATAAACCGCCTTTCTGCATTGTTATCTGTTTTAAATTATCCAAAACCTCAGAAAGGAACTACTTTTTCTCACAATTTCACTATGTACAGAGACTGCAAGCAGTCTCCTATATGCAAAGCAGCAGCAAAATACAGGTATATTTCCAAATTCAGTCAGGGTATAGCCAATCCTGGATTTCATGGTAAAAAGTCCTGCTGCGAATTGTCTATACAGATATTCTATGACCGGATTCCTTTTTTTGTGCCTGTTTTCTGCCTCGTGTCTTAATCTTTCATGGTTTTGTTTTCCCCATATTACGGTAAGCTTTATCTGATATTTTATCATATTCTTTGCGGTATCACTATCTGCTTTTCCATGAAAATCAAATTATTTCGGGCAGACAGCATACGCCGTCCGCCCGATTGAATCTGAATCCTGCTGTGTTTACTACTGCAGATACTCCATTGGATTTACCGAAGAACCATCTTTTTGCAGTTCAAAATAGAGGTTTGCTCCTTCTACAGAGTAATATTTTGTAGGTTCGCTGACATAGCCCAGCGTTTCTCCGGCTTCCACATAGTCACCCTGATTTTTGGGACTTTCTTTTAATTGTCCGTAAATGGCGCTGTAGCCGTCTCCCATATCAACGGTCATGGTAGTTCCCGTCTCTGCATTGGTTTCTACAGAAGTAACTTTTCCGGCTGCCACCGCTTTTACAGGGGTATTAACGTCTGCCTGTATAATAACTGCCGGGTTGTACTTATACTGGTCAAGTGTTGCGAAATATACCGTCTGATCCATACTGTAATTCAGCACTACATTTCCCTGCAGAGGCCAGTTCAGGTCTGCCGCCGCGTCAAAATGATATTCCGGCTCTGCCGGCGCCTGCGTTTCCGCTACTACCGCCGGTTCATCCATAAAGTCGTCTTCTTCCGGCGGAATTATGCCGGATACTGCTTCTGTCTCTTGTTGTTCTTCCTTTTCTTTTTCCTCTTTTTCTTTGGCTGCTTCTCTTTTCTCTGCCGCCTCTTTCGCTGCTTCTTCCTTTGCCTTTTCTCTGGCCGCATCCTCTGCTTTTGCCTGCTGAATCTGCTCTTTCTGTTCTCTCGCCAGCTCTTCTTCCTGCTTTTTCTCCTGCTGGGTATAATATACGCCAGTCATGCCGAACGCTGCAACTACCATAATTACGGCTGCAATGAGATAGGATTTGCGATTAAAAAATGCCGATGCTCGATTGTTTCTCATCCTGTCACCTTCCATTTCTGTTTGTTTTTTCCTTGTTAGTTTTTCCGGAAAAATAAGGTTTATTCAGGATTATGAAAATTATTGCAACGTTTTCTTTATGGCGGAGCTATTATTTTTATATTAAGGCTCCAAATACGTCTGAATCTTTTTGGTGATTTCTGCATCTTTATAATAGTATTGAAGAATTTCTTTGTAATTGCCGCCCTCTTTTGCCATAGTGTTCGCTCCATACTGACTCAGTCCCAGTCCATGGCCAAGCCCTTTGGTGACAATCCGCACTTTTCCTTCCACTTCTTTTATGTAACAGCATGAGGAGTTCAGTTCCAGACAATTGCGAAATTCTTCTCCTGACATGGTTTTGTCTCCCACCTTGATCTCTAAGGCGTAATCGCTGGAATCGCGGCTGGAAACAGAAATCTGTTCCATAAGCGTTTCCGGCGTCAGTCCCGCATCCGCGGCCTGGTTCAGCTTCTCTGCCAGCGCGCTTTTTTCAAGAAAAATTACTTTCAGATAATCTGGCGAGGGAATATCCACACTGCTGTCTACACTGTCCAGATAAGGCAGCTCGCTGCCGATGGCTTCTTTCGCCGTTCTGGTCGTTCCAGCGCTGACCGCATGAAAAGCCGCCTGAATCAGCGCTTCCTCATAAATGAGAACCTCTCCTTCGGTCGCTTCCAGCGCATTCTCTAATACTTTATAATTTTTCTCAAATCCATCCTGCCCCCAGAGTGTCAGCATTTCTTCCCGGGACATGGAATCCGGCATTTCTTCCTCGTGCGTTACCGCATGGAGCAAGGCCGTACGAGCAATGACAGCCTGCGCTTTTATCGCCTCCGGCTGATTGTCCAGCGGCACCTGCTGCGCCACAATACCCGCCAGATATTCTTCAATCTCCAGTTCCTGGCCATTTATGTCTACGGTAAGAGGCAGATCCTCCTGCGTCAGAAGCTCTGTTTTCTTTGCCTGCGTATCGGCTTGATTTCCCTGAAACAGCAGCGTAACAATGTAAGGAACGGTTACGACCAGCACACACAGAGAAAAAAATGTTTTTATTTTCTCTTTCAGAAAAACACCCCCTCTGAACATACTTTATGCCAGAGAAAGGGCTTGTATGCAAAAAATTTTCCTCTTGCGCTGGTCAAATAAAATTGCAAACAATTGTTCTATTTTTCTCTTGCTTTTTCTGAAACTCTGTGATATGATGTGTTAAGAACGAATGTTCTTGTTTCATTGACTGCTGAGATCAGGAAGGGACAGCTTATGAATTTACAAATGGATATGGATTTACTGGAAAAACTGACAATATTATCCGACGCGGCCAAATATGACGTTGCCTGCACTTCCAGCGGCGTGGACCGCAGCGGCAATGGCAGAGGAATCGGCAATTCCATCGCCCCCGGCGTCTGCCATACTTTTTCTGCTGACGGAAGATGTATTTCCCTGTTAAAAATCCTGTTTACCAATGAATGTATTTTTAACTGCGCTTATTGTCTGAACAACCAGGATTCTGATGTGAAACGGGCCGCCTTTACGCCGGAAGAGGTCTGCACGATTACTTTGGAATTTTACCGCCGCAACTATATTGAAGGGCTGTTCTTAAGTTCCGGAATTATGGTAAGCCCCAATTATACTATGGAATTAATTTACCAGACCCTGTACCAGCTGCGGAACTTACATCACTTTAACGGCTATATCCATGTGAAAGCAATCCCTGGCGCAGACCCTCTGCTGGTGGAAAAAACAGGTTTTCTGGCAGACCGTATGAGTATTAATCTGGAACTGCCTACTGCAGACAGTCTGCGGCAGCTTGCCCCCTGTAAATCCCGCAATACCATCTTAAAACCCATGCGCCAGATCCAGAACCGTATCATGGACAACAAACAGGAACTTACTGTTTACCGCAAATCTCCCAGATTCGTGCCCGCCGGACAATCTACCCAGATGATTATCGGCGCCACTCCGGAAAACGATTTCCAGATTATGAGCGTTGCCGAGGGATTATATCGGAAATTCGCCTTAAAGCGTGTCTTTTATTCTGCCTTTGTCAACGTAAATCATAATTCCCTGCTTCCGGTTCTTCCCGGAGGTCCTCCCTTATTGCGGGAACACCGTCTCTACCAGGCAGACTGGCTGCTGCGCTATTATCATTTTCAGGTATCAGAACTCCTGTCTGAGGACCGTCCGGATTTTAATATTTTTTTAGATCCAAAATGCGACTGGGCGCTGCGCCATTTGGATTATTTTCCAGTGGAAATCAATCGCGCCAGTTACCAGACATTGCTTCGTGTTCCCGGTATTGGTTACAAATCCGCAGAGCGCATTGTAAAAGCCCGGAAGAGAAATACCCTGAACTTTGACGATCTGAAAAAAATCGGCGTCGTTCTCAAACGCGCCCTGTATTTTATCACCTGTTGCGGAAAAATGATGTACCGGACCAAACTGGATGAAAATTATATTTGTGAAAACCTCATGCGGGACAAGACACAGATTCCAAAAGATATCCGTCAGGGCGGATACCAGCAGCTCAGCTTTTTTGACAAAGATCTTCAGGAAGATTTTCAGTTGACAGATGTACAAATTTTATCATGAGGAGGACTGTGTATGTATATTTTTCTATGCGAAGACAACATTGATGGTATTTTCACAGGGGTTTATGACGCCTGGGCAAGCCGCCGCGGACACGCCAATGTGGCGCTGTCATCCGCCTCGTCAGAAAACTATTCTCTGTTTCATGAATATATCCGCGTACAGACAGATCCAGAAAAGAGCGCCAAAGTTGCCCGTACTTTACAGAAACGCATGGGCGCTGAAACCTATGAAGAATTATGCCAAGCCGCTTCCGCGGTCGACCTCTCCTTTGCAAAAAAGCATGTGCCCGACAAGGCGGATTCCATTTACAAAACTATTGTTCTGGCTTTATCTTTGCCTGACAGCAGCAAGGTTCTTAATTACCTGGGGGAACCTTATGTAAACCGTGTGTTTCAGCTTTCTCGCAGCACTGGAAATGAAGCTCACCATCTTCTGGGATTCCTGCGCTTTCAGGAGCTTGAAAATGGTATCCTGTTTGCAAAGATCCATCCTAAAAATGACGTTCTTCCTTTTTTGGGCGCGCACTTTGCTGATCGTCTGCCTCAGGAAAACTTTATGATCTATGATGAAAACCGCCATCTTGCTGTGCTGCACCCCAGCAAAAAAGGGTTTTTCATTACGGATACGGAAGGGCTTGATCTGGAAACACTGCAGCGTCTTTCCCCTAAAGAGCGGGAATATCAGAAACTGTGGTGCAGATTTTTTGACAGTATCGCCATAGAAGCAAGGAAGAATCCCAAACTGCAGAAACAAAACCTTCCCAAACGGTTCCGGCAGGATATTACAGAATTTTGCAGATAACTGCTCTATGATAAAATCTTTCTAACTATTTTGCAGATAACTGCTCTATGATGAAACCCTTCTAACTATTATTTAGCAGCAGCTCGCTTAACTGTGCAAATTGCTGCAGTGTCAGCGTTTCTCCTCTGACATTGGACGGCAATCCCATTTTCTCCAACGCTTCTGCCGTCTGCTGTTTTGTATAAGGAATCCCGGCTGCATTGTTTAAACCATTGACCAGAGTTTTTCGGCGCTGGTTAAAAGATGCCCGAATCAAGGCAAACATCAGTTTTTCATCAGAAATCTGTACGGGAGTTTCCTTATGCCTGGTAAGCCGGATTACGGCGCTTCCCACATTGGGCCTTGGCATGAAGCAGTTTGGCGGAACATTTGCTGTAATTTCCGGCCTGGCGTAATACTGAACAGCCAGAGACAGCGCGCCGTAATCTTTGCTTCCCGGCCCTGCCTGCATTCGCTCTGCCACTTCTTTCTGCACCATAATGGTGATGCTGTCAATGAGAACATGGCTTTCAAACAGCCCCATAATAATGGGCGTGGTAATGTAATAGGGCAGATTTGCCACCACTTTTACGGGCTTTCCCTGATTCTTTTCCCGGATCAGGCTATTGATATCCACTTTTAAAATATCATCATGCATGATTTCGACATTTTCATATGCACTGAGGGTATCTGCCAGAATCGGAATCAGATTTTTGTCTATTTCCACGGCTGTGACTGCTCTGGCACACTCACAGAGATATTGAGTCATCGTTCCGATTCCCGGCCCGATTTCCAGTACAAAATCATGTTTTGTTATACCTGCTGTATGAACAATCTTTTCCAATACTCTGGTGTCTATCAGAAAATTCTGTCCAAATTTTTTCTGAAAATTAAAATTATACTTTTTTAATATTGCTATGGTATTTTGGGGATTTCCCAGTGTCGCCATAATCTCCTCCTTTTGCACCTTCTGTCTCTATGCGTATCTATTAAAATCTTCATAATATATACAGTACATCTGCTAATTTGTCAAGCCTGATGTGCCGGCTGTCGCTCCATTCAGCAATCAGGCTGCCAGCGCTGAATATTATGTCAGACGCCCGGATCATTTTTCAGGATAAAAGAATATTGAAAAAGATTCCTGCATATGCTATAATGCCAGTAGGCAAAAAGAAATGAAAAGTCCACGTTGACGAAAGAACAAATCCCTAAACTGTATTGCCGTACAGTCTAGGGATTTTTCTTTACTTTTATACTGGCAAAGCACCCAGTAGGCTATTTGTTGCTCTTGTCATTGCTGTCTAACCATTTGATGATGTAATGGCAAACTACACCAGCCGCAACAGCAATAAAAAAAGAAATGAAAAAATCCAACGCCAACACCTCCTCCCTGTTGCCAGGTTTCGGTGAGCAACGCAAAAATTATAGCATATTGTCTGATGTTATTCTATCTTTTTCTCAAAAAGTTAGACACCTGGAAATGCGGCTGACACACTCCGATGCCTGCTGTCTCTGAAAACATTAGCTCACAGGGAAAACAGACGCCTGGCGTTCTCCCAGGTCGCCTCTTCCACTTCCTGTTCTGTAATGCCTCTTAAAGCGGCAATCTCCTTTACCACATAGGGCAGATTCAGGGAAGAATTACGCTTGCCCCGGTTCGGCTCCGGAGACAGATACGGGCAGTCCGTTTCCAGCAAAATGCGCTCCAGGGGAATCTTTGCCGCAGTTTCCTTTAACTTTCTGGCATTTTTAAATGTAATCACACCGCCGATGCCTATATAATAACCCATTTTCACGTATTCTTCCGCCATCCCGGCAGAATAAGAAAAGCAGTGTATCACGCCTGGAATCTGTTCGGCGTGCATATTTTTCATCAATTTTAACGTATCTTCGGCAGCATCTCTGGAATGAATAATAACCGGAAGGGAAATTTCTCTTGCCAGCTCCAGTTGTCTGCCAAACCAGTACTGCTGTGTGTTTTGTTCCTGAGGATCTTTTTCCCAGTAATAATCCAGCCCGATTTCTCCAATGGCCACGATCCTGGGATCGTTCGCTGTCTCTTTCAGCCATTCCATCACTTCTTCACTGAGATCCCCGATATCACTGGGATGGATTCCTATGGCGCCGTAAACAAAATCATACTGGCGGGCCAGCTCTGCCGTACGTTTACAGGCGGCAAAATCTGATCCCACATTAATAATTCTGCCAATTCCATTGGCCTGCATGGAAGACAGCAATTTATCTCTGTCTGAATCAAACTGCTTATCATCATAATGGGCATGGCTTTCAAATATCACCCTTCACACGTCCTTTCCACATTAACAAATCTCTGCACCTGAAGGCATATTCTTTTCCGGAGCCAGAAGGGCCAGTTCCCCGTTTTCATCCTCTGCGCACAGAAGCATTCCCTCTGACAGCACGCCGGCAAGTTTGGCAGGTTTTAAATTTACCAGTACCATAACCTTTTTGCCAACCATTTCTTCCGGAGAATAGTATTTGCGGATACCAGAGACAATCTGCTTTACCTGACTGCCAATGCGCACCTGGGAACAGAGAAGCTTCTTGGATTTTGCCACTGCCTCACAGGCAATGATTTCCCCCACCTGGAACTGCATTTTGATGAAATCCTCGTATGAAATTTCTTCCTTTGCAGGAAGATCAATTACCGTTTCTTCACCCTCTTCGCTCTCCGGTTCTTCTCCCATGGCTCTCTGCTCCGCTTCAAACTCAGCTTTCTGGGCCTTACGGATCTCGTCCACCTTTTCCATAACTTCTTTTACATCCAGACGGGCAAACAGGATTTCCGGCTTCTCCGTCACTTTTGTTCCGCTCTCATACAGACCAAACTGATCCAGAATCTGGAAGTCCCTGAGTCCGGTATTTAACTGCGCCGCAATTTTTTCTGCTGTTTCCGGCAAAAAACTGTGCAGTAAAGAGGCTGCAATCGTAATGGATTCTGTCAGATTGTACAGCACCTCGCCAAGACGTGCTTTCCTGGCTTCATCCTTCGCTAATACCCATGGCTCTGTCTCATCAATATATTTATTGCTGCGCCTGAGCAGGGTAAATACCTCTGAAATGGCGTCCGCCACTCTGAGATCATCCATTTTCGCTTTTACTTTATCTCTCGCCGCTGCCGCAATTGATTTTAATTCCTGATCCACCGCTTCCTCTGCTCCGGTTTTCTCCACAACTCCGCCAAAATATTTATTGCACATGGAAATGGTCCGGTTTACCAGATTGCCCAGAATGTTGGCAAGATCAGAGTTGAGCCGTTCTACAACCAGCTCCCATGTAATGATTCCGTCATTTTCAAAAGGCATTTCATGAAGCACAAAATACCTGGTGGCGTCCACGCCAAAGAGCTTTACCATATCGTCTGCGTAAATCACATTACCCTTTGATTTACTCATCTTTTCCCCTCCCTGCAGCAGCCAGGGATGTCCAAATACCTGTTTTGGCAGCGGCAGCTCCAGCGCCATCAGAAAAATCGGCCAGTAAATGGTGTGGAAACGAATGATATCCTTACCAATCAGATGCAGGTCGGCAGGCCAGTTTTTATGAAACAGTTCTGCAGAATTTCCCTGTGCATCATAACCGATTTTTGTGATATAGTTGGTCAGCGCGTCCAGCCACACATAGACTACATGCTTGGGATCAAAATCTACTGGTATTCCCCAGCTAAAAGATGTTCTGGACACGCAGAGGTCCTGAAGTCCGGGCAGCAGGAAGTTATTCATCATCTCATTTTTTCTGGATACCGGCTGGATAAATTCCGGATGGCTGTTAATATGTTCTATAAGCCTGTCCGCATATTTACTCATCTTAAAAAAGTATGCTTCTTCTTTTGCAGGCTTTACGTCCCGTCCGCAGTCGGGGCATTTTCCGTCTGCTAACTGAGATTCTGTCCAGAAGGACTCGCAGGGCGTACAGTACATCCCCTCATAAGCCCCTTTATAAATATCTCCCTTTTCATATAATTTCTTAAAAATTTTCTTTACCTGAGTCTCATGGTCTTTATCGGTCGTGCGGACAAAATTATCATAAGAAGAATTCATCATATCCCAGATGTCTTTTACCTGAGCGGCAACCTGGTCCACATACTTCTGGGGCGTAACCCCGGTTTTTTCCGCTTTTTCCTGTATTTTCTGTCCATGTTCGTCGGTTCCGGTCTGGAAATAGACGTCATAGCCTTCCTGGCGTTTAAACCTGGCGATACTGTCCGCCAATACAATCTCATAAGTATTGCCGATATGAGGTTTGCCAGACGTATATGCTATCGCTGTGGTTATATAATATTTTCCTTTACTGCATTTTGTACACATGTATGTTCCTCCTTAAAAACCGCCTTCTATGTCTCCATAGAAGGCGGCTGATTTCGTTTTTCATAAAACGGCGGAAACCGCTTACAGGTTGACAAACCGCTCTGCCTCGTCTGTCAGTGTTCCTGCCACCTTCTGGTTATCATCCATTGCTTCCGCAATTTCACTGATATCCTTTACAAGATCTGAAGTATTTACTGCAACATTCGTGGCTCCTTTTGCACTTTCTCCAACTGCTGTATTAATACCATTGACTGATTCTGTAATGCTTTCCATCAATCGTTTTAAGTCCACAGACATCTCATTAAACTGAGTGACAATATCATTGACATGCTGCGCATCCTGATTATATTGTCTGCCTGCATTTACAAAGCCTTCATAATCCGGAAGGACGTTCTCATTAATATATTTTACAATGGAATCTGCGCTGTCAATTAATGCATTCACAGCTTCAATTACCATATTATTAATGGTCTGAATGTTGTTTGCCGCCTCTCTGCTGGAGCTTGCAAGCTGGCTGATTTCATCCGCCACCACTGCAAATCCCTTTCCTGCTTCTCCTGCTCTGGCCGCCTCGATGGAAGCATTTAAAGACAACAGATTGGTCTGGTCAGAAATACTTAAAATCTCATCTGTGAGATCGTTCACACGGTCAACGCTTTTACTGCTCTCCATAGCGCTTCTAAGCTTCTCAATGATGGAATTGATAATATCGCTGGTATGCTGTTTATTTTCAACCGCATTCTGTTCTAGGCTCTCCGCACGGTTCTGCATCTCTCCCGCATAATCATACAGACCCTGAGACGCGTCTGAAAGCTCAATAATATTTTGATCCACAACGCCTACATTTTCCTTAATGTCCGTTATGGTAGATGATATCGTTTCCATGGATGCGGACAATTCTTCCATGACCGCAGAAATGTCCGTAGAGTTATTATTCGCCATAGATACCTTATCCGATACCAGCTTCACAATAGAACCAAGCTGCCCGGAACTGGTATTAATATGTCCCATAATTCCCTGTAATGTCTCGATAAACGTATTGATGCCAGACGCCAACGTACCAATCTCGTCTGTACAGAAGCACTGTACGCGTTTGGTCAAATCTCCCTGTCCGGATTCGATGGTGTCAATCACATCGCGAAGCTGCGCATTGATATTAATCAAACGCTTGCATACCCATTTCCAGCAGATAAATACCACAAACAGAAATACAAACGCGCTCAGTACCAGCAGCGTAACCGTCATATTGATTACCCTTTGATAGACAGCCTTCTGGTGTTCCACAGCCTCCTGCATACCGGCTTTATTTACAGAAACCATATCCTGCATCTGTGCCGTCAACGCCACGCCTGCCTCTCTTAAATCTTTATTTGCATAGGCGGACGCCACCTTTTCCTGATTGCTGGCACTGTAATTGAGAATCTGATCATATATTACTAAATAATCTTCATAATCTGCTTTAAATTGTTCAAACGACTGCTTTTCTTCCTCTGAGACAAGCCCCTTTTCATATTCCGCAAACAAATCACTGATCGTGGCTTTTAATTCATCTGCTTCTTCCACCAGCGTCTGCTTGGAATCCTTATTCTGTTCTACAATATGGGCAAACGCTACCCGGCGCAGCGTCTGGTATGCAGTCGCCGTATCGCCCAACTTTTCAATATTTGATGCATACTTTCCGGAAATTTCCTCACTTGCTTTCATAAGCTGATTTGCGCTCTGGAAACTCACCATTCCTAATACCAGCATAAGACAACCCAAAAGGGCAACCGGAATTAAAATCTTGTACCTGATACTCAAATTTTTTAAGAATGTCATTTTTCCTCCTCCTATAATTTAATAGTTCTTTCCTTCTTGCGCTATTCCCACACTGATTATTATAATACATTTTCCGGTTCAAGTCATCAAATTCTTATATTTTTTCACAAACATGCGGATTTTACGGAATCCTTTTCGCCACCACCACAAATCTCTGATCTCCTCCCGCATCCGAGCAGGTTGAAAGCGTCAAAAAAGTATCTCCATATTCCGCGGTAACTCCTGTATCGTATAGAGACATGCTTTTTACATTATCATAAAAATCCTCAAATTCTGTCTCTGTAGCGGCATGATAGAATTGATAATATGGATACGCATCCTCCTGTGAAAGAGAGGTTTCAAAAACCGACAGAATCTGGTATGACCGTTCCTCATAAATGGTATCGAACGAGATCAAATCATGTTCTCTGTAAAAATTTTCACTTCTGTAACTGTCCAATGCGCCAAACATAGAACCATCTTTCATATTATGTCCATAGATAATGACGTTTGTCCCCGGCGTATGCACATCTGCCAGCCCCTTTATATACAGGCATCCATATTTATCCTCTTCCTTATAAAAATTATGAGATAAATAGTACGTATCTTCCTCACACTGCACCACAGGATCATCAATGCCAGTCCCCGCAATCACAAGCCATCCGGTCAGATCGCTGTTTTGACTGTAGAGGGTTTTAAATTTATCCAGGCATGTCCTGTCAGCTTTTTTGCTTAGATCTGCGCTCTTGTGACCGCTCTTTTCCTCTGTTTCTAATAAATTTTTTAACTCCTTCTCCTGCGCCTTATGCTGAAAAGACAAATAGTATGCCTGACCCACTGGAATCAGGCATACTACTGCAACCAGAAGAAGTATCGCTCTTAGCAGACGAATCCTCCTCCTATTTTTCACACACTTCCCTCCATTCACCGGAAACATTACGTCCTATGCTGTGGTAATATGCCAGCAGCAGGAAAATTAAAGCAAGGGCAAACATCCTTCGAATCCTTCCTTTCCCCTTCGCCCATTTCACCAGACGCAATACCAGCTCCTGCTTCTTCTCCTCCGTCATCCCATGCTCTCTGAAATACAACAGCAAATAGGAAAAGCCTGCGATCATGGAAACTGTGGCATAAATCTCCACCCGGGAATGATCCCCTGTCTGCGGCTCCTGTACCGGAGGCGTCATATTGGTTCCCCGGATATCCGCCTGTATCTGACGGACGCTTTCATACCCGGCATTATCAACGGCTTTCACTTGAAATACATGACTCCCGGAACCGAGGATTTCCACGGTAAATTCATAGGACGCTACCAGACCGTTACGGAATAATTTCTCCGGAAGAAAAACCTCCTGGTTTTCATCCACCTGATATGAAATACTGGCAATTCCTCCCGAAACATTCCCGTCTCTATCATCCTCGACCTTCACATTTATGGCGACGGCATTTCCTTTCTGTCCAGAACCATCCATGTTTAACTGGATATCCGGCGCATTGTCTTCTACAATAATCCCGCCTCCTTCTGCCGTGAGCACCTTCTTTGCAGACCTGTTCCCCGCACGGTCGCTGCCAGTCATGGTTATACTTCCGATAAAATCCTCTGATACCGTAAACTCTGCCGTAGTTTTCCCATTTCTGGTTCTTATTCTGGCTTTTCCTTTCATCGCTGTGCCGCTCCCGGTTTTTACCGCCAAAACCGGCATCCCGATGCCGCCGTATATCTGCGTATAATCTGCTTTGATCTGCGCCGTCTTCTTTTCTTTTACAAGTTCTGCCGGAATCAGCTCATATTCCGCCTCTCTGACTCCGCTGCCTTCGTCTGTGACTGGCACGGTAATCTTTAAACTCTTCTTGCGAAGAATCCATTGGAGCACGTCTTTATGCCCTGCTTCATAAGATGCTTCTCCCAGTTCCGGAGGTATTTCATCCGCCCATTTTGCATAAAGCGTCACAGATTCAGACGAAGTATTTTCTTCCACAGTACGGGCAAAATCCCACTGGTTTCCCTGTGTGCCGGACCTGTCCAGGTACCAGCCCTTGAAATTGTACCCCGTACGTTCAGGCGCCTCCACACTCTCTAAAAGCATACCATAGCGCACGCTTTGGGGGTCTGGCTCTTCCCCTTCCCCTCCATTTAAGTCAAAATCCACTTCATATATATTCCTGTCATAGAAGAATCTTAAGATCAGACTCCCGTCCGCTTTCACGGTTCCGAAACTGCGGCTTAAAGCATGTGACTTATTCTCCGTAAAACCAGGATATTTCTTTGCCTGCGCTTCCACGGCGGAATCGGTAAACGCTGTGAACTCTTCCGTCTCTGTCCGCACATACTGACTGCCAGATCCTTCCTGCTGGTAATGCTCCACGCGGTATGACACTTTGTCAGTCTCCCATATCGCGTAAAGGATCGTGTCTTCTTCAAAGTTCTGTTCACTTCCTGCCGCATAGGAAACTCCGGTTCCTTCCGCCTCAGTATTCCAGCCCTGGAATGTGTAGCCTTCCCGTTCCGGTTCCGGCATAAGCGTAAATGTTGCAGGTTTATAAGTAATTCCTTCCTTATGTACATTGGCACGGCATGCCTTTATCTCTCCGGCTTCTGCCCCCGCCTCTCCTTCATAGGACAGGGAAACATCCTTCTCATAGATACCGTAATATTCGGAATCTGCTGTGAGCGTAAGCTCGCTCCCTGCCTCGATTTCCCCGGTATATCCGTTATACTCACTGTCCCATCCAACCTGTTTCCAGCCTTCCATCTCCTGAAGCTCAGGAGCTTTTACAGTTGCCGTGACTGCATCCCCGTCAATGGCTGCAGACCTTACGTCTGTCTTTCCTTCACTGCCGGAATAAAAGACAGCGGATAATGTTTTCTGGAACATGGCATATAAGGTGGTATCTTCTTTGATCTGGCACAGATCGCCTTCCTGATACATTGTTCCGCTGCCATCCGCTTCTGTATTCCAGCCTGTAAACGCAGATCCGGGGCGCGCCGCTCCCGGAATCACAGTAAATTCTGCTGAACGTACCGTTAATTCTTCATGCGCGTTGGCGCGGCACTCTCCATACGCTTCCTTCGGATATCCCTCCAGGCCTTTTGCCTCATAGGTAAGAACCACGTCTTTTTGATAAACGCCATAGTAACTGGCATCATCTGTCAGCGTAATTTCATCCCCGGCATGAAGTTCCCCGCTGTAGCTTTCCTGCGCAAGATCCCATCCAACGGCTGTCCAGCCTTCTTTTGCAAGAGAGCTTTGGCCGCCGGATTCCGGCTCCATCTTTAATGTTTTCAATTCCGGCATACGGATTTTCCCGCTGACAGCGTCTCTGGGAATCTCCACAATGATCTCTTCTTTTGCTCCCGCGCCGCCGGAATAAAAATAAACGTGCAGAGATTCCTTAAAGACCGCATATAAAGTCAGATCTGTCTCTGTCTCCAGAAGATCCCCTTCCCGGTACATTTTCCCCGTACCGTCTTTTTTTGTATTCCAGCCGGCAAAGGCGCTGCCATAACGCACCGCTGCCGGAGCCACGGTAAACTGCGCCGGAACGCAGGTAACTTCCTCATGTACATTGGCATAATTATGTGCGGCCGCCTGTTGTGGAACAACATCTGCCAGCTCCGCCTCATAGGAGAGAACTACATCCTTCTGATAAATCCCGTAATACGCTTGATCTTCGCTGACGCTAACCTCCTGCCCGGGAGCAAATTCCGCTGTATACTGGTCTTTCGCCGTATTCCAGCCCACGGCAGTCCACCCCTCCATATTCTGAAGCTGTGGCGTTTTTACCGTTTCGCTTTCTGCACCAGCCAAAACCAATACGGTTTTTGTCTCCTTCTGTCCGGCGCCGCCGGAATAAAAATCAGCCGACAGTTCTGTCTCTTCACGGCTCTCGGCAAATAAATCCGTATCATTATGATCCCCAGGTTTAACCTCAGGAATCAGCGTCTCATCCTCTTGTTCAAGTTCTCCCGTTTTTATCTCTTTTGGCTCTGAGTTTTCTTCCCTCTTCTGCTTATGCGCTTTCTCCTGGCTGCCGTCGACTGTGACTGTAATCACAGGCAATTCCGCGCCCAAAGCCAGACTGAAATTTTCCGGAATCACTGGCGTAAACTTATAAACGCCCGCTGTTTCCTGATCATACTCTGGTTCGCTGATCCAGGTAATCCCGTCGATCTCTGTTGTTTCTGTTGTATTCTGCCCCGCTTCCAGCTCCGGCTCTGCCGCTGCGTTTGTATCTTTCACGTCCGCTTCTTCTGATGCTGCATCCGTACCTTTCACATCTGCTTCTTCTGCTGCATCTGTACCTTTCACGCCCGCTTCTTCTGCTGCATCCGTACCTTTCACGTCCGCTTCTTCTGCTGAGGGCAAAGACTCCTGCGGCTCGCTCTGAGGCTGCAAATCGGCGGCTTGTTCCAGTTCTTCCGCCTCTGCGTCCAAAGCTTCCGTCTGCGGCCCGCCAGAACCTTCCTCCACCGAACGGCATACTGCTGTCAGTTGTACGGGAAGCTTAAGCTCCTCCAAATCCGTTCCCAAAGGAACTTCCTGCCTTTTGATCTCTTCCGGCAAACCGGGAAACATTACAATTTCCTGCCGCTGCGCCGCCAGCGCCAAAGATCCATAATGTTCCAGGGGCAGCGACGCCAGCGACAGACAGATGCAGAGCAGTCCCACAAGCAAACGCTGGCCCAGGGGATGTTTTCTGTACTGTCGGGATTTTCCGGGGGGATTGTTCTCTTTCTTTTTCATCTTATGACCACGCTCCTTGTGTAAAACCGTACATCCTGTCGTTTACAGTGTTCTATTCTGTATCGTTCTGTTCCTCGTCCGCAATCGTATCTTCTGTCTCATTCGTAACAAAACTTTCCGTTTTTTCTTCACTCTCAAAGACAGACTCGCATCTTGCGCCGCATTTACTGCAATATGCTGCCTCCCCTTCATTGACCGCGCCGCAGGAGAGACATTTTTTCTTGCCCTTTAAATCAGCAATCTGAACTTTCAGTTCCTCAATCTCCCGCAAAGCCTCCGAAATAAGGTTAATCTCCTCAAAAAACGGCTCGGTCTCTCCTTTGTGCAGTTCATAATACTGTTTGCCGATTTCCATATACTGCTTTTTCACAAAGTCTTCTCTTTTGCGGATATCCATGTTCAGTTTGGCGATTCCTGTCAAATCCGCTACATTTTGTGAGACATCCTTGCCTATTCCGGTGATCGCATCACCCAGTCTGTTAAAAAAATCCATACCTTTTACCTCCTTCATCCATCATACTATCTTATGCAGATATATCCCATATATACAGCATAGACAGTAATCATTACCACGCCCTCTAAGCGGCTGATCTCTTTTTTGCACCATGCAAATATCCACACGATACAACTCATTCCAATTAAAATTATACCATCAATCAGATGTTCCATCAATACTTCCATAGGACTAATTGCGCCTGCGAGTCCAAGTACCAGGAGAATATTGAACAGATTTGAACCAATCACATTACCCAGAGCCATATCTGTCTCTCCCTTTTTCGCCGCCGCCACAGACGTAACAAGCTCCGGCAGCGAAGTTCCCATTGCGACAATCGTAAGCCCGATAAAGGTCTGGCTCCATCCAAAACCTGCGGCAATCGCCGAGGCTGCGTCCACTGCCAGATCTCCGCCAATTACAATCGCGCCCATACCGCCCGCGATATAGAGAAGGCACAGCCAGCCGTTCAGATTTCTCACCTCACTCTGGCCTTTTTGACTGCCGCGCGCCTTTTTTGCCTCCATCACAAGCCATACCAAAAATGCAGCAAACAACAGAAGCAAAATCAACCCGTCTGCGCGGCTGATTTCCATACCCAGATATCCTGCTCCCAAAAGAACCGCCGCCGCCAAAACAGACAGAGGAAATTCTTTTTTCAGCGTCTTTGCTTTTACCTTAAGCGGAGAACATAGCGCGCATACGCCGCAGACCATCATCAGATTAAAAATATTTGACCCGGTCACATTACTGACGGCAACAGCGTTTTCTCCTTTCAGAGACGCGGCAATACTGACGGCGCATTCAGGCGCGCTGGTTCCCATCGCCACCACCGTCAGACCAATGATCAGAGGCGGAATATGAAGCTTTGCCGCCACGCTTGCGCTTCCCTCCACAAAATAATCCGCTCCCTTTATCAGCAGTACAAATCCTGCCAAAAGCAGTACATAATCCAATTCTGTTCCCTCTCTTTCTTTTTTTGACTTTTTTGCTATTCTACACTTTCCGCACCAGAAAATAAGATGCAGATCTTTGTTCCTTTCCCCGGCTCGCTCTCCATACTCAGCTCTGCATGGTGCTGGGCCACAATATGTTTTACAATAGCAAGCCCCAGTCCTGTACCGCCGCTTTGCTTGGAACGGCTTTTATCCACCCGGTAAAAGCGTTCAAATACGCGTTCCTGATGTTCTTTGGGGATGCCGATCCCGGTATCCGCCACCGACAATGACGCGCCGCCATTTTGCGGTTTTACGGTAAGCGTGACGCGCCCTCCCGGATTGTTATAGCGGACGGCATTGCTGCACAAATTATACAAAAGCTCATCCATGAGCCTGCGGTTGGCCGTTACCATACAGGATGTTCCCTCAAGCCGCAGCGTTACTCCCTGATTTGCCGCCTGGACATCCATCATATCCAAACATCCCTGCGCCATCTGATACAAATCAATCTGCTCAAAATCAAATTCCTGTTCTGTATCATCCAGCTCTGAAAGCTTAAGGATATCGTTAATCAGGGACAGCAGACGGTCAGAGCTGGCACGTATTTCACCTGCAAACCTTCTGGCGTCTTTTTCATCCGCCATTCCGCTGTCAATCAATTCCGCATATCCGGCAATTGCCGTCAAAGGCGTTTTCAGTTCATGAGACACATTTGCCGTAAATTCCTGCCGCAGTTTGGCGTGATTTAAAATATTGCTGTGCTGTTCCTGAATGGTCTGGATAAAAGGCGCAATCTCTTCATAGATATCCTCCCGTTCGGCATCTTCCAGATGAGAGGCCAGCTTCTCAATTGGAAGCAGCAGACGCCTGACCAGCAAATGAGACAACGCCGCGCACAGCAGCACAATCAATACCGATAATACCAGAACCAGTTCCAGCATATGAAAGAAAATACGGAAAATATTCTTTGAATCCTTTCCCACCCGCAGAATTGCCCCATGCTGCAAACGCTGGGCATAATATAAAGTATGCAGCGAACTGGTCGCCGACCAGCGGACGTCCATGCCCTCCCCGGTTTCCATGGCCTTTTTAATTTCCGGGCGGCCTCTGTGATTTTCCATCCGGCCCTTGTCTGCGCTGCTGTCATACTCTACTGTCCCGTCCGACGCAATCAGGGTAATTCTTAAACCGTCCTCCCTAAGACGCAGGAGATTTTTTTCCTGATCCCAGAATTCCTGGTCCAGCGGCTGTATTACATGCGCATAGGCTCTGATATCGTCAAACACCTGATTTTTAAAGATATTATAAAACAGCAGCATTGACATCAGCGCCGTAATTATCACTGCAAATGCCGATACTGCTATAAATTGAACGTTAATTTTCTTTTTCAATTAAAATTCTCCCTGTCCATTCTGTACCCTACGTTGCGCACAGTCTTAATGGCGCTCCCCGCCGTTCCGAGCTTTTGGCGGAGCGTCTTTATATGCATATCCACGGTACGGCTCTCTCCCTCGTAATCAAATCCCCAGACCTGATCCATAATCTTATCCCGGCTCAGCACAATTCCGGCGTTGGTGAGCAGCATTTTCAGCAGTTCAAATTCTTTAAACGTCAGCTCGCACGGCTCCCCTGCAACTGTAACTCTGCGCTGTTCTGTATCCACCTCAATGTCTCCGTTGCTCATCACCGCCGCTTCCGACAGACCTTCCGTGCGCCGCAGCAATGCCTTTACCCTCGAAATCAGTTCCATAATGCCAAAAGGTTTCGTCATATAATCGTCCGCCCCCTGGTCCAGCCCTTTTACTTTATCCAGCTCTGAGGACTTTGCCGTAACCATAATCACAGGGATCTTTGCCGTAGCCCTGTTATTTCTGAGCCAGGAAAGAAGCGACAGGCCATTTTCACCCGGCAGCATGATATCCAGAAGGATCAGACTGGGCGCTTTTTGTTCCACTGCTTTGCGCAGCTCCTTTCCGCCTTCAAATTCCTGCACCTGAAAACCACTGTTTTTCAGGGCATATCTCTGAATTTCACGAATATTGATATCGTCTTCCACAATGTAAATCAGCGGCATAACATTCCTCCTTAGGAAAGCTGATACTGTTCCCGGTATTGTTCAAACATCTGCTGAAAACGCTCTCTGGTCTCCCCGGACAAACTGCTCACATAATCATGCGGTTCCACGGTCTGATCCTCTGTCTGAATCAGATACACCGCCAGGTTGGAGCAATGATCGGCAACCCGCTCATAATTCACGGCTATATCTGTAAGCGCCATTCCCAGATCAATGGTACATTTGCCTTTTCTCAGACGCTTGATGTGACGTTTTTTGACCTCTTTATTCAGATCGTCAATCACCTCTTCCAAAGGCTCCACCGTAGACGCCAGCTCCGCGTCATTTTTGACAAACGCCTCCACAGAACGGTTCAGAATATCCGACACTGCCGCGCCGAAAACTTCCATTTCATGTTTCGCCTTTTTGGAAAATTCCAGTTCTTTTTTCTGCATTTTCCGGGCAGTTTCCACCAGGTTCAGCGCATGATCGCCAATACGTTCAAAATCATTGATACTGTGCATCAGCGTTGACAACGCCTGCCCTTCCCGCTCTGCAAGATTCTGGCTTCCCAGCAGCGCTAAATATTTGCTCAGCTTATCGTCATATTTATCCAGCAGTTCTTCCTGCATCTCTACCTCTCTGGCGGCTTCCGGCGTAAATTTCTCAAACAGCTTCATTGCCGTAAACATCGTGTCTTTCGCCAGTTCCGCCATTTTTCTGGTAAGGCTCATGCACTGCTCAATGGCAAACCCCGGAGTGGCAAGAAACCGTTCGTCCAATACCTTAAACTGATCCTCTCTGCCAGCGGCGGCTTCCTCCTCCTTATCCACAGGAATCGTAAGATACGCCAGTTTTTCCAGCCCTTTGATAAACGGCAGCAGCAGCAAGGTTGCAAAAAGGTTAAAAATACTGTGAATCGCTGCAATTCCCACCGTACCAACGGTTTCTTTGGCAAACTCAAATTGAAATGCCATATTCAGTACGGTGTAGAATATCAAAAATACCGCTGAACCTATAATATTAAAATACAGATGGACAAATGCCGTCCGCCTTGCGCCCTTATTTGCTCCCACCGCGGAAATCATAGCGGTTACGCAGGTACCGATATTTTGTCCCATAATAATCGGGATTACCGAACCATAAGTAAATGCGCCTGTCACCGACAACGCCTGCAGAATACCCACGGAAGCAGAGGAACTTTGAATGACGGCCGTAAGCAGCGCTCCTACCAGAACGCCCAGCAGAGGATTGGAAAATTTTGTAAGAATCCCGGTAAATTCCGGTACGTCTGCCAGCGGTTTTACCGCGCCGCTCATCGTCTCCATACCAAACATCAGCACCGCAAAGCCCAGAAAAATCTCCGATGTGTTTCTCTTCTTATCACTGACGCTCCCCATCATCAGGATAATGCCGATTATGGCAAGAATCGGGGAAAAAGAAGATGGCTTTAACATCTTGATGAAAAAATTATCACTCTCAATTCCCGTCAGGCTCAGCAGCCAGGAAGTAATGGTCGTACCGATATTGGCGCCCATAATAATTCCAATTGCCTGAGAAAGTTTCATAATACCGGAATTTACAAATCCTACCAGCATGACCGTCGTCGCTGATGAGGATTGTATGACAGCAGTGACCCCCGCTCCCAGAAGTACCGCCTTGAAACGATTGGAAGTCAGCTTTTCCAGCAGCCGCTCCAGTTTACCCCCGGACAGCTTCTCCAGACCGCCGCCCATAATATTCATTCCATACAAAAACAGCGCCAGACCGCCGATCAGCGACAGAAACCCAAAAATATCCATTGTTGCATCCTCCTTCATTGTCCTATGTATATGGCTATTCTATACGGTTTCTGTAAATGGAATACATAATCTGTGTAAAATTCATGTAAAATTATGATTGCTTATCTGATTTTTTCCGTATCGCCTGACGCTTATTCACCCACTCGCGAAACAGTGTATAGAGAATGGACATCAGCGGGATAAAAATGAGCATTCCGGCAATTCCCATCAGCTTGCCGCCTACGGTTACTGCAAACAACACCCATATGGAAGGCAATCCCACAGAATTACCCACCACATGCGGATAAATCAGATTTCCTTCAATCTGCTGCAATACCTGAAACAATATAATGAAAATCAGCGCCTGCAAAGGATCTACCATCAAAATCAAAAAGGCTCCGACAAAACACCCGATAAAGGCTCCAACCATCGGAATCAGCGCGGTAAACGCAATCAGTACTCCCACCAGCAACGCATAAGGCAAACGGAAAATCGTCATTGTGACAAGAAACATAGCCCCCAGAATCAATGCTTCCAGGCATTGCCCTGTGATAAATTTAGAGAAGGTCATATGGCTCAGCCGGCAGACATAAAAGATTTTCTCCGCCGCTTTTTCAGACAAAAAGGCTCCCAGAACCCTGCGGCACTGTCTGCCCAGCGTTTCCTTCTGGCTTAACAGATATAAGGAAAAGGTAAAAGCAATAAAAAAAGTCACTACGCCATTTATCACGATCATGGTGGCGGACATGGTGTAAGAGATGACGCTTCCCGCGCCGCTTAACGCAAAATCTTTAAACTGGTCCAGCCAGCTCTTCCAGTCAAATTCCAGAGATTCAATGTAAGCTACGATCTCCTTACTGTCCCCGAACAAATCCTCTATCCAGCTCTGCACCTTTGGCAAAAAGGAAGTCATGCCCTCGCTGATGCTGTCGACGGTTCTTCCCAGTTGAGGTATGACCACCACCAGTACGACCGCCAGAACGGCAAATACAAACAAAACAGACAGAACCATACTAAGCGGACGCGCTATTTTATCCTTGATTTTCATTCGCTGCGCCTGTTTTTCAATGGCAGTCATAGGAATGTTCAGAATAAATGCAAAGACGCCTCCCAAAACAAACGGAAATAAAATCCCCCAGAAAAACATCAGTTGTGTCTGCACCGCTTTCAAATTCAGCAGCATAGCAAGCAGCACCAGGGTAAACGTTATAATTCCTAAAATTTTTTTTACATTTTCTTTGTTTAAATCCATTTTTTCCTCCTGCGCCGTACGGAGCACGGCTTTTTCTATCAATGTGGAAATGTTTCATCCTGTTTTTCTTTCCCGTAATTTATCTGAGCTTTACCAGACAATCTTTTCCAAAAAAAGCGATGCCATACCGGTACACGGTCTGATAACCGTCCTCCCAAAGCTCCCGGACATACTGGCGCTGCTCAATCTGATCTAACGCCTCCTTTGCCTTCTTTTCAAGTTCCGCAAACTTTCCCGCCACTTTAAATTCCAGCACAAACGCCGGTTTTCTTCTGGTAACAGGCCGGATAACCAAATCGCTGCGGCCTCTGCCTCCCTCCCGGTTGGATCTCACCTGATATCCCTTCATGCCTAAAAATATTCCGGTGAGAAATCCATGGTAAAAGCTCTCATACGCATCGTTAAAACTGATCGTCTCCATCAGCAAATCTGCAATCTCTTCCTGCAGCGCCTCCGGATCTGTATCGAGCAGCGCCTGAAACAGCCGCGAACGGTCTTTCTGTTTGACCTTTTCCTCAAACCACCCCAGAATCTTCCTGCGGAAAATGTATTTCACCTCACGGTTCGGAATGGCAAGCTCCGCAAAATAATTATCTTCACTGTCCATCCAATCCCTGACTTTGCGGAAATATCCGGTAAAAAACATAAAATTCCAGAGATTGTCCATAGTTTTGTAAATTTCATCATATGTGATATCTTCGTGAATTGGCTTTTCTATATGTTTCCCTTCAATCAGAGCCTCGATTTCCAGTTTTGTATTCTCATCCGCCATTTCGATCAGTTTGCGCACAATACTGTTGGAGCTGGTATTGGCCCAGTAGGGGGAAGGAAACTCATCTTCATTCGTTTTTAAATCATTGATAAAGAGAATCAAACTCCAGGGATTGTATATATTCACATCTCCAAAAATATAACCATTATACCATGTTTTTATCAGCTCATACTTCTGTTCCAGTTTATAATCCCGGCAAATTTTGCGTACTTCTTCCTCCGTAAAACCAAAATATTCATCGTAATTCTTATTTAAGATCGAAATCATATTGAGATTGTTCATACCTGTAAAAATACTCTCTTTGGAAATACGCAGGCATCCGGTAATTACTGCAAACTCCAGACTGGCGCTGGTTTTAAATGCAGATTCAAACAGAGAACGGATGAAACTGATCGTCTCCTGATAAAATCCCTCCATAAATGCATGTTCCAGAGGCACGTCATATTCATCAATTAAAATTATCGTTTTTCTGCCGTAAATTTTCATCAGAACATCCGACAAAAACCGTACTGCATCCGCACATTCCGCATAAGAAGTCTCTTCATCCCGCATACGGATAAATCTTTGCCGCTCCTGCGCTGTCAGTCTGCCGTCTTTCAGCACAAACGCATGGCGATGATATTCTCTGGCAATTTCTCTGCGCAGCATGGCGAAGGAAATTTCCCAGGAAGGTTGTTTTGCTGATTTTAAAGTGAGATTAATCACCGGATACTGCCCCATATGGGCAAGATAAGACGCTCCCGCCTCCATAATCTTTAAGCCTTCAAACAGATAGGAATTATCCTGTCTGACGCCGCCGCTGTCCCTGGCATCCTCAAAAAAATACTGCAGCATACTTAAATTCAGTGTTTTTCCAAAACGCCGGGGACGGGTAACTAAATTTACGTCTGCTTTTTTATCAATCAGCTCTTTGATCATCCATGTTTTATCTATAAAATAATAACCTCTTGTAATTATTTTCTCAAATATATCTACGCCGACAGGCAATGGTTTATAATCCATAAGATCTCCTCCTTTCCGTTGGCGGGCTTTGACATCAGTATATGGCATTCCCTGCAAAAAATCAACGGCTGCTCTTGACAAATTGTCTCTTTCTGCCTATAATTGGGCGTAACACAGAAATGGCTGTGATGGGAAGAAGTAACTGTGAGGAAATCCAACAGAAAGCTGCCGGCAGATGAGAGGCGCAGGAGGAACTTCCGGTGAATACATCCCGGAGCTTCACACCGAACGCATTTGTCAGTAGGCTGTGACGGAATTGCATCCGTTATCCTGCAACAGCGCTGTCAGGCGCTTACTAAGGCAGACTGTGCAAGCAGCCTGTGAATAAAGGTGGTAACACGAGGTTTTGGCTTTCGTCCTTTTGAGGATGAAAGCCTTTTTTATGCGCACGGGCGTCCACATGAAATATACAGGAAAGCTTAAAGACGCCCGGCGCGCGGGCAGGGGAAGATGAATCTTTTCTGATCAATTTTATCATGTATAGGAGGAATATCAATGACAGTATATGACGAACTGGTGGCTCGGGGACTGATCGCCCAGGTCACTGACGAAGAAGAAATTAAGGAACTGATTAACAACGGCAAGGCGACTTTTTATATTGGTTTTGACCCCACAGCGGACAGCCTCCATGTAGGACATTTCATGGCGTTATGCCTGATGAAGCGGCTGCAGATGGCGGGCAACAAACCCATTGCCCTGATTGGCGGCGGTACAGGCATGATCGGAGATCCTTCCGGCAGAACAGACATGCGCCAGATGATGACCACGGAAACCATCCGGCACAACTGCGACTGCTTCAAGGCACAGATGAGTAAATTTATTGACTTTTCGGACGGAAAAGCATTGATGGTAAACAACGCCGACTGGCTGATGGATTTAAATTATATCGAAGTGCTGCGTGAAGTCGGACCTCACTTTTCCGTAAACCGGATGCTGACGGCAGAATGCTATAAACAGCGTATGGAAAAAGGCTTAAGCTTCCTGGAATTTAACTATATGATTATGCAGAGCTATGATTTTTATGCATTATTCCAGAAATACGGCTGTAACATGCAGTTTGGCGGAGACGACCAGTGGAGCAACATGCTGGGAGGAACCGAACTGATCCGCCGCAAGCTGGGCAAAGACGCTTATGCCATGACCATTACGCTGCTTCTGAATTCCGAAGGCAAGAAAATGGGCAAAACCCAGTCCGGCGCAGTCTGGCTTGACCCACAGAAAACCTCTCCCTTTGATTTTTATCAGTACTGGCGAAATGTTGCCGACGCCGATGTATTAAAATGCATTCGAATGCTGACTTTCCTGCCTTTAGCAGAAATTGATAAAATGGACTCCTGGGAAGGTGCGCAGCTCAACACTGCGAAAGAAATCCTTGCCTTTGAACTGACAAAACTGGTGCATGGAGAAGAGGAGGCCAAAAAAGCCCAGGATGCGGCAAAAGCTTTATTTTCCAGCGGAAACGCCGCAGATATGCCCTCCGTCACCCTGACGGAAGCGGATTTTAGCGAGGGTTCTATTGATATTCTCTCACTCCTGGTAAAATCCGGCCTCACTTCCTCCCGTTCCGAGGCACGCCGCGCAGTAGAACAGGGCGGCGTCTCCGTAGACGGTGAGAAAGCAGGGGACATTAAGACGTCTTACACAAAAGATGCTTTCACAGAAGGAATGGTACTGAAAAAAGGCAAAAAGAATTTCCGCAAAATCTTACTGTAGAATCACAAAAATAATCAGCCCATGACCCTCTGGCGCATGGGCTGATTGTTTACAGGAATTGTTCTCCATATCCGTAATGTTCTACCACATAGTCGATATCTTTATCTCCTCTGCCGCTTAAATTTACTAAAATAGAACCCTGTCCCATTTCCTTTGCCTTTCTCATTGCATACGCAACCGCATGAGAACTTTCAATTGCCGGAATAATCCCTTCATAACGGGACAATTTAAAGAATGCTTCCATCGCTTCTTCGTCGCCTGCCGTTTCATACTGCACCCTTCCAAGATCACGCAGGTAAGCATGTTCCGGTCCCACAGAAGGATAATCCAGACCGCTGGCAATCGAATACACCGGAGCCGGATCGCCATGTTCATCTTTAAGCATAATGCTGTCAAATCCATGCATCACGCCGCGCTCTCCAAACTTCATGGAAGCCGCATGATCTCCCAGCTTCTCGCCTCTTCCCAAAGGCTCCACACCTACAATCTCCACCGGATCATTTAAAAATGGAATAAACATGCCGATGGAATTACTGCCGCCGCCCACACAGGCGCATACCACGTCCGGATCAATTCCTGTCATTTCCCGGAACTGATCTCTTGCTTCATATCCCACTACAGACTGAAAATCCCGTACCATCAGCGGAAATGGATGCGGCCCCAATGCAGAACCGATACAATAAATGGAATCCTTATAATTTCTGGCATAAGATTCAAAAGCAGAATCTACCGCTTCCTTTAAGGTCTTTAAACCAGCGGAAACAGATACCACCTTTGCGCCCAGAATTTTCATACGGGTCACATTGGGAGCCTGTTTGGCAATGTCCACTTCTCCCATATGGATTTCGCATTCCAGTCCAAAATATGCCGCCGCCGTGGCCAGGGCCACGCCGTGCTGTCCGGCTCCCGTCTCAGCAATGAGACGTTTCTTACCCATAAATTTTGCCAAAAGCCCCTCTCCCATACAGTGATTCAGTTTATGCGCGCCAGTATGATTCAAATCCTCGCGTTTTAAATAAATCTGGCAGTTGCCAATCTGTCTGGACAAACGTTCACAATGATAAACCGGCGTAGGTCTTCCCTGAAATTCCCGGCGGATTCTGCGCAGCTCGCTGATAAACTGAGAAGAATGGCAGATGGTCTGATATGCCTGTGTAATCTCTTCAAATGCCGGTTTCAGCTCCTCTGTCAGATAGGCGCCGCCGTATTCTCCGAAATGTCCCTCTTTATCCGGATGATTTTTTAAATATGACTTGTAATCCATAATTTTTCTCCTTTTTCTAAACATTCTGTTTCTATTCTACTCGTTTTAAAATAAAATAGCAATGCTAATAACAAATCCGCAATCCTTTGGGGTAATGATTCTTCACCATTCCATTCTGCGCTTTCCCCCAGCCCAGCGGCAGTCCCGCCATACACACAAGCGTCCATCCTTTTTGCCCGCTGTCGCAGGAAACCGTCTCTCCATGAAGATATTTCAGCGGTTCATTTTCTGTAAGTTCCACAAAGTTTTGGGACTGACCGGGACACAGATGCAAAGCCAGCGCGTGAGACGGCTCAAAGCGGTTCTTCTTGCAGGTTCCCAGATGCAGTCCGGCGCGCAGTACCTTAACCCCCTCCAACGACGGCATTTCTTCCGGCAGCAGATAAAGCTGCTCAGAAAACAGTACGTACTTCTGTCGCTCCGTTCCCAGCTTAATCTGCAAAACTTTCTCTTCAAATTCCCGAAAAGACGAAACCGCCTCTTTTAACCTGGCGTCCTGCCCGTTCTTGCCGGATTTAGACGCTCGTTTTCCTGTTCGGGAAACCGCTGTCTGCAAAAGATTTTCCTGTTCACGCAAATCACCTGCTTTTTTCAGACGCGCCGCAAAATGCCCTTCGCCCTGAAGTTTGTGGGGCCACAGCCGATAGGTTTTTTTAAGCTCCTGTTCCTGTACCTGCGTTTTCACGCCGTCCGCTCCAGGGTCCGTCCACTCTGCTCTGCCCGCGCTGAAATACGGTTCTGCACATTCCGCCCTTTGCAGTGAAAATTCCGGATATTCATGGAGAAACCAGGCCATACATCCTTCATTTTCCCGGGGCTCAAAGGTACAGGTAGAGTAGACCAGAACGCCGCCTGGCTTTAACAAATCCGCCGCCTGACTTAAAATCTCACGTTGTCGGAGCGCGCACATTTCCACATGCTGCAAACTCCATTCCTGCGCCGCCTGAGGATCTTTGCGGAACATCCCCTCTCCGGAACAGGGCGCATCCACTAAAATGCGGTCAAAAAATTGAGGAAATCTCTGTGCCAGACGTTCTGCTGACTCATTGAGGACTACTGTGTTGGCGATTCCCATTCTCTCCACATTCTGCGCCAGTATTTTGGCCCGGTTTCCATAAAACTCATTGGATACCAACAAGCCCTGTCCCTGCATTTTTCCTGCAATCTGCGTGGTTTTGCCTCCCGGCGCCCCACAAAGGTCCAGGATTTTCTCTCCAGGCTCAGCGCCCAGTAGTTCCACCGCCGACATCGCGCTCGGCTCCTGAATATAATAGGCGCCCGCTTCATGCCAGGGATGCTTTCCCGGCTGGCAGGAAGGCTGATAATAATATCCTTCCGCACACCAAGGCACTGCGGCAAGCTCCCAGCCTGTTACTTGTGATATTCTTTTTTCAAAAATCTCCCCGGACTCAAATTTCAGCGGATTGTATCTTAAACCGTATGCGCGTCCGTTCTCATAGGAACGAAAAAACGCTTCTGCTTCCGCTCCCAGAAGCTGCCGCATCCGTCTGCAGAAGTCCTCTGGCAGTGATATTTCTTCATTTATCAGATTCATCTCCATAACATGCAAAACAGAAGAAAAGCGTCGGGTGCGCTGTTCTTCTGTTCATTCTCCTTCTGTAATATTCATGATACTTCTCGTGTACCGTTACTACTGCAACGAACATTAATTATTCGTTATAACGGACCCACATTTTATTTCCTGTATTACATAACAAAACTTTACCATATCTGACTGGATTTTACAAGGACTGCCGGAACAAAATGCACTGTTCCATCAGACGGTACTAATCATAGACAGATTCTACATCGATCTCCAGTACCCTGCCTGACCTGGCATGAATCTTTATCTCATATTCCAGTTCATCCTTTATCACATCTACTTCATAGACTGGCACTCCGTCGTCCATCTCAAACTTCACTTTCACTGCCGTTCCGCCCTGAGTCTTCTCAAGCGCAATCTTTTTGGCGCGCTCCGCACCAATATACTGAGGGTTATTTTTCTTTTTTACCGTTAATTTCCATTCATACTCCAGCAATTTACCAGTACGGGCATTTATTTTTAATTCGTACTTTTTACTTCCTTTTTGCGCTTTCACTTTATAAAGATCCACGCCATGGCTGCGCTTTTGCACAATGCTGGCGATTGTTTTTACCTTGATCTGCTTTTTTGCAAGCTCTCTGCATTTATCTATACTGATAATCTTTCCTCTTCCTCTTTTTACGTAATAGGACTGCATCTCCCAGCCATAAGAAATCAGTTTTGAGTCAGAAGCGCGATACGTAAGTTCATACTCCTTCTTACCCTTGAGCATTGTAATCTCATAGACAAGGACTCCATTTTCATAATCCTTATCCAGTTCCACTATGGTTCCGCCTTTCACCTGCTTTTTTGCCAGTTTCTGTATGTTCCGGTCTGACGCCTTTTCCGCAAATACCACATCCGGACAACAGAAAACGTTTATAGCGGCCAGGCAAATCAGAAAAATTACTGCCGCTGCTTTTCTGCATCTGATCATTACGGACTCCTCCTTCCTTAATCATCCCAATCTGAACTAAATTCTATGATTTCTCCACTTTCCGCGTCAATTTCATATTCATATTCCACAAAATCTTTATAAAATTCAATTTCGTATTTCGTACGGCCATGATCATTTTCCAATTTTGTTTTGGAAAAGCTGACTTCAGAAACAGCGTATCCGGCATGGTCTGCCGCAATAGACTTCGCCTGATCTATTCCTATCTCTGTGTTTGTTTTCTCACCAGTCCCTCCTTCCCCGGCTCCATCTTCCAAATCTGCGCTATATCTGTCAGAATCTGTATCCTGCCTGTTCTGACTACTCATATCCGCTAACGCATTTTCTTTCGTCTTATTCTGCGCCAGTTCTTTTCCTCTGTATGAAAATCCTGCAAAAAAAGCTGCCGCAAAAAGAATTCCTATGATCAAAATCACTGTTACCGTAATACAGACCGTAGATATAACAGCTCTCTTTGGCGTTTCAAAAAGTTTTTTCATACTTTTCCCCTTTCCTTTATTTCTTACTATAATACAAATAAAACATTAAAATATCATTAGAAACTGTTAATTTTTAAATATAATATAAAATCCGCTGCCTTTTCCCACTTCACTTTCCACATGGATTTCCCCGCCGTGAAACTTTGTGATTTCCTGTACCATAGACAGGCCCAATCCTGTTCCTGTACCGGAATGAGAGTGGTCAGCCTGATAGAAACGTCCGAAAATCCGGGGCTGATCCCGGGGAGCAATCCCTATGCCGTCATCCAGAACAGACAGCTCAAGACCATGCCCGGTCCGTTTCAAACGTACAAAAATATGCCCGTTGTCTCTGCCGTACCGATAGGCATTACTGATCAGATTCGTCAGCAGCCTGCTGAGAAGCTGAAGGTTTCCATTAAATATAATATGCTGATCTGCTTCACATTTTAATGTAATGCCTCTTTCCTTTATCATTGCCATATCAAAACAGACCGACTGTACCAGCTCCGTCAGGTTCACAGATTCCAGCGCATAACGTTCTGATCTCATTTCCAGCCTTGTAAAATCCAGCATATCGTTAATCAGCTTTGACATTTTCCTGCTCTGACGCTGAATCGTCTGTAAGGCCTGTTTATATTCTCCGCCGCTCCTTGACTGTTCCAGAGAATATTCACATTGCGCGGTAATAACCGCAACAGGAGTCCGCAGCTCATGGGATGCATCCGAGGTAAAACGGCGTTCTGTCTCAAAAGCGTCTTCCAGTCTCTGAAACATCCCGTTAAAACTCTCAGCAAGCTGATGCAGTTCATCATTTCCCTCACCGATTTCAATGCGCTTCTTTAAATCGACGCCTGTGCCAATCGCAGCGGCAGACTCTGAAATTTCCTGAATTGGCAAAAGCATTCTTCTGGCAAAGTAATAGCCGCCGGCAACAGACGCCAATACCATAAACGGCAGAAATACCAGCGACCAGACCGCGATATCAGACATAAGGGACACGCCCTGTTTTCCCGACACCACTCCCCGCAGCCAGAGGTTTTTTGCTTCTTCCAAATCCAGTTTGCGGTCAAACACATAAAATAAAGAACCTTTGACTCTGACCCGCTGGATTTTTACATCTGCAAAAGCTAAATCAGCCGTATTCTGGGAGATGGGATTCTCTCCATAAATCATCCTTCCATCTGCCTGATAGAGCGAGGTATAAGTTCCATTGACTTCATCCAGGAAATCATCATCTATTTCCAGATATCCGCCGCCAAATGCAAGATAGTAATCTGTTTCTTTTGGGTCTTCCTTATCCATATTCCAGTAAAATTCAACCTCATCCACATTATTTTCAACCGTTTCTATGAGATTGTCCCTTATACTTTTCTGAATAATCTGATGATCCGCATACAAAATAATAAAACAGGTAAATATTGCCATTACCATTAATGAAACTGTAAACCACATTGTGATCCGAACGCGTATGGAAAGGTTCTTCATCTTCGCCTGTCCTCCCGCAGCACATAACCTTTTCCTCTTACTGTATGGATCAGCTTATTGTCAGATCCTTCCTCCACCTTTTTTCTGAGATAACTGATATATACATCAACCACATTGGTTCCTCCCTCATAATTAAAGTTCCAGATATGGTTCTCAATTTTTTCCCTGGACAATACTATTCCCTGGTTCATCATCAGGTATTCCAGCAGCTCATATTCCTTGGCAGACAGAGAAATTTCTTTTCCTCCCCGCCGCACAATCTGAGCCGCGCAGTCCATTGTCAAATCCCCCGCAGACAGCACATTCGTGGCAAGTCCAAAGGCCGTCCGTGTCATAGCCCGGAGCCGGGCGGACAGCTCCTCAAAAGAAAACGGTTTTACCAGATAATCGTTTGCGCCGCTGTCCAGGCCCTTTACACGGTCTGATACGGTATCCTTCGCCGTAAGAAATAAAACCGGCGTTGTCTTTCCGGCTGCGCGCAGATAACGCAGAACATCATATCCATCTGCTTTGGGCATCATGATGTCAAGAATTACTGCGTCATAGTCCACATAAGACAAAATATCAATTGCTTCTCTGCCGTCATAACAGCAATCAACGCTATAGCCGTCAGAACTCAATTTCTGACAGATAATGCCGTTTAAATCTTTTTCATCTTCTGCAATTAAAATCCTCATATTCCATCACCTCTGATTGTTTCAAAAATGCAATTATTATTTTGCCATAATAAAACTGCACAATACATAGCTATCCTACATACCGTACAGTTTTATATACTATAATTTAAGAACTTATGTTATTACTCCGGCAGCGAACTGCCGATCCCGGCTGTGCAGAACAATGGTTCCGGGCTGCCGCGGCAATAAGAAGGCATTGTTCAGATTCATCCGTTACACCATACATAATCGCTATAACTTAAATTTATTGACTTCCTGATCCAACTGACCTGCAATATCCATATTTGCATTCGCTTCAGCTCCGATATCACCCACACTGGTTGTAAGACTGACCGATTTTTCTGTGACATTGGTTACGCCGACAGCGCTCTCGCTTACTGCGTTTTTCACAGCTTCGACCGCTTCCCGTATATGGCCCATACTCATTTTAAGCTGCTCGCTGTCTGACGCAAATTCCCGCATCATCTGATTCATGATCCCAACATCGTTCTGATAACTTGCGCTGGTTTCCAACAGCTTCTCATAACCTCCCATAGCCGTCTGATCCATAAAATCCATCATCTCTTCGGCTTCTCTGGCCAGTTCATCCACAGCCTGTATCACCGCGGCAGTTACATTCTGTATCTCTGCAGCCGCATTTGCTGAATTCAGCGCCAGTTTTCCGATTTCATCCGCAACCACCGCGAAACCTTTTCCGGCTTCTCCGGCGCGCGCCGCTTCAATACTTGCATTCAATGCCAGAAGGTTCGTCTCTTCCGTAATGCTGATGATATTTTTAGTAAGTTCCCGGACTTCTTCCACTTCTCTTGATTTTTCTATTTTCTGCTGAACAGACGACGCCATAAGAACAACCTTATCTTTTGCATTCTGCTGCTCCAAAACCGCATGTTCATGCACCTTCGAAGCATTTATCATAATGTCGTCGGATGAGCTGCTTCCCTTCACTGCCTGCCGGTAAATCTCTTCGATCAGCTCAAATACCTGCTGAATGGATTCGTTGGTCTGGTCCAGGGACGCGCTGGATTCCTCCATCGCCGCGCTCATCTGTTCCATAGTCGCAGACACATCTGTAATACTTGTCTCCGCATCAGACAGGTTGGAGGCAATGATACCTGTGCTTCCATTTAAGTGATGGGAATTTGCAGCAATATTTAACATAATGCCTCTGATATATGTCAGAAGTTCATTGACATTATCTGCAATCATTTCCATTTCATCCCCGGTACGCACGTCGAGACGCTGCGTCAGATCCCCTTCATTGTGAACCAGTTCATAAATTTTGCGGTCTACTGCGCGCAGGCTTCTGATAATAGCGCTGACGATCACATTGATAATGGTAAGCGCAACCACCAGACAGATTGCCGCAATTCCTGCTACCTGTTTTAAAATAACATTCAAATGGTTTACCACACCAGAAGCGTCGTAATCACAGCCCACAACAACCTCCACATGTTCCCCTTTATCATCCATAACCGGCATATATGCGGTAATCAAATCTCCGTCATCTGTGGAATCTATGTAGTCCTGTACGTAAGTTTCTCCGCGAAAGACTCCTGCAAGCTCCTCATAAGGCACTTCAAACGGATCTCCGATTTTTCTCTGGCTTTCCAGATTTTCATCCGTATCAATTCCGTAAAAAACCTGTTCTCCATCTGTATACAGGGTATATAAATATTTAATCCCGCAGTCGTCGCGAATGCTTTTCAAAGAAGACAGCTGATTCTGAAACTGTTCGCTTTCTTCGTCCCCTGGCTTAAGTTTTCCTGTCTCTT
Source organism: Lachnospiraceae bacterium (assembly GCA_910575155.1). Lineage (GTDB taxonomy): Bacteria > Bacillota > Clostridia > Lachnospirales > Lachnospiraceae > Petralouisia. The sequence goes on from CAJTDX010000021.1 coordinate 52,779, forward strand.
CTCCATCTACTATTTTTGCCGAGACAATCGCCGCCATGCGCGCCTCTTCCACTCCCATCGTTACCAGGCCCTCTTTGAGCCTTGTATAGGAGCTTACTCCCATAATCACGCACAGTAAAATTATGATACTGGTTGCCGGAAGCAAAATCTTCCAGCGAATGCTCATCCTCCTTGCTCTTCGTCTTGCTGATCCATTGCCTGTTTTCCGTCTGTTCAACATCAGTTCCGCCTTTCCGCCGATTTCATCTATTCACCCTGATGTATTTGACCTGACTCCTGCTTCTTATTATCAAATTCTGCATTGATATTTCTCAAAGACTGGTCAATTTCACCAGCCTTAGCAATAATCGCCGAATATTTCTCTGTTGCCATGGAGGACAGTTTTCCCATCTCTCCCGCAACAATATTAAATCCACGTCCCGCTTCTCCGGCACGGGCCGCTTCAATACTTGCGTTTAACGCAAGAATATTCTGCTTCTTGGAAACCTTGGTCAAATCTCTGACCATTGCCTCAATCTGCACCACATTTTCCGTAGTCACGCCGATTTCCTTATCTATTACCGCTATTTTAGACTGGTCTTTATGAAGGGAATATCTCTGATTAATCAGCATATTGATCATTACTTCCAAAAGCTTCGCCACACTGCGGATAGATTCTTCTGTCTTTACCGGAACTTTTTTCAATGCCTTAATATACTCGTCCGGATCAATGGAAAGCTCTGCGGCGAGATCCCGAAACTTATCATAATCCGGCTCGCCCGGCAATACCTGGCCGCCCATAATCGTTCCCAGTTTCTCTCCTTCTATCACAATATCCGATGTAAAATCCATCAGTCCTGTATGACAGAAATATACGCCTTTTCCTTCCATATCACATTTGTGACAGCGCCTTGCCCCCAATTCGCTGCCCTTGGTATATTTTTTGCAGAAATCTGTGCCATTGCTGTCTTCTGTAACATGATTTCCTTCCCGGTCAATAATACATACCGTTACTCCGGTAGCAGCAGAATACAAATCCTGAATCTCCTGTAACTGCTCCTTTTCAATAAAGTCGAGTATCTCCATAGCTTCCTCCATTCTGTGCTTATTTTGCCCCACGGATACACCTTCAAAAAATTAAGCACATTTTCTTACCTTCTCTGTTCCCAAAACGCTTCCTCCTCAGGGCATATTATATCACTTTTTGTTTTTGAAAACAATAAAAACAGAACTGGTATTAACGTTCCTTTTTTAATATTCCGGGAAATAAAATACAAAATGCTGTAATGGTTACGGCCGCCGCCAGCAAGTCTGAAACTGCCTCCGCCAAAAATACTGCCATCAGTTGATCTTCCAGAAACATTGGCAGCAAAAATATCAGAGGAATCATCAGAATCAGTTTTCGAAAACAGGCAAAAAACAGCGATGCCTTCGCCTGGCCCAGAGCCAGAAACGCCTGCTGGCACGCCATCTGCCCTCCCATGGCAAATGCGCCTGCCAGAAATATCCGCATAGCCCAGCTTGCCATATCATACAATTCCCTGGAACTGTTGTTGAAAAACTGTACAAAGATCCCCGGCGCCGCCATAATTGCCGCCCATATGGCGGCAGCAAAGCCCAGACTGACGCCAAACAGCAGCCAGAACGTCTGCTTTACACGCTTATTATTTCCAGCTCCATAATTATAGCTGATAATCGGCTGCGCTCCCTGTCCAAGCCCGACCAGCGGAAGAAAGATCATCTGCATCACACTGCTTAAAATTGTCATAGCCGATACTGCAAGATCCCCGCCATACTTATACAAAGAAGTGTTATAAGAAATGTTAATCAGACTTTCCGTGCTCTGCATCACAAAAGGAGATACCCCTAAAGCAAGCACCGGAAGCACATATTCTTTTTTTATCTGAAGATACCTTTTTTCTATCCGAAGCCGCGTCTTTTGTCCCCTCAGAAAACGCAGCACCCAGAATGCTGAAAGAGCCTGGGATAAAATGGTTGCCAGCGCCGCCCCGGATACTCCCATGTGAAATCCAAAAATAAAGACTGGATCCAGAATGATATTTGTAACTGCTCCGATCAAAATGGTCGCCATCCCCACCAGAGAAAAACCCTGAGTTGTAATAAAACTGTTTAAGCCCAGAGAAAGCATTACGAAAATGCTCCCGCACACGTAAATTCTGAGATAACTCCACGCATAGGATATGGTATTGTCGCTGGCGCCAAATAAATACAGCAATTCTTTTCCGAACAGCAGAAACACCGCTGTCAGAATTACCGCCATTCCTGTCAGCATCACCACGCAGGAACCAAGCGTCTTTCTGGCGCTCTCCAAATCTCCTTTTCCCATATAAATAGCTGCCCTGGGCGCGCCTCCCATCCCCAGCAGGGCGCTGAACGCCATCACCAGCAGAATCATCGGCAGACACAGACCGATTCCGGTAAGGGCGATCGCTCCTGTGTCTTTCATATGACCAATATAAATCCGGTCTACAATATTATAAAGCATATTTACAAGCTGTGCCAGAATTGCCGGAAGCGCCAGGTTCAGCAGCAGCTTTCCCACCGAATCCTTTCCTAAATCTGTTTTTTGTTTCTTTTTATGAAATCCCATATCTTGTTCCTCTATATTTACAGATCGGATGTCAGGAAATCCATGATTATTTCCAATCACTTCAGACCTTTTGACATCCTAGTGTCTTGTCTCGTTGATATTTAGTGAAATCGCGCAGGATATTTGTTCATCTGCAAGGCGGATTTTCGACGGCGTAGCGGTGGCTACGGCTAGAAAATCTAACACGGCAGATGGGCAAATAGACAAGTGAGTTTGGCTAATTATCAA
>CAJTDX010000022.1 GCA_910575155.1 Lachnospiraceae bacterium
TCCTGACTGACCGCTCCCGGCTCCCTTGATGGCATCCAGTATCTTCAGTATCTTTCCGCCATACCCGGCTCCGGCAGCCCATCCCTTGCCCTTCGGGTTCTCCTGTATCCCAAGGTACTCCACATACGGGGCACAGCCACGGGATACAAGGTCAAAGCGTGGGTCAATGCAGTCCTGCTTCAGCTTCGTGGTGTTGGCGTATGCCTTGAGGTGCTGCACCTGTGCCCGGATGCCAAGCTGTGGTGTGCTGAAGCTGTTCCCGGTCTCCCCGTTCTTGGTCACTCCCATGCCACAGAAGTTATTCTGTGAGAGCTTCACCGCACTCCCGGAGAAGGTGAAGTTGCCCGTCTCAAGACAGCTCTGTGCAAAGGCAATGTCACCCCGGATGTTCTCCGCCTCGCCCTCGGACAGGTACAGCGGTATCATGTCAATTACACTCTGTGCAACGCTGCCATTCTTCGCCTTGATGTATGCCGCCATCTGCTCCGCTGTGGCTTCCGCCTTCCCGGTTATCTTGGTCATGCTGCCCTTGTCCTCTGCCTTGCCGCTGTCCATCCCGTAATGCTCTGCTATGACCCTGCACTCTGCCTCTGCAAGCTTTCTAAGGTTGGAGTCATTGAGCAGCCATCTCGTCATCTTGGCATTGGTGTGGAAGGAGTGCTCAACAATATAGTAGTCTGTCAGCCCGGCAGCCCTCGCTCCTCTAAGCACCCCGTAATACTCACCACCGGAGGAGCCCCTCCTTGTGGCTGTCCTCCCTGACTGCACCGTTCCCATGGTGGAAGCTATCACCTTTGCAAGCTTCAGGGCAAGCACGTCACAGTTACCAATGTTGTCATACCCACGGTACACCACGGGATAGTCCACGCTCTCCGTCCCACAGGCATTGGAGTGGTCACTGATGAAGAGCACACACCCCTTCGCCGCATATCCCCGGTCATAGAGCCCCCGGTCTGTAGCCTGATTGCCTCTTGTCAGGATGACCTCAAAGCCATAGCCTTCCAGTATCTCCTTCTGCATCAGGTGGAGCTTCCACACCATGTCCGACTCATAGTATTCCGGCACTACCGGAGACCTGTTATACTTGCCACAATGTCCGGCATCAATACATATCTTCTTCTTTGCCATGATTATTCCTCCTTGCCTTCCTCTTCGCCTTCGCCTTCGTTTGCGTGGTAGATGGGCAGCCCATCCACCTCATTGATTTCCTCTTCCGTTGCCACTGCATCAAACAGCTCTTTCTTTTCCTCCATGGTTATTCCTCCTTGTCTGTGTCATAGTCTAATGTGATGGATGTCTTGGTCTCCACCAAGATGCTCTTCCTGATGCCCTCTATGGTTGCATCAATCATGTCCTCCGGCAGAAAAGCCCGGATGAGCTCCCCGTTTTTGATACGGTAGATGTACCACAGCTCCACATCAAAGTCCGGTGCCTCATGCCCCTCCTGACCCAAGACAGAGATGAGGGTCTCCTTGTCCTTCTCAAACTCTCCCTTCAGCTTCTTCAGCAGGAGCTTCTTCTGCTTCTCGTCCGGCTTGATGCTCATTTCATCAAGGAACTCTGCAAGCGTGGTCTCAAAAGTGTAGTCTCCCGTAAAGATTGCCTTCAGAGCCTTCTCAAATTTGCTGTCAAACTTGTAGCTCGTCTTGGTCTCCTCCTTGACCTTCATGCTGTATACCCCCTCGCCCACAAGCTCCTTCAGCTTGTCCGGGTTCAGGATGTCAAGGCTCATGCTGTCCGTGATGGCAGCACTGCCCTCATCACCGTAAAACTTCACATACCTCACATTGTGGTCTTCCATGAGAGCCAAGCCCCTAGCCTGAAGCTCCGCCTTGTAGCTGTTCAGCAGAGCCCGGCTCTTTTTCTGCTCCCTGTCAAGCCCCACACATGCCTCAATGAGCTGCTCATTGCTCATTGCCTTTGTTGTCTGCTCTCCCATTACTGTCCGCCTCCTAACTTCTGATATGCCTTTGCTGCACAGGCTCCACAGATACCCTTCCCATGGAACTCCTGCACCCCGTCCGTCACGCCGCAAAAGTTACAGCGGAGCGTGTACGGTCTTATCCTGATTTCCCCCTGATGCTCCTCCACCACCATAGGGTCTTTTGGCTCAATGCCAAGCTCCCTCCGCATTGCCACCGGGATGCTGATTGACCCGTGGCTTGTCATCTTCTTATATGCTGTGCTCATGTCTGCTCCTTTCTAGGCATCCAAGATGTCCTTGATATAGTTGTACTGGTCAACCACCTTGTACTCATGCTCTCCCTTTGCCTTCAGCTCTTCAGAGAACTCACGGAGCCTCATGGCTATCTTCAGAACCTTGGCAGCCCCCACAGCCTCACGGGACAGCCTCATGCCCTTCTCCATGTGCCCCAACATGTAAGACATTGCCTGCATCATATAGGCATCCCACACATAACACTCTTCCCGGCTGTTCCATTCCGCCTTTGCCTCATCAATGAATTTCTTCCGGTTCAGCTTGGGCTTGTCCGGTGGTATGACCCCCTTTGCCTGAAGCTCCTTTTTTGCCTCTGCATGGAGCTTCTTTTCCCTGTTTGTCAGTCTCTTCTTCTTTGCCACCCGGCATCACTCCTTCCTTTTATGAGCTGTCATCCGGGTCAGGTGTGCCGCCCCGGAGCTGCTCCTCAAGCGTTTCCATGGCAGCAAGGTGGATGTCAAGCATGTTGTTCTTCACATCATCCATGTCCAGTCCACGCTTCAGCCCCTCCATGCCAACGAACACCTGAAGGAAGCCTGCTATCTGTGCCAGCTCCTCAACGCTGATGTCCTGACCCTCAAAATTCACCTTGTTATTCCTGACCGTTACAATCAGCTTGCAGTCCTGCATCCTGACCCTCCTTTTCCTCCTGCCTCTTCACCATGCTCTTGAGTGCCTCAATGAGCTTGGAGCACTGCTGATAGTCAAGCCACTCCACCGCACTGACCCCGAACATCTTCCGGCACATGCCATTGACCCTTGCAGGCTTGTCCCACCCAAGCCCCTGCGTGAGCTTGTATATCTTCTTCCTTTGGTTCTCCGTGGATGTGTTCCCTCCACGGTGCTTCCCACGCTCCGACTTCTTCACGGAGTCCTTCATGCTTCCAAGCACCCGGATGACCGTCTGAAGCTCCCGTTTGTTGAGAGCCTTAATGCTGTCCTTCCCCGTGTGTGCCTGTACAAGGAGGTGGAGCTCCTCATCCGTGAGCTTCAGCTCCGGGCTCTTTGCAATGCCCCACACTCTCTTGATGCTCGGCTGTGATGTGTTCCCTGCCATGCTATCCCCTCCTCTCTTTCCTCCGCTTCAGGAACTCCGGTATCTGAATACATCCTTGGTCTGCAATGGTATCCGCCCGGACAGACACGCCCATGCACCCATATTTCTGAATGACACCATAGATGCCTGACAGCATCTCACGCCCCATCTCTTCCTCATGCTCGTCTTTGATAACAACCTCCAATTTCTTCATACGCCCTCTCCTTCCTACAGCATCATCATGTTGGATGCCTCGCTCACAATCTTCATGGTTATCCGGGTCTCGCCCTTCTGCTTCAGGATACGGAGCACGTTGTTGAGTGTCCTGTCCAACAGGCGGAAGCATCCGCTCTGTGTGTTGGTTGCCCGGCTTATCATCTCGCCCATGGCTGCCTCTTCGACCTCATAGCCCTCAAGGTAGTCCGCCACCTCATTCTTGGACAGCCCCTTCAGCTTGTAGTAGAAGTCCATCCGGTTCGCAAAACGGGCAAGGTTGCCCTTCAGCTCCGTCTCAAGCCTCGGCTCCCCGGCTATGACAATGCCTACATCCGACTGGTCAAAGATGCCCCGGAGTATCTCCATCTTCTTCTGTGTGTACTTGTTGATGAGCTTGTCCGCCTCGTCAATGATGAGCAGGAAGCCCTCATTGGTATTGAAAAACTCCCGGATACGGTTGACCCTCTTCCATATCGTTCCGCCATACCCTCTAGGGAGCCCTATCCCGTTCTCAATGGCTTCCACCAAGTCCCGGCAAGCCATGGTGTCATCACATTCAATGTATGCCACCCTCGGCAGCTCTGCATATTTCTTCAGGGCATGGGTCTTTCCCTGACCGGACTTCCCAACGATTATCCCAAGCCCCATGTATTCCTGACACGCCTGACAAACTCCGATAGTCTGCACAAAGTCCCGGCTCTCAAAAAACTCCACCTTCTTTTTGAGGATGCCTGCCTTGCCTCCCTCCGGTGCCTGACCGCCTTCCATCCCTCCGGATGCCTCAAGGAACTCCCTGACCTTCTTTTCCAGTTCGGTAGGGTCACTTGCATACTTCCCGTTGAGGTATTGGCTAAGTGCCGCCCTTGAGTAGTTCATCTTGAGGGCTGCCTCCGCCTTGGTCATCTTCAGCTCCGCCAGTCTCTCGTTCATCTGCTCCGCCAGTGTCTTCTCTGCTTTGTAGGTATTCAATGCTTCCATAATTACAACCTTCCTTTCCTTTTCCTTCACTAAAACCTAACCTTGTCTTCCTGTCATCCGCCTATCGCTCTAAGCTTCTTGAGTGCGTTCTCCGCCTGCCTGCTCATGTATTCGCTGTCACCTTCAGCCTCTTCCCTGCCTTCCGCCCGGAAGCCCTGCTGATAGGTTCTGTCCTTCGGGAGTGCTATGACCTTTGCCGCCTTCTCCTGCTTCTTGCCGCCTATCATCAGGTCAATTCCTCCCGTTGTCTCATTAAAGCCAACATACTGCTCATTGAGCTCCTCAAACGGTCTCCTTGCCTCCTCAAGCCTTTCCCTGTCACGCTTCTGCTGCCTCTTCTGCATCTTCAGGTGTTCCTCAAGGGCTTTCTGCGTGACCTTCGGGGCTATCTGAAGGAGCTCCTGACAGTACGCCTCACAGATACGCTTGCCCTTTTGGTCAAAGACGTACAGGACAGCCATGTCATCCGGGTCATACTTGATGTCAACCTTCCGCCCGATATAGTCACACAGCTCATCAGAGCGGTACTCATATCCCCACTTGGTGATGCCTATGTTGCGGACAAGCACGTTTTCTGACTTCATCATCAGCATGGTTGCATAGCTCTTAGGCGGTGCCGCCTTGAAGTACCTGTCCTCATTCATAAAGCAGTCATAGGGCTTTTTGTAGGTCTCCCCCATCTTCTTGAGCCCGGAGTGCTCCGTGTGCATGTAGACCGTTGTGAGCCACTCATGCCACTTCTCATAGAACTCTTCCAGTGTCAGGAGCTCTCCCCTCTCAAGCATCCGCTTGATGTCCTTCTCCACCTTGTCAGAGGTCTTGGAGCCCGTCAGCGTTCCCGTGTAGGACTTCATCCAACGGGTGAACTTGTTGCAGACGGTACGGAAGAACCTCTCTATCTGACCCTTGCTCCATGGCTCATAGGGCAGTGCCCGGTGGTCATCCTTGATGCCTATGCTCTTGTAGAAGCCCTGTGTCTCATTGTCAAAGTTCAAGCCGCTCCGGTCATTCCGGTCTCTTCCCGTCATGGTCTTGGCTGTATAGTCCTTGCCATTGTCTATGTAGAGGTACTCCGGAACCCCTCCCGGCTCTGAATAAATCATTTTGAGGAGGCTCTGCTTCAGGATGTCGGAGTTGGCATCCTTGCAGAGGACATCACCCATGATGACCCTGCTCCGCATGTCCACCCATGCCGCCAAGTGCGGCTTGATTGCTATGACCTTGCCATTGGGCTGCTTATAGCTCACCCAACAGTCAAAGGTATGCTCATCACCCATGACTATCTGCATCACCTGAAGCCCTTTGGTATCCCGGCTCCCCTTTACCATGACCTTGTTCTTGTATTCACGGGAGCCACGGGATGCAAGGAAGTAGGCGTTTCTCATGTTCTCATCCTCCATGAGGTAGTTGATATACCTCACCACCGTCTGATAGGACGGTATCTTCTCCCATTCCGGCATCCCGGCTGTCAGGTTGATGTTGGCAATGGCTGTCAGCTTCTCATAGAGCATCTCACGGGTGCCTTGGTTCCGGGCAAAGTCCTCATTGAACCATATATTTTTGATGACCTGTTTGACCTCCGGCTTGATGCTTGGGAAGCATCCGGTCTCTTTCGGCTTCCGGCACAGGCAGAGAACCTTGAAGAACTCATACCCTGCCCCTTCCTCCTTCTGAAGCTTGTCCGCCCATGCGGATGCCTCAAGGTATGCCTTGGTGTATCGGTACAAAGTCCTCTGCCCCTTCCCAAGGTGCTTCTGTGCGAACTCTTCAGCGTACTTTGTCCGGTCTCCCTCGTCATACTGAAGGAACTTCCTGACCACGTTCCCAAGCTCAACAGCCTTGTAGTATCTCTCCTTGTAGTTTTCAATGTACCAGTCAATGTCCATGTTCACATACCATGGCACATCCGGCTTCTGCTCTGCCGCCTCCTGTCCTTCCGGAACTCCTTCCGTGAAGGATTTCAGCTTTTCCCTCTCCTTCCATGCGTTCCTTGCCTGTTTGGACAGTGAGGAGACCGCCACAAGCACCACGTCCCTTCCGCCTGTCTCTGACTTCTCGGTCTTGGTGACAAAAGCGTCTTTCTTCCTCTGTGTCCGCCTTGCCATTGTGCTGTACGGAACGCCTTCCAGTTCCGCCGCTTCTCCCAATGTGACATATGCTTCAGCCAATCCGCTCACCTCCTTCATGCTGCCATCTCAATGTCCAGTATCCTTGATATTTCCTCAATGTACTTCCTGCCGCTACGCTCACCGACCAAAATCTTGTGGATGTACTGCTTGTTGCATCCAAGCAAAGCAGCAAGCTCCACCTGTGTCATGTTCTTGTCTATGAGCCTTTTCCTGACCATCATCCCAAAGGGTGTCAGCCTCGTCTGCTTTGTTTCCATCCGCTCACCTCACATCACAATTTGTATACCCTCATCCCATGCTCTGTCAGGTCACATGTGTAGCCATGCTCAATGAGGGTCTCAATCACCTTTGGAGCTGCCTGATGCAGGACAATCCCCTGACAAACCATCCTGTCCTTGTCCGTAAAGCCTATTGACATCCTGATAGGGCTTGTACCCTCCTGAAGCTTCAGGAGCAGGGACATCAGCTCCACATCACTCTCCTTGTACTTTTCCATCACAACCTACCTTTCCAACCAGTCACAGGCTCTTTGATATAGCCCTTGTCCTTGGTTTTCCTCCAACCTTTTTCAGGGAGACCCGGCTCACTACCTCCAAAGAGTCCGGGAGGTTCTTGACCACAAGCCAATTCTCCGGCACCAACCCATGAGCCCTCATTATCTTCTTCTGTTCCCTTGTGGGAGCCTTTCCGTTCTTCATCAGTAGCACACCTCCGTCTTCCCTATGATTTTGTCAATTATATTGAGAGCATGTTCCCTTCCCTCAATCTCCGCCTCAAGCTCCATCCGCTTCTCCCGGAGCCGCTCAAGTTCCACATCCATCTTCTCCCTATGCTCAACCAATGCCTCCATCTCATCACCTGACAGGTTCAGCAAGTGCATCATCTCCTCTCTGTTTATCTGAACATCAGGGCATCAAGCCAAAACTCCGATACTGACAAGCAGCCTCTTTGTCATCCTCCGGTCACGTTCATAGAACCTCTGACCCTTAATCTCCTGATTGACATAGAATGTACCGCACAGGTACCTCTTCACTACCCAAACCTTGTCCGGGTTATACTTATCCTGTATCCTTGCTACTTTCATGCAAACCTACCTTTCCCTGATGCTGCCTTCTGATTATTTGCAGGACAGCTCTTCCATCTCTGCCCGTATCCGTTCCATCTCTGCTCTCGCATGGAGGAACTGACGTTCCAATTCACGGTTCTTTTCCGCCCTTGGAAGCATGTCATGGAATATTGCCATCCCAAAGCTCTTGTATAGTTCAGCAACCTCTTCCTTTCCGGATACTTCCTTCACGGATGGATGCCATTGGTACACTGTCTCAATGACCTTGTACTCCTCATCTGATACAGGCTGCTCAATCATTTCCTCAAACTCTCTCTTCTGCATCACAACCTACCTTTCTGCTTCCCTGCTTTTCCAACAGTGCCTTCCTGATACCCTGAACCGGGTGACTTTCTTTGTGCCGGAGAGCTCCGGCTATTGAGATTTTCTTAGAAATTTGCTATGATTATTGGGTTACAAGTAACCCCTTGCAAGTATAAGTATATCTTCGTATCCGAAGAATGTCAAGGACTTTTTCTTCGGATGTGATGATTTTTATTCGATTATGCAGAAAGTGAGGTCTCATGGATATTGGTATGGACAGTATTGGAAACAGAATTAGAGAAAGAAGAAAAGAATTAAGACTTACTCAAACGGACATGCACCGTGAATGTGGTATTACCTCCGGAGCACTTAGTCAGATTGAGAACGGAAGCAGAGTCCCTTCTGCCATAGCATTTTTCTCAATTTCACAAGCCTTGAATTGTAGTATGGAGTATCTTATGACCGGGGTTTCTTCGGAAATGAAGAATACTGAAATCTTCGGAAACGAAAAAAAGCTTTTAGATGGTTTTCGGGAACTATCTGAAGAAGACCAAGAGGAGCTCATAGAAATACTTGAAGTAAAGCTCCGTAAATCACAAAAGGCAAGAGGGACAAGTGCAAAATCATCCGGATTGACAGATACAGAAAAGGATAACATGGTGGGCTGATTTTTTTATGGCTCTTTTGGGTTACTTGTCACCCAAAAAACACCACCATTTTGTTACTTTGCCCTTTTAGGAAAATACTTCCCGAAAAAGAGCCTTTTCCCTTGAAAACAAGCCAAAGTAACAGCCCTCTCTACATTGTTCCATTTTGTTACTTTGTCTTCACCTATTCCGGCTTCCCGGTATCGCTTGCTGATAACACGGAGTAACGCCCACCTTTTCCATGCGTTACTTCACGAAAAGCCTTAATTTATCGGCTTTTTCAGTCTGCACCAACACATTGACAGCTCTCAATCAGTAACGCAATAACGCCACGTTACAACGCTTGAGCTATTTTCAGAAGAGGATGGCTGATGTATAATGTTCTTACAACCTAACTTTGAGGTGTTGTGGAGAGGACAAGTGCTCAAAAACCAAGTAAAACCAATGCTTCCAAGCACTCTCTCCACTTCCCTCCCTTCCAAAGACACAAAAAAAGCATCCGAAACAGCTTATTCTCAAATTCGCTGTCAAAGATGCTTCATTTTTTCTCTATCAAATTCGCTTTAACCCTTGATTTATCGGGGTTTCCCGTCATTTCCCACCTCTTCACGGATGGTCTCACGTTGACATGTCCTTTTTGTCAGTTATTCTGTTAGGTTACATTCACAACAATGCTCTTAAGCTTTGCAGTATTGTTGAATGCATTGGCGCCAATGGAAGTTACGTTCTTTCCAATGGTTACCTTCTGCAGTTTCTTATTTCCCTTGAAGGCATTCTTTTCAATGGCTGTTACTTTGAATGTAATACCGTCTTTTTTCACAGTGGACAATACTTCAAATTTCTTATTGGTTTTTTTCGACGGTTTTACAAAAGATACCGTACCGCCTTTTTCGGCTGATTTCGTTATTTTATAAACCGCGTTTTTATACTTGAAGGTGCTGTTTACTTTTGGAAGCTTCTTTAGTGCATTGATTGCTTTCTGTAAATCAGCCATAGCCGCCTGGATCGCAGATGCGTTTTCAGCCGCCTGGATTTGCGCGTTAGTCCTTACAGATTTTGCATTGTTATAAGCAGTCTGTAAAGCCTTGAGGGAAGCCGAAGTATAAATCCTGGTCTGTTTTAACAGATTTTCAGCTTGCCCGAGTTTCTGATCCATAGCTGCATTTGCATCTAAGAGAGCCTGCTTTTTCTGCGTTACCAGACCGGCGAACGCCGCCTTCAGCTCATTCAAAGCCTGTGTAAGCTCTGCTTCTGTGGCGTTTGCGTTTTTGGCAACAGCGTCAGCTTTGTCAATTGCCGCTTTTAAAGCGTCTAAACTTGCTTTGGTATATACAGTTTCTTTTGCCAATTCTGCTCTGGCGCTTGTAAGCTGTGTGGTTATCTGTTCTTTTATCTGTTCCTCCGGAGTTGGTTCTGGATCTGGTGTTTGGTCCGTCTTTTGCTCCAGTTTGTCGATTGCGCTCTGTAATGCTTTGATGGCGTCGGAAATCTCTTTGTCTGTAGCGTTTTCTTTGTTTACGATTTCTTCTGCCGCTGCAATTGCTGCCTTTAAATTATCCAAAGATTCTTTCGTATAAACAGAATCTTTAGCAGCTTCCTCTTTAGCAGCTTTAATCTTGGCTTTAAGGTCAGCTTTTGGATCAGAAGGAGAAGGATCTTCGGGTTTTTTCGCCAGTTGATCTATTGCATCCTGCAGAGCCTGGATGGCGTCTTTAATTTCTTGTTCTGTGGCATTTTCCTTATTTGCGATCGCCTCGGCGTCTTTAATTGCGGCTTTTAAAGTGTCTAAGGACTCTTTTGTATAAACAGAGTCTTTAGCGGCTTCTTCTTTAGCAGCCGTAATCTTAGCGGTAAGCGCAGCCTTGGGATCTTTGTATTCGAGTTCATCAATCGCTTTTTGAAGATTATCAATGGCGTCAGTAATTTCTTTGTCTGTAGCGTTTTCTTTATTTGCAATCGCTTCAGCGTCTGCAATTGCTGCATTCAAAGCGTCCAGGGATTCTTTTGTATAAACAGAATCTTTAGCGGCTTCTGCTTTTGCTGCTACGATGGCGTCAGCAAGTTCTGCTTTTAGATTTCGTTCTGCCTCAAATCCCAGTTTGGCAGCCGCCATCTTGTCTGTCTGAGAGGTGACAGGCAAAAGACGGACAGTTTTTTCATAAACCTGATAATTTCCGTCTTCATCCGGTCTGGTATGCGGATAAAATCCTTCTAATGGAATGTGGTTGAAGAAACCAGTGTTGCTTACGCCTCGCTGCATGGTATCCAGGCACAGGTAAATCTGTTCATCCATTGGTACTTCTGTAGAATGGCGGATACGTTCAGAGCCATTATACGGATAAGCATATGTGGAAGGATTGAGGTTTTCTGCCTTGACATGCAGTGCGGAGCTTTCCATAACGCCGTCTGCTGCAACCATCAGACCGTTTCCGTCTGCGTCTGTCAGCGCAATCCAGCGTACGTCCGTGTGGTTTCCGTTTTCCTGTGCGGTGAGCTGTTTGCGGTCAAACTGCTCGGTGACTGTGCTTTCATAAACGCCGATATCTGCAGCGGTTTTTCTGTCAATATAATTATCTTCCGGTCCGCGCCCAAAGTACTGCAGATTTTCGTATGCTTTGTCTACCGTCATGCGAAGCCCTACCTTTGGAAGTGCAAATTGTCCGGCGGTTCCTGGTGCAAAATTACTCTTTGGCGTAAAGCTGCTGCTGATTACAATTTCGCCGCTGCCATAGATATCATATACCAGGCTTTGATCTGCGTCTACAGGAAGCTTTACTTTTAATTCTACGCGGATATGCTTATTATTGGCGTCTTTTGTAATCTTGGGACTTTCTGCAAGCTCCATGGTATCATTGTCGTTTCTCATTTTGCTGTCATATTTTACCGGAGTGTCGTTATAGTTCTGCGCTCTCCAGAAGCTTGGAACAGGTCCTTTTTCCAATACGGTTTTGTTGTCAACCTTATAGTTTTTAATGATTCCGCTTGTTTTATCCACTTCCAGAGAATATGTTTTGTCCGCTGCCGTGGTTCCTGTAATGGTAAGCGTTGTCTCAGTATCCTCTGCGGAGGTAAATGTTTCCATATCATTGTAATCTAACGGTGTTCTGGTTTGTTCTTCCGGTGTAAGATCAAACTGCTCATGTGCAATCACATTGTCGTAAGGTACAAGTTCTGTATCCCAGTCTGGTTTTGTCTTATTTGTCACGGAAAACTCAAGCATGTATACATCGCCGGCTTCGGGCTTTACTTCCGGAAGCTCAATGGTGACGGTTTCTTCAGAGAATTTTGTATTCTCGCCAAAAACAGAGGCAGGCATTGCCGGTGTAGAAAGTGATACGGTTCCATTTTTGATTTCTTTGTCGTCTTTTTTCAGGCTCCATTGAACGGCATATGCGTCAAGGCTCGTATTTTCCAGCTCGTTGGCTACTTTAACTTTGACGGATCCGTCGGTTACTTTTGCATCTGCGTTTTCGAGATAGAAATTTACCTGCTGATGATCGTGGCGCATCTGTATGGCCTTTGCACTTGGCGTGCGGTCTGCGTAGAACAATCCGTTTCCGCAGAAGGCGTCTGCGTTGCTGCCTTCATCAATCCAGTCTCCGCCGTAGCCCCAGAAGGCGTCTTTGCCTTCTCTCTTGGTGAGAAGCGACTGATCAATCCAGTCCCAGATAAATCCGCCCTGCAGGTTTGCATAGGTACGGTTTAATTTCCAGAACTCATTGAATCCACCGAAGGACTGTCCCATTGCATGTGCGTATTCCTGTTGGAAATACGGCATTTTGCGGTTTTTATTCTTGGCATAATTTTCTACGGCCGATGCTTCTGGATACTGCGTGCTGTGTACGTCTACAATATTTTTACTTCTTGTCTCTTTGCCCCAGGGATCCGCGCCCTTATCTTTTGTATACGGATGGTAGTAATTGTCGGATTCACGCTCGTACATACGAAGCCTGCTGGGATCACGGTTTAAAATTGCCATGGAAGCGGCCCAGAAACAATAATCATTATTCCAGTCAATCTTTGTATAGGTTGCTTCATTTCCGAAAGACCAGCCGATTACGGAGGTATGGTTTTTCAGAAGTTCAAGCATATTCATATTCCGGTCTACAACAGGAGTTACCCATCGGTTGTCGGCGCCTGGAATTGGTACGGAATGATCGCCGTATGCGCCGTAATGAGATTCAACGTTTGCTTCTGCGTAAACATAAATTCCCAGTTCGTCCGCCAGATCATACAAAAGCTTGTCATTGGGATAGTGAGAAGTACGCACGGCATTTACGTTAAACTGTTTCATCAGTTTCAAATCGTCGATGATATCCTGCCTGGTTACAGAGCTTCCGGTCTCAAGACTCATATCGTGTCTGTTTACGCCGCGGAAGATCAGTTTCTGTCCGGTAATCTGCATCTGCTCCTGCTCGTCGTCATTAATGTTAACTTTGTAAATTTCCCGGAATCCCACATGTTCGGCAACCGCCTCTACCACGTTTCCGGCGCTGTCTTTTAATTCAATGGTCAGCATATACAGATTTGGCGTATCCGGGAACCATTTCTTGGGATTTGTCACCTTGATGGTCGCTGTTTTGCGGTCGCCGAGATTTAATTTTTTCTCTCCGTCTGAGGCGGCTGCGTCAGGATTGGCTGCGCCGCTGCTGCCGTTGAGTGCGGTGAGGGAATCATAGGTAACCGTATTTGTGCCTACGGCTGCGCCTTTGTCGTCCAGAAGTTTTACTTCTGCGGTGTAAGAATCATTTCCTGCTGCTTTCTGCAGACTTCTTACATCAATATCAACATTCAGGGTTACATCGCTGTCTTTATCAGTTCTGTCATCAAATTTCGTCTGTACGAAGAAATCGCGGATTTCCGCCTTTTTATCTTTGGAATACAGATATACGTCGCGCATGATGCCGCTCTGCTGGATATAATCCTGGTTTTCCAGATAACTGCCGATGGAGAAACGGTATACTTTAAGCGCCAGTGTATTTTTTGTACCTTTTGCATTCAGGTACGGTGTAATATTGAAATCGTGCGCAGAATGGCTGTCTGCGGAATATCCTACCTGTTTTCCATTAATGTACAGATAGTAAGCTGATTTGACAGCCTGCAGGGAAATAAATATTTCACGTCCGTCCCAGTTTTCCGGGGTCTCGAACTCGGTTCTGTAATATCCAACCGGATTATAAGTTACGGGAGCCTGAGGGTCGTCGTAATCAATATAATTTCCGGCAACGCTTCCCCAGGGATAGATACTGTTGGTATAGATTGCCTCGTCAAAGTATTTGAACGTGCCGTCTTCCTTGCGGTAAGTCTGCCATGTCTGGGGCACAAATTCTTTTGCAAAATCAGTTTGAGCCGCAGCCGGAAGCGTTTCCTGCAAGTATCCCTTTTTATCTGCCTGATCGGCTTCCTGTGGATTGCGGACCAGCGCGAAATCCCATGTTGTTTGTGTGAGAAGCTTATAGTAGGAACTTTGTTCCGGTCCAATTTGATCTAAGGCGCTTTTCTCACTTTCAACAGCCGCAGCCGCGTTTTGATAGGGGATTACGTCTGCGTGGGATGGCTCGCGGTTTACTTCTGCCACAGCAATATCTTTGTACCATTCATTTCCGGTAAAAACAGGTTCTTCCTCAGTGATGGTGAGTCCGACCGGAACAGAAGTATATGTCTCGCCCTCTACTTTGGCAGAAGCTGTAATTTCAACAGAGCCTGTTTTTACTCCGGTAATGGTGCTGCCGCTGATACTTGCAATCTCTGGATCGCTGCTGGTATATGTAATTTCATTTGCAAGCGTTTCTCCCATGCCGTTTTTCAATACGGCTTCGGCTTCTGTCGTAGTTCCTACTTTTAAATATTTGGTTTTTAAATCAAGTGAGATGGTGGCTTTCAGCTCATTCATGATCCAAAGGGATGAAGAAGCGTCTTCCTCGCACATTTTAATGAGCTTCTGGTTTTCATTATTTTCAGTTCCAATGTATTTACCGGACGCTTTATTTTGCAGACGGTAATGATCAGAAGAACTGTCTTTTACGATTTTCCATTTCTGTGCGTCGCTTGTTTCGTCAAAATCCTGGATCTGAACGTTTTCTCCTGCCTCGCCGTCTCCTTCTGCCGCGAGCGCAAGTTCTACCTTACTTGCCGGATGCCAGTATACATATCCGTCTTCTGCGTCGGAAAAGAGCCACATACGTGTTTTGGCAAGGCCGGTGTTCCACAGATATAATTCGCTTCCTACAGTTACATTATCTGCTCCCGGCTCGATCAGATATCCTTCGAAGAGCGCGCTGTCGATGCGATATACGCCTTTCCACTGTTCTGAACGCTGAAATTCAATGATTTCCAGATTCGCAGTCGCTGTTTGGTCTTCAAGCGTTGCCGTAATGGTTACTGTTCCCGGAGCTTTTGCAAGAATATTTGTCCCGCTTACGCTTGCAATTGTACCATCGGAACTGGAAACAACAGCTTTTGAAGTGTCTAATTTATTGCCGTTCGCATCGAAACCGTTGACAGAGGCCGCTACTGTGTCTCCCACCTTGGCTCTGGAGGTGCTCAGATTTAAGGTGAAAGAACTTTCTACCAGAGCAAGCGTCCACGGCTTCGGTGTCTCTGACAGGGTAATCTGCGTGTGTTTGTCGGTTGCAGAACTTACATATTTGCCGCCGTTTTTCAGATAAAACTGATTTTCCTGGTTTGCCACTTTTTCCAATATCCATTTTTGTTTGGCATTACTTGCGTCTTTGTTATGCATACTGACAACATTGGTATCATCTGCTTCCATAACAAGATCTTTATTCTGTTTACTGATCCAATATACAGAGCCGTCGTTGTCCCCTGTCGCCTCAAAGAAAAACATTTCGCAGTCATAGGAAGCGTTAGCGCCCTGTTCCCAGAGCCAGAGCGTATTGCCCTCTGAAGCGTTGTCTGCTCCCGGAGCCATTCGCTGGGTGGCGTCTTTGGTATTATAAATTCTGTATACTCCCTCTGTTACAGATATTTCTTTTGTTTCGTTTTGCGCGGTATTGTCTGTCCCAGCTGCCATTACAGAAACTGCGGGCACGTCTAAAATCAGGGAAGCTGCAATACACAGTGAAATTACAGAACGCAGTATAGATCTTAATTCTTTTTTCAATTTCTTATGCTCCTTTCAATATTTACTATTGTCTGTAAGTCATAAACATTGTTTATCCTGACATCATGGTTCTCCTCCTTTCCTGCTGTTTTTTGGAATCTGTTTCCCTTAATGGGGAAATGTTCAGATTCTTTATTCCCGCAAATAATAAGCCAGGCGGCCATGCTTGCATGGACATCTGGCAAATAGTGCGGGGTCGAATACGCCGCAGCTTTGCCGCAGTGTATTTGACATCCAAAAACGAATTACTGATACAAAAGATCGTTCAGTTGTTTTTATATCAATTTATAAGCTTGACGACAAATTGCATGTATTGTTCTGATGGGTAAAGTACATATTTAGTGAAAGCGTATAGTGAAATGTAATTTAATTATAGCACTACTTTGGTAAATTTCAAGCAAAATAGACATAAATCAGATTCATAAGAAACGTTTTTGTACAAAAATACGAGCGATTAAGAGACGGATAAAAGTTGAAAGAATTTAAAAACAGGAATAAAAAAGGAATCCGGCGGATCAAAACATATTCTGCCGGATTCCTTTTTTAAAAAATTGTTTATCGTACTTTATGGTACCGGTCTTGCAACCATTACAAGACTGCTCTGCGGATAATAGTAACGCAAAGGTTTTTCGAGACGGTAGCCGTCGCCATAGTACATGGAAACATGGTAAATATTCTTATACCGTCCGTTGGAGTATGACGATCTGTAAAACAGCAGGTCGCCGGGACGAAGGCTGGAAGCGCTGATTCCGCGGTAAGCAATTACCTTTCCAGTCTTTTCCATATGAGCCGCCATGGAGGCGGCGGTAGGCGCCCAGGAGGGAATACCTCCTAAAAGGGCAGTGTCGCAGCCGTAGGCGCGGAACACCAGAGAGCTGCAGTCATAATAGCCGCCGCTCATTCTTCTTGCCTGGCTGTATCTGGAACTGTACATGATATTGTAGCCGGTTTTACAGGCATTGATGGCGCGCTGGGAAGCGACGCTTACCTGGAATTTAAATACATTGCCGTCCACCGTGACGATAATATCCGTATTGCCGCCGCTGTGAGCCGTTACTACGCCGGACCTGCTGACGGTAGCGACCGATTTTTTCTTTGAACGGTAACGGATCTGGCTTTGAGAGGAAACGCCGGACAGTTTGATTTTTGTGGTCTTTCCAGGCGCGAGCTTGGCAGAACTGGTAGTCAGTTTGGGATTGGTCACATGTACGGTATGGCGGATTGTTTTGCCGTCCACCTCAATGGTTACGGTGGATTTACCGGTAGTGTAGCCGGCGGAAACGGTGCCGTCATGACCAATAGAGACCAAGGATTTTTTTCCGGGTTTCCATGTTACAGTACTGCTGGGGCTGAGTCCGCTCAGGGCGATTTTCTGGGTATGCCCCAGAGTTACCACAGTACGGGAATATTTTGTTCTGGGATTGGAAACGTTCACAGTGGTCTTGTATTCTTTGGAGGTTTCGTCCGAATAGCTGACTACGGCGGTTATGGTTGCAGAACCAGTCCTTTTTCCAGTGACGCTTCCCGTGTTTGGATGAACGGAAACCGTTTTAGGATCAGAGGAGTTCCAGACAGTATTTACAATTTCAGCGTCGGGCCTGTCCACATTTTTTAATGACAGTTTCTGCCGGGTTTTAACTGCTATGGACGCCTGCTGTTCAACGATTCCGGACCCTACAACTTTAATGGCGCAGCTTTGCTCGCCGCTGATCCACTGGTTGTTCTTATAAATGTTGTAGCGGGCAGTCAGGGTGGCGGTTCCGGTTTTGCGGGCTGTGATCTGACAACTGTTTCCGGAAACAGACAAGTCGGCGATGGAGTCGTCTGACAGATCAAAGGATACGGAGGTATCCGCGGAGACATTTGATAAATAAATATCTGAGCTGCATCCTTTCATCAAAGTCTGAGAGTTACGGTTCAGTTTGAAATCATTTTTGATAACTGTCACTTTACAGGATTTTTTTGCGCCGGGCACGGAGGCCGTTATGGTAGCGGTTCCGGTATGTAAGCCGAGAATTTTCCCTTTTTTGCTGACAGACACCACCTTTTTATCCGAAGTGCGATAGGACAGGCTGCCGGCGGGGTGCGCTTTTGCTTTCAATGCGTAATCGCTGTCGGCAAAGATTGTGATTTCTTCCGTATTCATTTGAACGGAAGGTTTTTTCACTGTGATTTTGCAGGATTTTTTCAGTCCGTTACAGGTGGCGGTAATAGTAACTTTTCCGGTTTTCTTTGGAGTAACTTTACCAGAAGAATTTACCGCTGCTATCTTTTTATTAGAACTTTTCCATTTAATGGTGTTCTTTGGCTGAGCGTCGGCCTTAAGCGTCAGGGGATTATTGATATATAAGGTTTTCGATTTTGGCAGGCTCAGAGATGCTTTTTTAACGGTAACGGTACAGGAAGCGGATACGCCGTTTGCAGCGGCGGTAATAACAGCCGTGCCTGTTTGCTTTGGCGTAATGATTCCCTCGGGACTTATCTGGACAGTCTCAGAATCGGAGGAAGTCCAGGTTATTGCGCCTGCAGGTGCAGCGACAGCCGTTAATTGCCGGGGCTGGCCAATGTAAACGGTAAGCTCGCTTTCGCTTAGAGTGAGCGTGTTTGCCACAGTGATTGTGCAGGCAGCGGTTCCGGTAAAGGTGCCCTGTTCTGTTGTAACAGAAGCTGTGGCAGTAATAACGGCAGTTCCTGCCTGATGCGCTTTGACAAGTCCCTGGTCTGACACAGAAGCGACGTCTTCCTGGCTGGAACTCCAGGTGATCTTTGCGGGAGCAGAAAGGGAAGTTTTGTCATCGCTGAGGATGGCAGCCGTTAATTGTAAGGTTGACAGAGCGTTGAGGTTATATGTATTGTGATTTAAGTTTACCTTAAGACTTGTTTGAACATTCTGTTCATCGGAAGACGGATCCTCAGAGATTTGGGAGCCGGACGAAAAGCTGGCTGCCTGAACGCTTATCGGTGTTTCCAATAACATCAGGCAGCTGAGCAAAAGGGGAATCAGTTTTTTGCATTTCATGATAAATTTGCCTCCTGTGTAATTTAATGTAGATTTATACTTATCATAATATCTTTTTGACAGAGATGCAAGAATTATATTAACTTATATGACAGAAAAATATTTTTTTCGGCTTGCTTTTTTGAATGGATAATAATATAATGGTTGAGCACATTTAGTGTAGGAATCTTCAAACGGCACAATATTTAGTCATTTCGGAGGCGAGAACATGAAAATTATCAAAAGAAGCGGTAAAGAAGCCGGGTTCGATGGGAGTAAGATTGTAGAAGCAGTTGCAAAAGCGAATCAGGAAGTGGCGGAGAGCGACAGGCTTTCAGGCGAACAGGTAGAAGCTATTGCACAGCGTATTTCGGAAATCTGCGGAACCATGGAGCGAATCTATAACGTAGAAGAGATTCAGGATATGGTGGAAAATGAAATTATGGGTTACAAAGCTTTTGAGGTGGCAAGGAAATATATTACCTACCGTTACAAACGCGCCCTGGTGCGCAAATCCAATTCGACAGACCAGCAGATTCTGAGTCTGATTGAATGTAATAATGAAGAAATCAAACAGGAAAATTCCAATAAAAATCCAATTGTGAACAGCGTACAGCGCGATTATATGGCAGGCGAGGTCAGCAAAGATATCACGAAAAGATTTTTGCTGCCGGAAGAGATTGTCCGCGCACATGAGGAGGGAATTATTCATTTCCATGACGCGGATTATTTTGCGCAGCATATGCATAACTGCTGTCTGGTAAATCTGGAGGACATGCTTCAAAATGGAACGGTGATCAGCGAGACTATGATCGAATGTCCCAAAAGTTTTTCTACGGCATGTAATGTGGCAACCCAGGCCATTGCGCAGATTGCCAGTTCCCAGTACGGAGGACAGAGTATCACACTGTCTCATCTGGCGCCTTTTGTGGACGTGAGCCGCCAGAAGTTAAGGAGAGTGGTGCGCAAGGAATTTATGTCGGCGGGACTGCCGCTGTCGGAAGATAAAGTGAATGAAGTGGCGGAAATGCGGGTGAAGGAAGAAATCCGCAGAGGCGTCCAGATGATCCAGTACCAGGTGATTACATTAATGACAACCAATGGGCAGGCGCCGTTCGTGACCGTATTTATGTATTTGAATGAGGTGGAGGAAGGCCGTCTTCGGGATGACCTTGCCATGGTCATCAAAGAGATGCTGCTTCAGAGGATGCAGGGGGTCAAGAATGAGAAAGGAGTCTATATTACGCCTGCTTTTCCAAAGCTTATTTATGTTCTGGAAGAAAATAACATCAGGAAAGGAAGCCGTTACTGGGAACTGACGAGGCTGGCGGCAAAATGCACTGCGAAGCGCATGGTGCCGGATTATATTTCTGAGAAAATCATGAAAGAAAATAAAGAGGGAAATTGTTATCCGTGCATGGGCTGCCGTTCTTTTTTGACCGTTTATCGGGATGAGAATCATAAACCTAAGTTCTACGGCAGATTTAACCAGGGCGTGGTAACGCTGAATCTGGTAGATGTCGCATGTTCTTCCAAAGGAGATCTGAACAAATTCTGGGATATTTTTGAGGAACGTCTGCAGCTATGCAAAGAAGCGCTGATGCTCAGGCATGAGCGGCTAAAAGGGACGCTGTCGGATGTGGCGCCTATTTTGTGGCAGTATGGAGCTTTGGCCCGTCTGAACAAAGGAGAGGTGATAGACGAGCTGCTGTATCATGGGTATTCTACCATTTCTTTGGGATATGCGGGGCTATGTGAATGCGTCCGGTATATGACCGGGAAATCTCATACGAATCCGGAAGCCACTCCCTTTGCACTGGAAATAATGGAATATATGAATCAGGCGTGCAGAACATGGGCAAAAGAAACGGATATTGCATTCAGTCTGTATGGTACGCCGCTGGAGTCCACGACTTACAAGTTTGCAAAATGCCTGCAGCGGCGTTTTGGAGTAATAGAGGGAGTGACTGACCGGAGTTATATTACCAACAGTTATCACATTCACGTGACAGAGGAGATTGACGCGTTCCGTAAGCTGACATTTGAAGCGCAGTTTCAGAAATTATCTCCGGGAGGCGCGGTCAGCTATGTGGAAGTACCGAATATGCAGGGAAATATCGACGCTGTGCTCACGGTAATGCAGCACATTTATGACAATATCATGTATGGGGAGTTAAATACCAAGAGCGACTACTGTCAGGTATGCGGCTATGAAGGAGAAATTAAGATCGTCGCTGACAGACATGCCAAGCTGGTATGGGAATGCCCCAATTGCCGGAATCAGGATGAAGATCAGATGAATGTCGCCCGCCGGACCTGCGGGTATATCGGGACACAGTTCTGGAATCAGGGGAGAACGCAGGAAATACAGGAAAGGGTCATGCATCTGTAATGAATTATGGGGAAATCAAAAGGACAGACGTTGCCAATGGACCAGGCGTGAGGGTCACTTTGTTTGTGTCAGGATGCAGCCATCATTGTAAAGGCTGTTTCAACCCGGAAACATGGGATTTTTCTTATGGACAGGAGTTTACCGCCGATACAGAAGAGGAATTGTTAAAGCTGCTGCAGCCGGAACACATAGCCGGATTGACGCTGCTGGGCGGAGAGCCTTTTGAGCCTTCCAGCCAGCGGCGCCTGCTGCCTTTTCTCAGGAAGGTAAAGGAGCGTTATCCCGAAAAAACGATTTGGTGTTATACAGGCTATCTGCTGGATCAGGAATTGTGGAAAGAAAGCCGCGCCAGATGCGAGGTCACAGACGAAATGCTGTCCCTTATAGACGTGCTGGTGGATGGAGAATTTATGCAGGAACAGAAAAATATAGCTCTGCGTTTCCGGGGTTCAAAGAATCAGAGGCTGATTGATCTGCCAGAGAGCAGAACGCAGAAAAAAGTGTGTTTGTATGAGTTTCCGTAAGACAATCATGCATAAGCTTAAGAAAAGAATAAGAAATTATTTGCAAAATATCATATCTTTTGTAAGCAGCAGGAGATAAAATAGAAAAGGAAAACAGTATATGAGAATTGAGGATAAATTTTGGGGAAAAGAATATTATAAGATCATGATGGTGAGCCTTGTGCCGGACAAATGCAATCTCTTAAAGGGATCAGAGGAAGAGAAACGGCTGGCTGAGATTCTTAAGGATGATTACAGCATCAGCAGATATGAGAAAATGCTGCAGCTTGTAATAAAAGAAAAGGTGGCGCATGAGGATCAGGATTTCTGTTTTCGTCTGTTTTCACTGGATTTTCTGAAAGAGGCGTTTGAACATGGGAAGGACAAGGTCACAGGTTCTTATCTCAGAGACATACAGGGAACCATGCAGAAAGTGTTTGTGTCCATTTATCCTCGAAAGCTGACCAGACAGATGGGACTGGAAGAGTTTATGATTTATGTATCTGGCGGTCCGTCCGGTCAGTAATCAGACTGTCTTTTGTCCTTGTATCGGAAGCAATTATTTTACGTGAACCGGGAATAAGTTTTATATATTTTTGAGAAATTGAGGGATGGATATGCGAAGAAGAAAACAGAAGAGAAGACTGAAGATAATCCTGGCAAGTATTTTAGGCGTGTTTTTGCTGTTGGCGGCGGTGTATCTTTTCATGGGATATTATTTCAGCAGCCATTTTTTCTTCCGCACCAAAATCAACGGATGGAAGGTAGGCGGCATGGATTTGCCGGCTGCCGAGCAGAAAGTGGGAGACGGCGTGGAAGGTTATCTTCTGACTGTTTTCGACCGGGATGGAGAGAAGCATCATATATATGGAGAGGATATTGGCTGCAGCTATGTGCCGGACGGCTCGGTAGAGAAGCTGTTAAAAAGGCAGGAACCCTTCCGTTGGCCGGTAATGCTGTTCGATCCCCCAAAAGCCGATGTTCCAATTACTATGGAATATGAAGAAGAGCTGATTTCCAAGGCAGTGTCAGCGCTGAGCTGTTTTCGTAAAGAAAATATAACGGAGCCGGAAAATGCCCGTATCGAATTGGGGGAAGACGGTTATTACATAGAACCTGAGGTTCCCGGAAATCATATGATTTATGAAAATGTGCTTGCGAAAGTGCGGCAGGCGGTATCGGCGGGAAATACCTCGGTGGAGCTTACAGATGAGGATTATGTCAAGCCTGAATATACCAGCGAGAGTCCGGAAATTACCCAGGTAATGGAGCGGATTAATGCTTATGAGAACGCTGAGATCAATTATCAGATCAAAGATTATGAAGAAAAACTGGATAAGAAGCAGATACGTGAATTTTTAAAGGTGGAAGGTTTTTCTGTATCGGTTATTGAGGAAAAGATTGAGGCTTATGTCCAGGCTCTTGCCAGCAAATACAATACATATGCAGATGTGCGCTCTTTTAAGACGTCTTCCGGTGATACGATCGAAATCGGCGGAGGCGATTACGGCTGGATTGTGGACAAACCCGCAGAATTTGAACAAATTAAGGCAGACTTAGAGGCTGGGAAACCCGTTAACAGAGAGCCGCTGTATTCCCAGAGGCCGTTTGTGGAAGGGAAGGACGATATCGGAACGACATATGTGGAGATTGATTATACCAAACAGCATATGTGGTATTATGAGAAGGGCGAGCTTGTGGTGGAGAGCGATATTGTGACGGGAAATATCAGCAGAAGTAACGGATCTCCCGACGGCGTGTTTAAAATCGTATACAAAGACAGCCCGGCAGTGCTGAAAGGAGAGGACTATGAGTCGGATGTGACGTATTTTATGCCGTTTGCCTATAATGTGGGAATCCATGACGCTTCCTGGAGAAATGGCAAATTCGGCGGTGACATTTATAAGACCAGCGGTTCTCATGGCTGTATCAACGCTCCTCTTGAAGTAGCTCAGAAAATATATGAAACTATTAAGGTTGGTACGCCGGTAATTGCTTTTTACCGGGAGCCAGTGGAGCTGTCAGCGGAAAATGCCAAGATTTCCAATGCGTTTTCTTATGTAGATCCGGAGAAAGAAGATTCAAAGGGACAGCCGCCGGCAGAATAAGCAGAGCTTATTTAATGCCTCAAGAGAAAAGGGAGAATGAACGATGGATATTTATGGAACCATTGGCCCGGCCTGCGCCGATCGCAGAAGCCTTATGGAAATGTTTCGGCAGGGCATGACGGGAATACGGTTAAACCTTTCCCATACAGGATTGTCAGCCTGCCGGGAATGGACAGATCAAATAAGAACAGCAGCCGAAGCTGTGGGCGTTCGCCCGCAGCTTCTTGTGGATTTACAGGGGCCGGAGCTTCGGATTGGAAGTTTAAAGGCGCCCTTAAAGCTGCAGGAAAAAGAGAGAATTATATTAAAATCTCATAAAGGAAAGACATTGGAAGAAGAAGGAACGGTACTGATACCGGAAGAGTTTTTTTCTGTGTCAGAGGCAGAACAGCAGATTTTGCTGGATGATGGAAAAATCCTATTACATGTGGAAGAGGCTGCCGCCGAGCAGATCATCTGCACGGTCAGACGCGGAGGAATCCTCACCTCCAGAAAAAGCATTGCAATTCCCGGAGTGGAACTTAAGCTCCCCACGCTGACGGAAAGTGATCGGGAAAATATCCGCAAGGCGAAAGAACACGGCGTTACCGGGGTTATGCTGCCGTTTGTACGTTCTTACAGGGATTTACAGAATTTAAAACAGGAATTAATGGACGCCGATGCAGAGGAACTGAAAATATTTGCAAAAATAGAAACCATGGAGGGGGTGAAAAATCTCAGATCTTTTTTGGCTTATGCAGATCAGATTGTGATTGCAAGGGGAGATCTGGGAAATTCTATGCCATTGTGGGAGCTTCCGCCAGTACAGGCAGAAATTGCCAGTGTGTGCAGGGACAGGAGAAAGCCTTTTATGGTGGTAACGCAGATGCTTGCTTCCATGGAGAACAGCAGAGTGCCTACGCGTGCGGAGGTTTCAGATATTTTCCAGGCAGTGATCCAGGGAGCGTCCAGTGTGATGGTGACAGGAGAAACAGCGTCTGGAAAATATCCGCTGGAAGCAATGAAATACCTCTGCCGTACTGTAGAGAGTGCGCAGAGGTATTTAAGATGCAAATGATTTGATTTATGATTCAGACGATTCCCATCTTCCGCTGGCGCCGCAGGGCAGTATCAGGCCGCTGGAAGAAACAGGAAGCCCGATTTCCTGGGCGTCAATAGTTCCTTTAAGATCTCCAAGCTCAGTTCCCAGCATATAGGCAAGCACGGCGGGCTGAAGCCCGGTAGTGTAAGAGTTGATCAGAAAGAAGAGCGGCTGATCGGTAAGAAGCTGTGTACAGAGCTTTACCAGCGGATAGACTGCGTCCTCAATTTTCCAGATTTCTCCTTTGGGGCCTCTGCCGTAGGAAGGGGGATCCATAATAATGGCGTCATAGTGATTGTTTCGCCGGATTTCCCGTTCTGCGAATTTTACACAGTCGTCAACGATCCAGCGGATGGGAGCTTCTCCAAGATGGGAGGCAATGGCGTTCTCTTTTGCCCAGTTTACCATGCCTTTAGAGGCGTCCACATGTGTGACGGCGGCCCCTGCTGCTGCGGCTGCCAGAGTAGCGCCGCCGGTATAGGCAAAGAGGTTCAGTACTTTGACGGGGCGTTTTGCCTGACGTATTTTTTTACTGAACCAGTCCCAGTTTACCGCCTGCTCCGGAAATAATCCGGTATGTTTGAAGCTGAAGGGCTTTAAGCGGAATGTAAGAGAATGATAATGGATTTCCCATTGCTGCGGAAGGTTAATAAATTCCCATTCACCGCCGCCCTTTTTGCTGCGGTGATAATGTCCGTTTTTCTGTTTCCATCCCGGATGTTTTCTGGTTGTGTCCCAGATGACCTGAGGATCTGGCCGTACCAGTATATAATCTGCCCAGCGTTCCAGTTTCTCGCCTTTTGAGCAGTCGATGACTTCATAATCGTTCCAATTATCTGCAATCCACATCGGTTTTTCCTTTCTTAATTTGGTTCACAAGTATTTTACCGCTTTTTGTATATCAGGAATTATTATATCCCAGGAAAAAATCACCGTCAACTGAATTTGCCGCTTCTCTTGCAATAAAAACAGAAATTGCGTATAATCGAAACGGTACAGAAAATATGTAAATAGAAAGGAAAAAAAATGATTAATAATATAAAGCTTGGACCTCTTACGATCCACATGTACGGAATAATGGTTGCGCTTGGATTTTTAAGCGCATTAATCATCTGTGAAAAGCGGGCGAAGAAAAGGGGCATGGATACAGATATTTTGTTCGGCATCTTCTGGTGCGCAATTTTTGGCGGGGCGGCAGGAAGCAAACTGCTCTATTATACCGTGAACCTGCCGGATGTTCTCAAAGACCCTTCCATTTTATGGAATTTCCAGAATGGCTGGGTAGTTTACGGTGGTATTCTGGGAGGGGTTTTTGCCAGTTTTCTTTATTGCAGGTATAAGAAAGCAGATTTTGTACAGTACCTTGATCTGGTGCTTCCGGCGGTGGCGTTTGCGCAGGGCTGCGGACGCATTGGCTGTTTTTTTGCCGGCTGCTGTTACGGAAGAGAAACAGAGTCTGCATTCAGTATACAGTACTGGCAGTCGGAATATGCGCCGAACGGCGTGAAGCTGATTCCTACGCAGATTTATTCCAGCGTCGGTGATTTTGCCCTGGCAGTTTTGCTGATGATATATGCAAGAAGGGAGCCTAAGAAAGGAAAAGTAGCGGCAGTTTATTGTATTTTATACAGTGTGGGGCGTTTTATAATAGAAATGATGAGAAACGACTACCGGGGCGAATGGGGGATACTGTCTACCTCGCAGATCATATCTGTCTTTATACTGGCGCTTGGAATTGGTATTTTTGCGGCGGCAGAGAAATATTCAGCCAGTTAGTTTGGGACGGCCAAAGGTTTGTTGCTGTTCAGAATAAATAAATATCTTTTTCGTGCCGATATAAAGTAAAATGACAGATCGCACGAAAGGGAGGGTTTAAATTATGAATATAATGCTGCCGGCTAATAATATAGAAGAAACACAACGTCGCAATCCGGGAAAAACCATAGATATTTCCCGGGTAATCCGCAATGTTACAGGTGTGGAGCAGGATCAGGAGAAGAAATCTGTGCTGCAGCAGCTTTTGGAGCCCAAGGAAGTGGACGAAGGGCAAAATGATGCGAAGAAAGCGGCGGAGATTGCCCGCCGGATTGCCAGAGGCGCGCATGTATCGCCGGAAGAAAAGAAGTTTCTGATGGAGACAGATCCCAGACTTGCCCAGATGGCGGAGCTTGCAAGAAAGGAAGGGGAACGGATCAAACATGCGCTGTCTCAGGCAGCCAGTAAGGAAGAGCAGCAGACGGTTGTGCAGCAGGCGTATCAGATGGTACAGCAGGTAAGTAAAAGCAATGAGCAGTTTGGAATGCTTCTGGGAGAGGCCGTGAAATCGGCAGTGCAGGAAAGTCAGAAAAAGGGAAATGTTCTGGAAGAAATTCAGAAAGAGGATAAAACTTCTGCACAGACGTATGAAATTGGGATAGACGAGTCTGCCGGAATGCACAATAAGCCTTTTAAAGATGAGCAGGAGAAGCTTTTGGAACAGTTTTTTCCGGATGAATGGATGTCGATGTTAGATTGCAGAAGCTGAAAGGAGTAACAGTACACCGGATCATAAATAACTGGCACACTTACTTTATTCGGCGTACTGGATTAAATCATATGGTGACAGGGAATTTGGAAACACTGAGTTCTCTCCAATTATCTTCTGATTTGGAAGGAATGGATGTTGTTAGTAAAGATATTTTAAAAAATAAAGAGGTTTTTGCATATAGATGTGGAACCACAGAGGAATTATAAGCCGGGATATCCTATTGAAAAACGGGGAGTGTACTATTTGGCCCGCAGCCTTTCTTCGCAGTTATCGTTGATTACAGAACATACGGATTATAATTTACTGGAGAAGTGTTATAGTATTTGGATTTGCAGAGACCATATTCCGCCAGAAGAGAGGTATAGTATTTCTCACTTTCAGATGGAAAATAACAGAAATTACGGAACCTGCTACCCTCAAAAGGAAAATTATGACCTGCCGAGCCTTATTGTGATTCGGCTTGGAAAGGCGGATTGCGCATTGGAAGAGGGAATGGAAAAGGGAATAGAACAAGGGATAGAGCTTGGAAAGGCAAACCAGCTGGTAGGCAGCGTGGCAAGCCTTACGAAATCTTTAGGTTTGTTAGTGGAGGATGCATGTCTGGCCTTAAATATAGAATTGTGTGATTATGAGAGAGCGAAAGAACGCATAATCCTGCCTGTAAAATAAATCATACAGTATAGAAGCTGTTGTATGATTCCAAAATGGTTTATAAATTTGTGAAAATTCACAAAAAAAGTACTTGCAATTTATGCAATAATGCTTTATACTAATATCTGCTGTGGCATGATAGCAATGAAGCGTGAGGTTGCTGCTAAGAAAATAGCAGGTTTTCCGTGGAGCGAATGTCAAGTTAGGAAACTGGCGACAAGTCACTGTATCACAACAAGAGTCTGCATAAGAGCAGAAACGGCGTGTGTGAAGCATATGACACACACGGAGAAGTGTACAGTCACCGCTTGTCGTACTGAGGTAAAGTGCGAAAAGGAGGCGACTTTTTTTATGGCAAGTCAAGTAATGAGAATCACACTGAAGGCATATGACCATCAGTTAGTGGATGCATCTGCTAAGAAAATTATTGAAACTGTAAAGAAGAATGGATCACAGGTGAGCGGACCGGTACCTCTTCCCACAAAGAAGGAAGTTGTTACTATTTTAAGAGCTGTTCATAAATATAAAGATTCCAGAGAACAGTTTGAGCAGAGAACTCATAAGAGACTGATTGATATCATTACACCTACCCAGAAAACGGTAGACGCATTGTCCAGACTGGAAATGCCCGCCGGCGTGTATATTGATATCAAAATGAAAACCAAATAGTTATTAATTTAGTAAGAATCCTGAAGGGTAATATATAGATGCAACATAAGAAGTTTCATCATTTTACTGTTCTAGGATGAACGGTTCCGCTTCCCTCGCAAAGGGTATGAAGCGTTCCGCTGTAGAGAAACAGGAGGTAAAAAATGAAGAAAGCGATCTTAGCTACAAAAGTCGGAATGACTCAAATCTTCAATACAGACGGCGTTTTGGTGCCGGTTACTGTATTACAGGCTGGTCCATGTGTAGTAACTCAGATTAAAACTGTTGAGAATGACGGATACAGCGCAGTTCAGGTTGGTTATGTTGACAAGAAAGACAAAGTTGTGAACAAAGACGCCAACGGCAAGAAAGAAATCAGAAACAGACATGGTGTGACAAAGGCAGAAAAAGGACACTTTGAGAAAGCCGGCGTATCCAGCAAGAGATTTGTCAGAGAATTTAAGCTTGAAAACGCTGCCGATTACAAACTGGCAGATGAAATCAAAGCTGATATTTTTGCAGAAGGCGATAAGATTGACGCGACTGCAATTTCCAAAGGTAAAGGATTCCAGGGTGCTATTAAGAGATATGGACAGCACAGAGGACCGATGGCTCACGGTTCCAAATTCCATCGCCATCAGGGATCGAACGGCGCATGTTCCAGCCCCAGCAAGGTATTCAAGGGAAAAGGAATGCCGGGCCATATGGGTTCTGTGAAGGTGACAGTTCAGAATCTTGAAGTTGTCAGAGTAGACGCTGAGAACAATCTGCTTTTAGTAAAGGGTGCGGTTCCGGGACCTAAGAAATCTTTAGTGACAATTAAAGAGACTGTAAAAGCAGCGAAATAGTACCGAGTGAACGCCTTGCCAGGCATCCCTTTATGCCAGAGAGCAGGCATGAAAGATGAAAGGAGGAACTTAACGATGGCTAATGTAGCTATTTATAATATGAAAGGCAGCGAAGTAGGCAGCCTTGAGCTGAATGATGCAGTGTTTGGTGTCGAAGTCAATGAACACCTGGTACACATGGCAGTTGTACAGCAGCTCGCAAATAACCGCCAGGGAACACAGAAAGCAAAAACACGTTCTGAAGTTCGCGGCGGCGGAAGAAAACCATGGAGACAGAAGGGAACGGGACATGCAAGACAGGGTTCCATCAGAGCTCCCCAATGGACAGGCGGCGGAGTGGTATTTGCTCCGGTTCCACGCGATTATTCTTTCAAATTAAATAAGAAAGAAAAGAGAGCGGCTTTGAAGTCTGCCCTGACTACAAAAGTAAACGACAGCAAGTTCATTGTACTCGATGAGCTGAAGCTGGATGAGATCAAGACCAAAAAGTTCCAGGAAGTGTTAAATAACCTGAAAGTGAATAAGGCGCTTGTCATCATCAATGAGAATGATAAAAATGTGGTAATGTCAGCAAAGAACATTCCGGCAGTGAAGACTGCTCTGACAAATACCATTAACGTATACGATATTTTGAAATACGACACCGTTGTAGCAACCAAGGATGCCGTGGCAACAATCGAGGAGGTGTATGCATAATGGCAAACGTACAATATTATGACGTAATCCTCAAGCCGGTTATTACAGAGAAAAGTATGAACGCAATGAGTGAGAAGAAATATACTTTCCTGGTTCATCCGGAAGCAAATAAAACTATGATTAAGGAAGCTGTTGAGAAAATGTTCGAAGGAACCAAGGTGAAAAAAGTAAATACCTTGAATATCGGCGGCAAAAAGAGAAGAAGAGGCATGGTAGTGGGAAAAACTGCCAAGACTAAGAAAGCAATCGTTCAGTTGACAGAAGACAGCAAGGATATTGAGATTTTTGCTGGCTTATAGAAAGGAGAAGAACCATGGGAATCAAGACATATAACCCATATACACCTTCCAGAAGAAATATGACTGGTTCTGATTTCTCTGAGATTACCAAGACGACTCCGGAAAAATCACTGTTAGTTTCTTTACAGAAGCAGTCGGGGCGTAACAATCAGGGTAAAATTACAGTGAGACACCGCGGAGGCGGCTCCAGAAGAAAATACAGAGTCATTGATTTTAAACGAAATAAAAAAGACGGAATTCCTGCAACTGTGGTTGGAATTGAGTATGATCCTAACAGAACAGCGAATATTGCGCTGATCTGCTATGCAGACGGTGAAAAAACGTATATTATCGCACCGGAAGGACTCAAGGACGGAATGAAAGTCATGAACGGACCGGAAGCCGAGGTAAGAGTTGGCAATTGTCTGCCTCTTGAGAACATTCCAGTCGGTACACAGGTACACAATATTGAACTGTATCCGGGTAAAGGCGGCCAGCTTGTCCGTTCCGCAGGAAACAGCGCGCAGCTTATGGCTAAGGAAGGCAAATATGCGACACTTCGTCTTCCCTCTGGCGAAATGAGAATGGTTCCCATTATCTGCCGTGCAACCATTGGCGTGGTTGGAAATACCGACCATAACCTGGTGAAAATCGGTAAGGCCGGACGTAAGCGCCATATGGGTATCCGCCCGACAGTACGCGGTTCTGTTATGAACCCCAACGACCATCCGCATGGTGGTGGAGAAGGTAAGACCGGAATCGGCCGTCCGGGTCCATGTACGCCCTGGGGCAAACCTGCTCTTGGTCTTAAGACCAGAAAGAAAAACAAAGCATCTAACAAGCTTATCGTAAGAAGAAGAGACGGTAGAGCAATCAAATAATACGAGGTACCCGCGGGCAAGATTTCTGCCCGGTACACGGGACCAGATCAAGGAGGTTAAATAATGGCTCGTTCATTGAAAAAAGGACCATTTGCTGATGCAAGTTTATTGAAAAAAGTAGACGCTATGAACGCTGCTGGTGAAAAGAGCGTGATCAAGACATGGTCTCGCCGTTCTACTATCTTTCCGCAGTTCGTAGGTCATACATTTGCTGTACATGACGGCAGAAAACATGTGCCGGTATATGTGACAGAAGATATGGTTGGACATAAATTAGGAGAGTTCGTTGCTACAAGAACTTACCGTGGACATGGAAAAGACGAAAAGAAATCAAAAGTTCGTTAATCTACAGAATCTGAAAGGAGGTTTCATCCATGGCTAAAGGACATAGAAGTCAAATTAAGAGAGAGAGAAATGCCCAGAAAGACACCAGACCTTCTGCGAAGTTATCTTATGCCAGAGTGTCTGTTCAGAAAGCTTGTTTCGTACTGGATGCAATTCGTGGAAAAGATGTGCAGACCGCACTTGCAATCCTGGCTTACAATCCCAGATATGCGTCAAGCGTGATAGAGAAATTACTGAAATCTGCTGTTGCGAATGCAGAAAACAACAATGGATTGGATGCAGAAAACCTTTATGTTGCAGAGTGTTATGCAAACAAAGGACCAACAATGAAGAGAGTTAGACCAAGGGCACAGGGCAGGGCTTACAGAATTGAGAAGAGAATGAGCCACATTACAATCGTGCTTGATGAAAGATAGGAGGCAGACATGGGACAGAAGGTTAATCCTCATGGTTTAAGAGTCGGTATTATCAAAGATTGGGACTCTAAATGGTACGCAGAATCAGATTTTGCAGACTTTTTAGTAGAAGACTACAACATCAGAACATTTCTGAAAAGGAAGTTATACGCGTCAGGCGTTTCTAAAATTGAAATTGAAAGAGCTTCTGACCGCGTGAAAGTAATTCTCTATACAGCAAAGCCAGGCGTGGTAATCGGCAAGGGCGGAGCTGAGATCGAGAAGGTAAAAGCAGAGCTTCAGAAATATACAGACAAGAAATTAGTAGTAGATATCAAAGAAGTAAAGAGACCGGATAAAGATGCTCAGCTCGTAGCTGAAAACATCGCTTTACAGCTTGAGAACCGTGTTTCATTCCGCAGGGCTATGAAATCCTGTATGGGCAGAAGCATGAAGGCAGGCGCTTTGGGAATTAAGAGTTCTGTTTCCGGACGTCTGGGCGGCGCTGATATGGCGCGTACCGAGTTCTACAGCGAGGGAACAATCCCACTTCAGACATTAAGAGCAGATATCGATTATGGATTCGCCGAGGCAGACACCACTTACGGAAAAGTAGGCGTAAAAGTCTGGATCTACAAAGGCGAGATACTTCCAACAAAAGAAACAAAGGAAGGGAGCGATAAATAATGTTAATGCCAAAAAGAGTAAAACGTCGTAAACAGTTCCGTGGTTCCATGGCAGGTAAGGCGTTAAGAGGTAATAAAATTACAAATGGTGAATACGGTATTGTAGCTTTAGAGCCTTGCTGGATCAAATCTAACCAGATTGAAGCAGCCCGTATTGCAATGACACGTTATATCAAGCGTGGTGGTAAAGTTTGGATTAAAATTTTCCCTGACAAACCAGTAACAGCAAAACCAGCAGAAACACGTATGGGTTCCGGAAAAGGAACATTGGAATACTGGGTGGCTGTAGTAAAACCAGGACGCGTGATGTTCGAGATTTCCGGAGTGCCGGAAGAAACAGCTCGTGAGGCATTACGTCTTGCTACACACAAATTACCTTGTAAATGTAAAGTGGTTTCGCGTGCAGACTTAGAAGGCGGTGAATCAAATGAAAACTAGTAATTATGTAAAAGATTTAAGAGAAGAATCCGTAGCAGCGTTGCAGGAAAAATTGGTAGCTGCTAAGAAGGAACTGTTTAATTTAAGATTCCAGAATGCAACCAATCAGTTGGATAATACCGGAAGAATCAAAGAAGTTCGCAAGAATATCGCTAGAATTCAGACGATTATTACTGAGAAAGCAAAACAGGCTTAAGCATCCTAGAAAGGAGATTCTAATATCGTGGAAGAAAGAAATCTTAGAAAAACACGTACCGGTGTTGTTGTAAGTGACAAGATGAATAAGACCATTGTAGTTGCAGTAAGAGATAATGTAAGACATCCTCTGTACAACAAGATCGTTAAGAAAACCTATAAATTGAAGGCTCATGATGAGAACAACGATTGCAAAATCGGCGATACCGTCAGAGTAATGGAAACAAGGCCTTTATCCAAAGATAAGAGATGGAGACTTGTAGAAATCATTGAGAGAGCGAAGTAAAGGAGGAGGCTACCAGCATGATTCAACAGGAAAGCAGACTGAAAGTAGCTGATAATACAGGAGCAAAAGAATTACTGTGTATCCGTGTTATGGGCGGTTCTACCAGAAGATATGCAAATATCGGAGACATCATTACTGCTACGGTTAAAGATGCAACACCAGGCGGCGTTGTAAAAAAAGGCGATGTGGTAAAAGCTGTAGTAGTTCGTACCAGAAAAGGCGCTCGTCGGAAAGACGGTTCCTATATCAAATTTGATGAAAACGCGGCTGTTATCATTAAAGATGACAAAACTCCAAGAGGAACCCGTATCTTTGGGCCGGTTGCAAGAGAGCTTCGTGAGAAACAGTTTATGAAGATTGTTTCCCTGGCTCCGGAAGTATTATAGGAGGTACAAAGATGGCAACAATGAAGATTAAAAAGGGCGATACCGTAAAAGTAATCGCTGGAAAAGATAAAGACAAAGAGGGCAAGGTAATTGCTGTAAATAAGAAAAAAAATACCGTACTGGTAGAAGGTATCAACATGGTTACCAAGCATACAAAACCCAGCATGGCTAATCAGCAGGGTGGCATCGTTCATCAGGAAGGACCCATTCATATTTCTAACGTAATGTATGTCCATAAGGGTAAGGCTACCAGAATAGGCTTCAAAATGGACGGAGACAAAAAAGTGCGTTTTGCCAAATCCACTGGCGATGTCATTGATTAATTCAGGAGAGGAGGTCCATTCAGTTGAGTAGTAGATTAAAAGAGATTTATCAGAACGAGATGGTTGACGCTCTGATGAAGAAATTCGGATATAAAAACGTGATGCAGGTGCCGAAGCTGGAAAAAGTAGTAGTCAACATGGGCGTTGGCGAAGCAAAAGAGAATGCAAAGCTTCTGGACGCCGCTGTCAGCGATATGGAAACCATTACCGGACAGAAAGCAATTGTTACAAGAGCAAAGCATTCTGTGGCAAACTTCAAGATCAGAGAAGGTATGCCGATCGGATGCAAGGTAACGTTAAGAGGCGACAAGATGTATGAGTTCGTTGACCGTCTCATTAACCTGGCTCTTCCCCGCGTACGTGACTTCAGAGGGGTAAATCCCAATGCGTTTGACGGAAGAGGAAATTACGCGCTTGGAATCAAGGAACAGTTGATTTTCCCGGAAATCGAATACGATAAAGTTGACAAAGTTCGTGGTATGGATGTAATTTTCGTTACTACAGCGAAAACAGACGAAGAGGCACGTGAGTTATTGACACAGTTCAATATGCCATTTGCAAAACAGTAAGGAGGGAATTTCAATGGCAAAAACATCTATGAAAATAAAACAGCAGCGTAAACAGAAATTCTCTACCAGAGAATACAGCCGCTGCAGAATCTGCGGCCGTCCACATGCATATTTAAGAAAATATGGAATTTGCAGAATCTGTTTCCGTGAGCTGGCATACAAAGGACAGATTCCAGGCGTAAAAAAGGCAAGTTGGTAAGGAGGAAAATACATCATGACAATGAGTGATCCAATCGCAGATATGCTGACAAGAATTCGTAATGCAAATACTGCCAAACATGATACCGTAGATGTTCCGGCTTCCAAGATGAAAGTTGCAATTGCCGACATTCTTGTAAATGAAGGATACATTGTGAAATATGACATCGTGGAGGATGGCAGCTTCAACACAATTCGCATTACATTAAAATATGGTAAAGACAAGAATGAAAAAATCATTACAGGTCTTAAGAGAATTTCCAAGCCAGGACTTCGCGTTTACGCTGGCAAAAATGAAATTCCCAAGGTTTTAGGCGGACTGGGAATTGCGATTCTTTCCACGAACCAGGGCGTTGTAACTGATAAAGAAGCAAGAAAATTAGCAGTAGGCGGAGAAGTTCTCGCCTATGTATGGTAGGAGGTACGGGCATGTCACGAATCGGAAGAATGCCAATCGCGGTACCGGCAGGCGTTACTGTTGATATTGCAGAAAATAATCATGTGACTGTAAAAGGTCCGAAGGGAACTTTAGAGAGAACCCTTCCTGAAGAAATGGAAATTAAATTAGAAGGATCTGAAATAACTGTAACAAGACCAAACGACTTGAAGAGAATGAAATCTCTGCACGGTCTTACCAGAACACTGATCAGCAACATGGTGGTTGGTGTGACAGACGGTTATACCAAAGAGCTGGAAGTAAACGGCGTCGGTTACAGAGCTTCCAAATCCGGAAAAGATCTGACATTGAACCTGGGATATTCCCATCCGGTTGTTATGACCGACCCGGAAGGACTTGAGTCCAAGGTTGACGGAAATAAGATTATTGTTTCCGGTATAGATAAAGAGAAAGTTGGCCAATACGCAGCAGAAATCAGAGATAAAAGAAGACCTGAACCCTATAAAGGAAAGGGTATCAAATATGCTGATGAAGTTATCAGACGTAAAGTTGGTAAGACTGGTAAGAAATAAAATAGGAGGAACAAAAAATGGTTAATAAAAAATCAAGATCAGAAGTTCGTATGAAAAAACACAGAAGAATGCGTAATCGTTTCTCCGGTACAGCAGAAAGACCACGTTTGGCTGTGTTTAGAAGCAATAATCATATGTACGCACAGATTATTGACGATACAGTTGGAAATACACTTGTTTCCGCGTCTACACTTCAGAAGGATGTTAAAGCAGAGCTGGAAAAAACCAATAACGTGGACGCAGCGGCTCATTTAGGAACTGTGATTGCCAAAAGAGCGTTAGAGAAAGGTATCACCACGGTTGTCTTTGACAGAGGCGGTTTTATCTATCAGGGAAAGATCAAAGCTTTAGCTGATGCAGCCAGAGAAGCTGGATTAGACTTTTAATAGGAGGAGACAAATACATGAAACGTACAATCATTGATGCTAGTCAATTGGAATTAACAGAAAAAGTGGTATCAATTAAACGTGTAACGAAAGTTGTTAAAGGCGGACGTAATATGCGTTTTACAGCTTTGGTTGTTGTTGGCGACGGCAACGGTCATGTAGGTGCAGGTTTAGGTAAAGCGACTGAAATTCCTGAGGCAATCCGCAAAGGAAAAGAAGACGCAATGAAGAAACTGATTTCTGTAAAATTGGATGATAATAACAGTATTACGCATGACATTACCGGAAAGCATACCGGAGCGTCCGTATTATTAAAGAGAGCTCCCGAAGGTACTGGTGTAATCGCAGGCGGCCCGGCACGTAACGTGTGCGAGCTTGCAGGCATTAAAAACATCCGTACAAAATCATTAGGTTCCAACAATAAGCAGAACGTAGTGCTTGCTACGATTGATGCTTTAAGTCAGTTGAAATCTCCGGAAGAGGTAGCAAAACTCCGCGGTAAATCTGTGGAAGAGATACTCGGTTAAGGAGGACAAGAAAGATGGCAGAAAAATTAAAAATTACACTTGTGAAATCTACGATCGGCGCTGTTCCCAAGAACCGTAAGACAGTAGAAGCATTAGGTTTGAGAAAATTAAACCATAGTGTGGAAATGCCCGACAACGCAGCAGTCAGAGGTATGATTCAGAAGGTCAGACATTTAGTGAAAGTAGAAGAAATTTAATTAAGGAAGTAAGGAGGTGTCAGAATGGACTTATCAAATTTAAAACCGGCAGAGGGTTCCAAACACAGCAATAATTTCAGAAGAGGACGCGGACACGGTTCAGGAAATGGTAAGACAGCAGGTAAGGGGCATAAAGGTCAGAAGGCTCGTTCCGGAGCGCCAAGACCTGGTTTCGAAGGTGGTCAGATGCCATTATACAGAAGAATTCCCAAACGTGGATTTACGAACCGGAATTCAAAAGATATTGTCGGAATCAATGTAGACAGGCTGGAAGCATTCGACAATGATGCAGTAGTTACTGTGGAAGCTTTAATGGAAAAAGGAATTGTTAAGCATCCGCGGGATGGCGTTAAGATTCTTGGAAATGGTGAACTGACGAAGAAGCTTACCGTACAGGTAAATGCTTTCAGCGCCGGTGCAAAGGAAAAGATTGAAGCCCTTGGCGGAAAAGCAGAGGTGATTTAATGCTGGAGACACTTCGGAAGGCATTTAAAGTAAAAGATATTAGAAGCCGTATATTTTATACATTTTTAATGTTAATCGTCATCAGGATCGGCTCTCAGCTTCCTCTTCCTGGTGTAAACGGTGAAGTGATCGCAAACTGGTTTGCAAGCCAGGGAGCGGACGGGCTGAATTTCTTCAACGCAATTACAGGTGGTTCCTTTGAGCAGATGTCGGTATTCGCCCTGAACATCACACCGTATATTACGTCTTCCATTATTATGCAGCTTCTTACCATTGCGATTCCAAAACTGGAGGAAATGCAGAAAGATGGAGAAGACGGGCGTAAGAAAATTGCAGAGATTACACGTTATGTAACAGTAGTTCTGGCGTTGATTCAGTCTACCGCTATGGCGATTGGATTCGGCCGCAGCAACTATCTGGATAAGTTTGACGCACTGCATGTGATCATGATGGTTGCAAGTTTAACCGCAGGTTCTGCAGTTCTGATGTGGATTGGCGAGCGCATTACGGAAAAAGGCGTGGGAAATGGTATCTCCATTGTCTTGACTATCAACATTATTTCACGTATTCCCGAAGATTTGATGACGCTTTACACACAGTTTATCAAAAATGCGCCGAATGTAGGAAATGCAATTATCGCAGCGCTTGTGATTCTTGCAGTTATCTTAGTAACCGTAGTATTTGTTATTATTCTTCAGGACGGACAGCGCAAAATCCCGGTGCAGTACAGTAAGAAAATTCAGGGAAGAAAACAGGTGGGCGGTCAGTCCAGCCATATTCCGCTGAAAGTCAACACGGCGGGCGTAATTCCGATTATCTTTGCGCAGTCCATTATGCAGTTTCCAGTGGTAATTGCAACGATTATGGGAAAAGGGAACGGCACAGGCATCGGAAGTAAAATCCTTCACGGTTTGTCCCAGTCCTATTGGTGCAATCCGGAGCAGCCCATTTACAGTATAGGTTTGGCAGTATACATTGTTCTGGTAGTTGCCTTTGCATATTTCTATACTTCCATAACCTTTAATCCGTTGGAGATTGCCAATAATATGAAACGTCAGGGCGGTTTTATTCCGGGGATCAGACCTGGAAAGCCGACCAGCGATTATCTGACAAAGATTTTAAATTATATTGTATTTATCGGAGCTGTTGGTCTTACGATTG
Organism: Lachnospiraceae bacterium; assembly: GCA_910575155.1. Taxonomy (GTDB): domain Bacteria; phylum Bacillota; class Clostridia; order Lachnospirales; family Lachnospiraceae; genus Petralouisia. The sequence goes on from CAJTDX010000022.1 coordinate 38,854, forward strand.
TAGCGGTTATTCCAATATTCTTCAATGGAATATTTAATGCAAACGTATCCTTCGGCGGAACATCTATTATCATTATTGTCGGTGTTATAATTGAAACCTTAAAGCAGATTGAATCTCAGATGCTGGTACGCTATTATAAGGGATTTTTAAATGACTAGTTGTAGGAAATGTGTACCTGAGAGGCGCCTTGCGGCGTCTCTCATGGTACACTATAGTCGTTTTTTGGGAACATAAATATGGTTTCATATATGAAACAGCAAGAATGGAGGAACAGCTTATGAAAATTATTATGTTAGGAGCACCTGGAGCAGGAAAAGGAACACAGGCAAAACAGATTGCGGATAAGTATTCGATCCCGCATATTTCAACCGGGGATATTTTCCGCGCAAATTTAAAAGCAGGAACGGAGCTGGGCAAGAAGGCAAAAGAGTATATGGATCAGGGACTTTTAGTTCCGGATGAGCTGACATGTGATCTTGTTATGGACCGTATTAGCCAGGATGACTGCAAAAATGGGTTTGTACTGGATGGTTTTCCAAGAACCATTCCCCAGGCAGAGGCGTTGGATGCAGCGCTTACAAAAATCGGACAGAAGATGGATTATGCAGTCGACGTAGATGTTCCGGACGATAATATTATTAACAGAATGTCAGGAAGACGCGCATGTCTCAATTGTGGCGCAACCTATCATATTGTTTCCATTCCGACTAAAACAGAGGGCGTATGCGACCGTTGCGGAAACCCGGTAGTATTAAGAGACGATGACCAGCCGGAAACAGTAAAGAAACGTCTGGAAGTGTATCATGCACAGACGCAGCCTTTGATTGATTATTATAAAAAACAGAATATTTTAAAGAGTGTAGATGGAACACAGCCAATGGAAGAGGTATTTCGTGCCATTGTGGAAATTTTAGGAGCGTAAAATATGTCAGTATCAATTAAATCTGCCAGAGAGATTGAGTTAATGAGGGCAGCAGGAAAAATCCTGGCAAAGGTTCATGAAAATCTGGGAAAGGAGCTGAGAGAGGGAATGTCCACGCTGGAGATTGATCGTCTGGGCGACGAGATTATCCGCAGTTATGGATGTATTCCTTCCTTTAAAAATTACAATGGATATCCGGCCTCGGTGTGCGTGTCAGTGAACGATGAAGTGGTTCATGGCATTCCCACGAAAAAACGCCTGATTCAGGAAGGCGACATTGTAAGCCTGGATATCGGCGTAATTTATAAAGGCTACCATTCGGACGCGGCGCGTACCCATGGAATTGGTGAAATTTCTCAGGAAGCTGCATTATTAATAGAAAGAACCCGGCAGTGTTTTTTTGAAGGCATAAAATATGCAAAAGAGGGAAATCATCTGCATGAGATTTCAAATGCGATTAGTGCGTATGCGGAGAGTTTTGGCTACGGCGTGGTGCGCGACCTGGTTGGACACGGCATCGGCACCCATTTGCACGAAGATCCCCAGATTCCTAACTTTGCCCAGAAAAGCAGAGGAGTGCGTCTGAAAGCAGGAATGACATTGGCGATTGAACCTATGATCAATGCAGGGCGTTTTGATGTGGAATGGCAGAATGACGACTGGACAGTGGTAACCCAGGATCATTCTTTATCTGCTCATTACGAAAATACCGTTTTGGTTACATCCGGAGAACCAGAAATATTAAGCCTTTAAGGAGGAGAACCGGATGGACATTAAATTAGCGATTTCCAGGTCTGGACATGACAAAGACAGGATCTATGTAATTATAAAAGAAGAAGCCAATTTGGTTTATCTGGCAGACGGCAAATTAAAGCCTGTGGAAAAGCCGAAAAGAAAAAACAGAAAACATATTCAAATAATTAAGAAGCTTCCGAAAGAGATTACAGAAGTCTTTACGCAGGAGAATTTTCGGAATGAAGAAGTAAAAAGAGCCATAAAGCTTTATCGGAAAAGCGTGGAATATCAGGAGGAAAAAAATGTCAAAAGCAGATGTAATTGAAGTAGAAGGAACCGTAGTGGAGAAATTACCGAATGCTATGTTTCAGGTTGAACTTGAGAACGGGCATCAGATTCTGGCGCATATCAGCGGAAAGCTGAGAATGAATTTTATTCGTATATTGCCAGGGGATAAAGTAACCATTGAGATGTCTCCATATGATCTCACAAAAGGCAGGATTATCTGGAGAGACAAGTAAAACTAAATAAGATACTATTTTACGAAAGATAAGTAAAGGGTATAAAAGATTTGAAGTTTTGCTTGAATTTTTTATACCCTGTTTTAATTGGAGGGATTATAAAGTGTATCAATATCTGCTATTGCTGGATACTGAGCAGGAAAGGGAATTTTTTAAGAAGCTGTATAAGGAGCATTTGAAAGAAATGTATTTTACGGCTTTGAAGATATTGCACAATGAGTCTGATGCGGAAGATATGGTGCATGAGACATTTTTAACATTAACAGAACATTTGTCGAAGATGATGAATAATCCGCCGCAGAAGAGCTGGAATTTTATACTTACTATTCTGAAACATAAATGCTACAATTTACATAAAAAGAAGAAATGGGTAATGGATGACGATACAGAATTGGAGAATATAAAAGATATATTCAATGAAAAGCCCGACGACAGAATGGAACGGCTGGAGAAGAAAGATTTGGTGCTGAAATTAGTAAAACAGATGAAACAATCCTATCAGGAAGTATTGCTCCTGCAATATTATCATGAGCTGGAAATCGCAGAAATTGCTGAGGTTCTGGGAGAGACGCCTGATAATATCAGACATATTTCCATGAGGGCTAAGAAGAAAATGTCTAAGATTTTAAAGAAATATGGAGTTGAGGATTCGCATGGGATTTAAATTTCTGTAATAGTTCTGCTTTGGATTTTTGCGTTCAATTTTATAAAAGAGGGTGAATATTATTAGCCACGGTTTGTCGAAAACTCTTATATTAGTGTACAATGACAGAGAGTTATCAGAAAAACAATATATATTACAGCGATCTCCAGTTTACTGCTGGAATAGAAGCGTTTATAAGGAGTGGCTATGGAAAATAATTATTTAGAAAAATTAATGTATAATAAGCCGGGCAGATGCAATAAGTGCGGAGGTGATCTGGAATATCTGGGACTCGGCGAATATCGCTGTCTGGAATGTGGGAATGAGGTTCTGGATGATTATGCAAAAATAAGAAAATATTTTTCAGTACACGGCCCGGCTCCGGCAATTATAGTCGCAAGGGAAACAGGTATTTCCAGGAACAGGATAGAGAGCCTTCTCAGAAAGGGTATTTCCGAAACGCCTTTAAACAATGATTCGGGAACTGTCTGTAAAAAGTGTGGGGGAAGAATAAATTTCGGCAGTTACTGCGCAGGATGTTCCGGCGTTTTTTCCCAGGAAAGGAGCGGAAATAGAACGGCGTCAGCATCGAAAGAGACGAACCCGGGAAAACAGAATGGATTTGTAAATTATTTAAAAAAGAATAAGTAGAGTTTTATAATCAGAGAATTAAAAAAGGATTTTCAGATGAAAAGAAGAGCCGCCGCGATCATTACGGCGGCTTTCTATATGTAAGCAATTGTTATAGAATCAATCGTTTGGAATTAAACACAAAACCCTTGATTTTTCCAGGCTTGGGTGTTATAATACTAGCTGAATGCTTTTGGAGCATAGCTTTTTTGCGCAAAAAATTGCGTAAAATCAGGCAGGAAAGCAGAAAGGAGGAAACGCTGTGAAGGTAAGATCATCCGTAAAACCTATTTGCGAAAAGTGCAAGATCATTAAGAGAAAAGGAAGTATCCGAGTGATTTGTGAGAATCCAAAGCATAAACAGAGACAGGGATAACCAGAAATCCTTATTGACTGTTTAGCAAATTTATTTATGTGCGGCTGTAGTAAATGTGCGTTAAGCATTTTTACTATTCATAATAACCAGCGTGTACGGCTGTGTCCCTGTTTTTTGATACCGAGGAAGCAGGGATCAAACAGTGCAGGAAAGACCCAAATGACAGTATACACACATTTCAGGACGAGCAACCGTAGCTGTATATGGTCATCTGATGTCAGCAGATTCTGTTGCGGATTCTGCAAAAATAATTGGCAGAGTGTGCCATAAAATATTGGAGATAATTACCAATTAACAAAAAAATATGGAGGTGTACGACACACATGGCTCGTATTGCAGGTGTAGATTTACCAAGAGAAAAACGTGTTGAGATAGGATTGACTTATATTTATGGTATCGGCAGAGTAAGCTCGAACCGTATCCTTGCAGAGGCAAAAGTAAATCCGGATACTCGCGTCAGAGATTTAACTGATGAAGAAGTAAAGAGAATTAGTGAAGTAATAGATAAGACTCAGACAGTGGAAGGTGATTTGAGAAGAGAGATTGCTCTCAATATCAAGAGACTTCAGGAAATCGGATGCTATCGCGGAATCCGTCACAGAAAAGGCCTTCCTGTTCGCGGCCAGAAGACAAAGACCAATGCGAGAACCAGAAAAGGTCCGAAGAGAACTGTTGCAAATAAGAAGAAATAAGCGTTGAACACTCAGCGAACGCAAAGTGCAGGCCGGGCATAACGTTCCTGGCTGGAAAGCATATACAGGCAAAGGCAGCGTGACAGACGGGCGCAGCCGCCTTACAGGAAAACGTATCAGAATATATCAAATAAGAAGAAAGTAGGTTAGTTTAGAAATGGCGAAAAACACTGCAAAAAAAGTGACAAAAAAGCGCGTAAAGAAAAACGTTGAACGGGGACAGGCGCACATTCAGTCATCTTTTAACAATACAATCGTAACTATTACAGATGCTGAAGGAAATGCTTTATCATGGGCAAGTGCAGGCGGTCTTGGTTTTAGAGGTTCAAGGAAATCTACTCCTTATGCGGCACAGATGGCAGCAGAAACTGCTACGAAGGCAGCTCTTATTCATGGTTTAAAAACAGTAGACGTTATGGTAAAAGGACCTGGTTCAGGACGTGAAGCAGCAATCCGTGCCCTTCAGGCATGCGGACTGGAAGTAACCAGCATCAAAGACGTTACTCCGGTACCTCATAACGGATGCCGCCCACCAAAACGCAGAAGAGTCTAATTAGGAGGTATAGGTTAAGATGGCAATAAATAGAGTTCCAGTTCTTAAGAGATGCAGATCCCTTGGTTTAGATCCCATTTTTCTGGGAATAGATAAGAAGTCCAACAGACAGTTGAAAAGAGCCAACAGAAAGATTTCTGAGTATGGTCTTCAGCTGAGAGAGAAACAGAAAGCAAAATTTATTTACGGCGTATTGGAAAAGCCTTTCCACAATTATTATCTGAAGGCAGACAGGATGAAAGGTATGACAGGTGAAAATCTGATGATCATCCTTGAAAGCAGACTGGATAACGTTGTGTTCCGTTTAGGTCTTGCAAGAACCAGAAAAGAAGCAAGACAGATTGTTGACCACAAGCATGTACTGGTAAACGGCAGACAGGTAAACATTCCCTCTTATCTGGTAAAAGCCGGAGATACAATTGAAATTAAGGAAAAATGCAAAGGTTCCCAGAGATACAAGGATATTCTTGAGGTGACTGGCGGAAGATTAATACCAGACTGGCTGGATGTTGATCAGGAAAATCTGAAAGGTGCAGTAAAGGAATTACCGAACAGAGAAGCTATTGATGTTCCTGTCGATGAGATGCTTATCGTCGAGTTGTATTCTAAATAATAAGTAACAAGCAACGATACCCGAAAAGGAGGGACTTTGTAGTGTTCGATTTTGAAAAACCGAAAATTGAAATTGCACAAATTTCAGAAGACAAAAAGTACGGCCGATTTGTCGTAGAACCACTTGAAAGAGGCTATGGTACTACACTTGGTAATTCCTTGAGAAGAATTATGCTTTCTTCTTTACCAGGCGCAGCTGTCAGCCAGGTAAAAATCGAAGGTGTTTTGCATGAATTCAGTTCCATTCCAGGCGTCAAAGAAGATGTAGCTGAAATTATTATGAACATCAAGAATCTGGCATTAAAAAACACCAGCCCAACAAACGAGTCTAAAGTTGCTTACATTGAATTTGAAGGTGAAGGCGTAGTTACAGCAGCAGATATCCAGATTGATCCGGATATTCAGGTGCTCAATCCGGATTTGGTAATCGCCCATTTAAACGGCGGCACAGATTCCAGACTGTATATGGAATTGACAATTACCAAAGGCAGAGGCTACGTCAGCGCTGACAAGAATAAGAGTGAAGACGTACCCATTGGCGTGATTGCAATTGATTCCATTTACACGCCTATTGAGCGTGTAAATCTTACTATTGAGAATACCCGTGTGGGACAAATTACAGACTATGACAAGCTTACTCTGGATGTATTTACCAACGGTACCTTAGAGCCGGACGAGGCAGTCAGTCTGGCGGCGAAAGTTCTGAGTGAGCATTTGAATCTGTTCATTGATTTGTCAGAGAATGCAAGAACTGCAGAAGTTATGATTGAGAAGGAAGACAATGCCAAGGAAAAAGTTCTGGAAATGAATATTGATGAACTGGAATTGTCTGTTCGTTCTTATAACTGTCTGAAGCGCGCAGGGATTAATACGGTTGAAGAACTGACAAACAGAACACCGGAAGATATGATGAAAGTTCGAAATCTTGGCCGCAAGTCTCTGGAGGAAGTTCTGGCAAAATTAAAAGAATTAGGATTACAGTTAAATCCTGGCGAGGAATAGGATTCTTTGACAGGATCCTGACAGACGGAATATGGAGTTTCGTTTGGGTTCCATCATATATGTGAGGAGTATTCAAAGCAGGATACTGCTCCGGCTCATAGACGGCAGGGTTTATAAGACCAAAAGGCGAAGCCCTGTATATCCCGGACGGGATATTGCCTCAATGAGTGGCGTGTAATGTAACAGCAAACAGTATTTGTTGAATAAGACCAAAAGGCATCGGCAGATATTCCACAAATGGAGGATTATTAAAATGGCAAAATATAGAAAATTAGGCAGAACTTCTGATCAGAGAAAAGCTTTAATCAGAAATCAGGTTACTGCGCTGTTATACAATGGCAAGATTGTTACCACAGAAGCAAAGGCAAAGGAGATCCGTAAAGTTGCAGAAGGATTGATTGCCATGGCGGTAAAGGAAAGAGATAATTTTGAAGAAGTAACAGTAATGGCAAAAGTTCCGCGTAAGGACGCCAATGGCAAGAGAGTAAAAGAAGTTGTTGACGGCAAAAAGGTTACTGTTTATGATGAAGTAGAAAAGAAGATCAAAAAAGACCTTCCTTCCCGTTTACATGCCAGACGTCAGATGAACAAGGTTTTGTACTCTGTAACATCTGTACCGGCTGAAAACGCAGGAAAGAAGAAGAACACCAAGAAAATTGACGTTGCAACCAAAGTATTTGACGAGATTGCTCCAAAATATGCAGATCGTAATGGTGGTTACACCAGAATCGTTAAAATCGGTCAGCGTAAAGGTGACGGCGCTTTAGAGGTTCTTCTTGAGTTAGTATAAGAATCGGAAATTTTACAAATAAAATTTGAACCATTGAAGAGAATATTTGAAATGTATTCTTTTCGATGGTTATTTTTTTCAGAATAACAGAACTAAAAAATAAGACTATTGCCTGGTGATATAAAAGCAATAGTCTTATCTTTCTGCACTTATGATCTGACGTCCATCTGAATTGACTGAAAATATTTCGGAAACAGCACGCCGTCATTGTTATATAAGCCGTGTTCTTTAGCGCCTGTGCCAAAGTTACCGGCAGCAGACGCAGATTCTGACGCTTTGTTATTTTGATTGCCAAATATAAATTTCTGCACAGTTTCCATGCGCTGCGTTTCTTTTTGAACGGATTCCTGCTCTTTTTTGAGACTGCCTGTATCAGCGGTTCTGGCAGTGTCCTGACTCGATTCTGCTTCCTGTATTCTGGACGCAGAATCATTTTTTGCAATTGCGTTCTTTACGATGCGAAACTGTTGGATAGACGAATTAGTGGATATAATTTTATGCATACCACCAGGAAGTATTTCCCTGACTTCCCCATCTGTTTCCGTATGTTCCGTTGGTCTGCCGTTGCCTGTAACGGATATGCTCTGCTGCTGTTTTGTATCTTCCGTTGCAGTCTGAACTTGTTGCTGCTCTTTTCTGGCAGTCTCCTGAGCTGCTTTTTCCCGCTGTTCTTCCTCTCTGGCGATTGCCTTCTCAGCTTCCTGCTGCTTTTTTTTCTCCTCAGCTTCCCGCTGTCTCAGTTCCCGCTTTAGATCGCTGATTTCCTGTTGGATTTTCTGCCGTATATTTTCTTTTTCTTCAGCAGTCATTTCCATATTAAAGGAAAGTCCCTGTCTCTGTTTTTGAGCATCCAAAATTTTACTCTGAATATCTTTACTGACAGAATCTGCCGCCGCATTTACCTGATCTGCCGCCGGACTCGTCTGTGATTTCACGGGCTGTACGGTTTTTTCCGATGATTTAACATTATCGACCTGCATGTTTTAACCTCCTTTCGTCTGTGTAATTTGAGATTTGAAATCGAGTTGCAAATCTTTTATAAAATATGCATGCGAATATAAGAAAATTATCTTTTATAACAGTATATGAAATAAGAAAAAACTTGTCAAGTAAAGTCACAAACTTGTCGGGATTTCGTAGCTGAAAGGTTGCTGTTTAAACACAATAAGGCTTATATAAAAGAAAACTTCTGCATTACAGGGGATCCTCCGTCTTTGTCAAAGGCAGAGTAAAAATAAATTCGGTTCCCACGTCTTCGGTGCTGATGACATTGATATTTTCGTTATGGGCAGAGATGATTTCCCGGACAATCGCAAGTCCAAGGCCGGTTCCGCGTTTATCTTTGCCGCGGGACAAATCTGTCTTATAAAATCGTTCCCAGATTTTTTTGAGACTGTCTTTGGGTATACCGATGCCGGTATCCTTGACAGAAATAAAAACTTTGTCATTTTTTTCGGTAGTCTCAATGGTAATGGAGGAATCCGGATGACTGAATTTGATGGCGTTATCAATAAGATTGTACAGCACCTGCTGGATTTTACTCATATCTGCCGAGACAAAGGAAGTCTGGCCGGTTAGAATCAGTTCAAAGGAAATCCGTTTTTTCTTACAGGTGCCTTCAAAAGACTGCACTACCAGTTTTATGGTGTTGTTGATATCAAAACTGCTGACGTCAAGCATGGAACCTTTGGAGCCATATTTATTTAATTCTAACATTCCCTGGGTGAGTTTGTTCAGACGTTCTGTTTCAAACAAAATAATATTCAGATATTTATCCTGCATCTCAGGGGGAATGGTGCCGTCCATGATTGCTTCAATATAGCCTTTAATGGAAGTCAGAGGGGAACGGAAATCGTGGGAAACATTTGCAATAAATTTCCGCTGGTCTTCCTCTAAGGTCGATAGCTCTGTCGCCATGTAGTTGACAGAGCCTGCAAGATATCCAATTTCATCGTTTGAGTGGATATTAATCTTAGTATCAAAATTTCCCTCAGAGTATTCTTTTGCAGCCTGTGTAATTTTGCGGATCGGGAGGTAAACAGTAAAAGTAAACAGGCCCAGCATTACAAAAGCGCATAGAAAAATAACGGCCAGTGTCAGGTAAGAAATGTTTAAAAAGCCATCCTTAAGAGGTTTCAGGTCAGATACAGGCTTATGTATTACAAGATAGCTCCGGACTTTATAATTAATCGTTACCGGAGAAAAAACGGATATGGTTGTTTCTGCAAAAGTATTAAAAAAAGAGCCTTTCTGGTAATAATTAGTACCGAAAGAGGTAATGTCAAATCCTTTTACATTACCGTCAGAAACAGAATCGCCGTTGGTACTGATTAAAATATTGCCCTTGTCGCCAATCAGCCAGATTTCAGCGTCTAAATAAGTGGAAACAGATTCAAACTGCAAGGTCATATCTTCAAGCGTCATGGTTCCGTGGTAATAATTGGAAGCATAACTGGACGCCAGCAGGTTGGATTCACGGTACAGATTGGAGACGGCGACTTTTTCAATGTAGTTTAAGGTCTGACGTGAGGTAAAAGTGGCAATGGTAAGAAAAGCCAGAATTCCAAATACCACATACCCCAATAGAAGTTTTAAATACAGCGTTCGTTTCACTATTTCACCTCAAATTTATAACCTATGCCCCAGACTGTGGCAAGACTCCAGGAAGTGTGATCTTTGATTTTTTCACGCAGACGTTTCACATGGACGTCTACCGTTCGTGTATCTCCAATATATTCATATCCCCAGATATGGTCAAGAAGCTGTTCTCTTGTAAAGACCTGGTTAGGGGAAGAAGCCAGAAAATATAAAAGTTCCAGCTCTTTGGGGGGCATGTCTACAGGTTTCCCATAATACAGCACAGAGTAATTGCTCTGGTTGATGGTGAGGTCCGGATATTCCACACATTTGATTTTGGCGGAAACAGCTTCCTGTTTGGCAGGCTGATAACGCCGCAGGACAGCCTTTACACGGGCCACCAGCTCTTTGGAGTCGAAAGGTTTCATAATATAATCGTCTGCGCCCAGCTCCAGTCCCAGAACCTTGTCAAAGATCTCGCCTTTGGCGGAAAGCATGATGATAGGGAGATTTGATTTTGCGCGAATCTCCCGGCAGACCTGATAACCGTCAATGCCGGGAAGCATCAGATCCAGTAAAATCAGATTTGGTTCATACTGCTCGTATACCTGAAGCGCTTCTTCGCCGTCATGAACCATACGGGTATCGTAACACTCTTTTGTGAGATACAGGGAAATCAGTTCTGCAATATTTACGTCATCGTCTACGATAAGAATTTTCTGTTTTGCGACCATGAAGAGCCTCCTTTACTTAAATTCTGCTATGGTGACGCCGGAATCTCCTTCTCCAAACTCACCCAGACGGAACGATTTGATATAGTTCAGCCGTTTTAAATGACTTTGTACCGCTTTGCGCAGAGCGCCTGTACCTTTGCCGTGAACAATCCGTACAGAAGACATGTGCGCCAGATAAGCGTCGTCGAGATATTTGTCTAACAGGGAGATGGCTTCGTCGGTGGTTTTGCCGATTAAATTGATTTCGGAAGAAACAGAAGCCGATTTTGACATTTTCAGCTTTCCGGCTCCGGTAGTTTTTCGTTTATTTCCCAGAGCGGGAGTATCTTCCAGCAGCACTAAATCCCGGATATTTACAAGCGAGCGCAAAATTCCCATCTGCACGTACAGATCCCCTTTGTCATTGGGCAGCGTGTGTACCGTGCCTTTTAAGTTCATGCTCAGCACTTTTACAGAATCCCCAATCCGGAGGTTTTTGGGAATTTTATGACCAGGCGTCCGCTCTTTTTTCTTTAGAGAAATGTTTTTCTCCAGCTCATTCATTTTGCCGCGGAGCTTGCTGCGTTCCTGTTCCATTTCTCTGGCGGTAACATTTACCTGGCCAAATTTATTGAAATTTTTAATGGTACGGTCTGCGATTTCCTTTGCTTCCCGCAGAATGGCGTGGGCCTCCTCGGTTGCCTGGCGGATAATTTTTTCACGCTGGCTGTCCAAACGTTCCTGTTTTTCCTGAATTTTTTGTTTCAAAGCTTCTGTTTCCTGACGGTACTGCCGGGCTTCTAAGCGTTCCTGTTCGATGGAAATCCGGCTTGCTTCCAGATCTGAGATTAAGTCTTCAAAGCTTTCATCCTGCTTTGACATCTGACTTTTGGCGCCGGCAATAATATCGTCGGGAAGCCCCAGTTTACCGGATATGGCAAACGCGTTGCTTTTGCCGGGAATACCGATCAGGAGACGGTAAGTGGGAGTCAGTGTTTCCACTGAAAATTCGCAGCAGGCATTTTCCACGCCTGGCGCAGATAAAGCGAATACCTTCAGTTCACTGTAATGTGTGGTTGCCATAGTGCGAATACCATAGCTGTGTAGTTTTGACAAAATAGAAATAGCAAGGGCGGCGCCTTCTGTGGGATCAGTCCCTGCGCATAATTCGTCAAACAACACCAGTGAATTTTCATTTACTTTATCCAAAATAGAAATAATATTTGTCATATGGGAAGAGAAAGTGCTGAGACTCTGCTCAATGCTCTGCTCATCCCCAATGTCTGCAAAAACTTCTTCAAATACGGAAAGTTCCGAGCGGTCGTTTGCAGGAATATGAAGACCCGCCTGCCCCATAAGCGTAAACAATCCAACGGTCTTTAATGAGACTGTTTTTCCGCCGGTATTAGGACCGGTGATAATTAAAAGATCAAAGTCATTTCCCAGATGGATGTCAATGGGAACGACTTTGCGGCTGTCCAGTAAGGGATGGCGGCCTTTGCGGATTCGAATACGACGCTCCGTATTGAAAAGGGGAGCGGTTCCGTTATAGTCTTTTGCCAGCGAACCTTTGGCGAAAATAAAGTCCAGTTCCGTGAGCACTTCATAATTATCTTTCAGATAGGGAATGTATTCTCCTGTCAGACTGCTTAAATTGGCAAGGATAACTTCGATCTCATCCTGTTCTTTTAAAAAGAGTTCTTTTAAGTCGTTATTTAATTTGACCACCGCCATTGGTTCGATGAACAGGGTGGAACCGGTGGAAGACTGATCGTGGATCATACCAGGTACCTGGCTCTTTGCCTCTGCTTTTACCGGAAGACAATAGCGTCCGTTCCGCATAGTGATCACGGTATCCTGCAGATGAGTGCGGGTATCAGAGCTGTTTAACATAGTATTCATCTGACTGCGTATTTTGTCGTTGATGTTCTTAATGGAACGCCGGATATTTTTCAGATTTGCCGAGGCGTCATCGGCAATCTCATCTTCTGAGAGAATACATCTGCGGATTTCGTCAAGAAGCGGCGTCATAGGTTCAATGCGGGCGAACAGGCTGTCCAGAGAGTCCGATTTTACATCTTCCCGTTCATTGCGGGAATAAGCTTTTACCCGTTTTGAAACTTCTAAAAGCGACGCAACTTTTAAAAGCTCTTCCATGCCCAGAACCCCGCCGATTTCCAGACGTTTCAGGGAGGCGCCGAGATTGTGGACGCCGGAAAAAGACAGAGAACCTTTCTGGTAAATTCTTGTTAATGCGTCTGAGGTCTGCTGCTGGGCAAGCCGGATTTCCGCAAGGTTTTGGGAAGGCGTTAAATGCCTGCAAAGCTCCCTGCCTGACTGGCAGGTGGCGTGTTCGCACAGCAGATCGATGATTTTATTATATTCTAAAGTGTGAAATACTTTTTTATTCATGATGATCGTCCTTATAATTATAGTGCCTTCATTATATCGTATAAATAAAAATCTTGCAACAACAGCAGGAAAAACGTATAATAGAGAAAGAGACTGATATTCGGGGCATAAGTTGAAGAGGAATTCGCGCCAAAGCGTGCAATCTCCGGGGATTGAAGGGTCAGAGGAGTTGAAACAGTGGGCTTGCCCGCTTTGTTCTCTTATAGGAAAGACCGTGCTGCTGTAAAGCGTTAAAGTCTATGACTTTCCTATAAGATAAAAACATGGATGCGCACTCGTGCGAATAGAAGATGTCACTGCGTGACCGCACTCGGCGCAGCAAAGTGTCCAAGCCCCTCATGAGTGAGGGGATAGGGGCGCTCCAGTGGGCTTGCCCGCTTTGTTCTTTTATAGGAAATTCCTTCGGATTCCCTATAAACTTCCATGCTTCGGCTCTTAGCACCACCATAAATGAAACAGGTTCATGTATACATTTATTTTTCTGTCATTTTCATGTATATTAATGATGACGGCAAAAATCGTTTTTTACCTGGACCTATAGTCCGCCTATAAACTTGATTTTCGGCTTCCTCATTTGTACCACCATCTGTCCAGCCGTATTCGGCAAAAGGACGTACAGTAAAATAATAACAGACAGGAAGCCGTGCCGTAAATTTCATCCGTGGAGGTGCCAGTATGGAAAAAGTTTACGACAAATGTTGTGGTATTGATGTGCATAAAAAACTCATTGTTGCCTGCTTTAAATGCGGCAAAAAGCAGGAAATCCGTCAGTTCGGTGCAACAACCAGGGAGCTGCTTGAACTGGCTGACTGGCTCAAAGAAGGCGGCTGCATGATGGCTGCTATGGAGAGCACAGCCTCCTATTGGAAGCCCCTGTATAACATCCTGGAATCCTGTGATTTGAATGCAATGGTGGTAAATGCCCGCCATATGAAAGCCGTCCCAGGGCGCAAAACCGATGTCAAGGATGCGGAATGGATTGCTGAGCTTCTTCAGCACGGTCTTTTACAGGCCAGTTATATCCCGGACAAAGACCAGCGGGAACTAAGAGAACTGGTTCGCTACCGCAAAAGTCTTGTGGGAGAACGCAGCCGTGAACTCAACCGGCTCCAGAAGATGCTGGAAGGAGCCAACATCAAAATTTCCGGCACCATTACAGACATCAATGGTAAAAGTGCCAGGAACATCCTGGAACACATCCTCACAGGCAAACAAATTGATTCTGCAAAATATGATGTTCTTTATAAAAAGAAGATCATTGCGCATAATTTGAAAGCCTCAAAAGAGCAGATCATTGATGACCTGAACGGAGTCATGTCTGACCTCCAGCGCAAGATGATGCGGATTCTTCTCAACCATCTGGACGAACTCAATGCACATATCCATGAACTGGATGATGACATTGATAACTTTATGAAGCCGGAAGAAAAGCGGGCAGCAAAAGCAATTCAGGAAATCCCCGGAATAGGAGAAACCAGCGCTCAGGCAGTCATCTCTGTGATAGGAACGGACATGGGACGGTTTAAAACAGACGGTCATATCTGCGCGTGGGCAGGTCTGTGTCCGGGCAATAACGAAAGTGCAGACAGACGCAGGTCCGGGAAGACCAGAAAAGGCAACGCTCTCCTGCGGGAGACACTGGTTGTATGTGCCCATAGTGCGGTGAAAAACAAAAGCACTTACTTTTCCGCCCAGTTTGCCCGGATCAGCGCCCACCGTGGAAAAAAGCGGGCATATGTTGCGGTGGCCCATTCCATGCTCATAGCAATTTATCATATCATCAAAGACGGTGTTATTTACCAGGATTTAGGCGCCGATTATTACACCCGGTTTAACAGGGAACGTAAAATCAATGCATACCTGAAAAAGTTAAAAGCACTTGGCTGGGAAGCTCCTGTAGTTGCCGTATAAGTTTTCCAGTTAGGTTCAAAAAAACCATTAAAGTTTGTATAGGGGTAGTCTGCGCTTTTTTGGCCACTCAGAAGTTAATGTTTCACAGTAA
>CAJTDX010000023.1:5000-52550 GCA_910575155.1 Lachnospiraceae bacterium
GCATCGCACAGCAGACGTCAACGCTTTTGAACCCAGACGGTACTGATTCAGAAATGCAGTTGTTTGCAGCTGCTCATTTGACACCATGCTCATTGCGACACTGGTTCCCATTGAAAGCAGCAACAGCACGACGCCTATAACCACTGCTGTAAATGACTGTCTGATAATACTTTTCAATTGAAATGACTGACTGTTCTTTTCCATAATCTTTCCCTCTTACGACCAGTTTTCCGAATACTCTTTTCATAATAATTATTCGTTAAACTATCTGATTTCAAATTTTATTTTAGTTAAATTGCTTATTTATATCTTACTTTAACACAAACAATTAGTCAAGTTGAACTATATAATTTTCCAAAAATCCTGCATCTTTTACCATATACTGTTACTCTTTATTTTCATTGTATAAAGTTTATAAAAAAATATCCGATATAAAAAGAAATAATATGCATATGGTAAAAGGATTTGCCAACAGGGTAAACGTTCTGAATATTACCCAAATCAGGGAGGATGATAAGTATGAGTATGATGATTGGCAACGTCAGTACCGAAGCCAAACTTGCAGCTTTTAAAAGCAGAAACGGAACCACAAGCGTAAGGATTCAGAAGCCAAAAAAGAAAAAGAAACGGCTTCAGTACAGTTTTAAAGCGATTTCAAACCAGATCTTAATGACAAAAACTTCCGGCAGCGCAAAGCAGGTACTGACAAAAGCACGAGGCAAAGTAGCTATGTTAAAGCGCAATCAGGATAATGAAGACTATGACGCAACAGAATTAAGGCACGCTATTATTCACGCGCAGAAAATGACACGAATTGCCAAGAAACGGATGAGGCATCTGGAAGAAGAAGAAATGGCAAAACATAAAAAAGCCAATGCCATTGAACAGGACGGAAACGGCGTTCCCGATCTTCCAGAACCGGAAGAAGAAGACCTGGAAAAGAGAGAAGAAGAATTAAAGCAGCTCGTAGAAGAACTTCAGCAAATGATGGATGAGTATATGAAACAGACCTCCGAAGCCATGATGGAAGAAACCGGAATGGACGAGCTGGCGGAAGAAGTTATGGTCGCAAAACAGGGCGATATGGAACCGGAAGATCTGGAGCGTCTTAAAAAACGGCACAGAGCAGACGAACTCAGAGAAATTATGGAAGCTGACATGAAATATCTAAAAGCTATGATTAATAAACTGGAACGAGACAGACAGGAAGCGTCCAGCGGCATTGAGAACTGGGTTACTGTGGAAATTTCCGGCGTACAAATGCCTGCCCAGTCGCCTGCTGCAACAGCGGTTCCAGCTCCCTCTGAAGGCGCCAATGTGGACGTTGCACTATAAAACATAAAAAGAATCCCTTCAGGGATTCTTTTTATGTTTTATACCTCTTTCGCATACTTTCTGACTGCAGTCTCATAAAGATTGTTTCCCTGGCAGTCAATCACAACAACAGCAGGGAAGTCTTCCACTTCCAGTTTCAGAACAGCTTCTGCTCCCAAATCATCATAACAGACCAGATCCGATTTTTTAATACATTTTGAGAGAAGCGCTCCCGCGCCGCCCACTGCTGCAAAATACACCGCCTGATTACGGATAATGGCATCCATCACAGACTGCGTACGTTTCCCTTTTCCAATCATTGCCTTCAGTCCCAAATCCAGCAATCTCGGAGCATATTTATCCATGCGGCTCGCCGTTGTGGGACCTGCCGATCCGATCGGGCGTCCTTCTCTTGCCGGGGAAGGACCCATATAATAAATAACTGCATTTTCCACAGGAAACGGCAGGGCGCCCGCCTGCTTCCTTTCTACTTCCTCCTGCCCTTTTTCTATAGAACATTCTTCCGCTTTGTCCAATGCTTCCATAAACCGCTTATGCGCAGCGTCTCTTGCCACATAAACAGTACCTGAAATATATACATAATCTCCCGCGCGAAGATCTTTCGTAACTTCGGCAGTAATTGGTGTTACAATATGTTTATCCATGACAGCCTCCTGTTTCTAAAGCACACGCACAACATGGCGGTTTACATGACAGCAGATATTTACGGCAACCGGAAGCCCTGCAATATGAGTAGGATACGTATTGATATTTACAGCAAGCGCTGTCGTAGTTCCGCCCAGCCCCCCGGGTCCTATGCCAAGACGATTGATTTTGTAAAGCATTTCTTCCTCCATCTCCTTTACATAGGCGATCTTTGAATGTTCGTCTGCCGCACGCGTCAATGCCTGTTTGGCAAGCAGCGCGCATTTCTCAAAAGTCCCTCCGATTCCCACTCCCACTACCACAGGCGGACAGGCGTTAGGACCTGCGTCTTTTACCGCGGTAAGAATTGCATTTTTTACTCCTTCTATGCCATCTGCCGGTTTTAACATAAAAATGCGGCTCATATTCTCACTGCCAAATCCTTTTGGAGCAAGCGTAAGCTTTAACTTATCGCCCTCTGTAACAGAATAGTGAATCACAGCAGGCGTATTGTCTTTTGTATTTTCCCGCAGAATTGGATCTTTAACCACAGATTTTCTCAAAAATCCTTCCGTATAACCCTGACGTACGCCTTCATTGATCGCTTCTTCCAAAAGTATGCCTTCAAAATGAACCTCTTGCCCAATCTCTGCAAAAACTACCGCCATCCCTGTATCCTGACAGACCGGAATCAATTCCTCTGCGGCAATAGTAAGATTCTCCTGAAGCTGGCAGAGAATCTTTTTTCCCAAAGGAGCCTCTTCACTTTCCACAGCGTTTTTTAATGCTTTATCCATATCTCTGGACAAATAATGATTTGCCTCAATGCACATTTCCCGTATGTTTTTCGTAACTTCTTCTGTTTTTATAGTACGAATCATATATTACTCCTCTTCTATGAAACAATACGATCAATCGACTATCCCGTCATCTCAATCTGAAATTCGCGATTCCAAAACACCTGGTTCCTGCCAGACTTTTTTGCCTGATAAAGCGCATGGTCGGCCGCCTTCATTGACTTTTTAAAATTACCATTGTATTCCGCCACACCGGCTGAAATTGTAAAATTTACAGGTCTTTTCTCTGACGACGCAATCTTTTTACGCAGATGCTCTGCTTTCTCACATGCTTTTTCCGGCGGACAGCCCGGCAAAATAATCACAAACTCTTCGCCGCCAAAACGAATCACCGTCCCAGATTCGTTTATTTCCTTCATCAACGTTTTTCCCAGATACTGAAGCGCCTGATCCCCAACAGAGTGCCCATGCGTGTCGTTGATCTTTTTAAAGTAATCAATATCCAGCATAATCAACGAAACAGGAAACTCACTGACGATCAACTGGTTATCCTGTACCAGGCGATACATTTTATGACGGTTATATACCGTAGTCAGCGGATCTGTAATCAGCGCCTGCTCCAATTTCCCGGACGTCAGATAATGATCAAGCTCTGCCAGACCGAGCAGACAATGGGCAAGCATAATTGCCCCAAAACATGGAATATTCAAAGACAAAATAACATCCAGATTTTCATAATGGTTCCATTGATGCGATAACAATATTTCCGCAAAAAAAGCGCCATAACCCAAAAGTCCGGAACAAGGACTTGAACTCAGACAGCAAACCAGGAACAGAAAGTTCATGATTGTAGCTCCTTCACTGAAATGTGTCTTAATTTGCAGATGATATACAGACCAGATCGTAGTCATGACTATCAGATTCAGCATAAGATAATTCAAAAAAATCTTTATTTTATAGCTTTTGGCCCTCTCTTCCAGAAAAATATAGAAGATAAGGGGAAGCAGGACAGAAACCCGCGGGATTAATGTAGGCTTAAATACATGCCCATTTAACTGATAATCCGATACCAGATAGGCAAGCGAGGCCAGACTGGCTATTACCAGGATGATCTTCACAAAAAACTGGTAATAATCACACTTATGCTGATAAAAATTCTTTTTCTCCTGTTTATCCATGTTCTTGTATATATGATATAAATTCAAAATATGCAATACACTATAATTTTTCACTTCTTACTGCCTCTCATTATATGCGTAGTGTAGGAAAAATAGGATATTATGAACCTGCTACTCATTATATAAAGGATTGAGGTCAATGTCAAGAAACCATCCGACGCATTTCACAACTCCTTTTCCTGTAATTTACCTTCTTACAAAAAAGATAACCGCAATCTGATTTTTATTCCGGGAAATTGTAATATATGACTATAAAGACAAAGGCGGCAAAACTACATTAATTAATTTAACCGGCGGTGCGGACAGAACTGACAGCGGCAGTAATTGGGAAATCTCTATCATTATTTTGATTATGAAACAGGAATACATCTTTGAAAAAAGGGGCTGCTGCAATATTATACAGCAATCCCTTTTTAACAAACACCGATATTTATTTTGCAAAATTCTCATTGGCGGCTTTTCTGGCCAGAAATTTTGAGAAATGAAACGTTCTCACATCCAGATCTTTCGTATCTTCCAGTACTTCATGAAAGATCTGATTTAACAGACACCGCCTGCAGCCTGACGCCTTTGCCCTTCCGCTTTTGCTGTCATAATTCCAAATAACAGTCGGACTGTAATAATCATATTCCTCTACATATTCACCTTCGGCGCGGGTACAATTTTCATGTTCAAAATCATATCTGCTTAAAACAGGCAGGGTATCTATGGAAAGATCCGCAAGATACTCCAAATCTTCATAACTGATATCTTTTTTCAGACGCGCCATATTATATTCTGCCACCAGAACATCCACTCTTGCACAGGAAAACAGCAGATAACAGACTGTTACCATTGTCATACTGTAACGAAACAGCCTGAATTCAGGTTTTAAAACCGTGCGGACTACGCCTGCCATCAGTACTGCCAGCAGCGCCAGAAACCACAGCACCAGTACCCGCAGAAAGCTGAGATGATAAGTATCTATATACAAAATCATTCGCAATGCGCTGGATACGATCATAATATACGTACAGCCAGAACAAAGGAGCAGCAGACCTTTTAAGATTTTATTTACCTCAAAAAACGACATAGCGCAAAGAACCACAATCAGATTGAAGATACATACAAACAATAATTGAAAAAATCCCTGGCGGGCATACGCCGCATAGGTGTACCCTTCCGGCAGCAGCAATCCTCCTGTAAACAGAAATACTGCCTGAATGACACAGAAGATCAGATATACCATTGTCACCATAGACAAAAATGTAATTGCAATGACCGGATTCTGTTTGGTTCTCCTGCTATTCCACTGGAACATATTATTCAGCGTCAGCGCGGAAAGAAAACTGTAAATTCCGAAAAATCCCAATATCATAAGTACTATTACCAGAAATACATTGGGAGAAAATAAAATCTGTTTCCAGAGTTTATAACACAAATCTCCCACCACTTTGGAAAAAATCTGGTCTGCGCTGCTCAAAAGAGCAATCGCCAACGCCATCATCGGAAGCCCGATCACCATTCCCAGCAGCACATAAAGCGCCGTTTTATTTTTCTTTTGAACTTTCTTTCTTTTATCCAGACAGTGCGCCAGATTAATAAAAGGACTTGCCATCTCAGGTATCATATTCAGATACAAAAACATAATATTTGCCAGATATTGTCCGAATCCCCATTGACTGTCATCGTATACCTGACGCAGCATAAAAACGGTAATCAGCAGAAGAATACCCACTGTATTAAAAAATATTACAAAAATATTTGCAGTCAAAACCGTACTGAATCCCAAAAGCATACAGCCTGCCAGATACCACCAGTTGGACTTTTTCCACGGTATATTGTTTTTCTTCAGAAATAATCCACAAGCAGCCAGAGTTGCCGCTGTAATCAGCGGAAACGTAATTCCAATATAATTGTGGTAAAATGCTGTGGCAAAACAAATACTGTAAATGAAAGCCATGATAAGAAAAAACCATGCGTTTTCCCGCATCACGCGATAATTTTCCAATTCTTTATTTTCCCTCTCCATCGCCTGCATCCTCTTCTTTCCATTCTAAAATTTCTCCGGGCTGGCACGCCAAAGCTCTGCAGACCTTATCCAGCGTATCTACTTTAATAGCCTTGGCTTTGCCATTTTTTAATATTGAAATATTCGCCATCGTAATGCCAACTTTTTCGGAAAGTTCTGTGACGCTCATTTTCCGCTTCGCCAGCATTACGTCTATATTGATAATAATCGCCATATATATTCTCCTGTCCTCTCCTTGCAGATCAATCGTTTTATATCGTCAAATCCTGTTCCTGCTGCATAACCGCCGCTTTCTGCACCAGATGAGACAAAGCTGCCGCCACCACCGCAATGACCACTCCGGCAAAATCAACAAAAAGCGATGCAAGAAAAATACCGGGATGATTCATATTCAAAAGAAAAAGCAGCAGATTTGCAAGAAAAAAATATCCTGTATCCCCAATAGCAAGCATACTGATACGTTTCAGATAAATTGCATTTTCCATGGAAAATGAACGGTCTCTGCCAATTTCCACAGTAAGTTTCCAACCATTATACAGTACCAGATAACAGGGGACTGCCGCAATCCACAATACTGCGATCCATGGATTATACCAACTGGAAAATTCCGGATTTTCCAGTACGAGATCTCTTCCAATCGCAGGAAGCAGAACGCCGCAAAGAATGACGCCGCAAACTGCAATGCCAAAAATCACTGCTTTCAGCCAGTTACTCAAACTCTTCTGTGTCATAGAATCCCTCCTGATTCAAATTTATTTTTCATTATCATACGACGAAATCAAAAGAAAGTCAATATAAATTTATCGTATTTCAATAAATTTATATTGACTTTTATATATTATATACATATTCCTTCTTTTAATTACAAATCCACTACAACAACTATTCCACCGCAAAGCCGCTGTCCTTAAGAATCTCTGCTGCATGTTCCATTTTCTGCTTTCCCTTAATTTTCACAACTCCCCCGGTTATTTTTGCTGATTTTCCATACACTTCCCGCATCTGCTCTCCATCCATATAAATTCCTGCAGAAGGCTCTTCCAGGATCCCGCAGATTCTTCCTCTTAGTTCCTGCCCCGATTCCTGCGTAAGATATACTTCCAGCTCCTGATAACTTTCGCTCCACTCCGAAATCTGACTTTGTCCAGGCATATTTCCGTTTATATCTGTAAAACTCTGAAATGTATCCCTGCCAAAAAACAAAACCGGAGCGCTTCCCCGTTCAAATTTTTCCTGTACACAGTTGAAGTTCAGAGGATAAGATTTTAAATCAATTCCCGTAATCTGCGCTTCCATGGTATATTCCTCCAGCTTTAATGTCATACTGCAGACAGCCGTGGGCATAAATTCATACAATCCGGCGATTTTTTCCAGCTCCTCTGTCACAGATTCCGTCAATTCTGTCTGCGACTGAATGTGAAACGTAAACGTTTCCTGCTGCTGCTTCCAGAACTCCACCCCCTGTGCCGTCCATAGTACCATCAGTAAGCCCAGAGCCAGAAATACAATATCCTTATAAATATTACGTTTTTTCATTTCCATCACTTCATTTCTGCTTCAAATTTGATGACGTCACTGTCTCATTGTCTGATAATATTTCATCCGCAGATACAGCCAGATCACCACAAGAACCAGCGCCAGGATAATCCCCGCCACAATCGTTATCCACCATTGATTCGTCTCAGGCACCTCCTTTTCCACTTTCAGCTCCACAATTTCCGGTTCCTTAATGGAAGTATGGACTTCCATAGACTGCTCTATCACCTGTCCCTGTTCATCTTCATAGGAAAACGTCACCACACCCGATGTATCTCCGTATTTTTCTCCTCCTTCTTCTATGATATTTCCCTGATTATCCATATCCAAAGTTCCTGCAAATACCTGCAGTTCTCCCGGCTGGGATGTGCCGCCCTCCAGATTTCCCAGAAAAAGTTCTTCTCTGGGAAATAAGCCCTTACCTTCCAGACGGACTTTTGCATTATAAACAGTGGCAAGTCCGGTATTCTGAACCTGAAACGTCATAATTGCCGTATCAGACGCATAAATATGTTCCGGAAAAACGAGACCGGAAAGTTCTGCATGCTGAGGCTGGCTGATCCATAAATTTACTGTCTCGCCAGAACTGTAACTATTTCCTTTACTGTCTTCATACTCAATCTGAAATTCCAATGGCACTGATTCTGCCGCCGCCTTTTTGGTGATACTGATATTCTGAGACAAATCCATTTCCGATTTTGCAGACACTTTATCAAAATACCATGCAGTCTTTTCAAACAAAATATCACGATGATCTGTGAGCAGCCTGATTTTTACATTTTCCACAGCGTACTGGCTGCTGCAGTTTTTAATGGTAAAATTCCAAAACTGACTGCCGCCCGCCTCTAAAGGTTTTCCCAGCAAATTATTCTTGTCTGTCAGAAGCCGGGGCTGGCTGATTTTTTCTTCTCCTGCACTCTGAATGCTTTCTTCCGCCGGAGGCGGAGACGGTTCTTCCGTAAAATTTTCTTCCACTGGAAGCTCCTGAATTACATGATCCTCATCTGTTGTACCGACCTGTGGTTTTCCGTCTGTAATTTCCACATAGATCGTAAATTCCTGGCGAATTACCGCATCCTGCTGTTTTAAGTTGCCCTCCGCCCACAAATGCAGGGGATACTGCCCATTGACCCGGTCCTTCTTCAATTTCAGCCTGCATTGATACAGATAAACTCCACGTTCCTGCTGCCTCACCTGTTTCTGATAATTTTTATAGTAAAAAGGACCGTTTTCTTCCTTCTGAAAATCTATTCCCACCCGGATCTGATTTTTCTTCATATGTTGTTCCGAAATAAATGGAACCACCAAAAGCATCGTATCTTTTTCAATGGACGGTTCATATCCTTTGGCGAAGGAGGCGTTCATTCCCCGGTATTTATGGCTGGCGTCAATGGAAATGCGGCTCTCAGCATAAAGATCTGACGTGCAGAAGCAAAACATAAGCAATACAATTACAATACCATACACAACTTCTTTTCTTTTCATAACTGACGCATCCTCCCTCCGTCCATCTCATACACCATATCACAGAGAATCCGGATATCCTCGCTATTATGGCTGGCAAGTATAATCGTTTTGCCCTGCTTTTTCAAATCCAGCAGCAGCGCGCGGATGTCTTCCACCCCATGTTTATCCAGCCCGTTAAAAGGTTCATCCAATATTAAAAACTCCGGATCTTCCATAATCGCCTGGGCAATTCCCAGACGCTGACGCATACCTAAAGAATATTTGGACACAGATTTCTTTAAATTGGGGTCCAGTCCGGCTTTCTCAATAGTCTGGCAAATCTGCTTTCTGGAAATCTTCTTCCTTAATCCGGCAAGAATCTCCAGATTACGCATACCTGTGAGATTCGGCAAAAATCCGGGCGTCTCTATGATCACGCCGAGACTCTCCGGAAAATCTATCTCCCTGCCGATTAATTTTCCATTCACCCGGATACTTCCTTCTGTCACTGGCAAAAATCCGCAGATACACTTCATGAGCACCGTTTTTCCAGAACCATTATTGCCCGAAAAACCGTAGACTTTTCCACGCTCCATGGAAACATTAATATCATAAAGAACGGTATCTTCGCCGAATTTTTTTGTTACATGCATTACCTCTATATATGGTTCCATCCTGTCCTTCTCCTTATAGTTCCTGCAGTTTTTTGTACAGCGCCAGCCCATGAAGCAGCATTAACGCTATGGTAAAAATTCCAAAAAACATCCAGATGCCCGTATGATTTGCGCCCCAGTCCTGCTGGCATGTTATCCACTCTGCCGGATACAGGGCATACAGATCTGAAAAATACCGCTCTTTTAAAATAATCAGCATATAAAAACTGACAAAAGGCAAACCGTACGCCATATAATAATTTTGAAATACCGCCCCAAAAATCCCTGACAGCTCCGCCACAATTCCTCCGGTCAGAGAAATCCGCAGCAGTAAGGAAAGAGCTTCCCAGATCATTTCCAGAGTAATAACGCCTTTTAACTCTAAGGGATAGAAGCCCAGAAAACAGAGTATAAAAGCCGTGATTCCCGCCGCAAA
The DNA here is from genome assembly GCA_910575155.1 of Lachnospiraceae bacterium. GTDB lineage: Bacteria > Bacillota > Clostridia > Lachnospirales > Lachnospiraceae > Petralouisia. Next base: position 15,017 of record CAJTDX010000023.1, read on the forward strand.
TAATGTCAGAAAACCTCCGGCATAGATTTGTATGGTTTTTCTCTTAATATAATCCATCCTGTTAATTCTGGTAATATAGAGCTTCAAAAACCCGCTTGCAGATTCTCTCACATAAATACCTCCAACCGGAAGAACGGAGACGACAGGAATCAAAAATAAAATGATTTTGTGATTCAACGCTTCCTGAAACATACTGAGAAAGCTTCCGGTTCCCAGAGGTATCTTTATTTCATGAAAGGGAATGCCAAACGCCATTGCAGCCAGACAAATACATGACGCCGCCCACCAGCTTTTTTCTTTCAATAATTCTTTCATTACAAATCTCCTGTAAAACAGTTGAAATTATATTTTTTCAGGGTACGGAAAGAAAGAAACGCCAAAAAAAGCAATATCAGGCAAAAAAACACACAGGACTGGGCAATGGAGGGCAATACATCATATCCAAAATCATGCATTCCATAAGTCGCGTGATTCAACGGGCTGATCCAGCCTGCGATCCTTCTGACCAAAAACATTTCATATTCTTCTTTATGAAGTATTTTCGCAAGAAGCTGCGGATCCAGAAGAAATCCAAAGAGACTATAGGCAAGCCCCAGCCCGACCGCCGCTTTTTTTCCCGACCGCATCTGAACATACAACATAAGAAAACTTAACGTTAAAGCATACAGACTCAGCAGCAATACCATTTGCAGACTGCAGGACAATGGCGTGGTGCTTTCCATTACCTTGACAGTAGAGGGAATGGAAAGATCTGCGCCCATTTTTGAATAAGCCAGAAGCGCCGCTGTTTTGCTCCATATATTCCCCGCGTATGTTTTCTGCATACACAGCAGGCTGGTAACTGACAAAACATAGAGCATATATAACATTGTCGCCAGAAAAATATAGAAAAACTGCGCCAGAAGCCATCTTCCTTTTTTCATTCGTACCAACATATAAGGCGTAAACGGGCTTAACTTTGGCAGATCTATAAATAAGAGGATCAGCAGCAAAGAAGAAAGCAGAATCGATACCGAATCCCCAAATGTCCAGATAAACGGTTCCAACGCCTGTATAGGCGATTCATAATAATCCGCTACCATAACAGCGCGGCCGCTTAAAAAGAAACATAAGATAAAGGAAAATAAAAAAGTAATGACCATTCTGGGATTTTTAAAAAAACCCAGGAAATTCCAACGTACGACTGCCGCAGTCTGTTTTGCAGCTTCCATGATTTTCATTGCCTCTTTCCTCTTTTCCCGCTGTTGCAGATTTGTGTTCCCATTTATTTAATATCCCAATTCACGATCAATCACAGTACCGTCAATGGCATTGATGGTCATATAGCTTCTGGTAGAATATTCTCCACTGTTGGTGAAACTGTATTCTTCATCTTCCACATCAAATCCTCCGAAAAAATCCCACGCCGGAACTAAAAGCCCCGTATCGTTATCCGTATTGGGATCATAAATCCTGGTCAGTCCCAGACTAATTTTTTTAATATGATAAGTTCTTTTCTTTTCCATTTCAGAGACATCTGCATTGGAGACTTCCATCATCTGCTCATAAATCTTTGTAATTTCATCAAAACTCATAAGTCTGACATTTTCCGTCTGAATCTGCCTTATATCGTATGGACTATACAGTTCTACTTTCTGAATCCCATCATCTCCCACAATTACCTCGCATCGTTCATAGCTCCAGGGTACCAGGGTGCTGTCCATATCTTCCAATCCGCCTCCATAAGAAGAAGTATAAGTAACCGGCACTTCATCCAGCATTTTGGTAAAATGAAACAGATAGCCCCCGTCAAGGACATTATTATTCTGCACGCCTTGCTCTCCATGATAGAACAGGGCGTAATCCCATCCATAAATTTCCATATCCCAGCCCAGTTTTTCTACCTTTTCTTTTGCAAGTTTCTCAGCGTCTTCATAGGAGATATCCGCATATTCCTTTGCCTTTTCTAAAGAAATACCGCTTTCTTTGCTCTCCTCATATTTTATGCCGTACTCTCCTTCCATCCATTGTGCAAATTCTCTTTTGTCTTTCACATCATCTCTTTTTCTTTCTATTTTGAATACAAGATCCGGCGCCAGCGCATTGGAAATATGATAATCAAAAATTCCCTCTTCTGTTTCCGCCACGCCCCAGAATTCATCTTCGTCTTTCACGTACTCTTTTTCTGATCCATCCCCCTTTACATCCTCCAGATGCTCCAGACCGAAAGACGGCTTTACTTCTTCTTTTGTAATCTCATCCGGTGCGCTCTGTAATTGCTCCTCGTCCCAGGCAATGATTTCATCAATGTTAAAATACGGCTCTCCTGTCTCTTCATCTTTTCCCATCTGATAAGGGTCAAGATTTCCCTCCGCCTTATATTTTTTTAATATCGTGATTTCTTCCTGATAATCTGCTTTTGTCATTTGATTATAGGAATAGGAGCTGTAAAATTTTCCTCCCTCAAAAAAAGCGTTCGTCACGGTGTCAATTATCTGCTGATTCGGCTCTTTTGCTGAAACGTTATAAGTATTTATGGATTTGGCGTTCGGCAAAATTACATCTGCGTCGGTATCAATCACTAACGCTCCATTCTGATAATTTTTCTGACTTTTGTAATGTTCCGGCGCTCCTAAAATCTCCCGAAGGGGACTGTCCGTAACTTCTGCGCTCTCATATTCCTTTACATTCGCGGCGCCTTTTTGTTTTACAAAACTATCCTCAGGCGTCTCCTGACATCCTGCAAGAATTGTAACGCAAAGACCTGCCGCAAGAATTGATGCCAATTTTTTCTTCATAATCTCCTCCTGTAAAATGAGTATTTCCCTGTTCCTGTATCAATCATAACAGTTTCCTTTTTGCAAATATTCATTCAGATGTAAAGGATTCGTAAACAACGCTCAGCCTCTTTCTATCCATGAAATCTTCGTTCCTTTTAAAACTTCGCTCTCAATTTTCATTTCTGCATGATGAATCGCCGCAATCTGCTCGCACAGTGCAAGTCCAAGTCCCATATTGCCGCTCTTTCTGGAACGGGACTTATCCACACGATAGAATGCTTTGCGGACTTTATCCACTTCCCGGGACGGTATTCCACATCCCTGATCCCGCACCCACAGGGATTGTCTGTCAGCTCCCATAAATATTGTGCTGCCCGGCTCGGAAGCCATAATGCTGTTATTAATCAGATTAATGAGAAAGCTGGTCATCAGATCTGCATCCAGCTCCTTTTCTAAGTCCTTATACGTCCCCTCCCGCTCCAGGATCATATGATTCTCCTCCAATCTGTGCTTTACGTTCTCTTCCACTGTTGTAAAAAGAGTTTCTATGGAAACTTTCTGCAGGAGAATCCCTGATTCCGGCTCATACAGCCGGGTCAGTTCCATCATTTTTTCTGACAGTCTGGAAAGTCTTGCGCTCTCCCGATTAATATAATCCAACGCTTTTTCCTCCTGCTCTCTCGACAATTTTACATTCAGCAATGTCTCAGAATAACCTTTGATTGCTGTGAGTGGGGTTTTCAGTTCATGGGACATACTGCCGATTAACTGCCGCTGCGTCTCATTTACCGCCTGCAGGGGCCTGGTAATTTTTTTAATCAGGATAACTAATAAAACAGCCATCGTAAGAGATGCAAAAAAAGAAATCAATATTTCCCGGATCACAAGCGCCCGGCTTTCTCTGTAAATATAGGTAATATCCACCGCGTAGAAAAAAACATAAGCCTGCGATTGCTTTCCCTCTCTGTGAAAATCCTCTTTTACGGCCAGCACCAGAAGATACTGATTTCCCACTTTTTCCTGTCTGCTAATCATGGAGGAAACATCTTTTTCAAATTTTAATTTCTCTGTATCAAAATCATAAGGCGTAGCATTATATAATTCCTCTGTTCCTTTATAAAGCGCCGAATGTTCCGGCATACTTTCCCGAAAACAGTAAGTCATGACATAGTCCTGCATTTTGTTTTCATATTTTAGTTTATAGATTTTAGAAGAGACATCTGAAATTCCTTTTGATAAAATCTTTTCTTCGCATGACGCGACCAGCTCGATTTTTTGCTTATGTCCTGTAAAAATCACGTAAAATGAAAAAACCTGCGCCAGCACGAACAACATGGCTGACGCAGTCAGAGCAATCTTTTTAATCATATCCATACTCAGACCTCCATCCGGTAGCCCACTCTGGGCACCGTAATAATCACATCTGTAAAATCCAGTTTTTTCCTTATATTTCCTACATGCACGTCGACCGTTCTGCTCTCCCCCTCAAAATCCACGCCCCAGAGAATATTTAAAATCTGATCTCGCGTCATCACCCGGTTTCTGTACTTCCAGAATGCCAGCAGACAGTCAAATTCCATAGGCTGCATGGGTATTTCTGTTCCATTTTTATATACTGTACGTTTCTTTTCATTAATTACCACATCGCGGATACGTATTTCTTCTGCATCTTCTCTCGCAAAACGTTTCAGTACGTTGTCCACACGCACCAGAAGTTCCAGCATTTCAAAAGGCTTAACAATATAATCCTCCGCCCCGTTTCTTAATCCCCTGACCTTACTGGGCAGATCTCCCTTTGCCGTGAGGTAAATGACTGGTATACTGTGTTCTTTTAATTCTTCCAGAAGCATAAAGCCATCTTTTCCGGGCAGCATTATATCCAAAAGCGCCAGATCGTAATCACTCTTTTCTTTCAGATGGCGGCTGAACTCTTCCCCGTCAAAAAAAGGCGCCGCTTCGTAACCTGCCACCTCAAGATTCATACAGATCAGATCATTGATGGCGTTTTCATCTTCAATCACTAAAATTTTTTTCATAAAAATTTCCCACCCTGTTTTCATTTGCTTTGATTATAAAGGATTTACACTCGAAAAACCATAAGGTTTTGTAAAGGATTTGTAAACGCATCAAACCTTTCTAACTGTATTTAATATTCTGTATTTTTTAAGAAATACAGAAATAATTTATAAAAATGAACAACGCTTTTGCAAAATGCAAAAGCGCCGTTTGTGTTAATTTTGAAGCTGAAGAAGTTTTCTCTTTAATTCTCCCTCGAGACGATGAATTTCCTGCTCTGCTTCTCTGCGTTTTTCTTTCCCTTCCTTTTGGATACGCATCACTTCATCCAGAGTGGATATCAGTGATTCATTGGTAACGCGCAATGTTTCCATATCCACAATGCCCCTCTCGGATTCTCTGGCTGTTTCAATCGTGGCTGTCTTTAATTTTTCCGCATTTTTCCTGAGGAGTTCATTGGTGAGATCAGTTACCTCACGCTGAGCTAATGCTGCCTGCGTGGAATGCTCCACACCCATGGCAATAATCATCTGACTCTTCCATAAAGGAATTGTATTTACTATGGTTGACTGTATTTTTTCTACCATAATGGTATCATTATTCTGCACCAGACGAATCTGAGGCGCAGTCTGAATAGAAATCATCCTGGTTAACTCCAAATCATGGATCTTTTTCTCAAATCTGTTGCAAAGTTCCTCCAGATCCTTAGCATCCTGTGCGTCTTCCGGAAGGCCGGAACGATTTGCCTGATCCACTAACGCCGGCAGTTCCGTACTTCTCACCTGCTCTAACTTTCGTTTTCCTGCAATAATATACATGGACAGTTCCTTAAAATAAACCTTATTCTGTTCATACATCTTATCCAAAATAGCAGAATCTTTTAAAAGCTGTACCTGATGGCCTTCTAAAACTTTAATGATTTTATTGACATTCGTTTCCGCCTTGTCATATTTTGTTTTTAATACGCTTAATTTCTGAGAAGATTTCTTGAAAAATCCCAGAAATCCTTTCTCTTCCTCTGCGTCGAAACCTTTCAGCTCCGTCACCACATTTGTAATCAGCTCGCCGATTTCTCCCAAATCCTTAGTCTGAACATTTGACAGCGCTTTTTCAGAAAAATCAGCCATTTTTTTCTGCGTCCCCGCACCATACTGCAATACCATATTGGAATTATGCAGATCAATCTGGCTGGTAAACTGATCCACCATCCGTCTTTCTTCCTCAGACAATAGATTATCGTCCCAGGCAGGCTCCTGATCTTTTGTTATATTCACCGTTTCTTTTTCCATAAACGGTTCCAGTGTTAATGTGGGTTTCTCTGTAAATTCTTTAAACTCTTCAGCCATGTACAGCTCCTTTCCCAAAGCATATTTCAGAACACAATTCCCAAACATGCCCTATACCAAAATTTAATCCTCTGTATGCCACGGTACTAATCCCTCCTGGACAAGCATCGTCTGCAGCACCGAAATATCCGATGATATATCCCATGCCACATCTTCAAATAAGCTGTCCAGAAGCTTCTCAAAGGCATCGTTTAAAGTGTCTAATGTCTGCTCAATTTCCAGCCTGGAGGAACGGATATTTTCCCCCTGCACCGGCTGACTGCAAAGCTGCTGATACGCTTCCAGCAATTTCACTGTAGTTGGAAGGTAATATTCCATCAATTTTCCGATATCCTCCAGAGAATCCGGATTTTCACGGACTCTTTCAAAAATTTTCTGTATCAGTACTTCCATATGCGAAATTTTTTTCGAAATCTCTTCGCCTGAAATTACGCCGCTGCATTCCCGTATTTTACGGATATATTCTTCTCCTTCGTTTATAACCTTATGAAACCTGTCTTCTCTGTGATATTCTGTTGTCCTGACGGAATTTTGCAGACGCCTTTCCTCTTCCTGTTTCTGCTGCTCGATTCTCTGACGCTGTATATTCTCATATTCCTGATAAGTCTTATCGCTTACAATCAGGCAGGTATTGTCCTGATTCAAATGTCCCTGGCGAAACCAGCCTTTATCAATCATTTTTCTTATATCTTTTATTGTAAAAGAAACAGACTTTTTATTCCGGGCAGCAAGCTCTTTCAGATTACAGTAAGTCTTGCCCTGCAGCGCCAGTATATAATTACGGTATCGCTTAACTGACGACATCATACTGCTTCCTCTCCAGGTCATGACTGCGCTTCCGGTAAGAAACGGCAGCAATATTGACAATGCAATCTTAATCCCTATTGGGAACTGTCCAAGAAAAACAGAGACCAGCAATAAGATCACAACAGCCAGACTTAATCCGATATTGAATACACATCCGCAAATAGTCAAAGCAAGCCCTCCTGCTTTTACAGACGTATTCTTTTTAAATAAATCTCTTCTTGTCCAATCTACTGGTAAATCCTTCTTGTCCTCATTTTGTGCCTGTTTACGCTCTAATACATTCTGAAAATTTGCAGAAAATTTTTCCCACTTCTGCTCCGCTGTTTTGTTTACTGTTTTTCCTGCAGTACGCATACCTCTCTGGATACTGCCGACCGCATCATTGATTGTATTGACAATACTTTGATTCATTTCGCTAAAATTCTGGGAATTTACGGCATCATCGACAATCTGCCGGATATCCTTCCCGATTTTTTCCCAATCCTGATTCATCTGTTCCTCCATATTTGTATCTGATCTCTGTAAAATGGACAGAAAATCCGCTGCTATTAATACAGTATTATTATGTATGATTCATACAAAAAAAGCAATATTTTTTCCTGCTTTTGCTTCTTTAAAACTCTGCTTAATCCCCAGCGTCAATATCATAAGAAAAAAGAAGATGTCGCACTAAGCAAAATATATACAAGATATAGTATAAAAGAATGTTTCAGACCAACTATATCTTGTAGCATTTTTCTTAATGCGGCATCCCCTTTTTTAACTGTAAATCTATTCAATTCCATCCCAGCAATAAGTACATAAACCGGATTTCTCAATTCCCACAGAATCCAGCATATCATCCAAACGATTGAATCTTAAAGAGGTAAAATTAAGCTCTTTGCGGATTTCCTCAACCATCTTTTCATATTTTGGAGATTCCGGATCTGCATATTGCCGCAATACCTCATCTGTCACGTTTCCGCCTTCCAATCGGTCAATCACTCTTCTGGTAATCAAATCCATCTCTGACGTAGAACGTGAAAAATTTAAATATTTGCATCCATACAGCAGCGGCGGACATGCCGGACGGATATGCACTTCTTTGGCGCCGCTCTCATACAAAAATTCTGTCGTTTCCCGAAGCTGTGTTCCTCTCACAATAGAATCATCAATGAGCAGAAGGCTTTTGCCATGGATTAACTCTTCCACTGCCAGAAGCTTCATTTTTGCAATCAAGTCTCTCTGGCTTTGTATTGTCGGCATGAATGAACGGGGCCACGTAGGCGTATATTTGATAAACGGCCGGGAAAACGGTATTCCGGATTCATTCGCATAACCAATCGCATGAGCCGTTCCTGAATCCGGTACTCCCGCGACAATATCCGCATTTACCTGATCCCGCTTGGCCATTCTCCTGCCGCATTCGTAACGCATCTGTTCCACGCTCGTCCCCTCGTAGGAGCTTGCAGGATAGCCGTAGTAGACCCACAGAAACGTACAGATTTTCATATCTTTGCCGGGAGCTGACAGCGTTCTGCACTCCTTGTCCGTCACCACAACGATCTCTCCTGGTTTCAGTTCCTTATAATCTTTGTATCCAAGATTCCTGTATGCAAAATTTTCAAAAGAAACACAAAAAGCGTCTTCCTTTCTGCCAATTACAACCGGAGTACGTCCAAATCTATCTCTCGCCGCATAAATGCCTTTTTCATTCATCAAAAGAACAGACACGGATCCATCTATGGACTCCAGTGCGTAACGAATTCCCTTTATAAGATTATCTTTCTGATTGATCAGACAGGCGATCATTTCTGTGGCGTTGATATCTCCTCCGCTCATCTCCAGAAAATGGGAATGTCCCTGTTCAAACAGCATTTTTGTAAGTTCCTGCATATTATTAATCTTACTGATTGTTGTAATCGCATAGGTGCCGTGATGGGAACGCACCAAAAGCGGCTGCGGTTCATAATCTGATATACAGCCGATTCCCATGTTTCCTGACATGTTCTGTATATCTTTATCAAATTTTGTACGAAAAGGCGCGTTTTCAATATTATGGATTGCCCGGTTAAAGCCGTTTTCTCCATAAACTACCATTCCTCCGCGTTTTGTGCCTAAATGAGAATGATAATCAATACCAAAGAATAAATCAAATACACAGTCCTGCGCAGACGCTGCTCCAAAAAATCCTCCCATAGATTTACCTCGTTTCTTTCTTGATTTATGGTGATTATTTCTGATTTCTTCTGTAATTATATCAAATGTAAAAACTTTTTCAAGCAGTTTTCTTCTCCATCACGATTTGACAGAAACAATCTTAAAAAATATAATGATGGAAGACTTATTATATTTTGAGGAGGAATCATATGAAATCATCTGCAGATTTACGCGAATTACTGAACCGAATAGACCATAAAGGTTATCCGGCTTATAAAGATACCAGAGGTTCCTGGCAATTTGAAGGTTATGTCTTATCCATTGACCATGTTCAGGGAGATCCTTTCGCCGCCCCTTCTAAAGTCAGCGTCCATGTTCCGGGAAAACTTGCAGGTTTTCCGGCTGAACTCTATGATCTCAAACACAAACGGATTGCCTTGCAGGATTACCTGATCCGTCAGTTTTCCAGACAGGTTCAGGCTTTCACCTTCAAGGCAAAAGGCTCCGGAAAAAGCGGACTTATTTCTGTCAGTCACTGCGGACAGGAAATTTTAGAACGCACTGCATGTGAAATTGACAAAAACGGTTCTCTGTCTACACGCATGGAGATTGGATTTCCAGCCAATGGAAGAACCATTAACGCCAGGGAATTATGCAAAATATTATTCGAATTTCTTCCTGGCTGCGTGAAAAAATCCTTATATTACCGTTCACTGGATGAAAAATCAGTCCATAAAAACAAAGAACTCTCGGAAGACCAGGAATTTATCCGTAACGAACTCTGCCGATTAAATCTTGCCGCTTTTGTTGCCAACGGGGCCATACTTCCCAGAGAATCCGGCGTTTCTGACCGTCCCCTGAAACATGCCGTGCCGTTTACTTCTCCAAAGTCCATGGAACTGACATTAAATCTTCCTAATCATGGAACAATCACAGGAATGGCTGTTCCCAAAGGCATCACATTAATCGTGGGCGGAGGATACCATGGCAAATCTACTTTACTGAAAGCTTTAGAGCTTGGAGTTTATAATCATATCGCCAACGATGGCAGGGAATTTGTAATCACTGACAGCTCCGCTGTAAAAATCCGCGCAGAAGACGGAAGAAGTATCCGCAACGTAGATATTTCCATGTTTATCAGCAATCTTCCAAATCAGAAGGATACTGTGCATTTCTTTACAGAAGACGCCAGCGGCAGCACTTCCCAGGCAGCCAATGTGGTAGAAGCGATCGAAGCCGGCAGCAATCTTCTTCTGATAGACGAGGATACCAGCGCCACTAATTTCATGATTCGGGACGAGCTGATGCAGCGTGTTGTAAACCGGGACTCGGAACCAATCACGCCTTTTATCGACCGGGTACAGGAGCTTTATTCTGCCTATGGAATTTCCACCATTCTGGTAGCGGGCAGTTCAGGTTCTTATTTTCATAAGGCAGACTTCATAATTCAGATGGATCATTATCTTCCAAAGGACATTACTGAATTTGCCAAAAAAGAAGCTCATGCTTTTCCTTTACCTGCGAACTCTGCCGTACCAGCTTCAAAACCCTCTGTTTTAAGACCTGTGAATCCCGATGAGGCCTTCCGTAAAAATGACCGGATTAAAATCAAAATCCAGGGCAAAGATTCCATTGTCATCAACCGTGATCCCATTGACTTAAGGTCTGTGGAACAACTTACCGATTCAGAACAGCTTGCCTCTTTGGGCCAGCTTGTAAAATACGCGCAGCTTCACTTATTCGACGGAACACGTACGCTTGGAGAAATTTGCCGTGAACTTGGGAATCTTTTGGATGAAAAAGGAATTTCCTTTGTCTGTAATGGAAGTTATGCCGCAGGAGGATTTGCACTTCCACGAACGCAGGAAATTTACGCCTGTCTGAATCGCTACCGTGGATTAAAACTTTAAAGCTGTATAACAGATTTTTGTTATTATTTTCTGTTTTCTCTTTTTTGCAGTGCCTGGCCGCTATTTTATATAAACATGATAAAATAATGATACCGATAATGATCAGCCAGACACTGCATTTGCCGCGGCTAATCTGTTCTTTACGCAAATTCTGTTCATAAATCTCTGTTCCAGCTGCGGATCAAGATCCTGATACGTATTCCAGTCTTCCAGGTATTCCCGCTTTGCCTGATGCAGTTCCATTTTTCCTTCCCTTACCATTTCTGCCAGCTCTCCTGTGCGCACAGGATAACCATTTTTTTTAATACTATAATATTCTGCAACAGGATGAGCCCAGCAGTCGGCATGCGGAACCTTGCTCTCCGGTTTGATCCAGCCGAGATTTTTTTCCAGAAAATCTATTTTTTCTTCATCGCTTATATCATGATACATAAAGTAAGAAAGCGATGTAATCTCATGATCCGGCATAAAATCAATACAACTGTTATGTTCCAGCTTATCTACCAGTCTTTTAAACATCTGGTATTCAAAAGATTTTAAATCTCTTGCTATATGAAAAGGTTCTATCCCTCTGATCTGATCCGCAGACTGCAGAATCTGGCTTCTGGTACGTCCATTCACAATAAGAGGGATCTCATACTGTGAAGCCAGAAGATGACTGTAGTAATGGCAAAAATGAAAACATACGCTGCAGAAATTTTTGATCAGTTTCAGACTGGCGGAATAAAACTGGCGAAGTGTGGAATCTCTTACATTTACCCAAATATGTTCCACATCCAGCTTATCCAAAAGAATTTCCACATTTTTTCTTCCAAAGTCTGTCGAAAAACCATTATCCAGCGTATACGTCAATACCCGCAGACCATATTTATGCTGAAGCTGATAAGTAATATACGCGCCGTCTTTTCCGCCGCTTAATCCCGTAATACAATCGTATTTTGCTCCGCGTTCCGCAGCTTTTTTCTTAGCATTTTCTACTTCTTCTTCAAATTGTTTCTCAAGAGCATCAAAATTTGAAAACGTTTCTTTATGAGTTTCATAAAACTCACAATAATTACATACATGATTTTCATTTAATGTAATCCCCTGATAATGCCCGGGCAATCCGCATTTTATACATTTATCCATATATTTCCTCCTTAAAAAGTGATTTTGTGGTCTAAATCCAAAATAATTCTTAATTGTGATATAAGTTTGATAGTAAATATGATCTTCAAAATTCTTCTTTTTTCGATACTTTGATTGCAATATCATCAAACTTATATCATAATTTAAAAATAAAATTAAAATATCATGTATCACTTGCATAGGAGGAACCAAAAAAATGGCTTTTACATCTGCAGTTTTTTTATTATTTATAACCGTAGTTTGTGTAGTTTATTTTACAGTTCCAATAAAACGCCGCTGGCTTGTTCTGCTTCTTGCAAGCTATTTGTTTTATTGGCAGAACAGTACTTATCTTGTTTTCGTACTTGCAGGAATGACTGCCGTTACCTGGCTGACCGGACTTTTTCTTGAGCGACAGAATCTGAAAAAAGCATATCATCTAAAAATTCACAGTAAACATATGAGCTCTTCTGAGCGTAAAAAATATAAACTGTCTGTTTCAAGAAAGAAAAAAGGTATACTTTTTCTGGGGATTACAATTGATTTTGGCATATTGCTGGTTTTTAAGTATTCTAATTTCTTTATTGGAAACGCATCGTCCTTATTTCAGCTTTTGGGAATCGAAACAGAAAACTTCCAGCTCGATCTGATGATCCCGCTGGGAATTTCTTTTTATACATTACAGGCAATTGGCTACATGGCAGACATTTACTGGGGAAAATATCAGGCCGACCGTAATTTTTTTAAATTTGCTCTTTTCATGTCTTATTTTCCGCAGATTGTACAGGGGCCGATCGCCAGATATGACAAGCTGGCTGTACAATTTAAAGAAGGACATGCCTTTGATGCAAAAAGATTAAAATATGGAAGTCAATTAATACTGTGGGGTTTTATGAAAAAATTAATTCTCGCAGACCGTATTGGAATAGTTGTCGACACTGTATTCAACGATTACGCCAACTATGGCGGAATGATTTTACTTACCTCAGTAATTTTTTACGGCTTCCAGATCTATGCCGATTTTTCCGGCGGAATGGATATTGCCACAGGTGTTTCTCAGATATTCGGCATAAATCTGGAAATAAATTTCAGACAGCCATATTTTTCAAAGTCCATAGAAGAATTTTGGCGCAGATGGCATATTACCCTCGGCGGCTGGATGAAGGATTACATTTTCTATCCTTTATCCTTATCAAAAAAATTTGCAACACTTGGAAGAATCGCAAGAAAATATTTTGGAAATTACATTGGAAAACGTCTGCCGCCCTTCCTTTCCATGTTCCTGGTGTATTTTCTGGTGGGATTCTGGCATGGTCCCAATTGGAAATATGCAATTTACGGCGTCTGGAATGGAACCATTATCGCATCAGGAATTTTGCTGCAGCCTCTGTACCAGAAAGGAATCCGATTCTTTCATGTCAGGGAAACTTCTTATGGCTGGAGGCTGTTTCAGACATTACGTACCTTTCTCTTGTGTTCGATCGGAAGATTTTTTCCAAAATCAGCTTCCAGCGCTATGGCGTTTCTAATGATAAAGAATGTTTTTCTCCGCCCTATGCCATGGCAACTGGTAGACGGAACCCTGTTTACTCTGGGACTGGACGCAAAAGATCTGGCCGTTGCTTTTTTCATGTCGGTAATACTTTTACTGGTTGACAATGCGCATGAGAGAAATATTCAGATTCGTGAAAGCATTGCTTCACAGGGAATCATATTCCGCTGGCTCATCTTCTGGACTGCATTTTTCCTTATTATTATTTTTGGAATTTATGGACCTGCATATAACAGCAGCGACTTTATTTATCAACAATTTTAAGGAGTAAAGAAATGATCAAAAAATTTATAACAACCCTGGCCTTCTTTTTCACAGGGTTCCTACTGTTTCTGGGCGTCAACAGTATATTAGGACCAAATTCTGAAGACGCTGAAATGATGTTCAAGGGCTATTATAACCTGAAACCAAATTCTGTCGACGCAGTATTTATTGGCAACAGCCACACCTACAAATACTGGCAGCCCGCTTTTGCATGGAAAGAGTTTGGAATGGCGTCCACGGAAATTTCAACCTCCATTATGCCAAGCTATGTTATGAAAAACGTCGCCATTGAGGCGTTAAAAACCCAGAAACCGAAAATACTGGTATTTGATGCAACTGCTTTCGCCCAGACCAATAAAGATGATAAAAAATTTTATCTCGTTTTGGACAATATGAAATTTTCTCTGAACCGCATAGATATGATTGAAAATTACTGTAAATATTCCGGGATTACGGGCATGGACAAGCTACAGTACTATTTTCCGATTACGCTGTTTCATTCGCGGTGGAAAGAATTAAGCGAAGAAGATTTTTATCAGACTCATCCCTCTTACTTAAATTCTACTTATCAGGAAGGTTTTTTATCACACGGACTGGAAGAAGACCGAACGCATCCCTCTACGGATGAACGATCAGATATTGGAAGTGGAAATGAAGCCGCTCTGAAAGATTTGCTGGAATGGTGCTCAAAACAGCAGGACATTGAAATACAGTTTATAGTTCCTCCGGTAGTCTGGAAAAAGAACCTGGCCGGATATAACCGCGTAGGTGATCTTATAGAAGAATACGGAATGAAATTTTTTAATTTTAATGATGAAAAATTATATGAACTTTTTGATTTTGAGGAAATTGAGGATTTTGAAAATATCAATCATACAAATATTAATGGATCTTTCAAATTTACAAAAGTTTACGGAGGATACCTGATGAAAAAATTTCAATTGGAAAATCATCAGGGCAAAGACAGCTACAAATCCTGGGATACACAGGCTGAAGATTATTATAAACTGATTCGAAGTTATAATTATTTTAAATATTAACGCAATTGACCGCATCAATTTTAATATCATAAAATTGATGCGGTCAATTGCAAAATGATCTAAATTCCAAACATTAATTCTTATTCCTCATATACGCCTTTTAGCAAAATAGTCCCTTCCCTGCGAACAATACATATTTCACGCTCACCGAAACATAATTCTTCTTTCTCCTGAAGTTCTTCTGTAATCTTATAGCTCTTCCAGAATATAACTTTTCCATCTTTTTCAAGATATGGCTTTTTCACAACCTCAAGACCTCCATAATCCAAAGCGCGTAAAAATGCGCTGATTTTAGCAAACGGCCATTGCACATTCAGTTTTCCCTCCTCCGGAGTTTCCCAGGAATATCGAATTTGAGGCTGTTCTCCGCTCTGGACGCATCCTTTCGCCCTTCCATTCAGTAAATCCTCTAAAATTTCCAGAAAAGCTTCCTGTGCAAGCGTAATCTGCTTTCTGAATACCTGAAAAGAAGTATCTTTTTTTGTAATTGGAAGCTCCTTTTGAATTAAAATCTCTCCCTTGTCTACCTGTGGCCTTATAATATGCCAGGTAATTCCTGTTTTCTCATCCTCTTCATAAATCGCCCACATCTCGGCGTTTCTTCCCGGATGATGCGGAAGCAGCGCCTGATGGCAGTTTACTGCCAGAAGATTCTGGTTCTCCAAAACTCTTGCGGGTATAATCCAGGGATTAATTGCGCTGACCAGTAATACAGGCTCCAAAACACCTGCAAGATCATCAGCCAATTCTTTCCTGGAAGCTCTCCGATATTCTATTTCTTTTCCCTTTGCCTGACGTTCCAACGTTCTGGAAGCTTCTTCTCCCGTATCATAAATCACACTGGAAATATGGTATCTCTCCTTTAAGTCGGATGCACATAACAATGCAAGTGTTCCTGTTCCCAGTATCACAGCTCTTTGGTATAAATAATTTACAGTGTCTGTTTGATTTTCGCTCATAAATACCTCTCTCTGTTGCTGCTGTCCAAATTCGTCTCTGGTCAGTTATCAGTCTTCCTGATCAGATTCTGCCCGCTCTATTAATTCTTTGATGAGCGCTTCATTCGTTTCCTCCACAGGGCTGTTCATCCTTCGTGCCGTCTCTTCTGCCAGTTTTGCGCTCTGTTCTGCTTCTTCCTCTGTAAGAAGTTCGCCGTCTTCCGTATTCTCAATGAGAGATTGATCCTCACGTACTTTGGCGATACTTGCCACCGTAATATCATCATCCAGATTCATTAGTTTCACCCCGGAAGTAACACGACCCAATACCGAGATTCCTTCCACTTTCATACGGATAATAATTCCTTCCGTGGTAATCATCATAATCTCATTTTCCTGATTGACTGCTTTTACACCTATAATGTTTCCTGTTTTATCCGTAATCTTATAACACTTTACGCCTTTTCCGCCGCGGTTCTGCGGTGTAAATTCTTCCATTCTGGTAAGCTTTCCAAGTCCTTTTTCAGAAGCGATCAGCAGATACTCGCCCTGCGTATCCATCTGCATTCCCACAATCTCGTCCCGGTCAGACAAATTCATGCCAATTACACCCATAGAAGTTCTTCCTGTACTTCTCACATCCGTCTCATGGAAGCGTATGCACTGCCCATATTTAGTCACCATCAGGATATCCTTGGTGTTATCTGTAAATTTCACCTCAATCAGTTCGTCTTCTTCTCTGAGATTAATCGCAGCCAGCCCTTTTTTTCTGACATTCGCATAATCCGTCACAGGCGTTTTCTTGACGATTCCTTTTTTGGTAGCCATGAACAGATAATGATCGTCCTTATATTCCCGCAATGGAATGACCGCCGTTATTTTTTCTCCGGGCAATAGCTGCAGGATATTGATAATTGCCGTTCCTCTGGCTGTCCTTCCGGCTTCCGGAATCTCATAAGCCTTGATGCGGTACACCTTGCCGGTATTGGTAAAAAACATCAGGTAATGGTGCGTAGTCGTCATCAGGAGTTCCTCAATATAGTCGTCGTCAATGGTTTCCATACCTTTGATACCTTTTCCGCCCCGATTCTGACTGCGGAAATTGTCCACGCTCATGCGCTTGATATATCCAAGCTTCGTCATGGCAATTACCGTGTTGGAAACCGGAATCAGATCTTCCATGGAAATATCATATTCGTCAAAACCGATGGAACTTCGTCTGTCGTCACCATATTTGTCAGAAATCTGTATAATCTCTTCACGGATAACACCAAGCAGTTTCTTTTCATCTGCAAGAATCGCCTTTAATTCAGCGATCAATTCCATTAACTGATTATATTCCGCCTCTAATTTGCTGCGTTCCAAACCGGTAAGCGCACGAAGACGCATATCCACAATCGCCTGGGCCTGCGCTTCAGAAAGAGCAAATCGTTCCATCAAACGCGACTTTGCAAGCTGAACATTTTCACTGCCCCTGATAATACTGATTACCTCGTCAATATGATCAAGCGCCGTCAGCAGTCCCTGTAAGATATGAGCGCGTTCTTCCGCCTTATTCAGCTCGTACTTTGTTCTTCTGGTGACAACTTCTTCCTGATGCTTTAAGTAATACCCCAGCATATCATTGAGATTTAAGACCTTTGGCTCATTATTCACCAGAGAAAGCATAATTACTCCAAAGGTATCCTGAAGCTGCGTATGCTTATAGAGCTGATTTAAAATCACATTGGGATTTACATCCCTTCGCAGTTCAATACAGATCCGCATCCCTTCGCGGTTGGATTCATCCCGGATTTCCGTAATGCCGTCCACTCTTTTATCGCGGACCATATCTGCAATTTTCTCTATCAGTCTCGCCTTATTCACCATATAGGGAAGTTCTGTTACAACGATACGGTTTTTGCCATTTGCCATTGGCTCAATATCTGTCACAGCGCGCACTTTTACCTTGCCTCTGCCGGTACGGTATGCCTGGTCTATACCGGAAGTTCCAAGAATCATGCCCCCGGTAGGGAAATCAGGTCCTTTTACAATCTTTAAAATTTCTTCTATCTCTGTATCCCGATCCTCAAGAATCCGGTTGTCGATAATTTTTACCACCGCGCCTATCACTTCTCTGAGATTATGAGGCGGTATGTTCGTAGCCATTCCCACTGCTATTCCTGTAGTTCCGTTTACTAAAAGATTTGGAAAACGTGATGGCAGAACCAGGGGTTCCTTCTCTGTTTCATCAAAGTTCGGACCAAAATCAACGGTATCTTTATTGATATCTGCAAGCATTTCCATGGAAATTTTGCTTAAACGCGCTTCTGTGTACCTCATGGCAGCCGCGCCGTCGCCGTCTACAGAACCAAAATTTCCGTGGCCGTCCACCAGCATATAGCGGGTAGACCATTCCTGAGCCATATTTACCAGCGCGCCGTAAATAGAACTGTCTCCGTGAGGATGGTATTTACCCATCGTATCACCCACGATACGGGCACATTTACGATGCGGTTTATCCGGACCATTGTTCAGCTCAATCATAGCATAGAGAATCCGACGCTGTACAGGCTTCAGGCCGTCTCTTACATCCGGAAGCGCCCTTGAAGCTATTACACTCATCGCATAATCAATATAAGATCTCTCCATTGTTTTTTTCAAATCAACGTCATCGATCCTGTCAAAAATTCTGTCATCCATCTATTTCCCTCCTAAACGTCCAGATTCTGTACAAAACGGGCGTTTGCCTCAATAAATTCCCGTCTAGGCTCCACCTTATCTCCCATCAAAGTAGTAAAAGTCAGATCTACCTCAGCCGCTGTGGCGTCATCAATGGTGACTCTCTCCAGAATTCTGGTTTCCGGGTCCATGGTAGTCTCCCAAAGCTGCTCTGGATCCATCTCTCCCAATCCCTTGTAACGCTGAATCTTGTTGTTTCCATCTCTTCCAATTTCTATCAAAATCCTGTTTAATTCCGGTTCATCATACGCATACCAGACCTTTTTATTCTTCTCAATCTTAAACAGAGGAGGTTTTGCCAGATATACGTATCCCTGCCTGATCAGTTCCGGCATAAAACGATACATGAACGTCAGCATTAACGTACTGATATGCGCGCCGTCCACATCCGCATCTGTCATGATAATAATTTTATGATATCTTAATTTGCTGATATCAAAATCCTCATGGATACCCGTCCCGAACGCCGTAATCATAGCCTTAATCTCTGCGTTCCCATAAATCTTATCCAATCTTGCTTTTTCCACATTGAGAATTTTGCCCCTGAGAGGGAGAATAGCCTGGGTAGCGCGGCTTCTTGCTGTTTTGGCAGAACCTCCCGCAGAATCTCCCTCCACAATAAAAATCTCGCAATTTTTAGGATCTTTGTCAGAGCAGTCGGCAAGCTTACCGGGAAGGGAATTTCCCTCCAGCGCCGTTTTGCGCCTAGTAAGATCTCTGGCCTTTCTCGCAGCTTCCCTGGCCCGCTGAGCTAACAGAGATTTCTCACAGACTGCTTTGGCAATAGCCGGATTTTGCTCCAGAAAATAAGTAAGCTGCTCACTTACCACATTGTCAACCGCTCCTCTTGCCTCGCTGTTGCCCAGCTTTTGTTTCGTCTGTCCTTCAAACTGCGGTTCTGCGATCTTCACGCTGATAACTGCCGTCATGCCTTCTCTGATATCATCACCGGAAAGAGCCGTTTCATTTTCCTTTAAGATCTTATTTGCCCTGGCATATGAATTAAACGTTTTAGTCAACGCATTTCGGAATCCCGCCAGATGAGTCCCCCCCTCCGGGGTGGTAATATTATTTACAAAACTGTAAGTAGCGTCGTTATAGGAATCATTATGCTGAAGCGCCGCTTCCACATAGACTCCGTCTCTCTCGCCTTCACAGTAAATCACGTCATTATAAAGCGCCTCTTTGCTGCGGTTGAGGTATACTACAAATTCCTTAATCCCTCCCTCGTAATGAAATTCCTTTTCCTGTTCCATTCCCTCTCGTTCATCAATCAGACGAATTTTAATGCCTTTGGTGAGAAAAGCCATTTCACGCAGACGCTGCTTTAAAGTATCATAATCGAACAATGTATCATCAAAAATACTTCCATCCGGAGAAAATGTCACCTGAGTTCCAGTCTGTTCCGGTGCGCAGTCTCCCACAATTTTCAGCGGATACATGCTGTTTCCCCGCTCATAGCGCTGCTTATAGATTTTTCCTTCATGAAAAATCTCCACTTCGAGCCAGTTGGAAAGCGCATTTACCACAGAAGCTCCCACACCGTGAAGTCCGCCGGATACCTTATATCCTCCGCCTCCAAACTTTCCTCCTGCATGAAGTACTGTAAATACGACTTCTACGGCCGGAATTCCCGCTTTATGGTTAATCCCCACCGGAATTCCACGTCCATTATCGGTGACGCGGACGCTGTTATCCTTCATAATACGTACATCTATGGTATCGCAATATCCTGCCAGAGCTTCATCCACTGAATTATCTACAATCTCATAGACAAGATGATGAAGCCCACGCTGAGAAGTACTTCCGATATACATACCAGGACGTTTCCGGACTGCTTCCAGTCCTTCCAGAATCTGAATCTGGTCTGCTCCGTATTCCGCATTCGTATTTGTACTTGTACCCATGTAATTCCTCCAATTTCTAAAAACTGTTTTCCGATGTTACAGTTCCATTCACAACTCTGAATATCTTATCTATCTCAAACCGGTTTTTTACAAACTCATCTAATCCTGTACAGGTAATTACTGTCTGAATGTCATGAATACTGTTTAACAGAAAATTCTGTCTTCTGCTGTCCAATTCTGACAACACATCATCTAAAAACAATACCGGCATGTCTTTCGCTGATCTTTTTACCAGCTGAATTTCAGAGAGCTTTAAAGACAATACGCAGCTTCGCTGCTGTCCCTGAGAACCAAACCTGCGGATATCTGTATCCTGTATAAGAAAGCACAGATCGTCTCTGTGTGGGCCGACAGAGGTCATGCCGAATCTCAGATCTTTTTCCTGATTTCTGGCTATTTCCTGCTCTAACAGCTCTTCCGGCACACTGGGTTCATAGCGCAGCAGCAGCTCTTCCCGGTTACCTGAAATATTTCTGTGTATTTCCAGTACGATTTCACTTAGCTCTTCTACAAATCTTTTCCTGATCCTGATAATATTCTTTCCGTATTCCGTTAGCTGCATATCCCAGACAGAAAGCGTATCTTTAAGTTCCGGCCTTATATTAATATCTTTTAGCAGCTTATTTCTCTGATTGAGTATCTTATTATATTTTGTCAGATAAAAAAGATAAATTTTGTCAAGCTGGCAAAGCTCCGCGTCCAGAAAACGACGGCGCTCGGAAGGACCGTTTTTTATAATATTCAAATCTTCCGGAGAAAAAAAAACGATATTTAGTATGCCAAACAGCTCCGACGCCTTTTTTATCGGCACTTTATTTACGGCAATTCCCTTCGTACGGTTCTTTTTTATATGCATATCAATCTGGTAATCCAGACCGCCCTTTTCCACAATCGTTCTGATATGAGATTCTTCCTGCCCGAATTGAATCATTTCTTTATCTTTGCTTCCTTTATGAGACCTGGTCGTCCCGCTGACATAGACAGATTCCAGAACATTTGTTTTTCCCTGGGCATTATCACCATATAAAATATTGGTTCCCCTGTCAAATTTAAGATTTAAATCGCTGTAATTGCGAAAATTCTTAAGGGCAACAGATTTCAGAATCATTTAATAATTATGATTGTTTCCCCGTCAAAAGAAACAACGTCTCCATCTACTAATTTTTTACCACGCTGGGTTTCTACTTTACTGTTTACTCTTACAAGTCCCTCTTTAATCACCATCTTGGCCATGACCCCGGATTCCACCATATTAGTAGCTTTTAAAGCCTGACCAAGCTTAATATATTCATCTCTCAGTTTAATTTCCTGCAAAACTCATACCTCTCCTGAATACATCGATTAATTTAATTAGTTGCTGCATTAAAATTAACCGGAAGAATCAGATAAATAAATTTCTCATCATCATCCTTAATAAAACAAGGCGCTTTGGGATTTACCATATACAAAACCACCTCTTCTTCATCTATCACACGAAGCGCATCGATAAAGAATTTCGGATTAAATCCAATCATAAGATCTTTACCTTCCTTCTGAATATCAATATCTTCGTTCATAGAACCAATAAATGAATTTATTTTCAGTTCCATATTGTCCTCTGTAATATTCATGATAATTGGTTTTTTGTCTCCTTCCTTCACCAGCAGAGTGGCGCGGTCTATACAATCAAGTAATTCTCTTTTATTAATTTTTATTTTTGTCTCATAATCAGAAGAAAGCATTTGTTCGATTCTAAAATATTCTCCTTCAATAAGACGTGAAACGACAGTTGTACAGTCAAATTCAAATACAATATGATTATCCGTAAAAAATATTTCAACCAGTTCATTCGCGTCTCCGGGAAGAATTTTACTCACTTCCTGGAGTGTCTTTCCGGGAACTACAACTTTATAGTCGCCATATACTTCTTTCAATTCTATATTACGAATCGAAATGCGATGACCGTCCAGAGAAACCACTTTTAATTCGTTTTCTCTGATCTCGAACAATTCTCCTGTCATCAGTTTATTATTTTCACTGTCTGAAATGGAAAAAATGGTCTGTCTTATCACTTCTTTTAATGTAAATTGTGAGATTACAACAGGTTCATTTCGTTCAATATATGGAAGATAGGAAAAATCTTCGCCAGATTTTCCTATAATATTAAATTTTGCTTTTTCACAGGTAATGACTGTTTTAAAGGATTCATCTGTTTCTATTGTAACATCGCTGTTCGGAAGTTTTCTGACTATTTCAGAGAAGATCTTGGCGTCTAACGCGATACTTCCGCGTTCTATAATAGTTCCTTCTATCCTGGTTTCAATTCCAAGTTCCATATCGTTCGCAGTTAATTTGATTTCATCTTTTGTGGATGCGTCGGATGCGTCAATCAGAATACATTCCAGAATTGCCATAGTAGTTCTGGAAGGCACTGCCTTCGATACTATATTTACCCCGTGTAAAAGATCAGATTTTGGGCATATTATTTTCATGCTGTGAGTTACTCCTTCCTGAGCGTAGATATAAATTTATGATAAGAGATTCATCTTAATCATCATAGGGCATGTTTATATGTGAATAAGTCCCGGAAGCCTTAATATTGCTGGTTTTTTGTCCTGGAAGCTTATGTATAACCCTGTGGATTACATCTTGAAATACATAGGACAGGCTGTGTATAACCTGAACCTGTTTTAGTTGGGATTAATCTTCTTCTTGATAGTTTCAATTAAATAGTGAAAATTTTCATCCTGATCGTATTCATTGGTGACTTTTCGGATTCCGTAAATAATGGTAGAGTGATCCCGCCCGCCGAGAAGCGCTCCTATGGTGTCCAGAGGAGTAGAAGTCATATTTTTACATAAATACATGGCAATCTGCCGCGGTTTGGCAATATCATTGCTTCTGGTTTTGGAGATCATCTGGTCTGTGGAAATATTAAAATGTTCCGCAACAATTTCAATAACAAGCTGAGGGGTGATTTCCCTTGGCTTGTCTGGAGAAATAATATTTTGAAGTTCCTGAACAGCAACGTCCATGGTGATTTCCGTGTGTTCCAGATTGGAAAAAGCAAGAAGTTTATTTAATGCGCCTTCCAGTTCCCGGATATTGGATTTAATGTTCGTTGCGATGTAATCTAAAATTTCATCGTCTAACATAAACCCATCCATCTCTTCTTTCCGGCGTAAAATAGCCATTCGTGTTTCGTAATCAGGGTATCCCACATCTGCCAGAAGTCCCCATTCGAAACGGGAACGTATTCTTTCTTCCAGTGTTTCCATCTCTTTGGGAGGTTTGTCTGAAGAAAGGATAATCTGTTTTCCGGCGGAATGCAGTACGTTAAAAGTATGAAAAAATTCTTCCTGGGTGCTTTCTTTGCCTATGATGAATTGTACGTCGTCAATCAGAAGAACATCTACGGTACGGTATTTTTCACGCAGCTTCGTCATGGCGGAAGCGTTACCGTTACGAATGGAATCAATAACTTCATTCGTAAATTCTTCAGAGGTAACATATAAAACTTTTTTTCCCGGTTTTTGCTGAAGTATAAAATGTCCGATCGACTGCATTAAATGAGTTTTTCCAAGTCCGGGACCGCCATAAATGTATAGAGGATTGTAAACTTCTCCCGGTGATTCAGAAACTGCTAGGCTGGCAGCATGGGCAAATTTATTATTTTTACCAACTACGAAAGTATCGAATGTATAATTGGGATTCAGATTGGTATTTTCTGAATCTGTCATGAAGTTAGGAGTTTTATTCCTGAAATTTTTTACCTTATCAGTCTGTTCCTGTAAAATAAATTCAATTTCGTAATCTTCGCCGGTAATTTCTGCAATTGCTACTCTTATGGGAAGTGCATATTTTTTTGAAATGTAATTTAACGCCATCTGATGTTCAGATGGCACCAGAATATATAGCTTTGAATTTTCAATATTATATACGCTTAATGGTTTCAGCCAGGTATTAAAAGAAACGTCTGTAAGTTCATGTTCTTCCTTTACTGTTCTGAGTATTTCTTCCCATTTTTTTAAAATAAGTTCCATATGCTTCTCCAAGTAAATTTAATAGTGCATGTTCTGGGAAATCAAATGATGAAATCAAATGACGCCGTTTATCCTGCGATAAGGTATAACTTCCTATGCTATTTATAATCATCCATAATCTATAATAACTCAAATCTGTTAAATAATCAATAAATTTTTATAATTGTGGATATCTGGGCAAAATATGTTATAAACATATCTACAATAGAAAATATAGTTGGATTATTACGGTTTTTCACACATATTTTTAAAAATAAGGATAATTATGATAAACTTTTCCACAAGTTATCCACATTTTCTTGATAACTTTTTTTACAGGTGGATAATGTGGATAATTTGTGGAAAAACTGTATCTCTTCCTTATTAATAATGCAATTTGTGAATAAAGTGGAAATTGAAAAAATAAAAATATTTTATCCAGAAGATATTAACATTGTGGATATGACTGTGGAATTAATCTGGAAAGCAGTGGAAACAATCTTTTTTTAGAGAAATAATCCGCAAATAGCTTGACTTAGGGCAATTTTTTGGTATAATAGGACATGATGTTTTTTAACGCAGAGGAGGTGGATATCCATGAAAATGACATTTCAGCCCAAAAAGAGATCAAGATCCAAGGTACATGGATTCAGAAAGAGAATGAGCAGCAAGGGTGGAAGAAAGGTTTTAGCAGCCAGAAGATTAAAAGGAAGAAAAAAATTATCAGCTTAGGCCACATCATTTGTGGTCTTTCTTCTTAAGGTTCAATTGTCAATAACAGTTATGCAGAAAGACACAGGAATATGAAATTTTCAGAATCGTTGAAGAAGAATTGTTATTTTCAGAACGTATATAAGAACGGTAGGTCTTATGCAAACCGTTATTTTGTTATATACGTTCTGGAAAATAATCTGGAAAAGAACAGATTGGGAATATCAGTCAGCAAAAAAGTAGGAAACAGCGTTATCAGGCATCATATTACCAGATTAGTAAGAGAAGCATACAGGTTACAGGAAGAACGGTTCAATAGTGGTTTGGATATTGTAGTGATAGCGAGAGTGTCAGCGAAACATGTTACTTATCACGAGACGGAGAAGGCGGTCCTGCATCTTGCAAATCTTCATCATATTTTGAAAACGTAAATCGCATGAATTAAAATCAGAAAAGAAGATGGAATGTTTTGAAAAAAATATTAATTGCTTTCATTAAGCTCTATAGAAAATATTTGTCACCTTTTAAGACTACGAAGTGTCCGTATTACCCTACCTGTTCCACTTATGGACTGGAGGCAATTCAAAAGCACGGGGCATTTAAGGGATCTCTGTTAGCAGGATGGCGGATTTTGAGATGTAATCCTTTTTCAAAAGGTGGATATGATCCGGTTCCATAATTTAGGAGGTTTATTATATTGACAGGAATTATATTGACACAATATTCAGGTAAAATCGTAGGTCCTATCGCAAGACTTATTGGTTATATTATGAACAGCCTGTATATTTTTTTAGATGATGTGTTTGGTATTCAGAATATTGCCCTTTGTATTATATTATTTACCATTATTATTTATTTTTTAATGACTCCCCTGACCTACAAGCAGCAGAAATTTTCCAGGCTGCAACAGGAAATGCAGCCGGAGATAAATAAAATCCGGGAAAAATACAAAGATAAAAAAGATCAGGTGTCCATGCAGAAAATGAATGAAGAGACGCAGATGGTCTATCAAAAATACGGAGTTTCCACTATGGGAAGCTGTCTGCAGCTTCTGATAAATTTACCTATATTCATTGCCATGTACCAGGTGGTACGTAATGTTCCTGCATATGTAAGCAGTGTCAAAGCGGTTTATACGCCTCTGGTAGATAAGATTATAAACATTGACGGGTTTCAGAATATTATGGAGAAGGTGTTACAGGATTCTGGAACAGCGGGAATGAAATTAAATTTTGAATCAGCAGTTACGACTTCTAATTCAATCATTGATGTGCTCTATGCATTGCCCAGTCATGGATGGGATGTATTGTGCGATAATTTTAGCGGATTGACAGATATTATCAATTCAACAGAAGCTACTGTTTCACATTTAAATAATTTGTTTGGAATTAATATTGCCAACTCTCCGGTTAATTTAATTTCTACCGGATGGAACGAAAAAAATTTCATACTTATTATTGGAGCTGTTATGGTGCCGTTGATTTCTTATTTGACACAGGTTTTAAATATTAAGTTGATGACTAATAACAGCGCTGCTATGGATGATAACGGGGCTATGGCAAAGCAGATGAAGTCAATGAATACCATGATGCCGCTGTTTTCTCTGGTAATGGTATTTTCAGTTCCGGTGGGAGCCGGTATTTACTGGATTTCAGGTTCGGCGATCCGTTCTTTACAGCAGCTGGCTTTAAATCGTCATTTCAGAAATCTTGATCTGGAAGCAATTATTGAAAAGAATAAGGAGAAGGCAAAGAAGAAGAAGGAAAAACAGGGGATACGAGAAAATCAGATTTCAAATACTGCCAGAATTAATACAAAAAAGACAGAGTACGTTAGTTCTAAGGAGAAGGAAGAAAAGTTACAGCAGGCTGCTGAATATGCAAAAGCAGCCAGAAAAGGCAGCCTTTTGGAAAAAGCAAATATGGTGAAGGAATTTAATGAACGTAACAACAAGTAACAGGAACAGGGGGAATTTGGAATGGATTTTATCGAAGTAACAGCAAAAACTGTAGATGACGCTATTACAGAAGGCCTGATCAAACTTGGAACTACCAGTGATAAAATTGAGACGGAAATAATTGAAAAAGGAAGCAGTGGATTTCTGGGGATTGGAAGCAAACCTGCAGTTGTGAGAATACGCAAAAAATTTTCCGTGAAAGATTTTGTCTGGAGCTTTTTGAATGATGTGTTTCAGGCAATGAAGATGAAAGTGGAGATTAATGTCACAGTAAGCGAAGATCAAAAAAATGTGGATGTGGAATTAAAGGGCGAGGATATGGGCGTTTTGATTGGAAAGCGCGGACAAACTCTGGATTCCTTACAATATATTACAAATCTTGCATTGGGAAAACAGGTAAATGAATTTGTCAAGGTTAAGATTGATACAGAGGATTACAGAAAAAGAAGGAAAGATACACTTGAAAATCTTGCAAAGAATATTGCTTATAAGGTTAAAAGAACGAAACGTCCGGTTTCTTTGGAGCCGATGAATCCTTTTGAAAGGCGTGTAATTCATTCTGCGTTGCAGAATGACAAATATGTAAGTACACACAGTGAAGGGGAAGAACCATACAGGCATGTGGTAGTTACATTAAAGAGGCATTAAAAGTATCAAAGTAATAAATAAGGTTTTCTCGAAATGCTGTTATGCGTAGAGAAAGCCTTTTTTTCACTTATTAAATTATAAATATTTAATCCTGATTGAAAAAGGAGGCGGGAAGATTGAGAGGAGATACCATTGCGGCAGCCGCCACTGCTATGAGTAATTCCGGCATAGGGATTATTCGGATCAGCGGAGAGGAATCGCTTGCTGTGATTGATCGTATATACCGTTCGAAAGGAGAAACAAAAATATTATCGCAAATGCCCAGTCATACCATACATTATGGATATATCTGTGATGGGGAAACGGTGATTGACGAAGTTCTGGTACTGATAATGAAAAGTCCGAACAGCTATACTGCTGAAGACACTGTGGAAATTGATTGTCATGGCGGTATTCTGGTAATGAAACGGATTTTGGAAACTGTGATAAAATATGGGGCGAGAGCAGCAGAGCCAGGAGAGTTTACAAAACGGGCTTTTTTAAATGGAAGGATAGATTTATCTCAGGCAGAATCTGTCATGGATCTTATCAATGCAAAAAATAAGTTTGCACTGGATGCTTCAATCCGCCAGCTCCAGGGAAGCGTTGGGGAGAAAATAAAAAAAATAAGAGCCAGTCTTCTCTATGAGACTGCTTTTATAGAATCTGCTCTGGATGACCCGGAACATATCTCTCTTGAAGGATATGGAGAAAAATTAAATTATAATATAATAAATATAATTTCTGTGCTGGAAAAATTAATCCGCTCAGCGGAGGATGGACAATTGCTGAAAGAGGGAATTAATACCGTTATCGTAGGAAAACCAAATGCAGGAAAATCGTCTCTGATGAATGTACTGGTGCGAAAAGAACGTTCTATAGTTACAGATATAGAGGGAACTACAAGAGACGCTTTAGAAGAACAGATAAACCTCAATGGCATTACCCTGAATGTCGTTGATACTGCGGGTGTGCGTGAGACAGACGATGAGGTTGAAAAAATTGGAGTAAATAAGACAAAATACTATTTATTTAATTCTGATTTAATAATATATGTTATAGATTCTTCCAGAGAATTGGATAAAAATGATGAAGACATTTTAAATCTACTTCAGGAGAAGAAGGCGATTGTTCTCTTAAATAAATGTGATTTGCAACAGGTCATTTCGGAAGATGATGTGACTGAGAAATTATCAGAAAAAAATTTAACATGTTCAGTAATTCCTGTATCAGCAAAAGAGCGCTCGGGGATAGAAAAACTGGAGGCAGAAATTCAGAAACTGTTTTTTTCAGGTGAACTTGAATGTAACGATGAAATTTATATTACAAATGTAAGGCATAAAATGGCGCTGCAGGAAGCGTTGAACAGTTTACGCCTGGTACAGGAAAGTATTGAAAATAAGATGCCGGAAGATTTTTATTCGATTGATCTTATGAACGCCTGTGAAGAATTGGGGAGTATCACGGGTGAGACAGTAAGAGAGGATCTGGTAAATGAAATTTTTTCAAAGTTTTGTATGGGAAAATAGAAATTAATTTTAAATATAATTTTTAGAAAGGAGAGTTTTTATGCCTTGTATGACAGAAACTTATGATGTTTGTATTGTTGGAGCAGGACATGCGGGATGTGAAGCGGCGCTGGCCTGTGCAAGGTTGGGCCTTGAAACAATGATCTTTACTGTTAGCGTGGAAAGTATTGCGCTTATGCCTTGTAATCCCAATATCGGAGGAAGTTCAAAGGGGCATCTGGTACGTGAAATTGACGCTCTGGGCGGACAGATGGGGATCAATATAGACAAAACATTTATTCAGTCCAAAATGTTAAACCGTTCCAAAGGTCCGGCGGTTCATTCTCTCCGCGCCCAAGCAGATAAGGCAGAATACAGTCAATTGATGCGAAGAACTTTGGAAAATACAGAACATCTTACTGTTCGTCAGGCCGAGGTAACAGATCTGATCGTAGAAGATGGAATAATATCAGGGGTAAAAACGTTCTCCGGAGCTTCTTATTATAGTAAAGCGGTGGTTCTTTGCACAGGTACTTATCTGAAAGCAAGATGTCTTTATGGCGATGTTGTTTCTTATACCGGGCCAAATGGATTACAGTCCGCCAATCATTTATCGCAGTCTTTGAGAGATAATTCTGTAGAAATTTTCCGCTTTAAAACCGGTACTCCTGCAAGAATAGACAAACGTTCTCTCGATTTTAGTAAGATGCAGGAACAAAAAGGCGATGATAAAATTGTTCCTTTTTCTTTTACCACAGATCCGGAGGAAGTTCAGATTGATCAGGTTTCCTGCTGGCTGACTTATACCAATGAAAAAACGCATTCGATTATTCGGGAGAATCTGGATCGCTCGCCGCTTTATTCGGGAATGATTGAAGGAACTGGTCCCAGATATTGTCCCTCTATTGAAGATAAAGTAGTAAGGTTTTCTGATAAGGAGCGACACCAGGTGTTTATTGAACCGGAGGGATTATATACCAATGAAATGTATGTGGGAGGGATGTCGAGTTCCCTGCCTGAAGACGTTCAATTTGAAATGTACCGTACAGTTCCGGGACTGGAACAGGCAAAGATTGTAAGAAACGCCTACGCAATAGAATATGATTGCATAAATCCCAGACAGCTTTATCCAACGCTGGAATTTAAAAATATAAAAGGTCTTTTTTCCGGCGGGCAGTTCAATGGCAGCTCAGGGTATGAAGAGGCGGCGGCTCAGGGATTAATAGCGGGGATTAACGCGGCTATGTATGTTCAGGGAAAAGATCCTCTGATATTGGATCGTTCAGAATCCTATATTGGAGTGTTGATTGATGATCTGGTAACAAAAGAGAATCATGAACCTTACCGTATGATGACTTCCAGAGCGGAATATCGCTTACTTTTGAGGCAGGATAATGCCGATTTAAGATTATCAAAAAAAGGTTATCAGGTTGGATTGATCAGTCAGGAACGATATGATTGGGTAGTAGAAAAGGAACGTCTCATCGCTCAGGAAATAAAACGGCTGGAGCAGGTAAAAATTGGCGCCAGTGAAGCAGTGCAGAAATTATTGGAACAGCGCGGCAGTACGCCTTTGAAAACAGGAACAACGCTTGCAGAACTGATCAGGCGTCCGGAATTATGTTATGAAGATCTTGCGGATATAGACGGTGAAAGAACGGATCTTCCAATGGATGTAATCGAACAGGTGAATATCAATATTAAGTACGATGGTTATATCAAACGCCAGATGAAACAGGTAAGGGAATTTAAGAAATTGGAAAATAAAAAGCTTCCGCAACATTTTGATTATGAACAGGTAGGCAGCCTTCGCATTGAGGCGAAACAGAAGTTAAATCTTTACCAGCCTGTCAATGTGGGACAGGCGTCCAGAATTTCCGGTGTTTCGCCGGCAGATATCTCTGTGCTGCTGGTATACTTAGAGCAAAAAAATAGCAGAGAAAAATAAATGGGAAGTGAGAAATCAGAGGGAACATTATGGAATATCAAACAGAACGCTTTTTAAGTGGATTGGAGCAGTTAAATATTACAATCTCAGAAGAAATGTTAGAGCAATTTCTTGTTTTTTATCAAATGCTGATTGAAAAAAATAAAGTGATGAATCTTACGGCGATTACGGAATTTGAGGATGTGGTAGAAAAGCATTTTTTGGATTCATTGAGCCTTGCGGGAAGTATTGATTTGAATCGAAACTATAAAATACTGGATTTGGGGACTGGAGCAGGATTTCCGGGAATCCCATTAAAAATTGTGTTTCCGGAATTGGAGATTGTTTTAATGGATTCATTAAATAAAAGGGTTCTTTTCTTACAGGAGGTTCTTGCAGAATTAAATCTGAAAAAAATTACTGCAGTTCATGGCAGAGCAGAAGAGATGGCGAGAAAGTCAGAATATCGGGAACAATTTGATCTGTGTCTTTCCCGCGCCGTTGCAAATTTATCTTCTCTGAGTGAGTACTGTATTCCTTTTGTAAAACAGGAAGGTATGTTTATTTCTTATAAATCCGCAGAGATTGAAGAAGAGGTATGTCAGGCAAAGAAAGCCGTTCATTTACTGGGAGGAGAAATTACAAAAGTTGATAAATTTACGATCCCTGGGACAGATTTGTTTCGGTCCTTTGTGCATGTAAGAAAAAAGCAGCGTACGCCAAAAGCATATCCCAGAAAAGCGGGAATGCCCGCAAAAAATCCAATACATTAAATATTATTAATGTATTGGATTTTGTTTACTAAAAACCTGTTTTATACTCTGAAACTTATTTTGATTCCAGATAAAGATTTAAAACATCCAGCAATTTATTCGGGACTTCCAGTTGAGGAAGATATTTGCTTCCTGAAATAAAAGTAGTTTCTATGGAAGGATTGCAGGAAAAGTAGCTGTTTACAATTTTTTCATTGTCTTCTTTTTCTTTGCTGGCAATGAGGAAAATACTGTTATTTATTTTCTTTAAAGCATGAATGATATTGATATTGGTATAATTTGATTTCATACTGGAAAGTAAATATTTTCCATGGCTGTTTCCAAGATGAGAAGCTTCATAATATTGATCAAGTACTTTGACCGGGATGGTATAATCTTTGTAATAATAATCTTTATAAAAACTTGTTCTTATATTTCTTTGAGTGTATACCAGATTGTAAACTAACGTACCGATAATGGGAAGATCAATAAAGAACTTCAGAGCATTTTTTCTCTTATTTGGCGTTTTGCAAAGATCTGATAAATCAGAGGGATTAATAATTATTATTTTATTAAAATACTCAGGATCCATGTTACATGCCATTAATGTAAAGGATGAGGATTCGCCAGTTGAAATGACATCTGCTTTTGAACCTATGACATGTTTGATAAAATCTGTGATCATCTGCACATATAAGAAATTGCTGTAGGTCATATTAGGTTTGTCACTTCTTCCGCAGCCAAGCAGATCTATAGTATAAACAGTATAGTGTTTTGCAAGGTGTTTTACCGTTTTATCCCATTCGAATGCTGAAGCCGCTGGATGCAAATCATGAATCAATAGTAATGGAGAGCCTTTTCCCTGCTTTGTATAAAAAATATTTCCATATCTCCAGTTGAAAAATCTTCCCCGATCCGTTTTTAATAAGTTTTTCATTACAGAAGATATACTGATGGCCTTATTAATTCCACAAATACTGAATCCAGTTAAAGTTGTCAGAAGTAAAAGATTACGAACTTGCTTTTTCATTACAGAACTCTCCCTTCATGATACCTGACGGTATCTTATTTTTGGCTTATTTTTGATATAAGTAATGAAGTGTGAATGAATCATCTATTACTATTATAGACGAAACAAACTGGATATACAAACAAAATATGATTAAAAATAAAAAATGTAAATTTTTACTTTTCATATTTTAAATTTTGATATAAAATGTAATTATCTGAATACTGTAAAAATGTGCAGATAACTTGTCTTTAGTTTGAATTATAATAATGCATAGAACATATGTTTATGGAGAAAAGAAAATATGGTTGTAGAATATTTAGAAAAATTATACCAAGATTTATACGAAAAAAAATTAAATTTGGAGCGTGACAATCAAAGAAAAGAAGTTCAATTAAAAAATAATCTTACCTTTATTAAAACCTTAGAAGAATCATTGGATGAAAATTATGAGTCTTTTTCTCCAAGAAAAGTTGATGAAAAAAACCATATGAAGATTGAATCTTTGTTAAGAGAACAGAGAGAGATTGAGGAGAGTATCAGAAAGATCAAAGTACAGATTATTGACCTTAATGTTCAGATTTCTGAGTTAGATAATGTTATCAAAATTGCCCGCAATAATGAAAAATTAGTATTAACGGATTATATAAAGAAAAATGATGATAAAATAATTAAACAGAATATTTTGGAGGTTCAGGAGATTGAGCGTCAGCGCATAGCCAGAGATATGCATGATTCTGTTGTTCAGAGCCTTACCAGTCTTGTTCACAGGATGGAACTATGTACTAAAATAGGAGAGATGGATCCTGTCCGCAGTAAGCTGGAACTGCGTGAGATGACAAAAAATGTAAGGGATATCATACAGGAAATCAGAGAGGTAATTTACGATCTCCGCCCTATGTCTTTGGAAGATATTGGATTGGAAGAAGCGGTAGAAAGAGAATTAATAAAAATAAGAAATTATGGAATTATGAAA
This sequence comes from Lachnospiraceae bacterium, assembly GCA_910575155.1. Lineage (GTDB taxonomy): Bacteria > Bacillota > Clostridia > Lachnospirales > Lachnospiraceae > Petralouisia. The sequence continues at coordinate 48,991 of CAJTDX010000023.1, forward strand.
GTTTCATATGAGATACAGGAAAATTCTTTGAACTTATCTTCTGCAATAACTTTGACAATCTTCAGAATTATAAGGGAAGTTTTTAATAATGTTTTAAAACATGCCCAGGCCGAACATCTCAGTGTAATAATTAAATATGAAGAAGGATATGTATTCATTGATATTGAGGATGATGGGGTTGGTTTTTCAGCAGATGAAGAATTGCATATTGTAAATGAAGAAAACTCAGGATTTGGAATTTCTATGATGCAGGAAAGAATTTATTTACTGGGGGGAAAAATAAATATAGATTCTAAACCGGGGGAAGGAACAAAAGTTAAGATCAGTGTACCAATTGATAAGGAGGTAAAACAATGATTGCAAAAATAATGATTGTAGATAATCATTCTATGGTAAGAGAAGGATTAAAAAAGTTATTGGAATATGACGGAGATATTAAGGTAGTTGGAGAAGCAAACGATGGAATTGAGTGTCTGCATTTATTGCAAGAGATTGTTCCTCAGGTTTTACTGCTGGATATTGATATGCCTAAAATGGACGGATTAAAAGTATTGGAGAAAATTAAAGAAGAGAATATTGACGTAAAAGTTATTATTCTTACAGTGCATAATGAAATAGAGTACTTGCTGAAAGCAGTAAGTATAGGGGTTGATGGATATATGTTAAAAGATTCCGAATCATTGGAATTAAAAAAAGCTATATTCAGTGTAATAGAGGGGGAGGTGTATATTCAGCCCAGTCTTATCCCTATGTTAAATTCAAAAATTGTGGAAAGAGATATTGATAAAATAAAAATTGGAAAACTGACCAGAAGAGAAATGGAAATATTAAAACTTCTTTCTATTGGACTTTCCAATAAAGAAATAGGAGAAAAATTAAAAATTTCTGAGAGAACAGTAAAAAATCATATATCCAGTATATTTAGAAAAATTGATGTTACAGACAGAACGCAGGCAGCAGTATTTTCGATCAGAAATAATCTGGTTAATGTATTTTAGTTGTGAAAGTATTGATAATTGTATAATGATCTTAGAAGGAATGTTTCACGTGAAACATTATTTTTTATAAATATAATGTTTTAGAATGGAATATTGTTTTTTTAATTTAGTTTTTTATAAAGATTTTTATTAATCTATATAACGAACATGTAAATATAAATGTAGTGGCTTTATAGGATAAAGTTTTATAAAATATAAGTGACTATTGCAAAATAGTAAGCGTATTAAAGAAAAGAAGTACAGAAATAGGATTAAATTATTGATAGTAATTATTAAAAAAAATTAGTAATTTTTATTTGAAAAATATTGTTTGAACTTTGATGACAAGAATACATATATTAAAAAATGAATACTGTTTTAGAGTAGACATAGCGGATTAAACTAATAAAAAGTTAATGGAGTAAAATAGAAATTATCAATGAGCAAAAAAATTGAGAAACGAAATAGTCTGTGATTTATGAATGAACCATATCTCAATCTGTTTAATCCATGAACACTGTTCTGGCGTATATAAAAACGTATTCTGTGGCTTTTGTCATAAAGGAAATCCGCGTGGCTTGACAGACTCTTAAGAATGACGTTTTAAATATGGCCACAAAGATGTATATTTCTTCAACAAGACATAGCAGATTTTTTGATTTATATTTATTAAGTCTGTCACATACAAAAGTCCAGGATGCTGCGAGATAATTTGTTTTTGCTAAGGAGTGTACTGTATATATGAAACATTTTTTTATATGTGTGAGATTAAAATATGGCGTTTCCATATGTTATGTACAACATTGAAAAAATCAATTAGGCTGATGGTTCTATTGATGATATATTTAAATTCCATATGGGCCGGTTTTCGGACATTGCCGGCTTATTTGAATATTTTTTTTGTAATGTTTGGATACCACTTATTCTATCCACCGATATCATATAGCTGCCTGTTTCGTAAATATTCCGCGCCTCATGGTAAAAAGAACATATTTCATTTAATTTCTCTGCAAATATTTTCAGACTTTCTGCTACTTTCTTCACAAATATTTCTGGGCTTTCTGCTACATTCACCGCAAATATTTTCGGAGTTTCCGCTTTCTCGTAACCATGTAGTTAGCAACGAACAAAATATAGATGGATGATTATATCTGTATAAAAAATGGTTAAAGGTTTTTGCAGAAATAATTTTCACAATTTTTTTATGACTGCATCTACCAGATGTAAGTGGCTCCAATAGCTGATTTCATAAACTTATTTTTCCGGGTTGCGGCAGGCAATTTCAAGAATCCTGATAATCTTGTTTATTTATATAGAATTTAGACTGTCCAGAGCGGGAAGAATTGGCAAGGAGTATGATTATTTTATCTTCAAGATCCGCATGATTTTTTTCCTCTGTATCCCGCAGTAATGAAAGGCTTTTCACGAAACTGGTAGGATATCTGCTGACAAAGTTTTTTCCAATGATGACCTTTTCAAACCCTGCTGTTTATTGAACCTGTCTTGCGCAGAACATAAATTTTTGTGCATTCCACATGAGAGGCAGGCAGTTCTTGCTTTTTTAGAACTTTGAAAGGAAATGGTATATAGAATCCGACATTAAAATGGGCCCGCACTTTCTGGCATAGTTAGTCTCTTCTTGCATTTTTCTATTATGCCATATATTCAAGGTATTCCTCCAATAGTTATTCGTAAATTAATACAATGATTTACTGGATCATTTCGAGCTTTTTATTTATTCCATCTCGTGGCTAAAAATAGTATAAGTGATTTCTATTAAAATGGCATGTCTAATTCTGGCCAATAATTATGTCATCCAAATTAGTATTAAAAGAATGACTTTATAATAATTTTAATGAAATAAATACTGTTTTATTGCCTTACAGATAGAATATAAAATAGACACAACTTATATTGGAATAGATCTTAGTGATATAATATATAAAATTGTCAATGCAAAAGCGGATAGCCCGGATTACAGATGCAAACGTGCTACTCGTTTTAATATGGCAGAAAAAACAGGTACAGAAGAGGGTAATGCTTCTGTATTATAGATTTATTTAAAATCAATCGTATTAGCTGTTGAATAATAGATTTTTATTTCTTCTCTACTTATTAGATTATAGAAAAATGTTATGACTTACTAAAATGATAAATTTTACAATAAGTATATATTTATGAATTTGCATATAATAACAAATATAAATAAGTTAATAGAAAAATTTTTATATAAGAATATAAATTTTTTTTGCTTTTTTTGATAGCTTTGCATTATTTGAATTTTTTAAACAAATTAGAATGGATGAATTAGATTCACTTTTATAAGATAGGAATTTAATAGAACTTTGTTTGAAAGTACTTATTATTTTGAATAGTTATTTTGATATTTAAGGCAATGACTTTTGTGAGATCATTTACAAATTGCTTAAAAAATATTTATTGTAAAATTTACAAAAAAGGAATTTCTTTTATAGTAATTATAAATACTTTATTCATTTTTATAATAAAAATTTATTTGTTAAAACAGGATAGTAAATTTATGTGTTTTGATAAAACTGATATATGTTATATAGATGGTATTTA
>CAJTDX010000024.1 GCA_910575155.1 Lachnospiraceae bacterium
TTTTACTGTAAGCTGAAGCAACTCCAACCACCCGCAGAGCAGGTGGTTTATTTGTTTACCAATATTCCATTTTTCGGAACACGAAAAACTCCATATTGGTAAACAGGCCCTTGGCCTAACAAAGAAAAGAAATGCGGTCTAAGACCGCATTTCTCAAAACTTCTGACTATTTGATTTGTCAGCAATTATTTTTTAACTTTAATCTTAATGGTTGCCTTTTTATTTGTTCCGTCGGTTGCTTTTGCAGTAACGGTAATTGTCTTGCCTTTTGCTTTCTTCTTGGTCTTCAATACACCCTTCTTGCTGATGGTTGCATATTTACCCTTAACTGCTTTCTTGTCAAGGCTCCATGCTAAAGTTTTGTTTGCTTTCTTACCATTTGTCTTTACAGTTGCCTTAATTGTAACGCTCTTACCTGCCTTCACGGTCTTGGTCTTAGCCTTTAAGGTAATCTTGGTAACGCTGTTTTTCATAATGGAAATTGTAATAGTTGCTTTCTTACCGCTTCCATCTGCTGCAGTTGCAGTAACTTTCACTTTCTTGCCTGCGCCTTTTTTCTTAGTGCTCACTACGCCCTTAGCGTTAACGCTTGCATATTTCTTAGATTTGTTGTCAATACTCCATTTAACAGCCTTATTTGCTGCGTTTTTCGGAGTTACTGTAACAGTCAGAGCAACTTTCTTGCCTGCTGCAATCTTAACGGACTTGTTGTTAATTTTTACTTTGCTGACTTTTACAGGAGCTGCAGCGGGCGCTGCCTTAACAGATACAGTCGCTGTACCTGATACTTTTGTATCTTTCTTGGATGTTGCTTTTACTGTCAGGGTTCCTGCTGTCTCATTTGCTGCTACTGTCAGTTTTCCTGCTGCGTCAATCTTAGTTGCAGTTGATTTTGCTCCAGCTACGGTCCAGGTTACAGCTTTATCTGCTGCTGCAAGACCTGTGCCTGCAACGGTTGCGGTAAACTGCTGTGTCTTGCCTTTTACTACGTTTGCTGTTTTCGGCGCTACTGTAACGCCTGTAACTTTTGCCACTGTTTCTGTCTGACCTTTAATTGTTACAGTCGCTGTACCTGATACTTTTGTATCTTTCTTGGATGTTGCTTTTACTGTCAGAGTTGTTGCTGTTTCATCTGCCGCTACTGTAAGTTCGCCTGTTTCGCTGATTGTGCTCTTTGTGCTTCCCTCTACAGTCCAGGTTACAGCTTTATCTGCTGTTGCAAGATTTGTACCTTTCACTTCTGCTGTAAAGGTCTTCTTCTCACCCTTATTCAGTTCTGCAGTTTTTGGATCTACCTCTACGCTTGTAACTACTGCTTCCTCAGAAGGATCTAATACATTTACAGTTGCTGTACCTGATACTTTATCATTTGTCTTAGATGTTGCTTTTACCGTCAGGGTTTTTTCTGTTTCATCTGCCGCTACTGTAAGTTCGCCTGTTTCGCTGATTGTGCTCTTTGTGCTTCCCTCTACGCTCCAGGTTACACCTTTAGCTGTATCCGGAAGATTTGTACCTTCCACTTCTGCTGTAAAGGTCTTCTTCTCACCCTTATTCACATCTGCAGTTTTCGGTGTTACTGTTACTCCTGTAACTTCTGATGGCTTAGAAGGATCTGTTACAGTTACTTCTGCTGTATCTGATTTACTTTTATTTGCTGTAGATGTTGCTGTTACTATCAGTTTAGTTGCTGTCTCATCTTGTGCTACTGTCAGTTTTCCATCTACTATTTTAGTTCCTTCTTTTAAAGACGTTTGTCCTTCAGCAGCTACCGTCCACTCTACACCCTGATCAGGCGTTACATTTCCTTTACCTTTAACTACTGCCTTAAATTCTTTGGACTCACCTTTGTTTACAGCTGCAGTTTTGGGATCTACTTCTACGCTTTCAACTTCTCCATCCACAGGATCTTCTTTTACTGTTACGGCTGCGGAATCTGATTTACTTTCATCCACACTAGATGTTGCTGTTACTATCAGTTTAGTCGCTGTCTCATCTGCTGCTACTGTCAGTTTTCCTGTTGAATCTACTTTAGTTCCTGCTGCTACTCCATCACTTGCACTTACTGTCCAAGTTACTCCCTGGTCAGGCGTCACATTTCCTTCGCCTTTAACTACTGCCTTAAATTGTTCGGACTTACCTTTTACTACATCTGCAGTTTTGGGCGTTACTTCTACCGCAGCAACTTTTGCTGATTCCCCAGAACCTGTTACATGCACTGTCGCTGTATCAGATTTGCTAGTATCCAATTTAGAAGTTGCTATTACTGTCAGCTCAGCTGCTGTCTCATTTGACGATACTGTCAGTTTTCCATTTGCATCTATTTCGGTTCCTGCCGTTATTCCCTCATCTGCAGTTACTTCCCACGTTACTCCTTCATCAGGCGTCGCAATATTTGTACCCTCAACTGTTGCCGTAAACTGCTGTTCCGCGCCCTTTTTTACCGTCGCCTCACCCGGACTCACAGTTACTTTTGTTACTGTTTTAGTCTCTTCTGCCGCATCCACCTGAAGCGCCCCGGCAAAGTTGATTCCTGAAACTGCAATTGCTACAGCCAGAAATAATGATAAAAGTTTCTTTCCCTGTTTCATTCTTATCCTCCTTCTTCTTTGTGAAACGTTCGCTTTTTTATTTTCTATAAAAAATATTATAGAAAAACTTTTTTGCACACTCAAGTATAATATTCTTTTTCATATTTTACAATTGGCTTTTTTATGAAAATAGTCCTAAAAAAATTTTTCTTTTTGTTTATTTTGCTTAATCATTTCACTCCGCTGAGCCAATCCTGTTCCTGGCTGGAAAGTTCTGCCTGTTTCAGCAGGTCCGGCCTGCGTTCTCTGGTTCGCAGAATGGACTGCTGCCTGCGCCAGATTTCAATGTTTTTGTGATGCCCTGACAGCAAAACTTCTGGTACTTTCTTCCCTCTCCACTCCTCAGGTCTGGAATACTGCGGATACTCCAAAAGGTTTCCTTCAAAAGACTCCGCCTGACCAGACTCCTGATTCCCCAGCACTCCCGGCACCATTCTGGAAACCGCGTCGGTAATTACCATTGCGGGAAGCTCTCCGCCTGTCAGGACATAATCTCCAATCGAGATATAGTCAGTCACAATCTCTTCCAGCACCCGCTCATCAATGCCTTCATAGTGGCCGCAAAGCAGGATCAAATCTTCCTCCAATGCCAGCTCTTTTGCTGTCTTCTGCGTAAATGTACTGCCCTGGGGCGTGACATAGACGCATCTGGGCTTTGTTCCTGTCTTTTCCACCACGGATTTCCAGGCGTTATAAACGGGCTGTGCCTGCATCAGCATTCCCGCGCCGCCTCCATAAGGATAATCATCGACATTATGATGTTTATTTTCTGAATAATCCCGGATGTTAACAGCATTGATTGTAAGAAGCCCCGCTCTGGACGCCCGTCCGATCACGCTGGTTTCCAGGCCCTGCGTCACCATCTCGGGAAATAACGTTAAAATGTGAAAATTCATGTCAAATCTCCTCCACCAGTCCCGGCATAAGATATACCTGAATGCTGCGCTTTTCCAGATCGACGCTGCGTATACATTCGTGGATTGCCGGAAGAAGCAGCTCTCTGTTTTTTCCCGGCGCTTTCTCTGCGTAAGGGGAATCCTGCGCCACTTCCACAAGGTATACGTCGTTCGCCCCTGTCTGAAGTACGTCTTTCAGCTCTCCCAGCAATTCTCCTGCTTCTGTCATTACTTCCATGCCAATCAAATCGGCGATAAAAAATTCGTCTTTTTCACATTTGACAGCCTGATCTCTGGTTACAAAAAGGCCACTTCCCTTGTATTTTTCAACGTCATTAATATTCTCAATCCCTTTAAATTTCAGAATCACCATATTCTTAAAAAATTTCACCTGGAGAATTTCCATTTCCCGATATTCCTTCCCGGTATCCAGAAAAACTTTTTTCAGCTTCTTGAAGCGGTTCACATCGTCTGTCATAGGAAACACTTTCACCTCTCCCCGTACTCCATGGGTCGTGGCAATCGCTCCTACCTGCAGTAAATCTTCCATACCATGCTCCTTTATTTTAAGAACTTTCCATAAAAAATTCCTCCTTTTTCTATGTTTTGAGTGCTAATAAGATAACAACAAAGAAGGAATTTTTATTGCATACTTTTTATTATTCCTGCAGTTAAATATCACAGGAGCAATATAAAAACTGCCGCAAAATTGATTTCAATTCTGTGGCAGCTTTTATCCTGATTAGTTACTGTACAATATCCACAATAACTTTTTTGTCACTCTTAGCTGCTGCTGCTTTCACAACAGCACGAATGGCTTTTGCAACCCGTCCCTGTTTTCCAATTACTTTCCCCATGTCTGTCTGGGCGACGTGCAATTCTAAAACAACAGACTTCTCGTTCTCAGTCTCTGTAACTGCGACTTCCTCCGGAATATCCACAAGAGCTTTGGCAATTACTTCTACTAATTCTTTCATTCCTTCACCCCGCGAAGATTATTTCTCGATACCGGCTGCTTTCAAGATTTTTCCCACCATCTCTGTCGGCTGAGCTCCATTTGCTAACCATTTCTTTGCCAATTCCTCATTTACATGGAATTCACTGGGATCCTTTGTGGGATCATAAGTTCCGATTTCCTCGATGCACTTTCCATCTCTGGGAGATCTGGAATCAGCGACTACGATTCTATAGAAAGGAGCTTTTTTCTGTCCCATTCTCTTTAATCTGATTTTTACCATTATATTTCACCTCCTGGTTCTTATTGTTCTGTATATCTTGGTAATCAGGTACTGTATCATACATTCCCTGTTACTTGCTTATAATCCAAAGGGCAGTTTGAATCCGCCCCGGCGTTTGCCTTTTCCACCCATCAGCCCGGGCATCTGTTTCATCATTTTCCTCGACTGCTCAAACTGCTTCACCAGACGGTTCACCTCGCTGATATCCACTCCGGCGCCTTTGGCAATCCGGCGTTTTCTGCTGGGATTGAGCAGAGAAGGGTTGGACCTCTCTTTGGGGGTCATGGAATAAATAATTCCCTCAATCCTCGCCATCTTCTTTTCATCCACGGCATTTTCAATTTCTGCAATCTGAGATCCGCCGATTCCCGGCATCATTTTCAGCATACTGGAAATACCGCCCATCTTTTTCATCTGATTCATGGACTCCAGATAATCATCAAAGCCAAATTCGGCTTTCTTCATCTTCTGTTCCAGTTCCCTTGCTTTTTCCTCGTCAATGTTCTCCTGCGCCTTCTCAATCAGTGTCAGCACATCTCCCATGCCCAGAATCCGGTTTGCCATACGGTCAGGATAAAACTGTTCCAGATCAGATAACTTCTCTCCCATACCCACATAGAGAATGGGCTTGCCTGTCACAGCGCGAATGGACAATGCCGCTCCGCCTCTGGTATCTCCGTCCAGTTTGGTCAGAATTACGCCGTCAATACCTATTTTTTCCTGAAATGTGTTGGCCACGTTTACCGCATCCTGTCCGGTCATGGCGTCCACCACCAGTATGGTCTGATGCACTTCGATCTGGCTCTTTATCTCACACAGCTCCTGCATCATCTCCTGATCAATATGCAGACGTCCCGCTGTATCCAGGATCACTACATTCTGTTCTTTTGCCCTGGCATGTTCCAAAGCTGCTCTGGCAATATCCGCCGGCTTATGGCTGTCTCCCATGGAGAACACTTCCACTCCCTGCTTCTCCCCATTGATCTGGAGCTGTTGGATGGCGGCCGGACGATATACGTCGCATGCCGCCAGCAGCGGCTTCTTGCCTTTCTGTTTCAGTTTTCCGGCAATCTTTGCTGTTGTAGTCGTTTTTCCCGCGCCCTGCAGACCCGCCATCATAATGACCGTAATCTCCGCACCCGGTTTTAAGGCGATCTCTGTAGTCTCAGATCCCATCAGGGAAACCAGCTCTTCATTTACAATCTTAATTACCATCTGCCCCGGATTCAAACCGTTCATTACATCCTGTCCCACGGCGCGCTCCTGCACAGACTTCACAAACTGCCTGACTACTTTAAAGTTAACGTCCGCTTCTAACAGGGCAAGCTTCACTTCCTTGAGCGCTGTTTTCACATCGTCTTCCGTAAGAAGCCCTTTGCTGCGCAGGGATTTAAATACATTTTGTAATTTTTCAGACAAGCTGTCAAATGCCATATTATAACTCCTCTAAAATCTCATTCGAAATAGCTTCGATTTCAGCCATTACCTGAGCTTCATTTCCATTCTGATAATTTCTGGAAAGCGTCCGTATCCTTAAGATCTTTTCTTTATTATTCAGAAACCGCGCCAGTAAATGCAGTTTCTCCTCATAGCCTTTGAGGATTTTGTCACAGCGCCTGATCAGGTCATGAACTCCCTGGCGGCTGATGCCTTCCTCCTGTGCGATCTCGCTTAAAGACAAGTCGTTCAGCACATATTCCTCATAGATGTTCCGCTGATGTTCCGTGAGCAAATCTCCATAAAAATCATAGAGATAAGTCTGCATTACTTTCTTTTCCATTTTACCACCTCAGGTATCATACAACAAAACAAACATGGTGTCAAGTATTTCTTCTTTACATAAAATACATTATGGCCGGCGCTGATCCAAAGTTTTTGACAGTTTTTCATCTACCAGGTCATAATGATGGTCAACTGCCGCGTCGCACCGTTCTGTGGAACCTTCTTTTAACGCCAGAAGCAGCGCCAGATGAGAGTCTTTTAATTTCCGCTTCATTTCCAGATCTGAATATCGCAGCGCGCAAGCGATCCAGCTGCGGTATACCACACTGATTGCTTCTGATATGCAGATCCACAACTGGTTTTCTGTTGCCTGAATCAGCATATAATGGAAACTGCGGTCTGTTTCAATTTGTTCTTCCAAAGACTGTTCTTCCAAATCCCTGGAAAGAATCTCCATAAGTTTATCATACCATTGCTCAATATTTCCATTTTTCATAACGGCATGGCACACTGCCTTTTCCAGATCACGCCGGAATGTGAGAACTTCTTCTCTGGTGACCTGTTTTAACAGAAGCATCATCTCAATCACTCCGGAAATCGTTTGCGTCATATTTCCTGTAATATAATTTCCCGACCCTTGCCTGCAGACAATCATCCCCATATTTTCCAGTATACGAAGCGCCTCCCTTGTAGAATTGCGTCCTATGGACAACGTTTCCGCAAGCCTGCGTTCCGTCGGAAGTTTCGAACCGATTTTAAGTTCTCCTTCTTTTACAAGTCCGCAGAGATAGTCAATCGCTTTCTGATATTCTCTTCCTTCTTCCACATCCATCTCCCTCAAATTGCTTTTGTGCATCTCCGGTCCGCTGCAAACCCTGCAATTTTACCAGACACGGAACGCAGGATTTTGCCAAAAGTTCCAACATCAACGGATAAACCGGGCAAACATACCCGCTCCGATTACCGTGAGAATTCCGGAAACTACAATAGAAAGGCTGCTCATCGCGCCTTCCACTTCTCCCAGTTCCATTGCCTTGACAGTGCCTATGGCATGAGAAGACGCGCCTATGGCAATTCCTCTGGCGATGGGATCATGGATGTTAAAAATCCGGCATATCGTCTCAGCAAACATATTCCCAATCACTCCGGTCACAATAATCACCGCCGCCGTCACAGACACATATCCTCCCAGCTCTTCTGAAACCCCTATGCCAATCGCCGTAGTGATGGATTTCGGCAGTAAGGTTACATACGAAGCATGGTCAAGTTTAAATAAAAACGCCAGCAGAAAAATACTGGCCAGGCTCGTCAGGACCCCGGAAAAAATACCCGTCAGTATCGCTTTATAATTGTTCTTCAGCAGCTCCATCTTCTCGTACAGCGGAACGGCAAGACAGATGGTAGCCGGCGTCAGCAGAAAACTAATTGGTTTCGCCCCTTCCTGATATACGCTGCTGTCGACGTTTGATACCGCCAGAAACAGGATCACAAGAATTACCGCTGTCAGCAGCGGATTAAACAGCGCCAGCTTCCACTTCTTTTTCAGCATCACGCCGATTCCATAAGATAAAATACTTAAAAACACGGCAAAAAATGCAGACGTCTCAAAAAACTCACTCATGCCTGTCCCTCCTGACGCCAAATTGAACCACTCTTCCTGATACAATCATAACTGCGCAGGTGGTAATCACGGTGATTACGGCATAGGGAAGCAAATCTCCTTTTACAGCCTGCCAGGAATCCATCAGTCCCGCCGCCGCAGGTACAAACATCATCGGCATAATCTCAATGAGAAAGTCACTGGTTTCTTTCACAGAAGACAATGATACCATCCCGGTTTGCAGACCTGAAAATAATATGATAATGCCGTATATGCCTGCCGGAATTGGAAATGGTAATAAGACATACAACACTTCTCCAAGAAATGAAATCAATAAAATAATTCCAAACTGTCTCAAAAATTTCAAAAAAATCTCCTCCTTCAAATTGGTACTACCAATTTAATATAGCACTTGTTTTCTGAAACGTCAAGAACCGCACAGAACACAAGAAATTTATTGCAGAAAATACATGCTGCTGTTATGATAATATTTAAAAGTATATACATATGGAGGTATCTATAATGGATAAAATGATTGGTTTTATCGGCGGCGGAAATATGGCGGGCGCCATGATCGGCGGAATATTGAAATCCGGACTCGCCGCAAAAGAGCAGATGATTGCCACAGCAAAGACAGAGAACACTCTGCGTTCCCTGAGAGAACGTTTTGGAATTACTGCCATTGCAGACAACAAAGAAGCTGCCAGACAAGCAGACATACTGTTTCTGGCTGTAAAGCCTTATCTGTTTGGTGAAATTATTTCCCAGATCAAAGACTGCGTCCGCTCAGAAACGCTGATCATCTCAGTTGCCGCGGGCCAGACCATAGAAAAAATAGAAACTGCTTTTGAAAAGAAGATCAGACTGGTACGCGCCATGCCCAACACGCCTGCGCTGGCAGGAGAAGCCATGAGCGCTCTTTGTACGAATGAAAACTGCACCGAAGCAGATCTTGCAGACGCCATGGCAATTTTTAACAGTTTCGGCAAATGTGAAGTTGTTCCTGAAACCATGATGGATACCGTAATCGGCGTTTCCGGCTCTTCCCCCGCTTACGTTTATCTTTTTATAGAAGCCATGGCTGACGCCGCTGTCGCCGACGGTATGCCGCGGGCGCAGGCATATAAATTTGCCGCTCAGTCTGTACTTGGAGCCGCAAAGATGGTATTGGAAACCAAAACGCATCCCGGCGCCCTCAAAGACGCTGTGTGTTCTCCCGGCGGAACCACAATTGAAGCTGTCGCCATTTTAGAACAGCAGGGACTGCGCAGCGCCGTGATATCCGCCCAGCGCGCCTGTGTGCAGAAATCCAGGGATCTGACGTAAAGACGCGGCCAAGCAGCACAGACGGCTCCTTTATTTTTCCAGCGACGCTTCCTGGAGTTTATCAAGTTCTGCCATACACTCGTCTACGGTGGAGCCGTTCAGCAGTTCCCGCACGATCCGGCAGGTATTTCCCCACTGCTCCACCTTCATTGCCGCGTTGGAGGCAAGAACATAGACGTTCTCTTCGATTCTGTCGTTCAAAGGCTTTAATGCCGGAATACAGTCCACTTCAATATTTTTAGAGGGTGAAATCACTTTATTCGTTCTGGTATAAACCTCCAGCACCTCGTCAGAGAGTATTGTTTCCAGTAAATCCCTTGCATCCTGCCGGTGCTCCGCCTCAGAACCAATACCAAATCCCGTGATTGTAACCACCGGCATCTGTCCCCGGCTGCTGGGAAATCCGATTACCTGCATATTAAAATCCGGTTTCCCATACGCCGTCTCCGTATTTGCCGCTCCCCAGTACGCCATAACCATCGGAGTCTTCTGCGCCAGAAAGTCAGGACCTTCCCCATCAATGGCCTCGCTGACATAAGCTTTTTGGGCATCCACATAACCTTTGTCTATCAATTCTTTCAGAAATTCAAACCCGGGACGCATATAGTCGCTGTACCTGCTCTCTCCGCTGTTCAGTCTGGCAATTTCCTCCTCTGTGTTCCCTCCATTATACAAATCGGCAAATGCCTGGGCAAATACAAAGTTCTCCAGCCACCAGCGGTTTGCGCCAACAGGCGTCTCAATGCCATGTTCCTTAAATACCTTACAGCACTGCAAAAACTCTTCCGGAGTCTCCGGCAGTTCCAGATTGTACTCGTCAAACAGATCTTTATTGACAAAAAGGCCGTACGCCACAACTTCCTGTGGAATTGCCACCAGTTTTCCATCTATGGTATTCGCAGCTTTTACCACCTCGCGCAGATTTTCCACACATGCAAGGTCAGACAAATCGGCAAGTTTACCTTCTGTCCCCAGCATCTGGATGGTATCCGGATTCATCAGATACAAATCGTCCATATTATTGCGCGCCCGCTCCAATGTCACATCATCGTATGTTTTATCCTGATAATCTTCCGCCGTATAAGTTCGGTACGCAACTTTCACATCCAGCTTCTCCTCTGCCAGCAGCACGGTCTGGTCAAAAGCGCTTCTCGCCGTATTCTCAGCATCCGGATCTGTTTTTTCCATAGGGCTGAACAAATTCACAATCCGTTCCTCTTCTTCCCCGGTTATTAGCAGGTTTTCATCCGGCTTTGGCAGTTCGCTGCATGATGCCGCAGCAACTGCTGCAATTCCCGCCAGACACATTGCTGTTAATTTCCGAATATTTCTTTTTACGGTTTGTTTCATATATTTTCCTTTCTCTGCACATATTTATGAATAATCTTTTTTAACTTTTCTATATCAATGGGCTTAGCCATGTGTACGTCCATACCTGCGTCCAGCGCTTCTTTTTCGTCTTCCGCAAAGGCATTGGCAGTCATGGCGATAATCGGTATTTCTTCCGCATCTTTGCGCTTTAATGCTCTGATCGCCTTCGTAGCCTCGTACCCATTCATAACCGGCATCTGCACATCCATCAAAATTGCGTCAAACTCCCCCTCTGAAGCACGTTCAAAACGCTCCAGCGCCAGCCTGCCATTTTCCGCAATTTCACAGCTTGCCCCTTCCATCTCTAAAATTTCTGATAAAATTTCCGCATTGATCTCATTATCCTCCGCCGCAAGAAAATGCAGACCCTCAAGGCTGCTGCAAGGCTCCTGTTCTCCAGCTTTTTCTTCCTCAGTACCACCCTTTAATTCCGCAATCTTTTCTTTTAATGCCGACACAAAAAATGGCTTTGTAAGGATTGCGGTATACTCTGTCTGTTGAATTTCTTTTATATCCTTAGCGTCATAAGAAGCCAAAAAGACGACTGGTACGGTATCATAAATTGTCCTGCGGATTTTTTTGGCCGTCTCAAGATCCTGCAAATTCGGCATATCATCCCAATTCACAAGGATCAGATCATATTTTACCCTGTCATGCTCCTGTATTTTCGTTACCGCTTCTTCGAGACACAATGCGGTATCCGTCTGTACTCCCGTATCTCTCATAAGCGTCTGAATATCTTTGCATGTATCGTTCCCATATACAGCAAGAATACGTGCGATTCCATGTTCTTCCCAAAAACTCTTGTCCGTCTGGCCTTCCGGTATGCGAAGTTCCAGCTCCACTTTAAAAATACTTCCCTGATCTACTTCACTGGCAACATCTATGGTTCCTCCCATAAGTTCTACAATATTTTTGGTAATCGCCATACCAAGCCCTGTCCCCTGCACTTTGTTGGTTGTACTGTTTTCCGCTCTGGTAAACGCGTCAAAAATAGTTTCCAGATATTCCTGCGTCATCCCATATCCGTCGTCTTCCACTTCAATCCGGATATGCTCGTATTGGCTGGAGCGCTGTTTGAGTCCCACAATACGGAACCAGATATTGCCTCCCTCCTGGGTATATTTTACCGCATTGGAAAGCAAATTAATCAGGATCTGGTTGATTCTGGTCTCATCGCCCAACAGGCATTCATGCTTAATTCCGGTAACTTCTACATGAAACATCTGATTTTTGCCGTCTGCCATAGGACGAATGATGGCGTCGACAGAAGATACCAAATCATTCAGCGTGAACTGGTTCACGTTAAGCACCACTTTTCCGCTCTCAATCTTAGATACATCCAGAACATCATTGATCAGACTCAAAAGATGCTGACCGGACGCTGTGATTTTTCTGGTATATTCCCTGACCTTAACCGGATTTTCCGCATCCATGGCAAGCAGCGTGGTAAAGCCCAGTACCGCATTCATCGGAGTACGGATATCATGCGACATATTGGAAAGAAACATGGTCTTTGAATTGCTGGCGAGCTGGGCTGCCTGTAAGGCCTCCGCAAGCTGTTTATTGTGCAGTTCCCTTTCTTTCTCCCGTTCCCTTCCAAGCTTGATCTGCTGTCTGTGATTCAGATAATACAGCAGACAGCAGAGGAAAAACGCAATCAGCATGACCGCCACAACAATGAGAATATTCTGGTTTACGCTTCTTCCTTCCTGAAGAATTTCTTCAACAGGAACATAACCGATGAGATAAATGGTTCCCCCATTCACTGCCCACATATAATTCAGAGCCTCTTTTTTGCGGATATCATGATAAAACAGAATATTTTTGCCGCTTTCCAGACACCGGTCTACTTCTTCCCGAAGCTCATACTCATGAATCTTATTGGCATAATAAAAATCTTTCAGATTCATATGTCCGGCGCTGCGTTCTCCCATTCCTTTCGGTTTCAGTACGAGTTTTTCTGATTCTGCATCCATAATATAGAGCATTGCCTGCTTATTATAAAATCCATTGGGCAGGGACTGGTCAAGATAGTCGTACGTATATTCAATATAAAGCGCGGCAATTTCCCTGCCGTCTTTTACCACCGGACATTTCATGGTATACGCCCAGGTTCCCATATAATTCACATAAGACTGGGAAATCTGCAGCTCGTCAACCGTTCCTCCTGCTGAAAAATCCAGTTCTTCCTCCGAAAATACTTCTCCCGTATTGGAAATTCCTTCTGTTTTCCCTTTTAAGACCAGAGACATTTTCACCATCGTGCGGTTTTTCTCATAATCCAGTATATATTGCTCCGGATCTTCTGCCATTGCAACTTTTTGGGCGATCAGCTTTTGAAAATCCGCCTCATTTTTCAAAATAGCTTCTATCGTGCATTTTATCAGATCCAGGCTCTCGCTGAGATTTTGTATGGCCGACTGAGACATTTCTACGGAAATCTTCCTGGACACAGAAAATACGACGACGCCTAATATACAAAAAACTAATATAATAGAAACAAGCAGGGAAATCCCTCTGTCCTTTCTGCTTCTATCTTGCTTTTTTTTCATTCCCATTCTCCATTCTTATGGTATATATTTTTAATAAGATCCGAACACTGGCGCACCACAATCACCTTTTTCGTTTTTCCTAATCATACCATAAACAGTTTGTTTTATCAATTTCATCTCTCAAAATCTCAATATCATAAACCGCCTCCATTGAAAAAATTTCTGCCATATTCTCCTACATTCATCATATTCCTACAGGTTTCCACTGGTTCCGGAAAATAAAAGATTTCCTGAAATCAATGCTTTCGGCTGCACATAACCTTTCGCTCCAAACTTTTTCCCTTTTCCTTTTAAACTTTGTTGCTTTTTGTCATTGCTATCTATGCAGAATACAACTATAATAACAGTATCTGAATGATTCGTTCTGTTTTTCATAAAAATGAATGTTTCTGTATCTGTAGAAATGGCAGCTTACTCTAAAGAATACAATGCTCATTCAGAAATTTGCTTAAGGCAATAGAAAGGATTTACTTAACTATGTGGGCTTACGAAAGTGTTTTTTATCAAATTTATCCTCTGGGATTCTGCGGCGCGCCTTTTGAAAATGACGGGATTCCTGCAAAACGTATTACCAAAGTGAAGGATTGGATTCCTCATCTGCAAAAACTGGGCGTGAACGCCATCTATTTTTCCCCTCTGTTTGAGTCTGATACACATGGCTATAACGCCAGAGATTACCGGAAAATTGACGTGCGTCTGGGAGACAACGATGATTTCAAAGACGTCTGCGACGCGCTGCATCAGGCAGAAATCCGGGTAGTTTTAGACGGCGTATTCAACCATGCCGGCAGAGGCTTCTTCGCCTTTCAGGATGTATTGCAGAACCGGGAGCAATCCCGTTACCGCGACTGGTTCCATATTGACTTCAACGGAAATTCCGGTTACAACGACGGCCTTTGGTATGAGGGCTGGGAAGGCAATTACGACCTGGTTAAATTAAATCTGCGCAACGAAGAAGTAGTTCAGTATCTTCTGGAAAGCGTTTCCTTCTGGGTAAACAACTGGGAGATCGACGGCCTGAGACTGGACGTCGCTTACTGTCTGGACCACGATTTTGTGCGGCGGCTGCGCAGCCACTGCGACAGTCTCAAGAAAGATTTCTTCCTCGTGGGAGAAATGCTGCACGGCGACTACAACCAGTTAATGAACGACAGTATGCTGCATTCTGCTACCAATTACGAATGCTACAAAGGATTGCATTCCAGCTTTAATTCCATGAATATGTTCGAGATTATCCATTCGCTTCTGAGGCAGTTCGGTCCGGAAAACTGGACGCTGTACCGGGGAAAACATTTGCTGAGTTTCGTAGATAATCATGACGTTTCCCGGATTGCTTCTATCCTCGGCACGCCTGAGCATCTTCCTCTGATTTACGCCCTTTGCTTTGGAATGCCCGGTATTCCCTGCGTTTACTATGGCAGCGAATGGGGGGCAAAAGGCGACAAATCAAACGGTGATCCCTCACTGCGTCCCAGTTTTGAAGCGCCGGAATGGACAGAACTGACAGAATGGATTTCGAAACTTACCGCTGCTAAGAAATCTTCAGAAGCTTTAAACTATGGCGGGTTCCGCTCTGTGGTACTCACCAATAAACAATGCATTTTTGAACGGAAAAGCGAAAACGAACGTGTTCTGGTTGCCATCAATGCCGACAGCGAACCATACACTGCGCATTTTGACGCAGGATGCGGCATGGCTGTCGACCTGATTAGCGGAACGAACCACGACTTCGGCGGCGGCAGTGAACTTCCCGCCCACAGCGCTTATTTCTGGAAATGTGAGAGATAACAAACTGGAGTGTGCCCGGCACACTCCAGTAATTTTATAACACTGAACACACAGCTTTTATATCTGTGCACTCACATAATCTGCGAAGTAAAATCTTCCTCTTTATCTTGGTGCATAAGTTTAAGTCTTCTCCTGTCATTACAGATCAGCCCTGTTCTTCCTTTGAGCGTCTGCGTCCGATCCTTTCTGTCATTCTTCCCAGATGGTTGAACCAGTTCTGAGGAAGCGCAAGTCCAAAGATAATCCCCAGAACAATGGCTCCCGCAATTTTAAAAGTCTCAACTCCTTTGGCAGAACCTCTGGAGACTTCGTTCATAATAATATAATACGAGGTGTAATAAATGCCTGACCCCGGCACCAGACTGAATATTCCTGCAATAAGAAATACGGTACTGGGCATCTTCCGGACTGCCGACAGCACTCTTGCCGCCAATGTCAAAACCAGAGCCGCCCACAAAGCGGAAGCTGTGGGACCAAAACCGCAGTTCTGGCAGATCCGGTACACAGCCCATCCCAGCCCTCCATTGAGCGCGCAGTACAAATATTCTGATTTCGGTATATGAAACGATACGCCAAAAGCGAGGACAGAAACCATGGCAACGATTATCTCAGAGATCATAACGGCAGCGCTCCTCCTCCCAGCAATTGAAACGCCTTAATCGCGGCGCCGACTCCAATGGCAATGCACATTCCGGTGAGCAAAGCATCCATCAGGCGTATACCGCCGGATAAATAATCGCCGTTAAACAAATCTCTGATCGCCGTCACCAATGCCACTCCCGGCATCAGAAGAATGATCCCGCCGATAATTACACGATCAAACTGAATATTTATGTCAAGAACATAAAGTACCAGACCTAAAATTGTCACCATGGCGCTTCCCAGAATGTCTGTAAGAAATTTTGAAACATGACGTTCTTCTGCAAAAAGTAAAAACCATTGCAGGAGCATCCCCAGAAAAAAAGAAAACAAACTGTCAAAAGGATGTCCTCCCAAAAGATAACAAAAACCTGCGCTTCCTACCCCGCAGGCGGGAATCAGCACCCTTTTGGACATCACAGAAGTTTTTCTGCACTGCTCCAGCCGTTTCTTTGCCTCCGAAATACTGCAGGAACCCTGACAAATCTCTCTGGACATCTGATTGATGACCGCTATTTTTTTCAGATTTACCGTGCCAATCGGTACATTTCGCACGATACTCCCGGCATCTTCCCGATTTTCATGAATCGTGGCAAAAATACCGTTCGTCAGCACAAAAACGTTATAATCCTCGGCTCCATAGGCCGCCATCACATGTTCAACCGTTTCCTGCACACGGTAGATTTCCGCACCGTTTTTTAAAAGCTCTTCTCCCATAGATACTGCAAGATCTAAAATCAGCTTACTTTTTGACATCTTCCAAGTTCTCCAGGCTCTTTATAATTCCAAGCATCAGAAACAGATAGGGCGTAAGAAACGTCGTAGGATTATTCACGATTCCCTGTGCCAGATAACCGCCAATCACGGCCACTCCCAGCGCCATTACCGGCTTCGTCACATAGTTCTTTGCCGCCCTTACCGCAGTTGCAATCAGAAGACCGAAATATCCAACAACGCCAATCAGACCCGTAGTAGTCAGAAACTGCAGTAATTCATTATGCGCATCGATCAGCCTGGCGCCGTTAAACATAGTTTCAACGCCCTCTCCGCCATACTGCTCAATAAACAGATGATAACAATTCAGGCCGTATCCGGTAATCTTATCCCACAACGGCAGAGCCAGCCATCCTTTCAGACTGATCTTCCAAATATATCCCCTGCCGCTTCCAAAATTATCCTGTATTTTCAGACGGTTCAAAAAAGCAAAGGAACCTTCCCAGGCGCCATGTTTTAAATTGGCCGCCGCCAAAAGAATCACTGCGATTCCCACCGCTGCAAAAATACCAATTACACAGATTCTCAGCGGACTGGTGGGCAGATCTTTCTGCTTCCTGCTTCGGATTCGCAAGAATATCATTCCCAATACAATCAGTATGCCCTCCGCAGCCAGCAGATATCCATTCAGTACATATTCTCTCTGAAGTCTGTTGAAACGAAACGCTGCAAACAACGCCGTACTCGCCCCTGCCGCGTCTCCAATCAGACCGGAAATCTTCATAATCAGGCTTGCCAGCCAAAACAGCGCAAAAACTTCTAAAAAACGCTGCATACGGCGGCTGTCGCTCACTGCAAACCACAGCAGCAGCAAAAACGCCGCCCCCACGCCCAGCAGCCAGCTATCGCTTGACGTACAATAGCAGCTCCAGAATCCCAGTACCAGAAAAATGCCCGATGCAATCCGTAAAGCCCTTGTTTTCACCACCATATATATTGCCATGGCCGCCGGCATAACCATACAAAAATAACCCGAACACGCATTGATATTTCCAATCGTACTGATAAACATCCCATATTGTTCACTGATGAGATTTTTATACATTCCCAGCGGATCCACCGCCCAGAAATTTAAGATGGCAAACAAAAATACAACCAGATTACCTGCAAAAAAAGTCCATATCAGCCACTTTCCAGGTCTTAAATATTTTCCAAGCAGCGCACAGGAGACGATACAGAGTAAAAATACCTGAAGCCCTAATTTCCTGCCCTCCAGTCCCTGCCAGGATTCCAGCGGATTTGCTGAACATATTGCGGCAATACACATGCCTGCTGTAAAAACCACCGCAAACCACGTTGGTACAGACACCTCTGACAGCCAGTGTTTGACAGTTTCCCATTTTGTCATGGAAGAAACTTCCTCTTTTGCAGCCGCTTTTTTCTTTTTATTTTTGGCCTTCTGCCGTGCAGATTCCTTATAGTTCTGCAGCCATTCCAGCCCCGCAAACAGAAGGAACAAAAGCGGCATTGCGATCGCGCACACCCGGAAAAAAGAAAGTTTGGCCGTAGAAATGTCAATATAATTATTGGCATAAAATAAAGGAAAAAGAACCAGCATGGAAATTGCATATAATGCTGCGGTCCCTTCCATAAAAATATACATCATACTCTTTTTCTGTTTCATTTTACCCTCCAGATGTCTTTTAAATTTCGATCTGCCTTCCCGCCTCAGCCAGAATACAGCGCTCTCCTAAGGCTTCCTTTATCATTGCCATAGCGCGGATTCCTGTACAGTGCAGAGGAACTACCATGTCAATTTCCATTTCCTGCAGCGCCTCGATGGTCTGCCTGATACGCCGGACATCACAGCTTTTCAGATGCATCCCCGCCACAAGGCTGTGTATGCGTACGCCGGGAAATACGGACTGTACGTGATGCAGACAGTTTATAATACCCGGATGCGCGCATCCGGCAAACACTGACAGTCCCTGTTCCTGCTCTATTACCAGAAGCTGTTCATCTTCCATCAGATCTGCCGCCAGCTCCGGGCCCTGCTCTTTCAGAACTTCCCGCCAGAACCCCTGCGCCGCTTCAAATTCTGTCTGATAAGGAATCTCAGACAACAGCCAGACGCCTGCGCCAATCGCGCTGCTTCCTCCCTCAAGTCTGCAGATCCTGCTTCCGTCCTGCCATCCGGCAGCGTTTTCAAGGCCAATGTACCTCAGTTCTTTGGTCCTGGGATCCTCCGTATATTTTTTTTCAAATGCTTTCTGCTGCACATATACCGGAACTTCTGCCGCCCAGCTCTGTACATATTCCATGCCGCCGCCATGATCATAATGTCCATGGCTCAGTATGACGGCGTCCAACGTCTCCTGCCGCAGATGAAGTTTCTGCGCATTATGCAAAAACACCTCACTCTGGCCTGTATCAAATAAATACCTTTTATCCTGAACTTCAATCAGCAGCGATAACCCATGTTCCCCCAGATATCCCCGCTTATATACGGTATTTTCCGTTAAAGTACTTACTTTTATCATTCCTGTTCTTCCTCTTGTTTTTCTCTCGCCTGAAGGATCGCTTCATTTAAGGAAAGCATTTTTGCATCCAGCATGGAAACAATCCCCGCGCACTCCTGCAGATCCCGGCTGATATATTCAGGAGCATCTCCCTCAAATTTATAATAAATCTTATGCTCCAAACTCGCCCAGAAATCCATGGCGATGGTACGGATCTGAATCTCCACTTTCGTATCAATCACACGGTCTGTCAAAAATATGGGTACGGTTACAAGCATATGGTAACTCTTATAGCCGCTTTGCTTGGGATGCTTAATATAATCTTTTACCGATACTACCGTAAGGTCGTTCTGCCTTCCAATCATCTCCGCCAATCGGTAAATATCAGAAGTAAAAGAGCAGACTAATCGGATGCCTGCGATATCGTTCACATGATTAACCATGTTGTCAATGGTACTCTCATAATGATTTCTTTTTAATTTTTTTACAATGCTTTCCGGAGTCTTAATCCTGGACTTGATATATTCAATCGGATTGTAGTTATGTATATGGCAAAATTCATCATTTAAAATTTCAAGCTTGGTTCCTACTTCTTTCAGGGCTGAATTGTATAAGAAAATCACCGTCTCCCAACTGGTTACACCTTCGTTAAATTTTTCGGCAAATTCCATAGCGCTTCCTTCCTTCAACTCCCCCGTCCTCTTTATCCTGAGGGGACTGCACACTTTCGTTCCCTTTTCATGCTACAGCATAGTATATCACATTCCATGTACTTGCGGAAGCCTTTACATTCAATATTTCCGTAAAAACAGCCACAATTTGTGGTTTCTCACAAATTCCGGCTGTTTTTTTTATATCATTTTACAATTTCCAAATCTTACTGATTCTCTAAAACCTTATCAATCGTTACCAGTTTTACGCAGGTTACAAAAATATCTGTTGCCATTTTCAATTCTTCTAAAGTCGGATAAGAAGGCGCGATACGGATCGTAGCGTCTTTGGGGTCTTTTCCGTATGGATACGGCGCGCCTGCAGGCGTCATGGTGACTCCCGCCTCTTTTGCTTTGGCGACAATGGCTTTGGCACATCCTTCCATTGCTTCAAACGCCATGAAATATCCTCCTTTGGGAGCAATCCAGCTTCCTGCGCCTCTGCCTGCAAGCTCCCGCTCAAAGGTTTCAATAATCATTTCAAATTTAGGTCTTAAGATGTCTGCATGTTTCTTCATATGTTCTGTCATGCCGTATATATCTTTAAAAAACCGCACATGGCGCAATTGGTTCACCTTATCATGTCCGATGGTCTGAATCTGAAGCTGTTTTTTAATATCTACCAGATTTTTTTTCGACGCTGCTATCGCTGCGACGCCGGAACCCGGGAAACTGATCTTAGACGTAGAACAGAATTTATACACAAGATCCGGATTGCCTACGCGTTTACACTCGGCAAGAAGTTCTACCAGATGGTCCTGGTCAAGATCGTACAGGTGATGTACGCCATACGCATTATCCCAGTAAATCCTGAAATCCTCTGCCGCCGGCTTAAGCCTTGCAAAACGCCGCACGGTCTCCGCCGAATACGTGATTCCCTGAGGATTCGAGTATTTTGGCACGCACCAGATTCCTTTAATCGCGGGATCGCCGCTCACCAGTTCTTCTACCATATCCATATCCGGACCGGTGGGAAGCATGGGGACATTGATCATCTCTATCCCAAAATATTCTGTAATGGCAAAATGTCGGTCATATCCCGGAACCGGACATAAAAACTTTACCTTATCCAGCCTGCACCAGGGAGTGCTTCCCATAACGCCATGGGTCATGGAACGGGAAACGGTATCGTACATCACATTTAAACTGGAGTTTCCATAAATAATAATATTATCCGGATTGCATTCAATCATATCGCCCAGCAATACCTGCGCTTCCCGGATTCCATCCAGCACGCCATAGTTCCGGCAGTCAGTACCGTCGTCACATTTCAGGTCGCTGCTGCTGTTGAGTACATCCATCATGCCCATGGATAAATTCAGCTGTTCAACAGAAGGCTTGCCTCTGGACATATCCAGTTTCAGCCCGCTGGCTGCATAGTTCCGGTAGGCTGCTTCCAGCTCCGCTTTTTCCTGTAATAATTCTTCCTTGCTCATTTCCTGATATGAATGCATTGTTTCATCCTCCTGAGGTTCTTGTATGATATCATGAATTGCTTCGTATTTTCTTCTATGACCCCGGTCTGAGGTTCAAACCCCCTCCCGTTTCTCGGGTCCCTCCTGCCATATTATGCACCACAATGCCTGGATTGTAAAGCTTTTTCTTTGAGAAACTTACAATTGTCTTTATTTCACAGACTTTTTACAGAAAATCACAGATTTTGTCTTTATTTCAGAACCGCAAAACGATTTCTGCAGCCGATCAGTTATCAGACTGCCGGCCGGATGAAGCGCTATTCTTCTCTGAGAAATTTAAGATATGCGCAGATCTGCTTTTCATACCCATGTTCCACAGGCTCGTAAAACTTTACATCCTGCAGACCTTCGGGAAGATATTGCTGTTTTACGTAATGATTCGGAAAATCGTGGGCATAAAGATAACCCTTTCCATGTCCCAGTTTCCGGGCGCCAGGGTAATGAGAGTCCTGTAAATGGACCGGTACGGGATTTGTCCTGGTATTTTTTACCGTTTCCATGGCCCTCTGAATGGCAAGACACGCCGCATTGCTCTTGGGCGCCCCTGCTATATAAGTAACCGCCTGGGATAAAATAATCTGCGCCTCCGGCATCCCGATACGCTCCACAGCCTGAGCCGCGCTGACCGCCACCGTCAGCGCCTGCGGATCTGCATTTCCCACATCCTCAGAAGCGCAAATCATAATACGTCTGGCAATAAATTTGATATCTTCTCCGGCGTACAGCATTTTTGCCAGATAATAAACGGCTGCATCCGGATCTGAGCCGCGCATACTTTTGATAAAGGCAGACACATTGTCATAATGGTTGTCTCCGCTCTTATCATACTGCACAACACGCTTTTGTATACATTCTGAAGCGACCTCCAGCGTAATATGTATCTGTCCGTCTTCTGCCCTGGGCGTGGTCAGTATCCCCAGCTCAATGGCTGTCAGCGCTGCGCGGGCGTCTCCATTTGCCGCGTCTGCCAGAAAATTCAAAGCTTCCTCATCGATCCTGGCGTGATAAGAACCCATCCCTTTTTCCTGGTCATTTACAGCCTTCAGGAGAATTGCGCGTATGTCTTCTTTCGTTAAAGGCTTCAGTTCAAAAATCACCGATCTGGACAAAAGAGCGCCATTTACTTCGAAATATGGATTTTCTGTGGTAGCTCCGATCAGGATTACCGTGCCGTCTTCCACAAAGGGAAGAAGATAATCCTGCTGCCCTTTGTGAAAGCGGTGAATCTCATCTATAAACAGAATCGTCTTCTTCCCGTACATCCCCTGAGAATCCTTTGCCTGCCGCACCACTTCCTCCATATCCTTCTTTCCCGCAGAAGTGGCATTGATCTGGGTAAATTCCGCACTTGTGGTATTGGCGATCACCTTTGCCAGAGTAGTTTTTCCGGTGCCTGGCGGTCCGTAAAAAATAATCGAACTAAGCTTGTCTGCCAAAATAGCGCGGTATAAAAGTTTATCTTTTCCAATAATATGCTGCTGTCCCACTACTTCTTCCAGCTTTGCGGGTCGCAGACGGCTTGCCAGCGGAGATTCTTTTTCCTGCTTCTGCTCTCTCATATAATCGAATAAATCCATGATTTCCTCCTTAGCGCATGTTTGAAAAATACCCTGCTCTTCTAAAAAGGATACCATGTTCTCTTGGATTCGTCACTACTTTCTTTTTACCGCTTTCCCGGAATTGAAATATTCCTGCACCCGCACCATCACATCCAGCACAAAAGACCCGGCGCTGGTATAACAGATCATTTCTCCTTCCAGTTTTGCCGCTGCTTCTTTTATGGTTGTCAGTCCAAAACCATGCCCCGTCCCTTCCTTAGTCGTTGCCGGAAGTTCTCCCCTTTTCACATTAAGGCTGCCTTTGCATCCGTTTTTCACCCTGATTATAAGATACTCCCGGCTGTAACACATCTGTACCGAAACACTTCTCTTGTCCGGGCAAAGTTCTCTGGAAGCATCCAGGGCATTTTCAAGGCCATTGGAAAGAATCTGGCACAATTCCATAAAGGGAAGTTCCTCATCCCCAATCTTAAGGTCTAGTTTCAATTCTGTTTCCAATTCTGCAAATTTCTGCACAAAATGGCTAAACACTGAATTCAGATAAGGATTGGCGCAAATCTGCTTCATCTCATCCATCTCATAGACCATATTCCACATATAACTTTGCGCCTCTTCGATCTTATCTGCGGCAAGTAAACCTGATAAGGTAATTGTATGCGCTTTCAAATCATGCCTGATTCTGCGCAGCTTCTGCTGGTTTTCAAGCTGCTCTTCCATCTGCCGCTTCTGTTCCTTCCAGATGAGTTCCGCCTGACTCCTGCGGTATATCATCAGCTGCTGATAAAGAGATACAAAAATCGTGGCATATGTGAGAGGCATCAATATTAAAATTAAGATCAGTACCGGCATTTCCTGCTGGCGTTTCGTAATAATTACCGGATAATTTGCCACAACAACCAATAAAACATAATACAGCGCCGACATAGCGGCAAACACTTTCCAGTATCTGCTGACAGAATCACGCAATTCCAGATATGGTTTTCTCAGATAGCGAACTACAAACCACTCTGTTAAAGGGAACATCACCAGTCTGCCCACTAACATCAGGATACATTGCACTCCGCCTGCATAATAGTCCAAAAGGTTTGTAACGATTATAATCCACAGAGAAGCCGTATCTGACAGGCAAAAAGTAAAAAGGAACCGCCATTTGTTATCCTGCGAAATTTTATAGAAAAAAATCAAACTGGGCAGCGTGCAGGAAAAGACAAATAAGCGGCCCATTTCTTCAACGCCCAAAAAAATAACCCCTGTCAGCGTCAGAACAATGAGCGGACCCATAAACAGAACCGTAAGAAAAAACGTTTTCTTTCTGGAATATTTAGAACGATAAAGCAATGAAAAAAGAATCAAAACATGGAACAATGACCACAGTAAAGAAAGATCCCGTAATATATCCGCACTCATCAATCCATCTCCTCAAATAACTGTTCCTGATAACGTCTCTTCACGTCCGGAAGATCACGTCTGAAAACATGAGCCAACCATTTACTTTCCAACATTTCTTTCATTATAACTGTGGCTCCGGGAATGTTCAATGCGCTTTCGTCCCAAAAACTGCTGATTCTGTCACTTCCTGTCACTTCTGCCATGTTCCGCCGGACGGAGACTGTCTTTGATCAGTCAAAGAGGATTTCATCTACGGTCACAAAGTCATACCCTTGCTTTGTAAGAGTATCAATCAGCTCCGCTGCCGCAGTGACTGACGTTTCATAACCGTCATGCATGAGGATAATATCATTTTCCTGTACATTGTTCAAAACTTTATTTACAATCTGGGCGTGATTCTGGCTGGACCAGTCCAACGTATCCACATCCCAGAGCACTTCCAACATATTTGCCTCACAATCCAGTTTCTCGTGCCAGTCCCCAAAAGGCGGACGCAAATAGGAAGGGTAAACGCCGGTAAGATCATAAATCAGCCTGTTTGTATGGTCAACCCGCTCGCATGCCTGCTTTAGGGACAATTTGCTCAATTGCTCATGTTTATAGGAGTGATTGCCAATTACATGCCCCTGCTCATGTATCTGTTTTACAATTTCCGGATATTTTTCCACTTCTTCTCCCAGAAGAAAAAAGGTTGCTTTTACATTTTTCTCCTTCAGTACGGCAAGCATCTTTGGCGTGTACTGGGGATGCGGACCGTCGTCAAAGGTGAGGGCAATCTTTTTTTTCTCACTTTGCTCCTGCAAAACGGTATCTTGAGGTTCTTCTTCTCCGGTATCTCCCTGAACCCCGTCAACAGACGCGCTCCTGATATCTTCCTGGATCCAAAACGCCGCCACCCCCCGCCGCATCTTTTCTCCATTTCCCACGCCCAGGACAGTCATCCCCAGAACAACGCAAATGCAGCAAAGGTCAAACACAAGACATTTGCCCCAGAAATGCAGTTTCTTAAAACGTTTTCTAATCCCTTGCCATATCTTTCTTTCACTCATTCATACAATACCCCGCAGACGCTTCTATGCAATATATGCCAAAAGGGCTGTATTATATGTGATTTCCAGGAAACAAAAATATGCCTGGTCTGTGCGAACGGTATGATGACGCTAAGGAGACTGCACGCGGCGCGTCAAAGCGTACAGTCACCTCAAGATTAAGGCCTCGGAAGAGCTGAAGCGGGTTTGCCCGCTTTCTCCCAGGAAGCGGTCAGTTCTTCCTTTTCCACATCAATTAAGATGATATCTCCCGCTTTCACCTGAGCGGAAAGAATCAGCCTGGCTGCCAGCGTTTCCACTGTTTTTTGCAGGTATCGTTTCAGAGGTCTGGCGCCGTACACCGGATCATAACCGCGATCTATAATGAACTGTTCCGCCGCAGGACTTAATGCGACGGAAATCTCCCGCTCCGTCAGGCGTTTATTCAAATCTGCCATTAAAAGATGGATGATGCCGCCGATATTTTTCTTGGTAAGAGGCTTGAACAGAATAATCTCATCCAGACGGTTTATAAATTCCGGACGGAAATTACCGCGCAGCTCATTCATCACCGCCTCTTCACATTCTGACGCAATCTGCCCGTTCTCTTCAATACCTTCCAGCAAATAGGAAGAGCCCAGATTAGATGTCATAATCAAAATCGTATTTTTAAAGTCTACGGTACGTCCCTGAGAATCGGTAATCCTTCCATCATCCAGTACCTGAAGAAGCACATTGAATACATCGGGGTGCGCTTTTTCCACCTCGTCAAAGAGTACCACGGAATACGGTTTTCTGCGCACTGCCTCTGTGAGCTGTCCCCCCTCTTCATAACCGACATATCCGGGAGGCGCTCCAATCAGACGTGAAACAGAGTACTTCTCCATGTACTCGCTCATATCAAGACGCACCATATTGTTCTCATCATCGAAAAGGCTGGCGGCAAGCGCTTTGGCAAGCTCTGTCTTGCCCACCCCGGTAGGCCCTAAAAACAGGAACGAACCAATGGGCTTACCGGGATCTTTAATACCCGCTTTTGAGCGGATAATTGCCTCTGTCACCTTTGTCACGCCCTCTTCCTGCCCAATCACACGTTTGTGAAGCTCCTGATCCAGATGCAGCGTCTTATTGCGCTCGCTCTCCGTCAGTTTCGCCACCGGAATCTGTGTCCAGCGGGAAATGATTCTGGCGATTTCTTCCTCACTGACATTTTCATGGACCAGGCTTAAATCTTTCTTTTTCACCTGCTCTTCTTCCAGTTCCAGCTGACGCTCCAGCTCCGGCTTCCTGCCATACTGCAGTTCTGCCGCTTTTTCCAGATCATAATTCTGCTGCGCCATGGCGATTTCATTATTGATAGCCTCCAGCTCTTCTCTGAGCTTCTGCACTTTTTCCACAGATTTTTTCTCATTGTCCCACTGCGCCTTTTGGGACTGGAAATCATTTTTCAAATCTGCAAGCTCCTTCTGCAGAGCTTCCAGCCGCTCTTTGCTGAGACGGTCTTTCTCTTTCTTTAAGGCTGCTTCCTCAATTTCCATCTGCATCACTTTCCGCTGCAATTCATCCAGCTCTGTGGGCATGGAGTCCAGTTCTGTTTTAATCAGCGCGCACGCCTCGTCCACCAGGTCAATTGCTTTATCCGGCAGGAAACGGTCGCTGATATAACGATCAGACAACATAGCCGCGGATACCAGCGCGCTGTCGGCAATCTTCACGCCGTGAAATACTTCGTAACGGTCTTTCAGTCCCCGGAGAATGGAAATGGTGTCTTCCACTGTGGGTTCCTCTACATGTACCGGCTGGAACCTTCGCTCGAGCGCAGCGTCTTTTTCCACGTATTCCCGGTATTCGTCCAGGGTGGTTGCACCGATACAGTGAAGTTCTCCTCTTGCAAGCATAGGCTTTAATAATTGCCCGGCGTCCATGGCTCCTTCCGTTTTGCCTGCGCCTACAATGGTGTGCAGCTCATCAATGAACAAGATAATCTGCCCGTCGCTGCCCTTGATCTCATCCAGAACCGCTTTCAAACGTTCTTCAAATTCTCCGCGGTATTTTGCTCCTGCCACCAGGGCGCCCATATCCAGAGCAAAGAGACGTTTATCTTTCAGCCCTTCCGGCACGTCTCCTCTGACAATCCGCTGCGCCAGTCCTTCTACTACCGCCGTTTTGCCCACGCCCGGCTCGCCGATCAGCACCGGATTGTTTTTGGTTTTCCTGGAAAGAATGCGAACTACATTGCGAATTTCCTGATCCCGTCCTATGACGGGATCCAGTTTCTGGTCCCTGGCGCGCTCCACCATATCATAGCCATATTTATTCAGCGTATCATACGTTGCCTCGGGGTTGTCGGAAACCACTTTTTGATTCCCTCTTACTGTGGCAAGAGCCTGCAGAAACCGCTCGCGGGTAATGCCATATTCTTTGAATATTTCTTTGAGCGCCTGATTGGGATATTTCAGCAGCGTCAAAAACAAATGCTCCACAGACACATATTCGTCTCCCATCTTCTTTGCTTCATCCTCAGCGTTCACTAAAACCTTATTCAGATTCTGTCCCATATAAATCTGTCCGCCGGAAACTTTTACCCGCTTAGCCAGATGATTTTGCGCGTTCTGGATAAAATGTTCTTTATTAATCTCCATTTTCTCAATAAGTTTGAGAATCAGTCCGTCTTCCTGCAATAATAAGGAAACCAGAAGATGTTCCTGCTCAATTTCCTGATTGCCGTATTCATACGCCAGCTTCTCACAGCCATTGATGGCTTCAACGGATTTTTGTGTAAATTTCTGTATGTTCATAAGGGTTCCTCCTTCTCATTCTGCATTTTTAGTATAACGAATCATAAGTTTCTGATACATGAATGCAGGATGATTAATTTAAATGCATGGCTCCTGTTGTTACCAAAGTTATTTATGTTCTATTTCTTGTATAACAATAACACTGATTGTTAGCACTGTCAAGAGTTGAGTGCTAAAATTGTGTGAAAATTTTATGAAATGCTGATTTTATGAAGCTTCTGAACGTCCATATTTTTATATTTTATCTGGTTGACCTACCATTTACATATTTTTTGCTTATTACACATAGAAAGCCACCGCCGATATCGCTGACGGTGGCTTCCTGCTTAGAAATAGAATACATTATCAATTCTCTGTACTTCCTTTTCAGTTCTCTCAAAACTGCTATGGTTGTACACATTCATTGTGATACTTGCATCATCTTGATGATTCTCCGCCCTATCAAGTGTTAAAAAATGTTGATTACTCTGATTCCCCTGTATCCAGAAACTTTATAAATGCACAATTAACAATACAGATACATGATTGGGAGCAAATAGATATTGAATCAGTTAAAAAATTCAAACAATTAAATGAAACAGGAAAAGCAATAGCTATTGAACGAATAGAAGAACTCGCCGAAATACCACGCTACACCCAAAAAAAGGAAAATTAACCAAATAAAGAAGATTAAGGCAACAAAAAACTTCTTGCTTCTTGCCCCCGGATATGCTATATTAGACGTAAGAAAAGGGAAAAGCCATAGAAGCGGCTCTACCCCGAATCATGATTTTTTACCTATTATACAATAGGCAAGCCGTCACTACTCGCAATAGTGGCGGCTATTTCTTTTTTCCCTTGTAAATCTGATAAATCAAATTAGCAAGGGCGACAACGAGTATACCTATCTGAATTAAATCTTGATATGTAACATACATTGTTTCACCCTCCTTTCTTTCGTCTGGAGGGCTACTTGAACCCTCCGAATAAAAAAGAGGGGTAAAGCCGCCTGGCTCTATGGTTTTCCCATATCGACAATATAACACAATTCCCCCTATCGGGCAACCGTTTTATTTCCCTTGCTTCTTCAAAAGACACATAGGAAATTTGCTATTTCGGCGTTCCTATTCCGCTTCCCATTCTTTGATTTTTTGTAGCTTTTCTTCTATTTCTCTTTCTTTTGCTGTATGCTGTGATTCATACTTTACCCTACACTCTATTTTCTTTTTACTAAAAAGAGATACAAAATCATGTTCCCGATAATTATTCAAGCCGCCCCGGAATAGTCCGGCTTCAGCAATATCAAACTTTTCCAATAGTTCACGCTTTGCCTTGCCCATACGCAACCGCCGCAGTCCTTGTTCCTTTATCTGGCGCACACTGTCAAAAGACAATCCTTGTTCCCTTGCAACTTGCGCCATACTCTTCTATTTACATATTTTCTTACATATTTTTATAATCAAAAGACGAAACAACACGCATTTCACATTGTACTTACAAGTGTTGAGTGCTAAAATTGTGTGGAAATTTTATGAAATGCTGATCTTATGCAACTTCTGTCCGTCCATGTTTTTATATTTTATCTGATTGACAAATTCTGCGCGCTCAAATATAATCAAGTTATATAACTCTTTTATATAACTTAATTATGAAAGGATGCAGAAATGCCAAAACAAAGAATTACAAAAGAAATGGTTATTGACGCCGCTTTTGAACTGGTGCGGCGCAGCGGCATGGAACAGCTTATGGTAAAAAATATAGCCGAAAAAACAGGCTGCTCTGTACAGCCAATTTACAGTTATTTCGAAAATATGGACGAACTGCGCAGGGAGGTAACTGATAAAATTCGTAATTATATACAGGATTACATTTCAGCGCATATTGACACCAGGGACGTGTTTGCCAGTACCGGGAGAGCTTACATCGACCTGGCAAAGGAAGAACCGCATTTATTTAAAGTATTCATTTTACATCAGCGAAATAATATTTCATCTCTGGACGATTTGTATCAATCGGAAACAAATCCCCAAATGGCAGAGCTGATTGCGGAAAAATTAAAAATCAGCATATCGCAGGCAAAAAAACTGCACATAAATATGCTCATTTATACGATAGGCACAGGCACCATTCTTTCTGTGACAACCCCGGGAATTTCCGCAGATGAAATCTGCGAACAACAGGAAACAGCTTATAAAGCTTTCCTAAACCACATCATGCAGCATAAGGAGTGATTCTGATATGAAAACAGGAATTATTATCTATCAGTCAAAATACGGAGCAACAAAAAAATATGCAAACTGGCTGGCAGAACTGACAGGTTTTGACATCATAGAAACCCCCAAAGCCACGCTGCATAACATAAAGCAATATGAGACAATCTTATTATGCGGCGGTATTTATGCTTCCGGCATCGCCGGTTTATCTTTTCTCAAAAAACACAGCGCACAATTAAGCGGCAAAAAAATCGCTGTCTTTTGCGTAGGAGCTTCCCCATACGATGAAAAAGCATTTCATGAATTAAAAATGCATAACCTCAAAAACGACTTAAGCAATATACCGCTTTTTTACGGAAGGGGCGCATGGGATGAAAGCCGCATGACTTTTAAGGACAGAACTTTGTGCAGGCTGCTGCAGAAGGCCTTATCCAAAAAAGACCCTGCCACTTATGAACCATGGATGACAGCCTGCATGTCCGCGGCAGGTCAGGTGCGCGACTGGACCGACCGGAAATATTTAATTCCGCTAATAAACGATCTGAACGAATAAACGGAGGAGTCTATGAACGTTGTTGGAATCATTGCAGAGTACAATCCCTTTCATCAGGGGCACGCCTACCAGATTAAAAAATTAAAAGAAATCTGTCATGCAGACTACGTCGTCATCGCCATGAGCGGCAATTTTGTCCAGAGGGGAGCGCCAGCCCTGATGGACAAATACAGCCGCACTGAAATGGCGATATCCCTGGGGGCGGACCTGGTGCTGGAGCTTCCGGCGCTATTCGCTACCGCCAGCGCAGAATCTTTTGCCTTTGGCGGCGTTTCCTTATTAAACAGCGCCGGAATCGTCACCCATCTGGGGTTTGGCGCTGAAAGCGGCAATCTCCCTCTGCTGACCGAGCTTGCCGCTCTCCTTTTAAAACAGCCTGCCGCCTACCGGAAATCATTGGACAGCGCTTTAAAAAAAGGCCGTTCCTTTCCGGCAGCACGTCAGGAGGCGCTGCTGACCTGCGGTTTAGACATTCATGTTTCTGAGCATGAGATCTCAGAACTCCTTGCCAGCCCTAACAATATCCTTGCCCTGGAATATTTAAAAGCCCTTGCCGCCAGTTCTTCCCGCATCCTTCCCGTACCTATTTTACGAAAAGGCCGGGGATATCATGATACCGTCATAGAAGATCATTTTTGTTCTGCCTCAGCAATCCGGGCTTTTTTGCAAAAAAACTCCGCCAACAGATCCTCCTGGCCAGAGACGCTGTCTGAAAAAGCAATGCCGAAGGCTGCGTACCAAATAATCTGCGAGTACCCGCATCCTTTTCTGTTCGAGGAGGATTTTTCTATGCTGCTCCACTATAAACTGCTGACAGAAGATAAGTCCCGCCTTGCCGGCTATGGCGCCAGTTCCCCCTTCCTTGCCGGCCGTCTGCTCAATGAACGCGATTCTTTTTGCGGCTGGAATGCATTCTGTCAGCATATGAAAACGAAAAACATCACTTACACCCGGCTCAGCCGCCTGTTTCTGCATATGCTTTTAAACATCACCAAAGAAGATTACCGGACGTTTCCCAGGCCATCCTACCTGCGGGTTCTGGGCTTTGCCAGCTCGGCCGCTCCCCTGCTTGCCGCCTTGAAAAAGAACAGCCAGCTCCCGGTGATTACCAGGCTTTCATACGCCCCCAGGCTTCTCTCCAGCCAGGCGCAAAAACTTCTGTCTGTAGACTTGCGCGCCTCTGACCTTTACGCGCTGGGGCTTACTTCCAAAGGAGACGCCACCCTCAAAAACGATTATCGCCGGCAAATCCTCCGCTTATAACATCCGCAGGTATGCTGTCTTCCTGCAAAAAACGCCCGTTCATCATTGTATTCTGCAGTCAGGCAGTGAAATCCGTCCTCTGCCGGTACAAAATCACATCGTTTTGAATCATGCATTTATAGACTTTCTCCCGCTCATATGATATAATTTGCCCTGAGGAGGGAATATCATGACAAACAATGATTTATTACTTTCCATCTCTGATAAAATGGATAAAAAAATTGAGGCCGATCTGCAGCCAATCAATAATCACATTGCAAACTTAAAAAAAACGGTCAGACAACTAGAGGCTGACATTGCGGAACTGAAAACAGATTCTGTTGAATTAAACCATAATGTTGAACAGTTAAAATCAGATTCGGCTGAACTAAAAACAGACATGGAGCAGTTAAAAACAAATGTTGCCGACCTGACGTCCGACGTCGCCGAACTGACCCAGTCCATGCAAAAGGTGCAAAGTTTATGAAATCTTTCATAAACTTTGCACCTTTTTAAAATATCCTTCCCTTCTAATGATGGAACAGACGGATTCCGGTAAAACACATAGCCATTTGATATTTATTGCAGGTCGCAATCACATGATCATCGCGGATCGAGCCTCCTGGCTCTGCCACATAGACAACGCCGCTCTTATGCGCGCGTTCAATATTATCACCAAAGGGAAAGAATGCATCCGATCCCAGCGCAACCCCTGTCATCTGATCCAGCCATGCGCGTTTCTCCTCTCTGGTAAACACTTCCGGCTTCACCTTAAATATCTTCTCCCACGCCCCTTCTGCCAATACATCCATATAATCTTCGCCAATGTAAAGGTCGATCGCATTATCCCGGTCTGCACGTCCGATTCCTTCCACAAACTGCAAATTCAGTACTTTGGGCGCCTGACGCAAAAACCAGTTATCTGCTTTCTGGCCGGCAAGACGGGTACAGTGGATACGCGACTGCTGGCCGGCGCCTATGCCGATCGCCTGACCGCCCTTCGCATAGCAGACGGAGTTGGACTGGGTATATTTGAGCGTAATCATGGCAATAGCAAGATCGATCCTGGCAGATTCCGGAATCTCTTTATTCTCCGTTACCACGTTGTCAAAGAAATCCTGATCAATCTTTAATTCATTTCTTCCCTGTTCAAATGTAATTCCAAACACTTCCTTGCGCTCCAGAGGATCCGGCTCATAATCCGCGTCAATCTCGATCACATTATAACCGCCTTTTTTCTTTGCCTTTAAAATTTCCAGAGCTTCCGGCTCATACCCGGGCGCAATCACCCCGTCGGATACCTCGCGCTTAATGATTTTTGCCGTAGCAGCGTCGCAGACATCGGAAAGAGAGATAAAATCTCCAAAAGAAGACATCCGGTCGGCGCCCCTGGCTCTGGCATATGCATTGGCAAGAGGCGTAAACTCGATCTCCATATCATCGACCCAGTAAATTTTCTTCTCTACCTCTGACATCGGCAGTCCCACTGCCGCTCCTGCCGGAGAAACATGCTTAAAAGAAGCTGCCGCCGGAAGTCCTGTGGCTTTCTTTAACTCTCTTACAAGCTGCCAGCCGTTAAATGCATCCAGAAAATTGATATAACCTGGTTTTCCATTCAATACCTTTATGGGAAGCTCGCCTTGTTCCATATAAATTCTGGAAGGTTTCTGATTGGGGTTACATCCATACTTTAATTCTAATTCCTGCATATCTTCCTCCATTTATCCTAATGATTTTTATTGACAATCCTTGTCTCATATTTACCGCTGTCAATCTCAATATATCTGACAAACAACGATACCTTATTCTCCTCGTTCAGACTGTTCCATATTTTCTGGGTAAAGGTATCAATACCGCCTTCTATTCCCACCAGCTTCGGTTCTCCCTCAAAACTGGGCAGCGGATTTCCATCCCCCTGGTAAGTATGAATAAAACGGCCTTCTCCATTTACCGGGCTTTCGTAAGCAAACGTATAGCGATTGCATGCGTCCGGATTGCCATTGTTACTCTTTAAAATAGACATGGCATAACTGTAAGAGCCGTTTTCCACATGCATGATCCCGGAAATCCTGGGCGTATAATTGGGCGCATCCGGTTCAAACTCACGGGTCCGCAACGCCTGCTCAAAAGTCTGCTGCTTGTCCATCAAATCATAAATGGTATCCGTCTGGTCGCCGTTGGTGACAATGGTTTTGTTGCCCAATACACGCACCGGCGCATAAATAATGAGGCTGGGATCGCTTAATTTAGAATCATCGAACGCCTGGGTTCGGATTCCCTCTCCCTCTTCCACAAAAATACGGTTCCTGCTGTTCTCACTTCTTCCCATAATAAAATAAGCTGTCACCGCATATTTTCCATCTGCAGATGTTCCAATGACAATCCCTCTTCCAGGATATGCGTTTCCTCTTAATTCTGCTTCTAATGATAAGATCTTCACTCTGTATCCTCCTTTATTTTATAAACAATCACTTTTTCATCCTGGCTGATTTGCGCGTCAGGCACCATTGCGAAACAATATTTTACCTCTTATGCGAGCGCGCATATTATTTTTCTCTTATAGGAAAGATACTTTCACGCATTAACGTGACAAGGTCTTTCCCATAAGATGAAAAAGGAATCCTGCCGTACAGGATTCCTCTGCATTCTGTGGACATACCCTTATCCATCCCCAGTCAGGTTAAATTACTTCTCAGATTCAATTATGAATACTACTGTTTCTGCGCCAGCTTTTCCCTTCTCTCGTCCAAAAGCTTGTCAATGGCGTTCACCAGTTTGCCAATCTCCGGTTTGGTCAACTGAGCGTCTGCACCCAGCATCTCGCCTTTGCGGCGCATTTCCTCATTTACCAGTGAGGAGAAAATAATAACCGGAATATGCTTAAGCTCGTCGTCTTCTTTCACCAGCTTCGTCAGACGGTGTCCATCCATCAAAGGCATCTCAATGTCGGTAATAATCATATGTATCTTCTCATCCAGATTACCGTCCTTGCGGAATTCACAGAGCTTATCCCATGCTTCCTGACCATTATTATTGACATTCAGCTTCGTATATCCTGCCTTCTTGAGGCAGTCCGTAATCAATTTTGACAACAATGGAGAATCCTCTGCGATTAAAATTGGTGAATCACTTCTGTCGCGTTCTTCCAGACCCTCAATATCTGAAACCTGCAGACCTGTCTCAGGACTGATATCTGTAACAATCTTCTCAAAGTCCAGAATCACAATCAGCCGGTCTTCCAGTTTAATCACTCCGGTAGATACGCCGTTCTCTTCTATATTAATTGTGGCATCCGGTGTAATAATATCTGCCCAGGACAGTCTGTGAATGCCGCAAACCTCGTCAACATGAAACGCAATATTTAACTTATTAAAATTAGTAATAATAAACAGGCCATCCTTCTCATTTTCAGGCAATCCAAGGCATCCGCGCAGATTTATAACAGAAATCATTGTATCACGCGGCATAAATATACCTTCCACACAGGGATGGGCATTCGGAATTGGAGTAACTGGCTGGTAAGTTAAAATCTCCCGAATCTTTGCTACATTAATTCCATAATGATTTCCTGCCAGAGTAAATTCCAGTACCTCCAGCTCATTTGTTCCGTTCTCCAAAAGAATCTTTGTATCCATAATTGTCAATCGCTCCTCTCCGGTATATTGCCGTATCAATCTATTTATTTCATTATAGCATATACTTTCTGAAAAATATATAATTTTTTTAATTTATCAAGAATTATTTATCCTCTTCCCGCCATTGGTTGTATTTTGGCTGAAGCGTCGTTTTAGTTCATCTTTATTTCCGTTGTCTTTCCGTCCATCTCCAGCGTAAGCTGTATAGAAGAAATATTCTCAACAGCAGTTTCCGGTACCTCGAACAGCAATATGCCCGCCTCTGTCTGTCCCGCCTCTAAGGTCCTGGCATAAGTAGACACATCATTCGTCAGGATTGTAATCTGATTACTGACGCCCGCGCCTTCATTCAGTTTAAGGACGAATTTGGGCTTCTTCGACAATAAATTACATTCTGCCGCTGCATCGCCCGTGTTGGTAATATTTATATTCAAGAGCAAAAATACTTTACCTGCCGACGCTTCTAAAGAAAAATAATCTCCCTGGCTGTAACTGCTGGCAATCGAATAATCTTTGTAAGAAAATTCTATGCCCGGCACAGCAAGCGCTTCTGTAAAAGTAGACTGCCCCACGCTCTCAGCCTGCCCCGCCTGATCTTTTTCTCCTTTCTTATCTTCAGGTTTCTGATTCTTTTCTTCTTTTGCTTCTTTTTTTGGCTCTTCCTTCTCCGGTTCCTCCATCTCTTCTGTTTCCTCCTGCTCAGCTTCATCCTCCTCGGGATACATTGCTGTCAGGCCTTCTTGTTGGAAACTGTTATGCTTCGCAAGCGTTCCGGCAGAATATTGTATAATCGTTGCTTCTTCACTTTCTGTAAGGGGAGTAATTGATTCTCCGCAACCGGTAAGGAGCACTGCTGCCGCAGCCAATACGAAACCCTTCTTTATGATTTTTCTCATAAATTTGTCTCCTTTCCATAATGACTACTAATATTCTAACATTATTTATCCTCAAGGGCAACAAAAAAAGTTGTATCTTAAATATTTTTATGTTAAAATGTAGAACAAGCGGGGCAGATAATCGCGGCTGCAAGCGTCGAAAGACCGCAGCTGAGGAAAGTCCGGGCTTCACAGGGCAGGATGCCGGTTAACAGCCGGTGGAGGCGACTCCAAGGACAGTGCAACAGAAATATACCGCTGTTTGCAGCCAAATTTCTGAAAAGAATCCTACTCTCTGCTTCATCCGGCAAACGGATTCTGACAGCAGTCATTCTTTTTTCGGAAAATTCTTTTTGGAAATCTGGCTGTAAACAGTAAGGGTGGAAGGGCAGCTTAAGAGACTACCGCCTGTCTGGCAACAGGCAGGGCACATGTAAACCCCATCTGAAGCAAGGCCGAACAGAAGCGTTGACGTAGCCCGCCAGCTTCAGGTAGGCCGCAGGATCTGGCTGGCAACAGCCAGGCTAGATAGATGATTATCCACGACATAACCCGGCTTACCGCCCCACTTATTTATTACAAAAATATAAACAATTCTTAAAAGAAAATAACTCCATTGACTTCCCGTTTTTTCTGCGCTACCATGAAGAAAACATACCGCACAGGAGATGAATATATGAAACAGAAAATACAGCATTTTATGACCGGAAGATATGGGGCCGACCAGCTTGGACAATTACTGATGGGAATTTCCGTTATATTTCTGCTTATTTCCATGTTCACCAGGCTGGATATTTTTTACATTCTGGCGCTGGGATTGATGGGCTATGAATATTACCGTATGATGTCCCGCCGGATTGAGCGGCGCTTTCAGGAAAATCAGAAGTTTATGAACATCCGCTATCGTCTTGTCGTTAAGTGGAATAAAAAGAAAGAGCATTTCAGACAGGCAAAAATATATCGTTTTTATAAATGCCCTTCCTGCCGCCAGAACATACGGGTACCTAAGGGCAAAGGCAGGATCTGTATTACCTGTCCCAAATGTAAAACCGAATTTATCCGAAAGAGCTGATTGACATAAAAAAAGGCTGCCGCATAATACAGGGACGCACCGTATACAGCGTATACTATTACAAAATATGCCGTTTACTGTACGGTTTCCTTCATGCGGCAGCCTTTTATTTATCTTATTTTTTTATGTCCTTTGTATTTTTCTTCACAATATTTACACCGATAAATCCGGGACGTCTCGTCTGTGAGGAAGAAAATCTGATCTAACTCCTGTTCAACAGAGGTGATACAGCGCGGATTTCGGCAGCGAATTACATTTTTTATTTCTTTGGGAAGCTGAAGCTCCCGTTTTTCCACAATTTTCTCTCCCTTGATAATATTCACCGTAATGTTATGGTCGATAAATCCCAGCACGTCCAAATCCAGGGCGTCAATGTCACATTCAACCTTTAAAATATCTTTTTTTCCCATTTTGTTGCTGCGGGCATTTTTGATAATGGCAACGCAGCAGTCAAGCTGGTCCAGTTTCAGGTCATGATAGAGGGACAGGCTGGTCCCCGCCTGAATATGATCCAGCACAAATCCTTCGGTAATGGCGCCTACATTCAACATACTTCCACCTCCAATAATGTAAGAATCAGAGCCATCCGCACATAAACGCCGTACTGTGCCTGTTTAAAATATGCGGCTCTTGGATCGTCGTCTACGTCAACGGATATCTCATTCACTCTTGGAAGGGGATGCATAACGATCATATCTTCCCTGGCGAGCCTCATCTTTTTCTTATCCAGAATATAGAAATCTTTCATTCGTACATACTCATCCTCATTAAAAAATCTTTCTTTCTGCACTCTGGTCATATAGAGAATGTCCAGCTCCTTCATGGCGTCCTCCAGACGCTCCACTTCCTGAAAAGGCACATTATTTTTCCTCAGCACATCTTCGCGGATATAGCTGGGCACGCGCAGTTCTTCCGGCGAAATCAAGGTAAATCTGATGTGAGGATAACGAATCAGGGCGTGAATCAGTGAATGAACGGTACGACCAAATTTCAGGTCGCCGCAAAGACCTATCGTAAGATTATCCAGGCGTCCTTTTAATGAACGGATAGTAAGAAGATCAGTCAACGTCTGGGTGGGATGCTGATGTCCGCCGTCTCCCGCGTTAATAACAGGAATCCCGGATTTCTCAGAAGCCACCAGAGGCGCACCCTCCTTGGGATGGCGCATTGCGCAGATATCTGCATAACAGGAAATTACCCGAATCGTATCAGAAACACTTTCCCCTTTTGCAGCGGAACTGCTGTCTGCACTGGAAAAACCAAGCACAGAGCCTCCTAAATTCAACATGGCCGCTTCAAAGCTTAACCTTGTTCTGGTACTTGGTTCATAAAAACAGGTGGCAAGTTTCTTGCCATCACATGCATGGGAGTATTTCTGAGGATTGTTTTCAATATCATTTGCCAGCGTAAGCAGTTTGTCCAGTTCCTCTACAGACAAATCCAGCGGGCTCATTAAATGCTGCATAGAACGCCTCCTATCTTCAAAAACAGTATCAATGCCTGCATTTGCAGACATTTTTACTATCATATAACAGACCGCTAAAAATTGCAAGAAAAAGGTGGGCGATTTACAGACAAACACATTTTGACTGTATCAGCAAAAACTGGTCCTGTGAAAGATCACTTCCACAAGGCCAGTTTTTTAAATTGCTGTTTTATTTTACTTGAATCTTAAGAACCGCTTTTTTACCATTATAAGTTTTCACTGTGATAACGGCATTCCCTTTTTTCCTGGCTGTTACTTTTCCAGTTTTGGACACTGTAACTACAGATTTCCTGCTCGATTTATAGGCAATATTATAACTTGCTGTGCCCTTGGGCAGTTTAGACCTGATCTGGAATTTCTTACCGGCCTTTAAAGTCTTCTTTTTCGCATTAAGACTAATTTTTCCCGGCTTCTTTTTCACACGCACAGTCACCACGGCCTTCTTATTATTGGAAGAATATATGGTGATTTTACATGTTCCGGTTTTCCGGGCCGTGATCCTGCCGTTCTTATTCACTTTTACCTTGCTGTTGGAGGGCTTATAAGTGAGTTCTGTGTCCGAAGCGTTCTTTGGATAAACGGATGCTTCTATTTGAACCTTCTCACCGACGCCCACCGTCATTTTATTTGTTGAAACCAACACTTTCTGTACAACAATTTCTTGCACTGTCTCCGGTTTTACTGTCACCTGTAATTCTGCCGTCTTTCCATTCGTTGACATCACCGTTATCGTTGCTCTTCCTGCTTTCCTGGCTTCAATCTCTCCGCTGCTGCTTACCGTCGCCACCGTTCCATCGCTGCTTCGGTAAATGAGTGTTTTATTGCTTGCATTAGAT
The DNA here is from genome assembly GCA_910575155.1 of Lachnospiraceae bacterium. Lineage (GTDB taxonomy): Bacteria > Bacillota > Clostridia > Lachnospirales > Lachnospiraceae > Petralouisia. The sequence continues at coordinate 39,807 of CAJTDX010000024.1, forward strand.
GGCAGAACCTCTGCTTTTATCTGGTATTTTTCTCCTTCTCGCAGCGTCTTGCTCTCTTCACTTAGTCTGACCTGCGTTACTTCGATTTCCGCCGGCTTTTCTTCTCCAGGGCCTTTCTTTTCCTCCACCGTCAATTCCAGCTCTGCTGTCTTTCCATTTGTTGATTCCGCCGTTATCTTCGCTTTTCCCGCTTTTCGGGCCTCGATCTCTCCGATGCTGCTTACCGTCGCCACTGTTTCATCGCTGCTTCGGTAACTGAGCGTTTTGCTGCTTGCATTGGACGGCAGCACCTCTGCTTTCAACTGGTATTTTTCTCCTTCTCGCAGCGTCTTGCTCTCTTCACTCAGCCTCACTTCCGTCACTTCTACTTCCGTCGGTTTTTCTTCTCCCGGACCTTCCTTTTCCTCTACTGTCAATTCCAGCTCTGCTGTCTTTCCATTTGTTGATTCCGCCGTTATCTTCGCTTTTCCTGCTTTTCGGGCTTCAATCTCTCCGATGCTGCTTACCGTCGCCACCGTTTCATCGCTGCTTCGGTAACTGAGCGTCTTGCTGCTTGCATTGGACGGCAGCACCTCTGCTTTCAACTGGTATTTTTCTCCTTCTCGCAGCGTCTTGCTCTCTTCACTCAGCTTCACTTCCGTCACTTCTACTTCCGTCGGTTTTTCTTCTCCCGGACCTTCCTTTTCCTCTACTGTCAATTCCAGCTCTGCTGTCTTTCCATTTGTTGATTCCGCCGTTATCTTCGCTTTTCCTGCTTTTCGGGCTTCAATCTCTCCGGTGCTGCTTACCGTCGCCACCGTTTCATCGCTGCTTCGGTAACTGAGCGTCTTGCTGCTTGCATTGGACGGCAGCACTTCTGTTTTCAACTGGTATTTTTCTCCTTCCCGCAGCGTCTTGCTCTCTTCACTCAGCCTCACTTCCGTTACCTCAACGTCAGCGTCTGGTTCACCACGCTCCAGCTTCCAGTTGCTTAATTTCTCCAGGGCAACTGTACCGTCTTCAAAAAATTTTACAGGAAGCCAAATGTATCTGACTTCTTCCGGAACTTCGCCGCCAACATTGTCACCAATGCAAATATATGTATCTTCATTTTTTGTCTTTACCTGAAAAACATTACTGGTCTGATTCTTACTGACAATATCTTCAAACTTCTGTTCTTCATTATTCCACATCTGTATGCTATGAACGGTCCAGGGGCCATCCAGAGTATCGGCCACCGCATATTGCGGTCCATCGCTGTCTGGATTTCCGGCATTGATTATATAATACTTTCCATTCCGCTCAAAGATACCGCCCTCAGAATTAAAAAGTGTGTTGGAATTTGTATATTGCAAAGCCCGGGACGCACCCTCGACTTTCGTATAATCCTCTGACAACCTTGCCATAAACACTCCTTCATTTCCGGGCGTCTCTGCAATTCCCGGAACATACGCATCTCTGGATCCATATATGATATAAGCAGAGCCGTCATTGTCTTTGTACAAATTAATAAAACCTGTTATGCTGCTGTCTCCAGCGCCGTCAACAATGGTGAACGGCCCCTTGATACTCTTACTGACTGCCACACTCATTCCGCCTGATGCAAGCTCAACCCACATCACATACTGCTGCTCTTGCTCATTATAAAGTACTTTTGGATGCGCAATGGAACAATCTTTGCCAATCTCCCCCATAGTACCTTCATAGACCCAGTTATATAAATCTGTGGAACTGTACAGATGGATTCCCGGATTCTTTTTCTGCCCGTCGTCTTCCAGGTCATTTACACCGAACCAATACCATTTTGTCTGTCCGTTTTCTTCCACCTGATGAACCTCGCCGCCGCAGGCGTAAACCCGTTCTCCTTCTGTATCGTATAAAATTTCACCGGAAAGCCCGTCAATTGAATCATTTGTTCCCGGAAAAGAAGGCACATCCGGTTCCTCTGGCCTAAGACCATCAAGCTTCCAGTGACTCAATTTTCTTAGTGCAATCGTACCGTCCCCGGAAAACTTTACAGGCAGCCATACATATCTCGTCTGGTTCGCATCATTGCTGTCCCATTTATTTGCATCTGAAATATTGATGTATATAACGCCGTTATCTGTATGAACCGGAAGAATACAGCTTGTTGGATTTATATTGCAGGTTTCATTGTCCGTCCCCAAATCTTTTCCCTCATCACTTAACATCTGAAGCGGGTATACAGACCAGGCGCCATCCAGAGTATCTGCTGAGGCATATTGCCCCGTCCCTGTATTGAGGATATAATATTTACCATTTTGCTGAAACATCCCGCCTTCTGCACTTTCGAGCTTTGTCTCGCCATGAAAAATAAGTGTTTGCGCCTCGCCCGCAACATCCATATAGTCATCCGTCAGCTTTGCTATCGCAAGACCTTTCGCACCCTGATAAATAACATAGGCTGCGCCATTGCTCTCCTGATAAGCAGTTACAAATCCTGTTACACTCTCACAATATTTGACAAATCGGAACGGACCTTTGATACTGTCGCTGACAGCAATGCATTCCGCCCCGTTTGAAGCAGACACCCACATGACATACTGCCGCTCTCTTTCATTATAAAAGACTTTGGGATGTGCCGTCGGACAATCCTTTAGACAATTAAACACTATGTCTTTCTCACTGTCGCTCAAATCCCCGTATAAATTCCTGAAATACTCGTCTGTCTCAAACTGCTCCTTCGAGCTCATTCCCTTAAAGATGTCTTCCTCACGCGTCCAGTTGTATAAATCTGTGGAGCTGTATAAGTGAATCCCAGGTACGGCATTGCCAGAAGATTCCGGCATATCTTCTCCAAACCAATACCATTTCGTCACGCCATCTTCTTCCACCTGGTGAACTTCGCCGCCGCAGGCCTGAATCTTTTGTCCTTCTGTGTCATACAACCATTCATCAGCCAGACCATGGATGGAATCGTATAATACAGGCGTTTCCGGTTCCCCCGAAACCATTCCTTCCCGTTTCCAATTGCTCAGTTCTCTCAGTGCGGCCGTGCCGTCTTCAAAAAATTCAAGCGGCAGCCAGATATATCTGACTTCTTCTGTTTCTCCGCCCACACTGTCGCCGATACAGACATACTCGACTGGATTTTCAGTTTTTACATGGAATACGCTGCTGGTTTGATTTTTATCAACAATGTCCTTGTAAGCCGCGCCGTCCCACATCTGAAGGGTACGGACCTTCCACTCGCCAGTGAGAGTGGCAGCGGTCGCATATTGTGTCATTCCTGCATTGACAATATAATACGTTCCATCTTTTTTAAAGACACCGCCTTCCGTATTTTCAAGAGAATCCCCCTCAAACCGAAGCTGTTGCGGCGTACCTTCGATTTTCTTATAATCTCCGGACAACTGTGCTGCAAAAAAGCTGCCTGTTTGCCCTGGCATGGAAGATGAACCGGGATATATGACATAAGCAATGCCAGGGCTCTCCTCATATAAATTGATAAATCCCATAACGTCATCTGCTCCGGTGTCACTGACCGAAGTAAAGGGACCTTTCATGCTGTCGCTGACGCCAACGCTTATTCCTTCGAAGGTGGAAACCCACATCACGTACTGATTCTGCTCTGCGTTATAAAGGATCTTGGGATGCGCCGCACCCTGTATATCCCACATAATGCCTTCATATTCCCAATTGTATAAATCCGAAGAGCTATACAAATGGATTCCCTCCTCTTTCTCCTCGCCGTCGGCTTTTTCCAGGTCGTCCACACCATACCAATACCACCTGGTCACTCCGTTTTCCGTACACTGGCGAACCTCGCCGCCGCAGGCCATCACCCGCTTTCCGCTGGTATCATACAATATTTCGCCTGAAAGCCCGTCAATCGAATCATACCGTTCTGAAATCGTTGTCCGGGAAACAGCCGCATTCTGTTCCGCAGCTTCTGACGCCGCCCGCAATGGAACGGATGGAAACAATAATGAAATATACACAGCCGCTGCGGTTGAGATGTGCAAAACTTTTTGTAACTTCTTTTTTTTCATAACGTTCCTCCTCTTTCATAAATTTACTGTCAAAAAAGTTTGTAAGTTACATTAAAAAATGCAAAATACTACAACCTCAGTATATTATATCTTCATATATTACTCAATCAATTTTTACATATGTATGAACCCAGATAAGGAGAAAACTTAAAATTGTGTTTAAGACAGCAGACATAATAAGGTGGAGAGAATAATCTTATTTGGAGGAATTACAAAATGGCAAAATCATTTTTTGAGGAAATGGGCGGCAGATACGAAAAGCAGGGAGATTATCTAATTCCATGTATAGCTTTACCAGCCGAAGAAGAACAGCTGATAGGCACATGGGGACAGCGGCACTTGGACTATCTGAAACAGTACCGTAAGGTTACATACACCAATCTTCTCACAAGCGGCAGGCTGAATACATACCTTGCCGACATTGACAGGCAGGCGCAGGAACGCTTGGAATGGCTCGTAGAGGGCATGAAACAGGCACAAGGCATAACGGAACAGCTAAAGGCTGAAAATGCGTTAGAATGGACAGGAAGAATGAATAACATAAGGGCTTGTGCAATGGAGATTGTGAATGAGGAAATAATCTACGCATAACAGACAGGCGGCAGAGGGTTGATATGCTCCCCATAGAGTAGACGCTCGAAAAAACAAAAATTTCGAGACTACACTATGGGGAGTGATTTTATGGGCAAAAAGGAATTTACAATTGAAGAGAAGATTGAAGCAATAGAACTTCATATTCATGACGGGATGGGATACGGAGCGATATCGGATAGGTATCTTTCAGATTTGGATATAAAAAGATATGAAGTATGCAATGAATTCCGTAGCAGTAGCAGCATTGTGAAATTGCAGTTATCACTTTATCTTTTCATTTGACAAATTAAAAAATTTCAAGTATAATAACGTTGTTATCAATAACATTGTTATTGGAGGGAATATGGCGATTAGAAATTTTGAACTTGATAAAAAAATTATAAATGCTGCGAATAAAGAATTTTTAAAAGAGGGATTTACAAAAGCATCTTTACGGAGAATTGCTCAAAAAGCAGGCATTACTACAGGAGCACTTTATACTCGCTATAAAAATAAGGATGAATTATTTTGCAGCCTTGTTTCTGATGTTTGTAAAAAATTTGATGAGCAATTCACTTATTTAATGCCACTATTCTATACAGCTATTGAAAATAAAAGCATTGATAAATATGTTCAAATTGTGCATCTTGAAACACAAAATATTTTGAGTCTAATGTATTCAAACTATGATGCCTGCATTTTGCTTTTAAATTGCAGTAAAGGCAGTTCTGTAGAAAATTGGTTTGAGCAAACGATTCAGCGAATTATAACAGAAGCACAACAATTTTATTATAGTTTTTTGGGAGATAGTATCAATAAAAAAGCGCTGGAATTAATTATTGTTGCACAATTTTCTGTTTATAAACAAGTTATTCAAAATGGGTATTCAAAGGAAGAAGCAGAAAGTTGTTTGGAAGTTGTTTCTCAATTTTTTGACAGTGGATGGAAAATGATTATGGATGACGTTGATTTTTATGGAGAATAAATTATGAAAAAGAATAAATTACAAAAGGAATATAAAGATAAGACACTGGCTATGTATTTTAAGATTGCAATCATTGGTTCAATAATATGTTTTGTTGGTGATATGCTTTTAGGCTGTTTTAATCCATCTGGTTCAAAAGGAATGGCAAAGTTTTTTCCTGCGTTTTCTGAGGAATGGTCTGAAGTAAATGCCATAAGATTTGTTTTTGGCGGTATATGCGGGGTAGTTGCGCTATTACTAATATTTTGGGGATTTTTTGCTATTTATTTATTAATGGAAAAATGGAATACATTATATAGAAAAATATTTTTAATATCATCATTTGTATTTGTTGCTGTAGGGACATTGTATCATTGCGTATTTGCAATTACTGCATGGTTATACAATAGATTGACAAATTATAACGTAATATGTGCAAAACAAATTAGTGAAGAGTTCTTTTTTACATTTATATTTGTTTCTGCATTAGCAGCGGTAGGATTTGCAATGCTGTCATTTGTTATGTTTATTGCAGCTATAAAAGGCGTGTGGTCTACTGCAAAGTGGTTTATTTGGGTTAATCCGATATTGGTGATGATGTTGTCTATTGTTTTAGTAAAGTTACTTCCTCAAAATGCAGTTCTTACAGGTATTTTTGACTGGGGGCAGCAAAGTATTAGTTTATTTGTGGTATTTTTCATTTTTAAAAAAATGTATTTAAGCAAAGGAATTGCAAAAAAAGAAAATTATTTTTAGTGGAGTGAATTTATGAAGAAATGTGAATGGATATTATGTCCTATATGTGGTAATAAAACTCGTGACAAAATGCGGAAAGATACGGTTTTGAAAAATTATCCTCTCTACTGCCCGAAGTGCAAGCAGAAAACTTTGATTGAAGTAAAGGATTTACAAGTAACCGTCATCAAAGAGCCAGACGTATAAGACACAGAGCCAATGAACAAGTGAGAAGCCACACATTATCGGTTTTTTATCAGAAATTCAATGTAGCGTTTACCATTTCAACGGAGCGTTTGTTGAATATAGTATTTCTTGTGGTAATATAAGAGGCAGAAAGAGGGTGTAAAAATTGAATGCTCAAAAAACAGGCAGCTTGATTGCTGCTATCAGAAAAGAACAAAATCGTACTCAGCAGGATTTATCTAACGAATTAGGAGTATCAAGTGCAGCTATTTCAAAATGGGAACGAGGGATTGGATTTCCAGATGTATCTCTTATTGAGCCATTAGCTACATCTTTGGGGATTACCATAGCGGAATTATTCAAGGGCGAAAGGATAGAAAACGGCGATGCTAACGAGTATGAGAACTTGTTATCAGATGTTGTGAAAGTATCAAAGAATGAAATAAGCAAGAAGAAAAAAATATCGAATTGGATTATCGCTATTACTGTCGCTGTCCTTTATTTATTGATTAGTATAATAACACAAAAGTGGGAAATAACTTGGATGGTATGGATTGTTTATTGCTTTTATCGGATTTTCACAGAATACATCTATAAGAAATATTAGAAATCGTTGAACTTACTATATTCATGCGAATTATCATCAAAGAGCCAGACGCATAAGACGCAGAGCCGATGAATTATGAACTTGTAATGAAGTCAAAATCAAGTAAAAACAGTAATTTAGGAGTGTGATGAAAATGCTTAATTTAAAGAAAACAAGAATGAAGAAAAATTTATTTTTGGCTCTATCCATTATATCAGCGTTTATATTTATAGCAGGTGTAATGTGTACTATAATGGGTGACGATAGCCCAGTTAAGTTTATAGTTAATGAAAGCCCAGTAAAATTAATCGTTCCACCATCATTAGTATTTTTTATAACATTCTCTTTATATAAAAATAGTAAAAAAGTCATAAAAGAAAATACAAAATAATTACCTAATCAACTGATGGTTGAATTGGGTGCAATCAACTGTTAGTTCGTTTCACAATCTGTTTTTAGCTTGTAAAATAACTGCCAGGAGGTGGAACATGGAACAAGAAATGATAGGAAAATTTATATCAGCCTGTCGAAAAGAAAAAGGGCTTACGCAAATGCAGTTGGCTGAAAAATTAAATATTACCAATAGAGCAGTCTCTAAATGGGAAACAGGAAAAAGTATGCCAGATGTTTCTCTAATGCTTGATTTGTGCAGCATACTGGGCATAACTGTAAATGAACTGCTTAGCGGGGAAAGGATTATTATGGAGGATTATCAGAAAAGAGCGGAAGAAAACCTTATGGAATTACAGGCGAAAAAAGAAAAAGCACAAGGAGAATATAATTCTATATTGAAAATTTTGATTGTAACTTTCAGTTCATTTTTTGTGCTTAATATGGTTTTGAATTATTTCTTTCCAGAAATAAACTTTAACAATCTGTTGGGTTTGCCATCAATAGCTATTGCCGCTATTCTTTTGGTCAAGTGGTTTTTTAAAAATTATGAGATAAAACCAAGATAAGAACGAATGATTTTATCCTATTGATATGCAAACCCTATTTGTCGGGTAGAACGATATATCATTACAGAGCCAGACGCTTAAGACGCAGAGCCAATGAACAAGTGAGCACTCACAGTTTATCGGCTCTGTTTTGTTTCATAAGGTTTTAAGGCAAACGCCCACCATATAAAAAACGGTGTTATGGTGGGCGGTATTGCTATGCCCGAAAAGACTTAACAGATACTCTCCAGACCTGTTTTAGAGTTTGGGGGGATTTTTTATGTTCTTTTTTCGGGCGGTTACTTATTTGTCCATACAACGCAATGTTCATCCATACATAGCATATCGAGGATTGGCAGGAAGCCAGTTAAAAAAATCCCTGTCTATGCAACGCTACTTCTCACCATGAAACCAGAAGTGGAATCTCCACTTAACAGAATATATATATCCTATAACCGTAGAGGTCACAGAGCCTTTGCTGTCGCCAGATAAGGATGTTTTTATGTGGGATACAGTGTAACTCTATAAAAGGGATTACACTGTATTCGTTTGTTACGCCACAAATTTGAAGTCCTGCGGGTTGTTCCGTATTTCTTCCATTGTGGCAAGGATTTCTTTTTCGGTGGGAATATCAATCATACCCACCGCTGTAAAATAAATATCCACCTTCACATGGCTGTGACCGCTGGACTTGTCGCTGTTGTGGACTTCGATACGCTTAATCAGCGAATTGACAAGCGTAGGGGTAAGCTCTTTAATGTCGGTTATCTCCCGCAAAGTGCGTAAGATAAGCCTTAAATCCATTACCCGCTGTTCGGCGTTCTGCAAGGTCTGGCGGTTTTCTTCCACTTCTTGCGTCAGTGATTTCTGCTCCTTTTCATAGCTTTGAAGCATTTTAGCAAACCGCTCATCAGAGAGTATGCCGCCTGCGTTCTGCTCAAATACCTTTTCAATCAGCCTGTCGATTTCTGCTATCCGCTTTGTACCATTCTCCATCGCTTTCTGAAGCTGTTGGTATTCCTTCTGCCGCATGGCGTTGTTTTTCTTTGCCAGCAGATACAGGAATACCGGCTCATAACAACGTACAAAATCGGATAAGTCGCTGACGGCTTCCAGCACGAGCCTTTCAAGGACAATATCACGGATATAGTGCATGGCGCATTTTCCTCTGCCGGATTTATATTGGGAACAGCGGAAATGCTCCTGTTTCCGTTTCATGCTCTTGGCGGCTACAAAGTGCATTTTCGATTTGCAGTCGTAGCAGTAGAGCAGCCCCGAAAAAAGGCTCGTCCTGCCAGTTTTCGTCGGTCTGCGCTTGTGTTTGCGGAGTTCCTGTACCCTCAGCCATTGTTCCTCGGGGATGATGGCTTCCTGCATGTCGGGGATGATTTGGTAATCTTCCTCGCTGTGCTGGATTCTTTTATGAACCTTATAGCTTACCGTTGTGCTTTTGAAATTGACGGCGCAGCCGGTGTACTGCCTGTTCTCAAGGATATAGCCAACGGTCGCCTGTTCCCACCCGCAAGGGTTTTTGGGGACTTTCTGCGCATGTTTCCTGCCGATGGATTCAAAATAGGCGGCGGGGGTAAGAATCTGCTCTTCCTCAAGCTGTCTTGCAATCTGCATAGGCCCTTTTCCCGCAAGGCACAGGGCAAAAATCTTCCTTACGGCTTGTGCCGCCGGTTCGTCGATTACCCATTGTTTCGGATTATCTTCCGATTTCTTGTACCCATATGGCACGATAGAAGCGATACGCTCGCCGTGTTCTGCTTTGGACTGCCACACTGCACGGATTTTCTTAGAGGTCTGCGCCGCATACCATTCGTTGAAAATATTGTGGAAGGGCATCATCTCCACGCCGTCGCCGGTCAGAGTGTCCACACGCTCCTGTATGGCGATAAAGCGGATGCCGAGGGAAGGGTACACCACCTGCGTAAGCCTGCCCATTTCCACCTGCTCACGCCCGAAGCGGGAAAGGTCTTTTACGATAATCGTGCTGATTTCACCGTTTTCCGCCATACGTTCCATACGCATAAAATTTGGTCTTTGGAAGGTCGTCCCCGACACGCCGTCGTCCACAAAGAACATGGTGTTGTTGTATCCCTCTTTGCGGGCGTAATCCTGTAAAATCTGCTTTTGGTTCGTTATGGAATTGGATTCCTCGTCTTTATTATCATCGTCAACCGACAGCCTGCAATACAAAGCTGTGATTTTTTCTTCGGTCTGCCCATTTATTTTGGTTGCTGTTGTCATGATTTTTTGCTCCTTTCCGACAACTGGGCATAGCAAGGGCAAGATTATCTTACTATACCCAGTTATCTTTTCCCAATGTGCAATATTAAACTAGCTTTTCGGACAATATCAGTTCCTTAAACTGCTCCAATACGCTTTGTTTTCCTTTCTTGCTGAAATGGGTATTGACCTCGTAGGTTGTGCCGCCAATTATTAATGAAAACTCGTTTTCCCCGCTGAAACGTACTAATTTCCCACTTTCAATGCGGATATCGGGACAGCGGGGCAGTATTTCCTGCGATAAATTGATTTTCTCATTTTCATCTATCGGCTCAGGCGGCAGCATATAGACTGCATTTGGATTGACTGTAAAGGTTTCTAATTTTTTCATAATGCTACCTTACCTTTCCTCACGGCTTCTGTGGCTTCGTTCCAGTTTTCTGTTGTACTCATAAAGCAGTTTCAGAATCGTGTCCGTCATCTGTTTTTGCGTAAAGTTTTTCGGGAAAAATCCCTTTAAATCCTGTACTTTAAAGCTGATACGTTCGGTCTGGTTGCCTTTTTCCTCTGACATGATTTCATAAATACTGTCCGAAGAAAGAGTATTCTGCTGCGCCTGTTTCTTCATGCGGATACTCTGTGTGTGGGAGGGTGTGCAGTCGTTCAGGCTCATTGCGTCAAGCAATATTTTCTGCTGTTCTTTGGAGAGGTAGGACAGTTCTACGGCGGGGCTGAGTGCGACAATGCCCTCGTCAACCTTGTCAAGCAGTTCGGGGATAAGGTAAGTCAGACGGATATAGCGGAATACTTGGTCACGGCTTTCATTCTGTGATTTTCCTATTTCGGCGGCGGTATCCGACTTTGTCGCAAGCTCGAGCTGTTGACAAACCTCCTAATTCGTAAATGTCACAAGATATCATGATAAAAATCTAGCAAAAATAACAGAAATATTCCAAAGAAAAAAGTCATGGTTCTCTATGCCATGGCCTTTATCATCCTTTTAAGATTTAATGCCGTT